>NZ_JCALCJ010000002.1:0-767111 GCF_059812295.1 Mycobacterium sp. NGS63
CGTCTGCTCGCGGTGAAAAGGCTAGGAGTGGTAGGGCTCCGCGCTGACCAGGGTGACCTCGACGGTGTTGCCGTTGGGCACCATGTAGCTGCGGGTCTCGCCGACCTTCGCGTCGATCAGCGCGCTGCCCAGCGGTGAGTTGGGCGAATACACCTCGAGCTTGCCGTCGCTGACGCCCTCCTGGCGGGTGGCGATCAAAAACGTCTCGTTGTCGGACTTGTCGCCGTTGTAGTAGACCTTGACGACCGAGCCGGGCAGGGCGACGCCGGACTGCTTGGGCGCCTCGCCGACCTTGGCGTTGTTGAGCAGGTCCTGCAGCTGGCGGATGCGGGCCTCCTGCTGGCCCTGCTCCTCGCGGGCCGCGTGGTAGCCACCGTTCTCGCGGAGGTCGCCCTCCTCGCGGCGGTCGTTGATTTCCGCGGCGATGACCGGGCGATTCGCGATCAACTGGTCGAGCTCGGCCTTGAGTCGGTCATGTGACTCCTGGGTCAGCCAGGTCACCTGAGTGTCCGTCATCTCGTCGTGCTCCTCGTGATTGTCGTTCCGCGCATGTCACGCTCTGAAAGCCTGTGCACCCGCTGCCGGGGGTACCCGGTCCCGCCCCGCTTAGCGCCGCACCACTCTTTGACGGCCTCTAATGCAGCAATACACGGTCCCTGCGGGAACCGTGCATCGACCCATGTTACCACCGCGCCAACCGTTGATAACCCGATATTTGCAGCGCGGTCAGCCCGCCCGCAGGTAGCCGGGCACGTCGGCGCCGCACCCGTAGATGTCGGCCATCACCGGCGGCTGGAAGGATTTCACCGTCGTCGTCACCTGCACGGTGTGCTGGTCGGACGGCGGAACCAGCACCTCCCGCCGGCCCGTCTCGCCGCCGTCCTTGGCCCGCACCCGCACGATGCAGTCGACCGGGCGCGACGGGTCGGATCGCGTCACGCTGATCGTTACCGACGCGGTCTCGTCGTCGATCAGTTGATAGCCGGCCAACGAGCCGGAGACGTCGGCGGTGCCCAGCCGCTGGTAGCCGGCGACGGCGACGCCGACGCCGGCGGCGACGGCCAGCGCGGCCAAACCGATGGCCAGGCGGCGCCGGGACGCGCGCGACAGGCGCGGCCGCCCGTAGCGGGCCTCGGGGCGCGGAAGGGGAGTTTCGGTCATGCCTGCGGTATGTCTGGGTATGCCTGGGGGCGGCGGGACGCCGGCCGACAGGATGCAGCGGCCGGAACTGGAATTATAAGGTCGGTTCTAGCTCTTCTAGCTATTCGTGGTGACCAGCGATCCGATAAGGGGGCACGTGAGCGGGCTGCGGTTGATGGCGGTGCACGCGCACCCCGACGACGAGTCGAGCAAGGGTGCGGCCACCCTGGCCCGCTACGCCGACGAGGGTCACCGCGTTCTGGTGGTGACCCTGACCGGCGGCGAGCGCGGCGAGATTCTCAACCCGGCGATGGACCTGCCCGACGTGCTCGAGCACATGGCCGAGATCCGCCGCGACGAGATGGCCAAGGCCGCTGAGATCCTCGGCGTGGAGCACACGTGGCTGGGTTTCGTCGACTCCGGCCTGCCCAAGGGCGACCCGCCGCCGCCGCTGCCCGAGGGCTGCTTCGCGCTGGCGCCGCTGGAGGAGTCGGTCGAGGCGCTGGTGCGGGTGGTCCGCGAGTTCCGGCCGCACGTGATCACCACCTACGACGAGAACGGCGGCTACCCCCACCCGGATCACATTCGCTGCCACCAGGTTTCGGTCGGCGCGTTCGAGGCGGCCGGCGACTACGCCCGCTTCCCGGACGCGGGCGAGCCGTGGACGGTGTCCAAGCTGTACTACAACCACGGCTTCCTGCGCGCGCGGATGCAGCTGCTGCACGACGAGTTCGTCAAGCGCGGCCAGGAGGGCCCGTTCCAAAAGTGGCTCAAACACTGGGATCCCGAGCACGACCCGTTCGAGTCCCGGGTGACGACGCGCGTCGAGTGCTCGGCATACTTCGACCGGCGCGACGACGCCCTGCGCGCGCACGCCACCCAGATCGACCCGAACGCCGAGTTCTTCGCCGCCCCCATCGCCTGGCAGCAGCGGCTCTGGCCCACCGAGGAATTCGAGCTGGCCCGCTCCCGCGTCCCGGCCAAACTGCCCGAGGACGACCTGTTCGCCGGAATCGAGGATGACGAGTGAACCACCGGCTGCTCGCGGTGCTCGCCGACGCACCCCACAACCACGGGCCCGACTTCGGCAAGGCCAGCCCGGTGGGGCTGCTGGTCGTCGTGCTGCTGCTGATCGCCACCCTGCTGCTGCTGCGATCGATGAACCGGCAACTGAAAAAGGTGCCCAAGACGTTCGACCCCGAGCATCCCGAGCCGGACCAGGCCGCCGACGAGGGCACCGACACCGTCGCCGAAGGCCCCGACCAGGCCACCGGGCAGGCCAACGGAACGACGCGGGCGCCGGGACCGGGCGATGAGCCCGGCTGAGCCCGCCGGGGCGAACACGCTCGGGCAGGCCACCAGCCCCTATCTGCGCCAGCACGCCGACAACCCGGTGCACTGGCAGCAGTGGACGCCGCAGGCGCTGGCGGACGCGGCCGCGCGCGACGTGCCGATCCTGCTGTCCATCGGCTACGCCGCCTGCCACTGGTGTCACGTGATGGCCCACGAGTCGTTCGAGGACGACGAGGTGGCCGCGGCGATGAACGCGGGATTCGTCTGCATCAAGGTCGACCGCGAGGAGCGCCCGGACATCGACGCGGTCTACATGAACGCCACCGTCGCGCTCACCGGGCAGGGCGGCTGGCCGATGACGTGCTTCCTGACGCCCGACGGCCGCCCGTTCTACTGCGGCACCTACTACCCGAAACACAGCTTCCTGCAACTGCTTTCGGCGGTCTCGACCACCTGGCGGGAGCGCCGCGGCGAGGTGGAGGAGGCGTCCGACCACATCGCCGGGGAGCTGCGCAAGATGGCCGGCGGGCTGCCGGGCGGCGGTCCGGACGTCGCGCCGGAGCTGTGCGACCACGCCGTCGCCGCGGTGCTGGCCGACCAGGACACCGCGCACGGCGGGTTCGGGGGCGCGCCCAAATTCCCACCGTCGGCGTTGCTCGAGGCGCTGCTGCGCCACCACGAGCGCACCGGTTCGGCCGCGTCGCTGGAGGCGGTCGCGCGCACCGGCACCGCGATGGCCCGCGGCGGCATCTACGACCAACTCGCCGGCGGCTTCGCCCGCTACAGCGTCGACAACGCCTGGGTGGTACCGCATTTCGAGAAGATGCTGTACGACAACGCGCTGCTGCTGCGCGCCTACGCGCACTGGGCCCGGCGCACCGGTGACCCGTTGGCCCGCCGCGTCGCCGCCCAGACCGGGGCGTTCCTGCTCGACGAGCTCGCGGACGGCGACGTGTTCACCTCCTCGCTCGATGCCGACGCCGACGGCCGCGAGGGCTCGACCTACGTGTGGACCCCGGCGCAGCTGGACAAGGTGCTCGGTGCCGACGACGGGCGTTGGGCCGCAGAGCTTTTCGCGGTCACCCCGTCGGGCACGTTCGAACACGGGACCTCGGTGCTGCAGTGCCCCGTCGACCCGGACGACCCGCGGCGGGCCGAGCGCGTCCGCGCGGCGCTGCTGGCCGCGCGGCTCACCCGCGCTCAGCCGGGCCGCGACGACAAGGTCGTGACGTCGTGGAACGGGCTGGCGATCACCGCGCTGACCGAAGCCGGTGTGGCCGTTGGCGATCCGGCGTTGATCCAGGCCGCGCGGCGGTGCGCGCGGGCGGTGCTGAACACCCACGTGGTGGACGGCCGGCTGCGGCGCGCCAGCCTGGGCGGGGTGGTCGGCGACAGCCCGGGCATCCTCGAGGACCACGCGATGCTGGCCACCGGGCTGCTGGCGCTGTATCAGCTGACCGCCGAGCAGCAGTGGCTGGCGGCGGCGACCGGGCTGCTGGACACGGCGCTGCGCCACTTCGCCGACCCGCAGCGGCCCGGCCGCTGGTTCGACACCGCCGACGACGCCGAGCAGCTGATGCTGCGGCCGGCCGATCCGCTGGACGGGGCGACGCCGTCCGGCGCGTCGTCGGTCACCGAGGCGCTGTTGACCGCCGCGCACCTGGTCGACGGCCAGCGCGCGGAGCGGTACCTGCGCGCGGCCGGCGATGCGCTGCAAGCGCACTCCGTGCTGCTGGAACGCGCGCCGCGCTCGGCCGGACATTGGCTGGCCGTGGCCGAGGCCGCCGTCCGGGGGCCGTTGCAGGTCGCGGTGGCCTGCGACCCGTCGGACTCGGAGCTGCTGGCCGACGCGCGCCGGCTGGCGCCCGGCGGGGCGATCGTCGTGGGCGGCGCGGTGGACTCGTCGGCGCTGCTCGTCGGCCGCGACCGGGTCGCCGGCGCCGACGCGGCCTACGTGTGCCGCGGCCGGCTGTGCGACCTGCCGGTGACCCGGTCCGCCGAACTGGCGGCGGCCCTGGGTGTTTCGGGACACTAGCCCGGCGGTTACCCTGCGTCCCATGCCGAATGCCCCGGAGAAGGCCCAAGCGATCGCCGACACCGTCAAGCGCTACATCGCGCTGCTCGCCGAGGGGAGCGTGGACGAGCTCGTCGCGTTCTACGCCGACGACGCCACCCTCGAGGATCCGGTCGGCGGCGAGGTGCACATCGGCACCACCGCGATCCACGGGTTCTACTCGGCGCTCGACGGCCTGCAGCGCGAGAGCGAGCTGGTGTCGCTGCGGGTCTCCGGCAACGAGGCCGCGTTTCAGTTCCGGCTGACCGTGACCGCCGGCGAGCACAAGATGCGCGTCGAGCCGATCGAGGTGATGGCGTTCGACGCCCGCGGCAAGGTCACCTCGATGAAGGCCTATTGGTCAGAAGCCGACGCGACCCAGCTCTAGGCCGGGTGGCCGACGTAGAAGACGGCCAGCCACATCGCGATGTAGTGCAGGATCGCCGCGATCGCGGTCAGGGCGTGGAAAAACTCGTGATAGCCGAACGTCTTTGGCCACGGGTCGGGCCAGCGCAGCCCGTAGAGCAGGCCGCCGATGCTGTAGAACGCGCCGCCGACCGCGAGCAGCACCATCGCGGCGACCCCGGCGACGTGAATGATCGTGGGCGCATACCACACCGCGACCCACCCCAGCGCCAGGTACAACGGCACGCCCACCCAGCGCGGCGCCGTCGGCCAGCAGACCTTCAGCACGATGCCCGCCAGCGCCCCGCCCCACACGATCCACAGCACCAGCCGCCCGTCCGCCGGCGGCATGGCCAGCATCGCGAACGGGGTGTAGCTGCCCGCGATGAACACGAAGATCATCGAATGGTCGAGCCGCTTCATCAGGTTGCGCGACTTCGCGGACTTCCAGTTGACGCGGTGATAGGTGGCGCTGACGGCGAACATGGCCACGGTGGCCAGGGCGTAGGCGAACGTCGAGAGCCCGGCGCGGGTGGACGCCACCGGCCACGACACCGACACCAGGGTCGCGCCGCAGACGATGGCCAGCCACGCGGCGTAGAAGTGGATCCAGCCGCGCATGCGCGGCTTGCTCAGGACCTGGGCGGCGCCCTCCGCGAGCTGTTCGACAGGATTGGCGGGCGCGAGTACCTCGGGCTTCGAGTTCTGCGACGTGGTGGTCTCGCTGCTCATGCCCATCAACAGTAGTCGCGATCGGCCGCCGGACGCTTCCGGACGTGCGGCGACCTGGGCCAATTCGCCGGGAAACACGGGCCGGAATTTGTTGGCGCCCACAGTAGGGTGGAGCTTCGTGGAGATCATCCCGCCGCGGCTCAAGGAGCCGTTGTATCGCGTCTACGAGCTGCGGCTGCGGCAGGGCCTGGCGGCCTCGAAATCCGAACTTCCCCGCCACATCGCCGTGCTGTGCGACGGCAATCGGCGCTGGGCGCGCAGCGCGGGTTACGACGACGTCAGCTACGGCTACCGGATGGGCGCGGCCAAGATCGCCGAGATGCTGCGCTGGTGCCAGGAGGCCGGCATCGAGATGACCACCGTGTACCTGCTGTCCACCGAGAACCTGCAACGCGATCCCGACGAGCTGGCCGGGCTCATCGAGATCATCACCGACGTGGTCGAGGAGATCTGCGCGCCGGCGAATCGCTGGAGCGTGCGCACGGTCGGGGACCTGGGGCTGATCGGTGAGGAGCCGGCCCGCCGGCTGCGCGGCGCGGTGGAGTCCACCCCGGCCGTGGCGCTCTTCCACGTCAACGTCGCCGTCGGCTACGGCGGCCGGCGCGAGATCGTCGACGCGGTGCGGGCGTTGCTGAACAAAGAGCTCGCCAACGGCGCGACCGCCGAGGAGCTCGTCGACGCGGTGACCGTCGACGCCATCTCCGAAAACCTTTACACCTCAGGGCAACCCGACCCCGACCTGGTGATCCGCACGTCGGGGGAGCAGCGGCTGTCCGGCTTCCTGCTGTGGCAGAGCGCCTACTCGGAGATGTGGTTCTGCGAGGCGCACTGGCCGGCGTTCCGGCGGGTGGACTTTCTGCGCGCGCTGCGCGACTACAGCCAGCGTCACCGCAGGCATGGCAAGTGACAGACTGAACGACATGGCTGCGCTGTCGGCGGTGGTCTTCGCGCTGAGCTTGTGGCTGGGGTTGTACCTACTGGCCCGCGACCCCCGCAAGCCGGTGCTGGCGCTGGCGGCGCTGGGGCTCTGCGGTTTCGCGCTGGTGGTGGCGCTGGACGCGGTGCGCACTGCGGGCGTCGCGCAGGGCGGGCTGCTCGGCCGGATCGAGATCTACCTGGTCGCCGTGCCCGGCGTCGCGTGGTTCGCGGTGCTCGTCGAACTGTCGCGGCCGGGCGACCGCTGGCGCGCGCGCACGGGCGAGCTCCTGCTCGCCGGGGGTGTCGCCGCGCTGACCCTGTGCGGCGCGGCGATGGCCGGCAGCGTCGCCGGGCCGCTGCGGCCGGGTCACGTGCTGATGATGGCGGTGATCTCGGTGTCCACGCTGACGGCGATGGTCGTGGCGGTGCGCCGGCCCGCCCAGCCGATCCCGGTGGGCCGTAGTGGTCTGGGATTGATCATCGTCGCGACCCTGTTCTTCGCGCTGGCCAACGCCATCGTGATCATCCCGCTGGGGCTGCTGCCCAGCTGGCTGGCGCTGGCGTCGACGGGTTTCGACGTGCTGGCGCTCGGCGTCGCGGTGGCGGTGTGGGACGCCTTCGACGAGGGCCAGGCGCTGCGCGCCG
Organism: Mycobacterium sp. NGS63; assembly: GCF_059812295.1. Classification (NCBI taxonomy): domain Bacteria; kingdom Bacillati; phylum Actinomycetota; class Actinomycetes; order Mycobacteriales; family Mycobacteriaceae; genus Mycobacterium; species Mycobacterium sp. NGS63. Next base: position 7,187 of record NZ_JCALCJ010000002.1, read on the forward strand.
ACATGCTGCGCTCGTTCGCCGGCTCGCTGGCGGTGGCCGTGCTGTTCGGCGGCCAGGCGCTGATCGGCATGGCGGTCAGCGGCCACGAGCCCGGCGCGCGGACCCTGCTGACCGTGCTGCTGTTCACCACCCTGGCGATCGCGATCACGGTGCAGGTGCTGGCCGACCCCTTGGCCGGCGCGCTGGACCGGCTGGCGTTCTCGCGCTCGCCGTCGCTGCGCGCCGACCGGGCCGCGCTGCGGCACACCGGGGCGGCGCTGCCGCTGCGCTCGGCCGATCCCCTCGACGGCGTCGACGACGACACCTTCGCCCGGCTCACCCGGCGCGCGCTCGGCCACTACCGCGACCTGAGCAAGCTGGTCGCCAGCCCGCTGACCGCGCTGCCCGTGATCGACGAACGGCTGGCCGCCCGCGGCGCCCCCGACCAGCCCGTGGAGCGCGCCAACGAACTCAAGGCCGTCCTCGCCGACGGGATCGCGCGGCTCAAGCCCCGCGACGCGGGCGATTTCGGCACCAGCGAGGAATGGCGCTACTACAACGCGCTGTACTTCCCCTACGTCGTCGGCGTGCGCGCCTACGCCCAGAACGCGACCGCCGCCGGGCTGGACCCCACCGCGCGGCGGGCGTGGCAGTGGTTGGTCACCGAGGTCCCGCAACGCTCGCTGCACAACTGGCAGAACGCGGCGGCGCGGCTCGTCGCGGCCGATCTGCGCGGGCGGGTGCCGGTCCCCAGCGACTAAACTCCCGGCCTCGTGGCCCCGACGCTTCCCCCCGCCAAAGTCGTACGGTTCATCGAGATCGCCCGGCACTGTCTCGATCGGCTGAACCAACGGCTGATCCCGCCGCAGGCCGCGATGATGGAAATGGTCACGAGCGCCTGGGCTTCGCAGGCGATCACCGCGGCCGCCGACCTGGGCATTGCGGATGCGCTCGCCGGCGGGCCGCTGACGGCCGACGAGCTCGCCGCCGCGGTCGACGCCGACGCCGACGCGCTCGGCCGGCTGCTCAGGGCGCTGATCGGCCGCGGCATCTTCCGCCGGCGCCGCGACGGCCGCTACGAGCTCAACCCGCTGGCCGACACGTTGCGCACCGACTCCGCCGTCTCGGTGGCCGGGCTGGCCCGGTTCGTGGGAGCGCCGCAGCACCGCGAACACTGGAGCCGCCTCACCGAGGCGATCCGCACCGGCCGGGCCGTCGTCCCCGCATTGCGCGGCAAACCCGTCTTCGAATACCTGGCCGACGAACCGGAACTCGCCGAAGCCTTCAACGACGCCATGACCAGCGTGTCCGCGGCCGCGATCGCGCCGGTGGTCGCCGCGTATGACTTCAGCCGCTACGCGACGATCGTCGACGTCGGCGGCGGGCACGGCCGGCTGCTGGCCGCCATCCTGGATGCCACGCCCCAGGCCCGCGGCGTCCTGTTCGACCTGCCCCAAGTCGTGGCGGGAGCCCCGGAGGTACTGGAAAAACATGACGTCGCCGACCGGGTCCGCGTCGTCGAGGGTTCGTTCTTCGACGCGATCCCGGAGGGCGGCGACGCGTACGTCCTCAAGAGCGTGATTCACGACTGGCCCGACGACGACGCCGTGCGCATTCTCGGCAACGTGCGCAGCGCCGCCGAGGCGGGAAAGCGCGTGTTGCTCGTCGAATCCGTGATCCCGCGGCACGACCGCGAATTCCCGGGCAAGCTGACGGACCTGGAAATGCTGGTCGTGGCCGGCGCCCGGGAACGCACCGCCGCCGAGTACGGCCGGCTGCTGGACCGCGCCGGCTTTCGCATGACCCGGGTTGTCCAAACGGCCTCGCCGTTCAGCGTCGTCGAGGCGACCGCGATCTAGCGCGACCCACCCCGCCGCGCCGAGCGTGACGTCATGGCGGAGATCCGCTGAAATCCGCCCCGATTTGCCGCCCTGACGTCACGCTCGGCGAAAAACCACCTCGCAGCCGGGAATAGCCGGGCGAACCAGGGGGTCTTTTTACCCGTGGCAGTAGTTGGCAGCGCCACGCGTCGATATGGCAGTGCGCCGGCGGCACGCTGAAACCTGTTCGACCCCCTTTCGCCATCGCAAGGAGTGACCGATGACCGCAATATCTGGCCTACCGACCCGCCCCCTGTACGACTCGACCGACTCGCTGCTGCGTTTCGCCATGCGCGCCGACGCCACCCTGACGGGCTTGGGCGGCCTGGCCCTCGCGTTCGTCGCCGACCCACTCTCGTCGCTGACCGGGCTGACGTCGGGCCAGGAGTACGCGATGGGCGCGTTCTTCGTGCTCTACGGCCTGGCGGTGTTCAGCCTGGCGGCGCTGCCCAACCTGCGGCGCGCGGGCATCGGCGTCGTCGTGGCGAACCTCGTGTACACGCTGGCCGCCGTCGCGGCCGCCGAAACCGTGCCCATGACCGCGACCGGCGTCGCGGTGATGCTGGCCAGCGCCGTGTACACGGCCGGGTTCGCCTGGCTGCAATACCTGGGCGTGCGGCGCCTCGCGGCGTAACCGATCCCTAGAGCTTGCGCAGCCGCAGCCGGTTGATGGAGTGGTCGGCGTCCTTGCGCAGCACCAGGGTGGCCCGCGGCCGGGTCGGCAGGATGTTCTCGACCAGGTTCGGCCGGTTGATCGACCGCCAGATCTCGCGCGCGGCGGCGATCGCCTTGGTGTCGTTCAGCGCCGAGTAGTGGTGGAAGTGCGACTCCGGGTCGGCGAACGCGGTGCCGCGCAACGACAGGAACCGCGACACGTACCACTGCTCGATGTCCTCGATCCGGGCGTCGACGTAGAGCGAGAAGTCGAACAGGTCCGACACCATCAGCGTCGGACCGGTCTGCAGGACGTTGAGGCCCTCGAGGATCAGGATGTCGGGGTGGCGGACCACGTGCTTGGCGCCGGGGATGATGTCGTATTTCAGGTGCGAGTACACGGGCGCGCAGGCGTAGTCGGAACCGGACTTGACCGACGTGACGAAGCGCATCAGCGCCCGGCGGTTGTAGCTCTCCGGAAAACCCTTGCGGTGCATGAGGTTTCGCCGGTCCAGTTCGGCGTTGGGGTAGAGGAAGCCGTCGGTGGTCACCAGGTCCACCCGGGGGTGATGGTCCCAGCGGGCCAGCAGCGCCTGCAGCACGCGGGCGGTCGTCGACTTGCCGACGGCCACGCTGCCGGCCACGCCGATGACGAACGGCACCGGCCGGTCCGGGTTTTGCTGCGGCTCGCCGAGGAACTCCGCGGTGGCCGCGAACAGCCGCTGGCGGGCGGCGACCTGCAGGTGGATGAGCCGGGCGAGCGGCAGGTAGACCTCTTCGACCTCCAGCAGGTCGATCTGCTCGCCGAGGCCGCGCAGCCCGACCAGTTCCTCCTCGGTGAGGGCCAGCGGCGTCGACATGCGCAGTCCACGCCATTGCTTCCGGTCGAACTCCACATAGGGACTCGGCTCGCTAAGCCGCGGCATGGTGCCAAGTGTTGCAGGGGCGGGCGGGTGCCCGACGGCTGGGCCGGGAAAAACGCCGCTGGATAGACTGGCGCGCGTGACCGCCGCACCCGACGCCCGCACCTCTGAATCCATCATGTCCGCCCCGCTCGCCGAGGTCGACCCCGACATCGCCGAGCTGCTGGACAAGGAACTGCACCGGCAGCGCGACACCCTGGAGATGATCGCCTCGGAGAACTTCGTGCCCCGCTCGATACTCCAGGCGCAGGGCAGCGTGCTGACCAACAAGTACGCCGAGGGCCTGCCCGGCCGGCGCTACTACGGCGGGTGCGAGCACGTCGACGTCGTGGAGAACATCGCCCGCGACCGGGCCAAGGCGCTGTTCGGCGCCGAGTTCGCCAACGTCCAGCCGCATTCGGGCGCCCAGGCCAACGCGGCGGTGCTGCACGCGCTGATGTCGCCCGGGGAGCGCCTGCTCGGCCTGGACCTGGCCAACGGCGGGCACCTGACCCACGGCATGAAGCTGAACTTCTCCGGCAAGCTCTACGACGTCGGCTTCTACGGCGTCGACCCGGCGACGCACCTGATCGACATGGACGCGGTGCGGGCCAAGGCGCTCGAGTTCCGCCCCAAGGTGATCATCGCCGGGTGGTCGGCCTACCCGCGGATCCTCGACTTCGCCGCCTTCCGGTCGATCGCCGACGAGGTCGACGCCAAGCTGTGGGTGGACATGGCGCACTTCGCCGGCCTGGTCGCCGTCGGCCTGCACCCCTCGCCGGTGCCGCACGCCGACGTGGTGTCCACGACCGTGCACAAGACGCTCGGCGGCGCCCGCTCCGGGATGATCCTGGGCAAGCAGGAGTACGCCAAGGCCATCAACTCCGCGGTGTTCCCCGGCCAGCAGGGCGGCCCGCTCATGCACGTCATCGCGGGCAAGGCCGTCGCGCTCAAGCTCGCCACCACCCCCGAATTCGCCGACCGCCAACAGCGCACGCTGTCCGGCGCGCGGATCATCGCCGAGCGGCTGCTCGCTCCCGACGTCACCAAGGCGGGCGTGTCGGTGGTCAGCGGCGGCACCGACGTGCACCTGGTCCTGGTCGACCTGCGCGATTCGCCGCTGGACGGCAAGGCCGCCGAGGACCTGCTGCACGAGATCGGCATCACCGTCAACCGCAACGCCGTCCCCAACGACCCCCGCCCGCCCATGGTGACGTCGGGCCTGCGGGTGGGAACGCCCGCGCTGGCCACCCGCGGCTTCGGGGACGCCGAGTTCACCGAGGTCGCCGACATCATCGCCACCGCGCTGGTGGGCGGGGCCTCCGGGGCGGACGTGGCCGGGCTGCGGCAGCGGGTGACGCGCCTGGCTAGGGACTTCCCGCTGTACGAGGGGCTCGAGGAGTGGACGCTGGTCGACCGCTGATCGGGGCCGGGTCCGCGACACGGGTCACGTCTTTTCGCGAAACCTGTGTATGGAGGTTACAGTTACTTTATGGCACAGAAACCTGTTCCGAACGCGCTGACCCTGGAACTCGAGCCGGTGGTCGAGCAGCTCATGGATCACCACCTCAGCACCGAGGACCTCTGGTTCGCCCACGACTACGTGCCGTTCGACCAGGGCGAGAACTTCGCCTTCCTCGGCGGGCGCGACTGGGACCCGTCCCAGACCACGCTGCCCCGGACCATCACGGACGCCTGCGAGATCCTGCTGCTGCTCAAGGACAACCTCGCCGGCCATCACCGTGAGCTCGTCGAGCACTTCATCCTCGAGGAGTGGTGGGGCCGCTGGCTGGGCCGCTGGACCGCCGAGGAGCACCTGCACGCGATCGCGCTGCGGGAGTATCTGGTGGTGACCCGCGAGGTCGACCCGACCGCCAACGAAGAGGCTCGTGTCCAGTACGTGATGAAGGGCTACCGCGGCGACGCCTACTCCCAGGTCGAGACGCTGGTGTACATGGCGTTCACCGAGCGCACCCACGCCGTGTTCTGCCGCAACCTGGCCGCCGCCATCGAGGAGCCGGTGCTGGCCGGGCTCATCGACCGGATCGCGCGCGACGAGGTGCGCCACGAGGCGATCTTCGCCAAGCTCGTCGCGCACTGCCTGCAGTACACGCGCGACGAGACGATCGCCGCGATCGCCGCCCGCGCGGCGGACCTTCAGGCCGTCGGCGCCGACATCGACGCCTACCACGACAAGGTGCAGAACGTCGCCGACGCAGGCATTTTCGGCCCCGCGGACCTGCGGCAGGCCATCGCCGAGCGCATCAGTGAATGGGGAGTGGCCGACGAGCCCGCGCTGCGGCCGTTCGTCACCGGTTAAGCCCGCCGTCACCCGCCGGTCACGGGCTCCGGCCGGAATTTTGGTGTCGCCGTGTCGGTCTCGGCGCGCCTGCGCGGCGGCCGAGTGGCCACGGGAGTAGCGTCGTTGTCGATGGCCAGCGACATGCTCTGCTGCCAGGGCGGCACCTCCCGTCACTACAAGGGCAGGACCGGCCCCGGTCCTGGTGCTGCGGCTCCCGCCGACATGCCTGTGCGGGTCCGCGCGGGCTTACCCGCTCGAGGAGCGCTTCGTGACCGATCTCCGGACCTATGTGCTCGACACCTCCGTGTTGCTGTCCGACCCGTGGGCGTGCAGCCGGTTCGCCGAACACGAGGTGGTGGTCCCGCTGGTGGTGATCAGCGAGCTGGAGGCCAAGCGCCACCACCACGAACTGGGCTGGTTCGCCCGGCAGGCCCTGCGCCTGTTCGATGATCTTCGGCTCGAGCACGGACGGCTGGATTTGCCGATTTCCATTGGGACACAAGGCGGTACGCTTCACGTCGAACTGAACCACACCGACCCGGCCGTGTTGCCGGCGGGCTTTCGCACCGACAGCAACGACTCCCGGATCCTGAGCTGCGCCGCCAACCTCGCCGCCGAGGGCAAGCGAGTTACGTTGGTCAGCAAGGACATTCCGCTGCGGGTGAAGGCCGCCGCGGTGGGCCTGCCCGCCGATGAGTACCACGCGCAGGACGTCGTGGTCTCCGGCTGGTCGGGGATGCGCGAGATCGAAACGGCCACCGAGGACATCGACGCGCTGTTCGCCGACGGCGAGATCGACCTCGCCGAAGCCCGGGACCTGCCCTGCCACACCGGCATTCGGCTGCTGGGCGGCAGCTCGCACGCGTTGGGCCGGGTGACCGCGGCCAAACGCGTGCAGCTGGTGCGCGGTGACCGCGAGGTGTTCGGGCTGCGCGGCCGCTCCGCCGAGCAGCGCGTGGCGCTCGACCTGCTGCTCGACGAGTCGGTGGGCATCGTGTCGCTGGGTGGCAAGGCGGGCACCGGCAAGTCGGCGCTGGCGCTGTGCGCGGGGCTCGAGGCGGTGCTGGAGCGGCGCACCCACCGCAAGGTGGTGGTGTTCCGTCCGCTGTACGCCGTCGGCGGGCAGGAGCTGGGCTACCTGCCGGGCAGCGAGAGCGACAAGATGGGCCCGTGGGCGCAGGCGGTCTTCGACACCCTCGAGGGTCTGGCCAGCCCGGCCGTGCTCGAGGAGGTCCTGTCCCGGGGCATGCTCGAGGTGTTGCCGCTGACCCACATCCGGGGCCGCTCGCTGCACGACTCGTTCGTCATCGTCGACGAGGCGCAGTCGCTGGAGCGCAACGTCTTGCTGACGGTGTTGTCCCGGTTGGGCACCGGCTCGCGGGTGGTGCTCACCCACGACATCGCCCAGCGCGACAACCTGCGCGTCGGCCGCCACGACGGGGTCGCGGCGGTGATCGAGAAGCTCAAGGGCCACCCGCTGTTCGCCCACATCACGCTGCTGCGCAGCGAGCGGTCGCCGATCGCCGCGCTGGTCACCGAGATGCTCGAGGAAATCGCCGGCCCGCACTGAGGCCGCGGTTTCGAGTGTGAAGCTGTGGCGTCGAGTGTGACGCTATGGCGGGTTCCGGCGATTTTCGCCGCCCAGGGTTCACACTCGGCGCCATAGGCGCACACCGGGCGCCGGATAAACTTCCAGGGTGCGCAAACGCCCCGACAGCCAGGCCTGGCGCTATTGGCGGACCGTTCTCGGTGCCGTCGCGGCCGCCGCGGTGCTGGTGATCGGCGGCCTGACCGGCCACGTGACCCGCGCGGACAACCTCAGCTGCTCGGTGGTCAAGTGCGTCGCATTCACGTTCGACGACGGGCCGGGGCCGTACACCGACCGGCTGCTGCAAGTCCTCAAGGACAGTGGTATCCCGGACGCCAAGGCCACCTTCTTCATGATCGGCAACAAAGTCGCGGCCAACCCGGCGGGTGCCAAGCGCGTCGCCGACGCCGGCATGGAGGTCGGCAACCACACCTGGGAACACCCCAACATGACCACCATCCCGCCCGAGGACATCGCCGGCCAGTTCTCGCGGTCCAACGACGCGATCGCCGCCGCGACCGGCCGCGCCCCGTCGCTGTGGCGTCCGGCCGGTGGGCTGTCCAACGACGCGGTGCGCCAGACCGCCGGCCGGTTCGGGCTGGCCGAAATCCTCTGGGACGTCATCCCTTTCGACTGGATCAACGACTCCAACACCGGCGCAACACGCTACATGCTGATGACCTACGTCAAGCCGGGCTCGGTGGTGCTGTTCCACGACACCTACTCGAGCACCGTCGACCTGGTCTACCAGTTCATCCCGGTGCTCAAGGCCAACGGCTACCGCCTGGTGACCGTCACCGAACTGCTCGGGTCGCGCGCGCCGGGCAGCAGCTACGGCGGCCGCGAAAACGGCCCTCCCGCCAACGCGCTGCGCGACATTCCGGCCGACGAGATCCCGGCCCTGCCCAACACGTCCTCGCCCAAGCCGATGCCCAACTTCCCGATCACCGACATCCCGGGCCAGAACTCGGGCGGGCCGAATAACGGCGCCTAGCGCGGGCGCGGCTACCTTAATGGGGTGAACACCGCGGCCCCGGCGAGCACCCGAGGGCGAAAGTCGGCTCGCAGGTTGTCGATTGAATACGGCGTCGCCCTCGCCCTGGCCTACGTCATCGCCGTCGTCGACGCGGCCGCCATCCTGATCCCGCTGCGGGGGCACACCTCCATGGCGGCCAACGTGGACTTCGCGGAGAGAAACACGGCGGTGGTGGTGGTGCTCGTCGCGCTGGGGACCGCCGGGGTCGCCGTGGCCGGCGTGCTGAGCCTGCGCCCCACCCTGCGTTGGTATGTCCCCGGGCACGAACCCACCGAGGGACAGCGGGAAGCCGCGATGAAGATCGTCGGCCGCCAGTCGGCGATCCTGGTCGCGGGCTGGGGCGCGGCCGGGGTGATCTTCGCGCTGCTGAATCTCGGGGCCGGATCGCAGTTCCTGCTGCCCATCGTGCTCGGCATGGTCCTGGGCGGGCAGGCCGCCGCGGGGATGGGAATGCTGCTCGCCCAGTCGACTTTGCGCCCCATCATGGGGGCGGCCACCCGGGGCTGTGAACCCCGGCTGACGGTGCCGGGCGTGTTCGCGCGGCTGGTCATGCTGTGGTTCTTGTGCAGCGCGCTGCCCATCGCGGTGATCGCGACGATGGTCGTATTCCGTTCGTACGGCTGGCTAATCGCGAAGTCCGCATCGCTGGACGTGCCCGTCCTGGTGGTGTCGCTGGCGGCGCTGCTGCTCGGGCTGCCGACGATGATCCTGACCTCGCGATCCATTTCGGATCCGCTCGGCGAGGTCGTCGACGCCATGGCCGAGGTCGAGCACGGCCGGATCGACACGTACGTCGGCGTCTACGAGCGCTCCCAAATCGGGCGCCTGCAAACGGGATTCAACCGGATGATCGCCGGGCTGGCCGAGCGCGACCGGTTGCGCGACCTGTTCGGGCGCCACGTCGGGACCGACGTCGCCCAGCGCGCCATCCAGGAGGGGGCGTCGCTGTCGGGCGACGTCGTCGAGGCCGCGGTGCTGTTCATCGACCTGGTCGGCTCGACGCAGCTCGCGGAAAGCCGCCCGCCGCAAGAGGTTGCCGAGGTGCTCAACGACTTCTTCCGGATCGTCGTCGCCGCGGTCGACGAACACAACGGCCTGATCAACAAATTCGCGGGTGACGCAGCGCTGGCCGTGTTCGGCGCGCCGTTGCGCACGGCCGAGCCGGCGTCGGCGGCGCTGGCGACCGCACGCGCGCTGGGCACCCAACTGCGCCGGCTACCGGTGGTCGATTTCGGGATCGGGGTCTCGGCCGGACGGGTCTTCGCCGGCAACGTCGGCGCCGAAAACCGGTATGAATACACGGTAATCGGCGACGCGGTCAACGAGGCCGCGCGGCTGGCCGACCTCGCCAAGACCGCCGACCGGCGGATCCTGTGCTCGGCGGGGGCCGTCGACCGCGCCGGCGACGCCGAGCGGGCGCACTGGTCCGAGTGCTATTCGACGGTGCTGCGCGGGCGTTCGGAGGCCACCCACGTCTCGGCGCCGGCCGGCCCGCTTACTTCTTGACCTTGAGGGCGGCGATGGCCCCGTTGATGATGCCCGCCGACGGCGCATCGCCGATGGGCGTCGCGCCCAGGAAGATGGTGACCGGCTTGGTGTCGACGGCGATGATGACCACCGAGTCGCCCTTGACGTTGCGCGCCGGGTCGGCGATCGTGACGTCGGCGTCCACCCGGGCGGCCTTGACCCCGTCGACGGTGATCGACGACGTCTTCGTCGGGCCCAGGGTGGGCGTGGCGTTCGCGTAGCCCGGCCCGTTGGCCACGCAGCCCATCAGCTTCGAGGCCTGGTCGGCGAGGCCCATGCTCGGGACGAAGTTGGTGACGGCGACCTCCGCCTGCATCATCCACTGGTTGGCGCCCGGCACCTCCTGCGCGACGCCGACCGCGCCGATGAGGTTCGGGGTCTGGTCGTCGGAAAAGCCCATCCAGCCGGGCGTCGCGCTGGCCGGAAACGACAGCTTGCCCGCGCTGATCGTGTCGCCGGCGGGCTTGTCGCCGCCGGACACGTTGGGCGTGCAGCCCGTCGCCGTCTGCTGGCCGCTGCCCGGTTGTGACGTCGGCGCGCTCGTCGAAGGCGGGGCCGACGACGGTCCGGCCTTGTTGGACTTGTTGCCGCCGCCCAGCGCGATCGCCAGGATCACCACCAGCGCGATGACGCCGAGCACCGCGAGACCGGCGACGATCAGCCACGGCGCCTTGGAGCGCGGACCCCCCGGCGGCGGCCCGGGCGGGTACGGCCCGCCCGGCCAGCCCGGCGGGACCTGCTGGCCCGGCGGCGGATACTGCTGGGGCGCATAGGGTCCCGGCGCATAGGGGCCACCCGGCGGCGGGTACGGGTAGCCGCCGCCCTGCGGCGGGCCGCCCTGCGGCGGGCCACCCCAATACGGGCCCTGGCCATAGGGATTGGCCCCGTAGGGGTCTTGGCCGTAGGGGCCGCCGGGGGGAGCCGTCATCATCAATCCTCGGGCTTCACGCGGGCCATCGCCAGCACGTCGAGGCGGCGGTCCAGCTCTTCGATCGACAGCTTGTCACCGATCAGGCCGCGGTCGATGACGGTCTGGCGAATGGTCTTGCGCTCCTTGAGCGCCTGCTTGGCCACCGCGGCGGCCTCCTCGTAGCCGATGGCCGAGTTCAGCGGCGTCACGATCGACGGCGACGACTCGGCCAGCTCGCGCAGGTGCTCGACGTGGGCGGTCAGCCCGGCGATGCAGCGCTCGGCGAACAGCTTGGAGACGTTGGTCAGCAGCTTGAACGACTCGAGGATGTTGCGGGCCATCATCGGGATGTACACGTTGAGCTCGAAGGCCCCGTTGGCGCCGCCCCACGCGATGGCGGCGTCGTTACCGATCACCTGCGCGGCGACCTGGGTAACCGCCTCGGGTAGAACGGGATTCACCTTGCCCGGCATGATCGAGCTGCCCGGCTGCAGGTCCGGCAGCTGGATCTCCGCCAGGCCGGTCAGCGGGCCCGACCCCATCCAGCGGATGTCGTTGGCGATCTTGGTCAGAGACACGGCGATGGTGCGCAGCGCGCCCGACGCCTCGACCAGCCCGTCGCGGGCCGCCTGCGCCTCGAAAGAATTTGCCGCCGTACGCAGTTCGCTCAGCCCGGTGGACGCGACCAGCGCCTCGACCACCTTGGCGCCGAACCCGTCGGGGGCGTTGAGGCCGGTGCCCACCGCGGTGCCGCCGATCGCCAGCTCACCCAGCCGGGGGAGGCACCCGCGCACTCTTTCTATCCCGGCCTCGACCTGGCGGGCGTACCCGCTGAATTCCTGACCCAGCGTCACCGGGACGGCGTCCATCAGGTGGGTGCGCCCCGACTTGACCACCGTGTGCCACTCGCTGGCCTTGCCCGCCAGCGCCTCGTGCAGCACCTCCAGCGCCGGGATGAGGTGTTTGACGGCGGCCTCGGTGGCCGCGATGTGCGTGGCGGTCGGGAACGTGTCGTTAGACGACTGCGACATGTTCACGTCGTCGTTGGGGTGCACGGTGACCCCGTTGGCGGCCGCGATCGACGCGATCACCTCGTTGGTGTTCATGTTCGAGCTTGTCCCCGAACCGGTTTGGAAGACGTCGATGGGGAACTGGTCGTCGTGGCGGCCGTCGGCGATCTCGGCCGCGGCGGCGATGATCGCGTCCGCCTTCTCCGGCGCGAGCAACCCGAGGTCGCGGTTCACCTGCGCGCACGCGCCCTTGAGCAGGCCCAGCGCCCGGATCTGGGTTCGCTCCAGGCCGCGGCCCGAGATCGGGAAGTTCTCGACGGCACGCTGAGTTTGCGCGCGCCACAGCGCTTTTGCGGGCACCCGGACCTCGCCCATGGTGTCGTGCTCGATGCGGTATTCGGCGCTGTCGGCCATAGGGTGTGGTCCTCGCTAGGGTCGTCGGTTTTACGGCAGGGGATATTGGGCGTTGGAGTCGCCGGTGAAATCGATGGCGGAGTATTCGTTGAGCTTCGACAGCCGGTGGTACGCCTCGATCAGCCGGACGGTGCCCGACTTGGACCGCATCACGATCGACTGGGTGGTGCAGCCGCCGGGGTAGTAGCGCACGCCCTTGAGCAGGTCGCCCTCGGTGACCCCGGTGGCGCAGAAGAACACGTTGTCCCCGGACACCAGGTCCTCGGTGGTCAGGACCTTGTCCACGTCGTGGCCGGCGTCGATCGCCTTCTGGCGTTCCTCGTCGTCCTTGGGCGCCAGCTGCGCCTGGATCGCGCCGCCCATGCAGCGGATCGCGGCGGCGGCGATGATGCCCTCCGGCGTGCCCCCGATGCCGGCCAGCATGTCGGTGCCCGACTCCGGGCGGCACGCCGAGATGGCGCCCGCCACGTCGCCGTCGGTGATCAGCCGGATCCGGGCCCCGGTGGCGCGCACCTCCTCGATCAGCTGGGCGTGCCGCGGCCGGTCCAGGATGCACACCGTCATGTCGCGCACCGACAGCGCCTTGACCTTGGCGACGGCGCGGATGTTGTCCGCGATCGGCGCGGTGATGTCCAGCACGTTGGCCGCCTCGGGACCGACGGCGATCTTGTTCATGTAGAACACCGCCGACGGGTCGAACATCGCGCCCCGGTCGGCCACTGCCAGCACCGAGATGGCGTTGGGCATGCCCTTGCTCATCAGCGTGGTGCCGTCGATGGGGTCGACGGCGAAGTCGCAGTCCGGGCCGTCGCCGTTGCCGACCTCCTCGCCGTTGTAGAGCATCGGCGCGTGGTCTTTTTCGCCCTCGCCGATGACGACCACCCCGCGCATCGACACCGTGTTGACCAATTCGCGCATCGCGTCGACGGCCGCGCCGTCGCCGCCTTCCTTGTCCCCGCGGCCCACCCAGCGCCCGGCGGCCATCGCGCCGGCCTCGGTGACCCGCACCAGCTCGAGGGCCAGGTTGCGATCCGGGGCTTCACGGCGGGAGGCGGTCATGGTTGCTGATTGTCCCAGAGGGTGATCGGCCCACTGGAGCTGGGCTGCGGCTACCGGCGGACGGCTGGGATACTCGGGGGGTGACCGACCAGCCGCAGCCGAACGCCGAGGTGGGGGCGCCGGCGCCGCCGGCCGGGCCCGCCCCGAAGCCGGCCAAGCCCCGGCTGCTGCAGGACGGTCGCGACATGTTCTGGTCGCTGATCCCGCTGGTCGCCGGCTGCATCCTGCTGGCCGGCCTGGTCGGGATGTGCTCGTTCCAGCCGGTCGGGACGAACAAGGGGGTGGCGCCCTCCTACGACCCGGCGGCGGCCCTGCGCGCGGACGCCCAGGCGCTCGGGTTCCCCATCCGGCGGCCGCAGTTGCCCGCCGGCTGGCAGCCCAACTCCGGCGGCCGCGGCGGCATCGAGAACGGCCGAACCGACCCGTCGACCGGGCAGCGGCTGCACGCGGCGACCTCCACGGTCGGCTACCTCAGCCCGACCGGCATGTATCTGAGCCTGACCCAGAGCAACGCCGACGAGGACAAACTGGTCGCCTCGATCCACGCGTCGGCCTATCCGACCGGAACGGTCGACGTCGACGGCACCAACTGGATCGTCTATCGCGGCTCCGGTGAGGGCGCATCCGCCGAGCCGGTGTGGACCACCAGGCTGGCCGGCCCGGGCGGCGCCACCCAGGTCGCGATCACCGGTGCCGGCAGCACCGATCAGTTCCGTACGCTGGCGGCGGCGACGCAATCGCAGCCGCCGCTCCCAGCGCGCTGAAGGGAAGGCACGTGACCGCACCCGAGGCAGACCTCTCCGGATGGTCGGTGGCACCGTTTACCGGCGGCGGCTACACCCACGACGTCTACCGCAAGGGCGCCGGGCCCGGGGTGGTGCTGATCCCCGAGCTTCCCGGCATCCATCCCGGCGTGCTCGGCCTGGGTAACCACTTGGTGGACAACGGTTTCACCGTCGCCATCCCGTCGCTGTTCGGCACCCCGGGCAAGGTGAAGACGGGCGGCTACATCCTGACGTCGATCGCGCGGGCTTGCGTGGCCAGGGAATTCGCGGCGTTCGCCACCAACAAGCAGCGGCCCGTGTCGTTGTTTTTGCGCGCGCTGGCCCGCGACCTCAACGCCTCGACGCCGGGCAAGGGCGTCGGCGTCATCGGCCAGTGCTTCACGGGAGGTTTCGCGCTGGCCGCCGCGGTCGACGACAGCGTGCTGGCCCCGGTGCTTTCCCAGCCGTCGGTGCCGCTGCCGTTGGGCCGTGCGCGACGCGCCGACCCGGGGCTGAGCGAGCCCGAGCTGGCCGCCGTCGCCGATCGCTGCGCCAACGACGGCCTGTGCGCGATGGGCCTGCGGTTCAGCGAGGACAACGTCGTGCCGCGCGAACGGTTCGCGGCGCTCAAACAGCGCCTCGGCGACGCGTTCGAGGTGATCGAAATCGACTCGGGCCCGGGCAACGAGGGCGGCTTCGCCACGGGAGCGCACTCCGTGCTCACCGACGAGGTTCGCGAGGTCGACGGCCACCCCGCCTACGAGGCCCGCAAACGGGTGGTCGAATTCCTGACCCAGCGGCTCAGCTAGGGCCGACCGCCTGCTTGCCCGCCGGGGCTTGGCTTTTCATCTGGCGGAACAGGTCCACGTAGTACGAGACGCACTCCGACATCGCCTTGTCGGTGGTGTACAGCGGCTCGTAGCCGAGGTCGCGGCGCGCCTTGTCGATCGAGAAGTAGTTGTCCAGATACAACCGCTCGACGGCCAGCGGCTCCAGCAGCGGCGCCGGTATCCCGAACCGGAAGTGCATGCGCTGCCAACCGGTCATCGCGGCGCGGACCAGGGGCCCGTTGACCCGCACGCGCGGCCAGTTCTCCCCGCACGCCTCGATGACCGGGCGGGCGAACTCGAACATGTTGATCGGCTCGGCGTCGTTGATGAAGTACGCCTGCCCGGGGGCCGTCCCGCCGGGAACCAGGTGCTGGGCCGCCAGGATGAAACCGTGAATCAGGTTGTGCACGTAAGAGTTATCCAGCCGGGCCGACTTGCGGCCGATCAGCACCTTGACGTGGCCGGCGATCACGCTTTCGAACAGCTTGCGGAACATCGTCTGATCGCCGCGGCCCCAGATGCCGCTCGGCCGGATCGCGCATGTCAGCATGTCGCCAACACCGTTCTGCGCCAACACGAATCGCTCCGCGACCACCTTGGTCTCGGTGTAGAGGTCGTTGAACCGGTTGGTGTAGGGCAGCGTCTCGTCACCGCCGGCGATGTTCTGCCCGCCCATCACCACGCTGTTGGACGAGGTGTAGACGAACCGTTTCACCCCGGCCGCCTGCCCGGCGTGCACCAGGTTCTCGGTGCCGCCGACGTTGACCGCGAAGCTGCGCTGACGGTATTCGTCGGTCACCGACGCGCCGCCCATCAGCTCGATGATCGCGGCGGTGTGGAACACGGTGTCGATGCCGTCCACCGCGGCGGCACACACCCCCGCTTCGGTGATGTCTCCCTGCAGCACCTCCAGCTGCGGGTGCTCCGGAAGCGGGGAGGGGGCGCGGTCGAAGGAACGCACCTGGTATCCGCGGTCGAGCAGGGTGGTCACCAGGTTGGCGCCGACGAACCCCGAGCCGCCGGTGACCAGGACGCGGCCGAGTTCGGTTGTCAGTGATGCATCGCCCATCCGGGAAGCATAACTAAAACGTGTTCCAATTTTGAGGGGGAATTTCGGCAGAGGTTTCGCTATCCGGCTTGCGGTCAGCCCTCCTCGGGCTCGCCTGCCGCCAGCGCATCCTCCACCCGCTTTCGGGCGCCAGCTAAGTGCTCCTCGCAACGTTTTGCGAGTTGTTCGCCCCTTTCCCAGAGCTGCAGCGACGCATCCAGGTCCAGCCCGCCCTGCTCCAGCAGGCGCACCACTTCGATCAGCTCGTCCCGGCAGGCTTCATAGCCCAGCTGACTAATGGGTGTAACCGACTGGTTGTCCTCAGTGGCCATCGGTGGGCCCCTCGCTCACCGCCGCGACGGCGCCGTCGGCCACCCGCACCCGCAGCCGGGCGCCGGCCGGCGCGTCGGCGACCGAACGCAGCACCGCCGGCGTTCCGGCGTCGGGAACCGCCTGCACCACCGCGTACCCGCGGGCCAGGGTGGCCGCCGGCCCCAGCGTGGCCAGCCGCGCGCTCAGGTGGCCGACGCGCTCGGTCTCGGCGCCGACCAGCCGCCGGATGTCGCGGCGCACCGCCGAGCGGGCGCGGTGGATCTCTTCGGCGCGGGCGGACAGCGCCGTCAGCGGCTCGGCCAGCACCGGGCGGCTGCGCAACTGGGTCAGCGCCCGTTGCTCGCGCGACACCCAGTTGCGCAGGGCCTGCGCGCTGCGCCGGCGCAGGTCAAAGACCAGCCGCTGCTCGGCGGCGGCGTCGGGCACCAGCCGCTTCGCGGCGTCGGTGGGGGTCGCGGCGCGCAGGTCGGCGACCAGGTCGCACAGCGGGTTGTCGGGTTCGTGCCCGACCGCGCTGACCACGGGCGTGCGGCACGCCGCGACCGCGCGGCACAGGGTCTCGTCGGAGAACGGCAGCAGGTCCTCCACGCTGCCGCCGCCGCGGGCCAGCACGATCACGTCGACCTCGGGGTCGCGGTCGAGCGATCCCAGCGCCTCGACGATCTGCGCGACCGCGTTCGGGCCCTGCACGGCGGTGTTGCGCACCGCGAAACGCACCGCGGGCCAGCGCCCGCCCGCCACCGTGACGACGTCGCGCTCGGCGGCGCTGGCCCGGCCGGTGATCAGTCCGATCGTGTTGGGCAGGAAGGGGATTGGCCGCTTCAGGCGCGGGTCGAAGAGGCCTTCGGCGTCCAGCAGCCGGCGCAGCCGGTCGATGCGCGCCAGCAGCTCGCCGACGCCGACCGCGCGAATCTCGCTGAGCCGCAACGAGAATGTGCCCCGGCCGGTGTAGAACGTGGGCTTACCGCACACCACCACCTGGGTGCCCTCGGCCAATTTCACCGGCGCGTTGGCCACCAGGTCCCGCGAGCACGTCACGGTCAGCGACATGTCGGCGGCCGGGTCACGCAGCACCATGAACACGGTCTTGGAGTCGGGCCGCATCGTCACCTGCGCCAGCTGCCCCTCGACCCACACGGTGCCCAGCTTGTCGATCCAGCCCGCGACGCGGACCGCCACCGCGCGCACCGGAAAGGGGTTCTCGGCGGAGTTCGGTTGCGTCACTTCGCGTTCGCGCGGGTGATCCTGTTGGCGAGCAGCGTCTGGAACGGCGCGCGGGCCTTGGTGGCCTGCTCGTAGGCCAGCAGGGCCTCGAGTTCGTCGACGCTGAGCGACTGCAGCCGGGCCCGCAGCTGGGCCAGCGTCAGCGCCGCGTAGTCGAGTTCGGCCACGACCGCCGGTTGCGGAGCAGTCGCGCCGCCCGACTTCTTCGACTGCCTGGGCTTGGTCAGCCCGCTGGCGTCCTCGTGCGCCTCGGTCACCGAGTACAGCGCGAACCGCCCCTCGGCCCGCCGGTCGCCGTCTGCGCCCTCGGGCAGCGGCGCCGAGTTGTCCGTGTCGACGGGCAGGTCCTCGTCGAAGGTCGCCCACTCCGGCTTCTCGTCCTTGGGTGGAAAGATCGACTCCAGGGTGCTGTCGCCCTTGATCACCAATTCGGCCAGGTTCTGCTGAAAACGCATCACCATGTGCGCCGCCTGGCTGGCCAGGGTCATCGGGTACATCAGGATGGTCTTCGGCAGTTTGATCGTCTCCTCGACAGCGACTGTCGCCGCGCCGACCAGCAGCCGAACTCCGTACGGTGCAGAAGCCATGCGTCCCAGACTGCCTCAACCGGCGGCTAACTCCAAGCCGGTCGGTACCCTGAGTGTCATGCCGCCGACTTTCGACATGGGAATTCCCGGCGCATCAAGATCAGTAGCCACCGACCCGACACGCAAGCGTGTGCTCTTGGCCGAGCCGCGTGGCTACTGCGCGGGTGTGGACCGGGCCGTCGAAACGGTGGAGCGCGCCCTGGAAAAGCACGGCGCCCCCGTCTACGTGCGCCACGAGATCGTGCACAACCGCCACGTCGTCGACACCCTGGAAAAGGCCGGCGCGGTGTTCGTGGAGGAGACCGACGAGGTGCCCGAGGGGGCCATCGTGGTGTTCTCCGCGCACGGCGTCGCGCCGACCGTGTACGCGGCGGCGGCCGAGCGCAACCTGCACACCATCGACGCCACCTGCCCGTTGGTGACCAAGGTGCACAACGAGGCCAGGCGTTTCGCGCGCAACGACTACGACATCCTGCTGATCGGCCACGAGGGGCACGAGGAGGTCATCGGCACCTCCGGGGAGGCGCCCGAGCACGTGCAGCTGGTCGACGGGATCGCCGCCGTCGACAACGTGACGGTCCGCGACGAGAACAAGGTGGTCTGGCTGTCGCAGACCACGCTGTCGGTCGACGAGACGATGGAGATCGTCGAGCGGCTGCGGCAGCGCTTCCCCAAGCTGCAGGACCCGCCCAGCGACGACATCTGCTATGCGACGCAGAACCGCCAGGTCGCGGTGAAGGCGATGGCGCCCGAGTGTGAGCTGGTCATCGTGGTCGGCTCGCGCAACTCGTCGAATTCGGTGCGGCTGGTCGAGGTGGCGCTGGGCGGCGGGGCCGCGGCCGCGCACCTTGTCGACTGGGCCGACGACATCGACCCGGCGTGGCTTCAGGGGGTCACGACGGTGGGCGTCACCTCGGGGGCTTCGGTCCCGGAGGTCCTGGTGCGCGGCGTGCTCGAGCGGCTGGCGGAATGCGGTTTCGACGTGGTGCAGCCGGTGACGACGGCCCAGGAGACCCTGGTGTTCGCGCTGCCCCGCGAGATCCGATCGGCTCGCTAGCCCTCGTACTCCCAGGACTCGGCCGGGAAGCCGCGCGGCGCGCGGGTCCGGGGCTCGTCCGAGGGACCCGATCCGCGGTAGCGGACCTGCGAGATCGGGTGGTGTGTGGTGCCGGAGCCGTTCGAGCTGGTGGCGCGGCGGCGCCGGGGCGCGTGGGGCGCTTCATAGGGCGCCTCGTAGCTGTCGAAGCGGCTGCTTCGCGGCGGGGGCCCGTCGTAGGGCCGGTCGTACGGGTTGCGGCGGGTGCGCGGCTCGCGCCTTTCGCGCGGCTGGCGCAGGTCGGGGTCACCCTGCGGCCGCGGGCGGCGGCGCGGCGGCGGCTCGTCGTAGTCGCCGGGCGGCTGGCGGCGCCGCCGCGGCGGCTCGTCGTCCAGCGGTGGCCGCGCACGCCGCGTGTGGGTTCGGCTGGTGCGCGCGGCGGACCGGCCGTTGCGCGCGGTCCGGGAACCGGATTTGGGGGAGCGCTCGGTGGTGCGCGTCCGCTTCGTGGTGGAGGGCGCCTCGTCGGGGTCGTCTCCTCCCGACGAAAAACCGAGCAGCGAATTCAGTTTCGCCGCGACCGCGCCGACGAAGGACGGCTTGCCGCTCGTCCCCGCGTCGTCGGCGGCGTCGGCCGCGACCGCCGCGCGCTGTGACACCCCGAAATACCAGCGCACCAGCCCGATCAGCAGCACGCCGCCGGCGGTGCCCAGCATCAGCGGGAACCGCTCGATGAGCGGGTAGCCGCAGTTGATCAGCAGGTCCTTCAGGTTGCCGATCTTGCGGCCGTGGAACATCCAGTAGGCCCCCGGCACGGCGCAGAACAGGATCAGCGGCGGCTGGATGATCGCGGTGAACACGCCGTCCTGCCGCACGGCCAGCACCGCGGCCACGCAGCCCGCAATATAGAAGCCGGCGAAGACGTGGGTGAGCTCCTTATGGCCGGCGTCGATCCCGTAGCCGATCGCGGTCGCGGTCACGGCCAAAAGCAGGGCTGCGTACCACGGCACGCCCGGGATGTTGGGGTGGACCGAGCGGTGGCCAACCTCGACCGCCGATCTTGCCCGCTCTGCTGACACATGTAGACCGTACCGGGAATGCGGCCAAACGCCCGTAAAGACCTCGTAGAGACCGCGGGCGTGCCTTGACCGCCGCGAGTTCTAGACTTGGGTCCCCGTGAGCCTGAGCCTGGGAATCGTGGGCCTGCCGAACGTCGGCAAGTCGACGCTGTTCAACGCGCTGACCCGGAACAACGTGGTGGCGGCCAACTATCCGTTCGCGACGATCGAGCCGAACGAGGGCGTGGTATCGCTGCCCGACCCGCGGCTGGACAAGCTGGCGGAGATGTTCGGATCCGAGCGCGTCGTGCCCGCGCCCGTCACGTTCGTCGACATCGCCGGCCTGGTCCAGGGCGCCTCCGAGGGCGCCGGGCTGGGCAACAAGTTCCTGGCCCACATCCGCGAGTGCGACGCCATCTGCCAGGTGGTGCGGGTGTTCTCCGACAACGACGTGACCCACGTCGCCGGGCAGGTGGATCCCAAATCCGACATCGAGGTCGTCGAGACCGAGCTCATCCTGGCCGACCTGCAGACCCTCGAGCGCGCGGTGGGCCGCCTGGAGAAGGAGGCCCGCACCAACAAGGAGCGCCGGCCGGTGTATGACGCGGCGGTTGCCGCCCAGGCGGTGCTGGACGGCGGCAAGACGCTCTTCGGCGCGGGCGCCGACGTCTCGTTGCTGCGCGAGCTGAATCTCCTTACCACCAAACCGTTTCTGTACGTCTTCAACGCCGACGAGGCCGTGCTCACCGATGCGGGACGCGTCGCCGAGCTGCGCCAGCTCGTGGCGCCCGCCGACGCCGTGTTCTTGGACGCCGCCATCGAATCCGAGCTGATCGAGCTCGACGACGAGTCGGCCGCCGAGCTGCTGGAATCGATCGGGCAGACCGAGCGCGGCCTCGACGCGCTCGCCCGCGCGGGTTTTCACACTTTGAAGTTGCAGACGTATCTGACGGCGGGCCCGAAAGAGGCGCGGGCGTGGGTGATTCACCAGGGCGACACCGCGCCCAAGGCCGCCGGGGTGATCCACAGCGACTTCGAGAAGGGCTTCATCAAGGCCGAGATCGTGTCCTATGACGACCTGATCGCCGCCGGGTCGATGGCGGCCGCCAAGGCCGCCGGCAAGGTCCGCATGGAGGGCAAGGACTACGTGATGGCCGACGGCGACGTCGTGGAGTTCCGCTTCAACGTGTAGGCGCGCTACGGCGTCGTGTTGATGTCCGGTTCGTCGACGGCGATCGGATGGACGAAGAACTCGAGTTGAATGTTGTCCGGGTCGCGAAAAGTCACCGTAGGGCCCCAGCCGATGTCGACGATGCCCGAATGCGCCACCCCTTTGGTGTCCAGATGCTCGACCCACCGCTGCAACTCCTCGTCCGCCACTTCGAACGCAAGTTGATCCAGGCCGATGCGCCTTTCGTCGAAGCGCGTGTCGCCCACCAGGTCGTCGTGGCGCATCAGCGTCACCACGACGCCCGATGGGTGAATCATGGATCGTGTCTCGAAAGTGTCGCCGCGCGAACTACTTACGCTGACGAACCCCAGGACGTCTTCCCACCATTTCACCGACCGATCGCAATCTGTCACGGTCAGGTCGATGTGCGACCAGCCTTTGAGTTCGGGCATGGGCCGTCCCCTCTTGCGGCCGTGTGTCGGTCGCAACTAGCGAAGCGTAGCCTGCCTTGCTCGTTGACTCTGCGGCTATGGCGGCGGGCTCTCGCACTTTCGCGCCATGGACGCAGAGTCAATGGCTTGGAGGCGCGTGCTAGTCGACTGCTCAGCGCGGATTGCCCATCGCGGGAACGCCTTTCGGCATACGCTTGCACGGTGATCTATCGCTGGTTGGTGCGCAGGCTGGCGGCGACTCCACTGCCCTCGAAGAACCCCACGACGAGCGTTCCACCTGGGGACATCGTCCGGTGGAATTCGGTGAGGACGTCCGCGAGTTCGACTGGCGCGCAGTGGATCAACGAGTACCAAGCGAGGATTCCGGCTAGGGCATTGTCGGGCACGTCCAGCCTCTGCACCGAACCGACCGCGAAATCGACCCTGGGCCAGGTCGAACGGGCGCTGGCGATGAATTCCGGTACCAGGTCGATACCGCTCGCGGTCAGCCCGAGGTCGGCCAAGTAGGCCGTGAGGTGGCCGGGCCCACAACCGGCATCGAGGACCGCACCGTCGCAGCGACCCAGATTGCGCCGGAGAAATTCGAGGCCGTCAGGATCGACGTGTTCCACGGCCCCGAATCTCCGGATGTAGACGTCGGCGATCTCGGCGTAGCGGCGCCTGACAGCGGCTTCCGTCATTGTGCAGAGGCTACGAGGATGCTCGCCCCGTCCGCCGTAGGCGCGATGTAGCACGTGGTGCTACGATTGGGTGATGGCTGAGCAAATAAGCCAGCGCGAGTTGCGCAACGACAGCGGTCGCATCATGCGCGGCCTCGACGAGGGGCGCTCGTTCATCATTGCGCGACGGTCGGAGCCGGTTGGTGAGCTTCGACCGTTGCGGCGTCGGCGGTTTGTCGACGCTACGGCGGTGGTGGAGATCTTCCGCGGCGCACCTTCGGTCGATTGGACTCGGCTCCGGGACGATTTGAGCGTCACGGTCGACCAGGGCATCGAGCCGCGTGCCTGACCGATTGCCGCTGGGGCTGTTGGACACCTCGGTCGTCATTGACCTGGAGAAGTTGCAGCCCGACCAACTTCCCCTCCAAGTAGCCATTTCAGCGGTGACCATGGCGGAACTGGCCGCCGGCCCGGCCGCCACCGACGACGTCGACGAACGGGGGCGCCGCCAGGACCGATTGCAGCGGGCGGAAGCGGCGTTCGATCCGCTGCCCTTCGGCGTGGAGGCGGCACGCGCCTATGGCCGTGTCTATGCGGCAGTGCGCACCGCCGGGCGTCGACCGCGCCGAAGGCTCGCCGATCTGTTGATCGCGGCAACAGCGCTTGCCGAGGGGCTGCCGTTGATCACTCGCAACGGCGCTGATTTCGCCGGGCTCGCAGGCATGGTGGAGGTTGTCGAGGTTTCGTCGAACTGAAATCACTACTTGTCTGGATTCGGTCGGGGGGAAAGGCTTGGTGCATGGCGACTGTGTGGGTTCGGCGGTCTATCAGCATGCTGGTCGGCGGGTTAGCTTCGGCCGCTCTCGCACTGGCTTTCGCCCCTTCGGCCCAGGCCGCCCACTGGTGTCCGGGCCAACAGTGGGATCCGTCCTGGGGCACCAACTACAACTGGGACTGGAACCAGTGCCACGACTGGCAGCCACCCGCCCCGCCGGGCGCTCTGGCCGGCTGGGGCCCCTGGGGACCCCCGCCGCCGTGGGCGCCGCCGCAGCCGCCGCCCCCGTCGTGGGCGCCCCAGGCCCACCTGATGTGGAACCCGACGGTCGGTAGTTGGGGATTCTTCAACAACGGAATCTGGACTTCGATCTGACCGGACGCCGTCGGCCTGGGCCGATATGTCGCCGCGCTAGGGTGAATTGTGGTCGCTGAGGACCGTGCCCGTGCGCTTGAACTCACGGCCGACGAGCTCGACGCGCGTGCGGCGTCCCTGATGCAGCGCGAGGCTGAGGTCAGAAGGCGCGAGTTGTTCGCGGCGCGAAGAGATCGAATCGCCGACGAGCGCGAGCGGCTTGCCGATGAACGCGAGCGGCTGGCCGACGAGCGGGAACGGCTCGCGGACAAACGCGAGGGGACGGCCGCGGACCGGGAACGCGAGCGCATGCGCCGCGCCGACGAACGGGCCGATCGCGTCCGGGAGCGCGCCCGCCGGGAGCAGGCCGGCATCGAGCGCGAGATGGCCGAAACCGAAGGACGCACGGACTACGACTAAACGCGCGATCGTGTCGGTGGGGGTTCTTAGCATGCCTGCCATGAAATTCATTTCGACACGCATCATCACCGCCGACGTCACGCGGCTCGTCGCCTTCTACGAGATGGTCACCGAAGTCCCCGCGGTATGGGGCAACGAGCTCTTCGCCGAGATTCCGACCTCGGTGGGCACGCTGGCGATCGGCAGCGACAAGACCGTGCCGCTGTTCGGCGAGGGATCCGCCGAGCCGGCGGCCAACCGCAGCGCGATCGTGGAGTTCATCGTCGAAGACGTCGACGCGGAATACGAGCGGCTGCGCGACCGCGTCGCCGAGGTCGTGACGCCGCCGACGACCATGCCGTGGGGCAACCGCGCACTGCTGTTCCGGGATCCGGACGGGAACCTCGTCAACCTGTTCACCCCGGTCACCGACGCGGCGCGGGCCAAGTTCGGAGTTTGACGGCACAAGGAATTCGCCGGCATCGATTTGCTGCATATGCGGCGCACGCCATTGTTTAATTCGTAAGTGACGCCGGCCACAAATTTTGATTATCAATGAATGCTATTGCTAGCGTGCCTGCTCGTGTTTGTTCTTGCCACATTGATGTCGCTCATCAATCAGGTCTCGGGGACGCCCTATATCGCGGGCGGAGATTCTCCGGCCGGGACCGATTGCTCCGGGCTCGCCTCGTGGGTCGCCAACGCGGCGGCCGACAGGCCGGTCTTCGGCGACAGGTTCAACACCGGAAACGAGGAGGCCGCGTTGTTGGCGCGGGGCTTCCAGTACGGGACCGCCCCCAACGCGGTGGTGATCGGCTGGAACGGCGGGCACACGGCCGTCACCCTGCCCGACGGCACGCCCGTCTCGAGCGGCGAGCACGGCGGCGTGCACATCGGTGGCGCGGGCGCCTACCAGGCCGGATTCACCCACCACATGTTCCTGCCGATTCCGCCCGACGGCGCGCTGCCGCCGCCTTTCGACGCCCCGCCGCCGCCCGCGGACGCGCCGCCGCCACCGCCGGACGCGCTGCCCCCGCCGCCGCCGGATGCCCCGCCGCCGCCGCCCGACGCGCCGCCGCCAGCGCCGGCCGTGCTGGTCGACGCCCCTGCTCCCGCGCCGCCGGCGCCCGACGCCCCGCCGCCCCCGCCGGCACCCGACGCGCCCCCGCCCGGCGACCCCGGAATTGCGAACCCGTAACAAATTGAATTGCGTTCGTATCGGTTCGGTCCGAATTCAATTTCGCCGATCGTGTGAAATGACCCGGATTTAGCCCGATGTGTGGCATGCGTCACGCCAATGGGCGCGAGTCCAATAGCGAAGTTTGCCCAGGCGTCAACGAAGACGCCTGGGCAAACTTTGCTGCGGGAGGGGTGCACAATCGGCTCATGATCTTCATCGTCGTCAAGTTCGAGACCAAACCCGAGTGGACTGAGCGCTGGCCGGAGCTGGTGGCGCCGTTCACCGCCGCCACCCGCGCCGAGGAAGGCAACCTGTGGTTCGAGTGGTCGCGCAGCCTGGACAACCCGGCCGAGTACGTCCTGGTCGAGGCCTTCCGTGACGGGGACGCCGGCGGCGTCCACGTCAACAGCGAGCACTTCCAGCGGGCCATGCAGGAACTGCCCCAGGCGCTGGCGTCGACGCCCAAGATCATCAGCCAGACGATCGACGCCGCCGGCTGGTCGGAGATGGGGGAGATGTCGGTCGGCTAACCGACCGTCACCGCGATCTCCTCGCCCAACCGGTAGCCCGGCGCCAGCGGGAGCGTGTCGCCGCTCCAGAACCTGCCCGGGTCGAACCAATTCGCGTCCTTGTCGGTGACGAGCAATCCCATCTCCTCATAGGTGATCGCCACCGTCTCCGCGCAGTACGCCGTCTCCAGGCCCATCCTGCGGTGCTCGGCCTTGCGACGCTGCGTCTGTTCGCGAACCTTTTTGTCCACCAACGGGATTCCCCGTATCCAGTCGTTGACGGTCGGCAACCGGCCGCGGAACCAGCGGCCGGTGAGCCGGGCCGTCGTCGGGAACGCGGTGCCGTCCATCCGAGCAATGACCCGCAGCAGCGCGTTCTCCTGTTCCCGGGTGGCATACGGCGTCAACTGGCGCAGCCAGCACCGCTGCTGGTAGCGGTCGGTCCACTGCAGGACGGCCTGGCGCAGGTCGTTGAGCTGCACGCCGCGGTGGTTGGTGCCGGACCAGACGTCGACGAGCTTGTCGCCCAGTTCGGCGTGCCAGATCAGCGGCGGCAGGTCGTCGATCGCCACGGTCATCCCGACGTGGTTCACCGGGGCGTTGGTCAACGTCTGGATCGCGCGGTCGGGCCGGGAGCGGCCGCGGAACAGCCACAGGTCGCCGGTGCGGGTCTCGTCCAGCGCTTGGTCCAGTGTCAGCATGTGGGCCTCGGTAATAGCCTGTCAGCCATGCGCAGCGTTTGGAAGTGGCTGGGGCTGGCCGGCGTCGCGGGCGTCGTCGCGGGGGGAGTGCTGGTCGCCCGCGATCAGCGGAAGCGCAAGTCCTACACCGCCGATGAGGTCCGCGCCCGGCTTCATCAGCGGCTGGCCGAATCCGACGCCGACACGGCGAACAAACGGTAGCTGCCCGAAAAGCCTTTCAGCTCGACGTCACGGCCCTCGTCGAATCGAATGTCGTCACAGTCGGCGACTGCGTCGCGCACCGACTCGCTCACCAGGATCTGCCCGCCGACGGCCTGCGCGGCGACCCGGGCCGCCATCGCGACGTTGCGCCCGAACAGGTCGTCGCCGCGTCGCACCGAGCGACCCATGTGGATGCCGATCCGAACGCGAATGTCGTCGTGCCGCTTGCGTTTTCCGTTGCTGCCCAACGCGCGCTGGACGTCCACGCCGCAGCGCACCGCCTCTTCGGCGCGCGCGAACGCGATCATGTAGCCGTCGCCCTGGCTTTTGACGACGTGCCCCGACCGTTGCTTCACCAGGCCCGAGATGAGCTTGTCGTGCGAGCTGATCAGCTTGACCCAGGCGCGGTCGCCGATCCGCTCGTTGAGCGCGGTGGACTCCTCGATGTCGGAGAACAGGATCACCACCCGGCCGTCGGGGGTGACGCGGGCGAGATCCGGACGCTCGACCTCGGCCCAGTCGGCGAGGTCCTCGATCGAGCTGCGCACCACCGCGCTGAAACCCTCCTTGCGCATCAGGTTGGCGGTGTTCCACACCCTCTTGACGGCCTCGCGCCCGCCCGACAGCAACTGGTTGCGGGCGTCGGCCCGCTGCCGCAACTCCTCGGCCTCCCGGCGGGCGCGCGCCAGCAGCACCGAGAGCACCGCGATCGCGACGGCCTCGAGCGCGGCGATCCCCACCAGGACATAGACCGCGAGATGCAGCACGTCACCCACGCCAGGAATCCTGCCAAAGCCGACGATCGCCGCGCCTTGTCGGGCCTATGTGCGATGTCTAGTGTTGAGTCCGGCCGCCGCGGGTAGTGATTCTCCAGAGCCAATTGGGTGAATTTCGGGAGGTGCGGGCTTGACCGACGGCGGCGAGGAATCTTCGAACCTGCTGGTGATCTTCGGCATCACCGGCGACCTGGCGCGCAAGATGACCTACCGCGCCCTGTACCGGCTCGAGCGCAAGGAAATGCTGGACTGCCCGATCATCGGCGTGGCCAGCGACGACATGACCGTCGAGCAGCTGGTCGAGCGGGCGAACGAGGCGATCAAGGCGTCGGGGGAGAAGTTCGACGCCAAGGTGTTCGACCGGCTCGCCGACCGGCTGTCGTACCTGCACGGCGACGTCACCGACGACAAGCTCTACCAACAGCTCGCCAAGCAGATCCCCAAGGACGCCCGGCCCCTGTACTACCTGGAGATGCCGCCGTCGCTGTTCGCGCCGATCGTCGAAAACCTCGCGAAGGCCGACCTGCTGGAGCGCGCCCGCGTCGCGGTGGAGAAGCCGTTCGGCCACGACCTGGAGTCCGCGCGCGACCTGAACGCGCGGCTGCGCGCGGTGCTCGACGAGGAACAGATCCTGCGCGTGGACCACTTTCTGGGCAAACAACCCGTCGAGGAGCTGCAATACCTGCGCTTCGCCAACCGGGGCCTGGCGAAGCTGTGGGACCGCGACAGCATCTCCGAAATCCACGTCACCATGGCCGAGGACTTCGGGATCGAGGACCGCGGCAAGTTCTACGACGCGGTGGGGGCGCTGCGCGACGTGGTGCAGAACCACCTGCTGCAGGTGCTGGCGTTGGTCGCGATGGACCCGCCCGTCGGGCCCGGCGCCGACGACCTCAACGACAAGAAGGCCGAGGTGTTTCGGGCCATGCCGGCGCTGGACCCCGAGCGCTGCGTGCGCGGCCAGTACCGCGGCTACACCGACGTCGACGGCGTCGCCAAGGATTCCAAGACCGAGACCTACATCGCGCTGCGGACCGAGATCGACAACTGGCGCTGGGCCGGCGTGCCCGTCTTCCTGCGGGCGGGCAAGGCGCTGCCGGAGAAGGTCACCGAGGTCCGGATGTTCCTGCACCACGTCCCCGGGTTTTCCTTCCTGCCCAACCGGCGGCCGCCGGAACCGAACCAGATCGTGCTGCGCATCGACCCCGACCCGGGGATGCGCCTGCAGCTGTCCGCCCAGGTCGGCAACTCGTGGCACGACGTGCACCTGGATTCGTCGTTCGCCGAAGACCTCGGCGAGGCGGTGCGGCCCTACGAGCGGCTGCTGTACGCAGGGTTGACCGGCGATCGCCAGCTTTTCGCCCGCGAGGACGCCATCGAGGAGACGTGGCGGATCGTGCAGCCGCTGCTGGACAAGCCGGGCCGGATCCATCACTACGACCAGGGCTCCTGGGGTCCCGAGGCAGCGGAGTCGCTGCTGCACGGTCACCACAAATGGCAGGAGCCGTGGTTACCCAAGAGCACACCGGCGAGCAAGTAAGGAGACGAAACACGATGCAGCTGGGGATGATCGGCCTGGGCCGCATGGGCGCCAACATCGTTCGACGGGTGGCCAAGGGCGGACACGAATGCGTGGTGTACGACCACGATCCCGACGCCGTCAAGGCGATGGCCGGCGAGGACAACACGACCGGGGTGTCCTCGCTGAAGGAGCTCGCCGGGAAGCTCACCGCACCCCGCGTCGTGTGGGTGATGGTGCCCGCCGGGTCGATCACGACCGGCGTGATCGAGGAGCTGGCCAAGACCCTGGACTCCGGGGACATCGTGATCGACGGCGGCAATTCCTACTATCGCGACGACATCAGCCACGCAAAGACGCTGTCCGAGAAGGGCATTCGGTTACTCGACTGCGGCACCAGCGGCGGCGTATGGGGCCGCGAGCGCGGCTATTGCCTGATGGTCGGCGGGGACACGGACGCGTTCGAGCACGCCGAGCCGATCTTCGCCACCGTCGCGCCCGGCGTGGACGCGGCCCCGCGCACACCCGGCCGCGACGGCGAGGTCGCGCAATCGGAGCAGGGGTATCTGCATTGCGGGCCGTCCGGGGCGGGGCACTTCGTCAAGATGGTGCACAACGGGATCGAGTACGGGATGATGGCCTCCCTCGCCGAGGGGCTGAACATCCTGCGCAACGCCGACATCGGCAAGCACGTGCAGGCCGGTGACGCCGAAACCGCGCCGCTGTCGAACCCCGAGTTCTACCAGTACGACTTCGACATCCCCGACGTCGCCGAGGTGTGGCGGCGCGGCAGCGTGATCGGCTCGTGGCTGCTGGACCTGACCGCGAGCGCGCTGCGGGAATCGCCTGAGCTGAAGGAGTTTTCGGGGCGGGTCTCCGATTCCGGGGAGGGCCGGTGGACCTCCATCGCCGCGATCGACGAGGGAGTGCCCTCGCCGGTGCTGACGACCGCGCTGCAGTCCCGCTTCGCCTCCCGCGACCTCGACGACTTCGCCAACAAGGCGCTCTCGGCGATGCGCAAGCAGTTCGGCGGGCACGCGGAAAAGCCGGCCAACTAGTGCCGTAACGCGCTGCCGGTGCGCCGAAAGTGAATCTCCCGACGGGTCGGCGGCGTGTCGCGTCGTGAAATTCACACTCGGCCGCGGGGGCGGGGCTCGGCGGCGGGGGCGGGGCTCGGCGGCGGGGGCGGGGCTCAGGTGCGCTTGACGAAGGCGACCACGGTGTCGCTGAAGGCGTCGTTGTCGTCGCCGGCGGCGGTATGCCCCGCGTTGGACAGCTCCACGAACTCCGCGTTGGGCACCGTCGCCAGAAAATGCCGCACGCCCTCGGGGCTGACGACGTCGGACAGCTTGCCGCGGATCAACAGCACCGGGATCGTCAGGCTCCGGGCCGCCTGCTCGAATTTCTCGGTCCGCAGCTCGGGGTCGTCGCCGGGTTTGGTCATGAACGCCGGATCCCAGTGCCAGTACCAGCGGCCGTCGCGCAGGCGCAGGTTCTTCTTCAGCCCCTCGGGGCTGCGCGGCTTCTTGCGGTACGGCAGGTAGGCGGCCACGGCGTCGGCGGCCTCGTCCAGCGAGTCGAACCCGTCCAGGCCGCTGATCATGAAGTCGCGGATGCGGGCGCTGCCGCCCTTCTCGAAGCGGGGCACCACGTCGACGAGAACCAGCCGGGTCACCTTCGCCGGCCCGGCCCGGTGGGCGGCCAGGATGCCGGTCAGGCCGCCCATGCTCGCCCCGATGATCATCACCGGCCGGTCGATCGCATCGATGACGCGCAGGACGTCGGCGGTCAGCGTCTCCACGGCGTAGTCGGCGGCGGGCGCGCGATCGCTGTCGCCGTGCCCGCGGCTGTCCAACGCGACGACGTGCAGCCCCTCGTCGGCCAGGATCTGACCGGTGTTTTTCCAGGAGAATCGGTTCTGCCCGCCGCCGTGCAGCATCAGGACGGACGGCCGCCGCGTCGTGTCGGCGCCGCGGTTCCATTCGTCGGCGACGAGGGTGATCCCCTTGTGGCCGGCGAATTCGACCGTCTGGGGGCTGCTGCTCACGACGCTCACGCGTTCTGACGTTACATAGGGCGCTTAAGCAGTTTTGCGCGGGTCGACGACCTGGTGCCGGCGTCGGTGCACCGCGATACGTCCGCCGTCTTTCGGGAGGGAACCCAGCCCGCCCGCTTTGATCTTCTCGGGGGGCGTGGTGGCGGGCTCGATGGTCAAGTGGCGCAATATGGTTCGCAGCACCACGTTCATCTCCATCTTGGCGAACGCCGCCCCCGCACAACGCCGGGTCCCCCCGCCGAACGGGATCCACGCGAACGGCGACGGCTTGCCGTCGATGTAGCGCTGCGGGTCGAAGTGATCGGGCTCGGGGAACGCCTGGCCGTCGGCATGGCATTTGGAAATGCTGACGACGATGGAGCAGCCCTCCGGGAGGGCATACTCGCCGAGCTCGAACACCGGAGCCCGCACCCGGCGCCCGGAGAAGTCGATGACCGACCTGGTGCGTTGCACCTCGTAGATCGCGGCGTGGCGTAACTCGGTCTCGTCCCGAGCGGGGTTGTCGGCCTCTTCGACCAGCGCCGAAAGCACCTCGGGGTGGCGGCTCAGCCGTTCGAACACCCAGGCGAGCGTCGTCGCGGTGGTTTCGTGTCCGGCGACCAGGAGGGTGAGCAGGTCGTCGCGGACGTCCTTCCGCGACATGGCCGACCCGTCGTCGTACGCGCTGCGCAACAGCAGCGACAGGATGTCGGTTTTCTCCGCCGATTCCCGGGTCTCGCCGGCTTTGTCGATCATCCTGTCGATGACGACGTCGTACTGGCGCCGCCACTCGGCCAGCCGTCCCCACGGGGTGTAGCGACCATAGGTTCGGGTCGGCATGGGCAGCGTGGCCAGCAGCGAGCCCAGCTTGGCCCACGGCGGGATGATCCGCCTGAGGTCTTCGAAGTCATCGCCGCGGGCCCCGAATACCGCGCGCAAGATGACGTTGAGCGTGATGCGTTTCATCGGCGCCAGCGTGGCGAATCCCTCGCCCTCGGGCCAGTCGCGGATTTCGCGGAGGGTTTCTTCCTCGACGATTTGCTCGTAGTTCTTCATGTTGTTGGCGTGGAAAGGCTGCGCCAGCAGCTTGCGCCGCTCCCGGTGGTCGGCGCCGTCGAGGCCGAACACCGAGCCCGAACCCAGGAGCCGGCTCAAATTGGGCTGTATGGCACCGAGATCGTGGATTCCGCTGGTGTAGACCTGTTTGGCCAGCTTCGGGTCGACCACCACCACAAGCCGGCCGAACACCGGGACATCGAGGCGGAACGCGCCGCCGTACCGCCGGGCGAGTCGCTCGGTGGTCCACCGTCGCGCCGCAAAGAAGGCGATGCCCTGCAGCGCCTTGGGGATAATTCGTGGGGGTCCCGGCGGTAAGTTCACCGCCGATTCAACGGAGGCTGGCACGTCTGCGGGTTTACCCAACGGAATATGCGTAAAACGGTGGGGGCGTACGGGCTTACTCGATCACCCCGGTGAGTTCGAACTCTTCCAGGGTTTTTGCCACGACGTCGCGCAATTCGGGCTTGGAGTTTTTTCCGTCGGTCCGGTAGGCGCCGACGGTGATGCACATCTTGCCGCCGATCCGCAGACACCACAGGGCAAGTTCGCCGTGCGCCCGCTCGAGGTCGCGGCGCTTGACGCCTTGGATTCCCCCCCGCCCGAACACGCATTCGGCCTCCGTGCCGTCGGGGCGGGCCGCCATGGGGGCGATGTCGCCCATGCTGGAATTCGCGACCGGCAGATCGTCGAACGCGAACGCGGCCTCGGTCACCCGCTTCAGCACCCGCTTGGGGGTGAACGTCACCAGCGGGGCGAGGGGAAGCATCGGTGACGCCTGCTCGGGCGCGTTCCGTACGGTCTCGAACGTGCGTTTGGCCGCGGCACGCGCATCCGCCAGGTCGGCCGTCACCCGCGCCGGGTCGACGATGATGCTCACATACGACAGCGTGTTGGCGCGGGTGTCGTTCTCGGAGCGGTCGCTGAGGGGGACCTGCAAGACGACCGCTCCGTCAGCGGGACGTCGGCGCCCCAGCCGCTCACCGAGTTTCGCGGCGAACCCGGCCACCAGGTGGTGGCTGGATCCGCCGAGGGCCTGCGCCCGCGCGTCCCAGTCGTCCTTGTCGATGTGGACCGCGATGGTCGGTACCAGGACTCGCTCATCGCCGCCGGCGCCCCGGACGGCGGGAGGTTGCGATGGGCCGGCCGGCGGCGCGTCCGGGCCGGGACGGCGCGCCGCTTTTGCCGCCGCGACGATCGCCCGCGCGACCGCGGGAACACCCCGCATCGTTTGGCGCGCGTCCTGAACCAACGCTCGCCGCCGCGTGCGCGACGAGGGCGGGGGGTAGCCCAGTTCGCGCGTATTGCCGCCGGCCGCCTCGGCGACGGCCTGGCCGATGCCGAGGCCGTCGATCAGGCAGTGGGAAGCCACCAAGGTCACCGCGGTCGAGCCGTCCGTCAAGGGAAGGACCCCGAGGTGCCAACCCGGCCCGCGCTCGGGATCGACCGGTAGTTGGGCGCGTTCGTCCAGCCAGTCACCGAGTTCGGCGCGTTCACGCGCGGGCCCGGCGACATCGATGTCCGTCGGCCATCGATCCCGGACCCACCGATCGCGGGCGAACGGCAGCGGCGAACGCTCGATGCGGCGTCCCAGCAAGCCGTAGCCCAGGTTGTGGTGGAAACGCTTGAGCCCCTCAAGACGCACGGGGTGCTCGTAGATCCACACGCACTGGACGATCGCATTGCGGTCGAGAGCGCGCATAGTCTGAAACATGGCTTGGTCCATGAACGACAGCTGGTTGTCGGGCTGCACCTCACCGTCGGATGCGTTCCGTCGCGAGCGCACTCGTCTCGGCCGCGTGTGGAGTTGCATTGGTCAGCCTCCGATCATTGCGGGGTGGAGTGCTGGGCACGACGGCCACCGCCGTTTGTTACGCGGTCAGGCCCTGTTTCCGCCAAGTGTACGGAAACTTCTGGCAACCCCCCGGCGCGTGTCGGGGTTCACCGGAGCCCGCCGATTAACGGCTGACAGCGTGGGTATCTGGGGATTTATGTGGCTGACCCGAGGGATGGTCATCCGGCGATCGACAACGCCAAAGTGCCCGGACCGCCGGCTAATTAACGCCGCCGAAAAGCGTGCATCAGCCGCCGACGGCTGCCGAGCCGGGGGACTGCCCGCCCGAAACGCCGGGCCTGTCAACGACTTTCGGGCGCCCTCGTACTCGCTGGTGAGGGGTAGCCTGGAGATGATGCCAAGGCGCGCATTTTCGCGACCGGCACACATGGTCGTGCCGAGCCGGCCGCCAACCGTCCGCGCCGGTCGATTCCGTAGCGCACCGCGCCGGCCCAAGGGACGGTCCGCCCGGTCAAGCGTTCGAAAGGAAGGCGAGACAAGATGACCACCGACGAAAGGGCTCATGTGTCAACGACGTTCGCCCCCTGGATCAAACACCTGCCCGGTCCCGGCCGAGAACCGTACCGGGGCGGCATCGTGGTGTTCCCCCACGCGGGCGCGGCCGCCGCGAGCTACCGGAAGCTGGCGAGAAAGCTGGCCGCCGGCGGGGACACCTTTGTCGTGCAGTATCCCCAGCGGGCCGAGCGGCTCGATCACCCGGCGCCGGAAACCGTGCACGACCTGGCCTACGGGCTGTTCGAGTCGGGACCGTGGCGCGAGGCCGCGCCGCTGCGGCTGTTCGGGCACAGCATGGGTGCGGTGGTCGCCTTCGAGTTCGCTCGCATCGCCGAGCAGCGCGGGGTCGCGGTGCGAAAGCTGTGGGTGTCGGCCGGGCCGGTTCCGTCCAGCGTGGCCAGCCTGGCCGAGCTCCCTACCAGCGACGACGAGCTGCTGGCCGACCTGGCCGATCTCGGCGGAACCGACCCGCGGCTGCTGGCCGACGAAGAGTTCGCCGAGCTGCTGGTCAACGCGGCGCGTTGCGACTACGAGGCGCTCAACCGCTATGACTGCAGCGACGGCGTCCGCATCCGTGCCGATATCCACGCCGTCGCCGGCAGGCATGATCGCCGCGTCGACGCCGGATCCTTGCGCCGGTGGGCCAAGCACACCAAGGGCGCGTTCGCCCTGTCGTTCTTCGACGGTGGCCATTTCTACCTCGACGACCACATCAACACCGTCGGCAACCGGGTCATCACGGAGGTCTGACCCGGCTGCGGCCGTCGCTTCGCCCGTTCACTGGCGGTTTGACGTCGCCGTAAAGCGACACCAAACACCCGTGGGCAGAAGGCTTTAACGTTCGGCCCCGTTGTGAGCCATGTCTCGGCGTAAACCTGAGAAATCGCCGTCGTTGTGTTTGTGGTCGACAGCTACGGGTAGACCATGCGAAGCGCGCAGGAGGGCGACCGCTGATCTCGTTCCGCTCCTCAGCGCGTGACGTCGTCGGCGTGTAAAGCCAATGCGCCGGTCAGTTAAAAAACAACACATCTCCGAACCTTTCGTGGGTGGAGCTTCGGGGGATTCTCGGAGGAGTCATCGTGATGACGCGGTGCGTTGTGACGGCACACATCCCGTGCCGGTATCTGATTCGGGGGGCGGCAGTCGCCAGGCGAGTCCTCGCCGATGCCTGAGCGCCGGCCCGGCGCCGGCTCCGATCATGACCCTGTCGTCGTCGTGGGCATGGGGATCGAAGCACCCGGTGGCGTGCACACAGCCGAGGACTATTGGGCGCTGCTATCCGAGCAGCGGGAGGCATTCAGCCCGTTTCCAACCGACCGCGGCTGGCCGATCCGCGAGCTGTTGACCGGGTCGTGCCGCGACGGCTTCAAGAGAATCCACGACTGCGGCGGATTCTTGACTGGCGCAACGACATTCGACCCGGCGTTTTTCGGCATTTCGACACGCGAGGCGATCGCGATGGATCCGCAGCAACGCGTCGCCCTGCGGGTCAGCTGGCATGCGCTCGAAAGCAGCGGTATCAATCCCGACGACTTGGCCGGGCACGACGTGGGCTGCTATGTCGGCGCCTACACCACCGGCTATGGCCCGGACATGACGGAGTTCTCCCGCCACACCGGCCACCTGATGAGCGGTACCGCGCAGAGCGTCATCTCCGGCCGGATCGCCTACACCTTGGGCCTGGCCGGCCCGGCCATCACCGTCGATTCCTCCTGCTCGGCCGCGCTCGTGGCGTTTCACCTGGCGGTGCAGGCGATCCGGGCCGGCGACTGCGACATGGCGCTGGCCGGCGGGGTGTGCGTGATGGGCTCTCCCGGATTCTTCGTCGAGTTCTCCAAACAGCACGCCCTTTCCGACGACGGACACTGCCGCCCGTACAGCGCGCAGGCCAGCGGAACGGCCTGGGCCGAGGGCGCGGCGATGTTCGTGCTGCAACGAAAGTCCGCCGCGCTGCGCCACGGTCGGCGCATCATCGCCGAGGTCCGCGCCAGCGCCCTCAACCAGGACGGGCGAAGCCCGGGACTCACCGCCCCGTGCGGTGCGGCGCAAAGCCGCCTGTTCCGGCGGGCCATGACCCAAGCCGGGCTTCGGCCCGAACAGGTGGGGATGATCGAGGGTCACGGCACGGCCACCACCCTGGGCGACCGCACGGAATTGCGCTCGTTGGCCGAGACCTACGGCAACACCGAACCGGGCCGCGGGGCGCTGCTGGGTTCGGTGAAGTCCAACTTCGGCCACGCGCAGTCCGCCGCCGGGGGGCTCGGGCTGGCCAAGGTGCTGCTGTCCGCCGAGCGCGGCGCCGTCCCGGCCACGCTGCACGCCACCGAGGCCAGCCGGGAAATCGATTGGGACAGCCAGGGTTTGCGACTCGCGCGGGAGTTGACGCCGTGGCCCGCCGTGGACGGGCAGCGGATCGGCGCGGTATCCGCGTTCGGGATGAGCGGCACCAACGCCCATCTGATCGTTTCGGTGACGGAGGCCGCATGATGCCGGCCCATCGACTGCCCGACGATCGCATCCCGGTGCTGCTCAGCGCGCATGAAAACGACCTCATCGGCCAGGACGCCGCCGCCATTCTGGACTACCTGAAGCGCTACGGCGGGACCGAAGACCCGACCGCTGCGGTGGCTTCCACGCTGCTTGCCACGCGGCGCGTGCGTCGTCACCGAGCCGTGGTGCGCGCAGCCGACCGGCGTGAGCTCGAGGCAGGGCTGGGCGCGCTGGCCGCGGGTGAACACCACCCGCTCGTGGCCCGGTCCCCGGGACGCGCCGGCGGCCCGCGTATCGCGTTCGTGTTTCCCGGTCAGGGCAATCAGTGGCCGTCGATGGGCGCCGAAGCCTACCAACGGCTTCCGGTGTACCGGGCCGAAGCCGACCGGTGCGCGGAAACGTTCGTCGCGGCGGGGCTGCCCTCGCCGCTGGCATACCTGCTGTCCGACACCGAGCGGAGTTGGTCGCAGATCGACATCCAGGGCGCGCAATTCACGCACGCCGCGAGTTTGGCGCAGCTGTGGAGATCCTGCGGCGTGCTCCCGGACATCACCTTGGGGCACAGTCTGGGGGAGGTGGCGGCCGCCTACGTGGCCGGCGCCGTGGCACTGCCCGACGCGGTTGCCGTCGTGGCCGCCCGCGCCGCGGTCGTCGACCGGCTGCCGGGTCGGTACGGCATGGCGGTTCTGGGTCTGGGCGCCGAGGCCGCCGGGCGGCTGGTCGCCGAAGCGCCGGGCTGGCTGGAGCTCTCGGTGGTCAACTCGCCATCGTCGAGCGTGGTGTCCGGAGACCGTGACGCCGTGGCCGGCATCGTGCGACGGGCCGGAAAGGACGGCATCTTCGTCCGCGAGCTTGCCGTCGAATATCCGGGCCACACCAGCAAGCTGGAATCGCTGCGTGGCACGCTCGACGACCTGCTGCCCGCCTCGGCGTTTCGGGACGCCCCGGTCGAGTTCGTCAGCTCGGCGCGGGGCGGCGTCGTCGGCGCGGACACCGACTTCGCCGGCTACTGGTACCAAAACCTGCGCAATATGGTCCGTTTCGACAAAGCGGCGGAAACGGCCGTGCAACGCGGGGCGGGCACGTTCGTCGAAATGTCCGCGCACCCTTCGCTGCTGTACGCGCTCGACGAGCTGGCCGAGGGCGCGGTGATCGTGGGTTCCGGTCGCCGCGACGAACCCGTCGTCGAGCAACTCGCCGCCAGCATGGTCACCGCCGCGTTGGCCAATCCCGGTTATCGGTGGTCTGACCTGGCGGGCGTCAGCGACGAGCGATCGCTGCGAGCGTTTCCGACGGCGCCCATGCGCGCGGTGCACCTGTGGGCCACGCCGGAGCCGTTGCCGCCGGCGCCGGGATCTGTCGTGACGGTCCTGTCCGAAAAGTGGGAGCCGCAGCCGACGACCCAGCCCGTCGAGACCGACCGGCCGCCGTGCAGCGTCGCGGTGGTGGCGCAGGACCCGGGTGACGGGACCGCCGATCCCCTGGCGCGTCAGGTGACCGACGCGATCGCCGCGGATCGCAGGTGCGAGCTGACGGGACCCGACCAGGCGGAAGTCGCCGTCCTGATCGCGCCCGCCCTCTTGCAGTCCGAGGTGCTGAAGGCCGCCGACGAATTCCGCTGCCACGCGGGGCAACTCGACTACCGCGGGGCAATCGGCCCGCGCTGCCGGCGCGTCTGGCTCGTCACCAGGTGCGGTGAGCAGGTGGCTTCCGGCCCACCGGTGGCATTGCCGGCGCAGGCGGGGTTGGCTGCGGCGCACCGCAGTGTCGGTTTCGAATTCCCCGACTGCACGTTCGCGCACCTGGACCTTCCGACCCAGGGCATCGATGCGGATATTGCCCACGAGTGCGTCGACGTGCTGCTGGGCGACCGCACCGAGGTCGCGTTGCGCGACAATGGCCCGGACGGCCGGGGTTGGTTCGCGCGCGAGTTGCGCGAGTGTGCCGAAGGCGCCCCCGAGCGCCTCCTGGACACAGCGGCGCTCGACTGCGTGGTGATCACCGGGGGCAACGGGACCATCGGCCTGCGCTACGCCCGGCACTGCATCGAACATGGCGCGCGGCGGGTGATCCTGTTGAGCCGCAACGGCCTCGCGCCGGACCAACTCGGCCGACTGAGCGAGGGATATTCGGCACAGGTGTATGCCCCGCCTTGCGACATCACCGAGCCGGGGGCGCTGTCAAAGGTGGCCGACGAGTACGCCGGCGACGGCGCGTCACTTTTGATCCACGCCGCCGGCGCCGCGAGGTTCGCGCCCCACGACCAACTCGGCGACGACGACCTGGCAGATGCGTTCTCGGCCAAGGTAACCGGGCTGGCCCGGATGACCGATATCTGGCCGCTGCGTCGGGACGTGCGGATCCTGCTGTGCTCGTCCGTATCGGGGGTATGGGGTGGTTACGGCCATGCCGCCTACGCCGCGTCCAACCGCATGCTCGACGCATCCGCGGCTGAGTTGCGGGCCAAGGGGCTGGACTGCGCCGCGGTGCGGTGGGGCCTATGGCAGGGGACCACGATTGCCGACGCCGAAGAGGTCGCCCGCATCGAGCGGTCCGGCCTGGTCGCGATGGACCCCGACGCGGCGGTGATCGCCAGCCTCTGCCACCACCGTGGCGACCCGCTGATCTTGGCCGCCGACTTCGACCGCCTGCGGATTTTCTTCGAAAGCCAGGGCGCCGCAGCGCCGTTCACGACGGAACGGACCGAGCACGAGCCTGAGCCGGCGGCCGACGACGAAGGCCCCGGCGCGCGATCGGTTGACGATATCGTGCGCAACGCCCTCGCCGCGACGTTGTCGCTCGACGGTGGCGAGTCCGTCGATTTGAGCGCGAGGCTGGTCGACCTCGGCGTCGACTCGCTGCTGGGCGTCGACCTTCGCGACCGATTGCGCCGGGGGATCGGGCGATCGGTGTCGCTCGGCCGGATGCTCGGCGGGATGACCGGCACCGAACTGGTCGACTGTCTGCACTCGGCCCCCGATGGACAAACCGCGAACGCACAGCCCGAGAGACCAGAAAGGTTGGAATCCTCGCGTGACTGATACCACCGAGCAAGCCGTGCCGATCGCCGAGCTGTCCGAGGGCCAACGCCGGATGTGGTTCGTACAGGCGACCGATCCGACCAGCCCTCAGCTCAACGTGTGCGCGTCCTACCGGCTCACCGGCACCGTCGACGTCGAGCGGTTGCACCGGGCGCTGGACGCCGTGGCGGTTCGGCACCCCGTGCTGCGCACCACCTATCGGGCGGACGACGGTCGCGAGCCACATCCCGTGCTGAGCGACGAACTCCGCCCCGGCTGGGCCGACCACGACCTGTCCGGGCTGGCCGAACAGGCCCGGCAACTGCGACTGGAAGTGTTGGCGCAACGCGAGTTTCGTCGCCCCTTCGACCTGGCCGCCGACTCGCCCCTGCGGGTCACCGCCGTCCGACTGGGCGCCGACGAGCTGATGCTGTTGATCACCGCCCACCAGATCGCGTGGGACGAACGGTCGTGGGCGCCCTTCTTCACCGACCTCACCCGCGCCTACACGGCCCCGGGTCTCGACGGCGCGCCAC
This sequence comes from Mycobacterium sp. NGS63, assembly GCF_059812295.1. Lineage (NCBI taxonomy): Bacteria > Bacillati > Actinomycetota > Actinomycetes > Mycobacteriales > Mycobacteriaceae > Mycobacterium > Mycobacterium sp. NGS63. The sequence goes on from NZ_JCALCJ010000002.1 coordinate 47,511, forward strand.
TGGCGCCGCCGTCGGCCGCCGCCGCGCTCGACGACGACCTGGCCTACTGGCGCCCCCTGATGGCCGATCTTCCGGAGCCCCTGGAGCTGCCCGGCCCCGACGGTTCGGCCGAACCCAGCTCGTGGCGCTCGCTGCGCGCATCGACGTTCCTGTCCACGAACGCTTTTGACCACGCCACGGCGCTGGCGCACGGCTGCGGCACCACCCCGTATGTGGTGCTACTCGCCGCGTTCTCGGCTCTGATTCACCGCTACACCCAATCCACCGACTTCCTGATCGCGGCGCCGGTGGTGGGCCGTGGCTGCGAAACCGACACGGAGACCGACGGCGCGATCGGCGGCTGCGGCAACACCGTCGTCATACGCACCCGGCCGCAGCCGCGGCAAACATTTCGCGAGCTGGTCGCGCAACTGCGCGAGAGCGCCGAGGAAGCCTTCGCGCACCAGCATGTGGATCTGGACCGCCTGGTGCGTGAGTCCAATCCCGATCACGGAACCGATCGGCTGACCCAGGTCGCCTTCAGCCTGCGGGCAACCGATGGTGGCGGCTTCTGCCCGCCCGGGGTGGAATGCGAGCGCGGGCAACTGGACAGCCGATTCAGCCAAGTTCCGCTGAGCTTCACGGTGACCCCGGCGGGGCCGGACGGCGAAGGAGCGCTGGCGGAGGCGGACTATCTCATCGAGGTGCTGGACGCCGGACTGGTGTGTCAGCTGCTCGAGCACTACACCGTCCTGCTGGACGATGCGCTGCGCGACCCCGATACCGCGTTGTCGCGGCTGTCGCTGATGAGCGACGCCGACGCGGATTCGCTCCGCCGGGCGTCGGCGGGTGAGGAGTTCTCGACGCCGGCGACCACGCTGCCCGCATTGATCACCGAGCGCGCAACGTCGTCGCCGGACGCCGTCGCCGTGGTCTACGAGGGCCGCCACTACACCTATCGCGAGATCAACGAAGAAGCAAACCGGCTGGCGCACTGGCTGATCGAGCAGGGCATCGGTGCCGAGGACCGGGTCGCCGTATTGCTCGACAAGTCGCCCGAATTGGTGATCACGGCGCTGGGGCTGCTGAAAGCCGGGGCCGTCTACGTGCCGGTCGACCCGACCTATCCCGAGGACCGGCTCACCTTCATCCTCGGCGACGTCGACGCCAAACTCGTGCTGCGCGAACCGGTCACCGGGCTATCGCGGTATTCGCCGCACAACCCGACCGACGATGAGCTGGTGCGGCCGCTGCGCCCGAACAACACCGCTTACCTCATCTACACCTCGGGCTCGACCGGCCTGCCCAAGGGCGTGGCGGTGCCGCACGCACCGGTCGCGGAGTACTTCGTCTGGTTCGGCGACGAATACCAGGTCGACGAGACCGACCGGCTGCTGCAGGTCGCCTCGCCCGGCTTCGACGCGTCGATCGCCGAAATCTTCGGCCTGCTGATTTGCGGCGGGCGCCTGGTCATCCCACGCCCCGACGGCTTGCGCGATATCGGTTACCTGACCGGCCTGCTGCACCGCGAAGGCATCACGTCCATGCACTTCGTGCCCTCGCTGCTCGGGTTGTTTCTGTCGCTGCCCGAGGTGAACCGGTGGCGCACGCTGCGCCGGGTCCCCGTCGGCGGGGAAGCGTTGCCCGGCGAGATCGCCGACAAGTTCCGCGCCACGTTCGACGCGGCGCTGTACAACTTCTACGGGCCCACCGAAACCGTGATCAACTGCACCAGTTATCCCGTGGAAGGCACCCAGGGCGCGCGTATCGTGCCGATCGGACGGCCCAAGATCAACACCCAGGTCTATCTGCTCGACGACGCGCTGCAGCCCGTGCCGATCGGTGTGATCGGCGAAATCTACATCGGCGGAACACATATCGCGCACTACTACCACCGCCGTCCGGCGCTGACCGCGGAGCGCTTCGTCGCCGACCCCTTCACGCCCGGCGGACGCCTGTACCGCAGCGGGGATCTGGCCCGCCGCGACGCCAACGGCGACATCGAATTCGTCGGCCGCGCCGACGAGCAGGTGAAGATCCGCGGCTTCCGCATCGAACTCGGCGAGATCGCGGCCGCGATCTCGGTCGATCCCAGCGTCGGGCAGGCGATCGTCATCGCCGCGGACCTGCCCCAGCTGGGCAAGAGCCTGATCGGCTACGTCACCCCCGCCGAGGGCAAATCCGTTGACGTCGAGCGCATTCGCGAGCGGGTGTCCGCCGCGCTGCCCGACTACATGACGCCGGCGGCCTACGTCGTACTGGACGAGATCCCGATCACCACGCACGGCAAGATCGACCGCGACGCCCTGCCGCAACCCGAGATCGCGGCGGGCGCGGACTACCGCGAGCCGATCACCTCGACCGAGCGCCGCATCGCGGACATGTTCTCCGAACTGCTCGGCCACGACCGGGTGGGCCTCGACGACTCGTTCTTCGACCTCGGTGGTCATTCCCTGCTGGCCACCAAGCTCGTCGCGGCCATCCGGTCGCAATGCGAGGCGGAGGTCGGCATCCGGGACGTCTTCGAGCTGGCGACCGTCGCGCGGCTGGCGGAACGGATCGATCAGATAGCTGCCGGTGAAGTGTCGGCGCCCCTGCGCCCGAGGCTGATCACGACCTCGCGCGACGAGCCATTGCCGCTGTCCGCCGCCCAGTTGCGGACGTGGTTCGCCTACCAGGTCGAGGGACCAAACGAGGCCAACAACATTCCGTTCGCCGCCAGGCTGACCGGGCCGTGTGACGTCGAGGCCCTCGTCGCCGCCGTCGGCGACGTCGTGACGCGCCACGAGATCCTGCGCACCACCTACGCGGAAAAGGACGGCGTCCCCTACCAAGTGGTCAACCCCGCCGCCGAAGTCGCGGTGCGCCGGGCGACCGGCGAATCCGAAGAGTGGCTGCGCGCGGAGCTCGACGCCGAGCGCCGGCACTGCTTCCGGCTGGACACCGAGTGGCCGATTCGGGTGGCCGTGTTGCACACCGGTGATGAGCACGTGCTGTCGCTGGTGGTGCACCACATCGCCATCGACCACTGGTCCGGCGGCGTGTTGTTCACCGACCTGCTGACCGCGTACCGGGCGCGCCACCTACGCCAAACGCCCTCCTGGACACCGTTGCCCGTGCAATACGCCGACTACGCGGCGTGGCAGGGCGCGTTGCTCGACGGCGAAGGCCCGCGCGCGGACGGGGACGGTCCCACCGTCGCGGAGACGCAGCGCGACTATTGGGTGCGCCAGCTCGACGGCATACCGGAGGACACCGGGCTGCGGCCCGACCTGCCGCGGCCGCCCGTGCCCAGCGGCGCCGGCGACGCGGTCGAATTCAGCGTCAGCCCCCAGACCCGGGCCGCGCTCGTCGCGCTGAGCCGCGAGCTGGGCCTCACCGAGTTCATGCTGCTGCAGGCGGCCGTCGCGGTGGTGTTGCACAAAGCCGGTGGCGGGGTCGACATCCCGCTCGGCACGCCGATCGCGGCGCGCACCGAACCCGAACTGGACCAACTGATCGGGTTTTTCATCAACATCCTGGTGCTGCGCAACGACTTGAGCGGCAACCCGACCCTGCGCGAGGTGCTGAGCCGGACCAGGGAGACCGCACTGGCCGCCTACGCCCACCAGGATCTGCCGTTCGAGCGGGTGGTGGACGCGGTCAACCCGGTGCGTTCGCTGTCGCGGAACCCGTTGTTCCAGACCGTCGTGCACGTCCGCGATCAACTGCCGACGGACCGGGTGATCGACTCCGGCCCGGACGGGGACACGGTGTTCACCGCGCTGGAGCCGCCGTTCGACATGGCGCACGCCGACCTGAGCGTCAACTTCTTCACCACCGACGCGGCCGGGGAAGAGGCCGGCAGCACCGGTTACCAGGGCAAGATCCTCTACCGCACCGAGCTGTACCGCAAGGCCACCGTCGAGCGCCTCGCGGGATGGCTGACGCAGGTCGTCGACGCGTTCGGCGGCGACGTCGATCAGACCCTGCGCGACGTGCAGTTGCTCGAACCCCAGGAACGCCAGCGCATCCTCGCCCAATGGAGCCGCGGCGCTCCGCCGCCGCCCGAGCGCCCGCTCACCATCGCCGACCTGCTCGAGCCCAGCCGCGAGTGGGGTTCCGATCGGATCGCGGTGCGCTGCGGGAACGAGGAGATCGATTACCCTGCGCTGCACCGCCGTTCGGACAACCTGGCCCGGCTGCTGTGCGATCGTGGGGTTGGGCCGGGGTCGTTGGTGGGCCTTTCGACACGGCGGGGCATCGACATGGTCGTGGCCCTGGTCGCCATCATGAAGGCCGGCGCCGGCTTCTTCCCGCTCGATGCCGCGTATCCGTTGGCGCGCAAGCGGTTCATGCTCGACGACGTCGACCCCCGGGTCGTGGTGGTGACGTCCGAAGCGGCCGACACGATGCCCGAACACCGCGGAATGACACTGGTTTCGCTCGACGACCCGGGCGTGCGGGCGGCGATGGACGCCGCACCGGCCACGGTCGCGTCGGCGAGACGTCTTCCCAAGGCGCACCCCGACGACCCGATGTACCTGGTTTTCACGTCGGGCTCGACCGGCGAGCCGAAGGGGGTGGTGGGCACCCACCGGGCCATGACCACGCGGCTGAACTGGCAGGTGCGGCACTACCCGGTGGCCGGTGACGACGTGCGGCTGGCGCAGGCCTCGTGGACGTTCCTCGAGGGCTGCATGGAGACGCTGGGCGGGCTGGCGGCCGGCGCCACCACCATCCTGGCCGACGACGGCGAGCACCGGGACCCGGAAGCGTTGGCGTCGCTGATGCAGCACCACTCGGTGGCGCAGGTGACCGCGGTGCCCAGCCTGGTCTCGACGATCGTCGATTCGTGGCCCGAGTCGCTGAAGTCGTTGAGCCGGTTGGTGTGCGGCGCGGAGCCGATGACGGTCTCGCTGCAGGATCGGTTGCTCGCAGCGTGCGACCCCGGTTCACACGAGGGCCCCGAGTTGCTGAACAACTTCGGCGCCACCGAGACGTCCGGCGCGCTGGTCCGCGGGCCGCTGACCCCGCCGGTCCCGATCCTGGGCACCCCCATGCCGGACTCGCAGGTCTACCTGCTCGACGACGGTCTCAATCCGGTGCCGGTCGGGGTCGTCGGCGAGTTGTACTACGCCGGAGGGCAATTGGTGCGCGGCTACTGGAAGCGGCCCGGACTGACGGCCGCGCGCTTCCTGCCCAACCCGTACGCGACCGAGCCCGGCGCGCGGTTCTACCGCAGCGGCGACCGGGCCCGCTGGACCGAGGACGGCCGATTGGAGTTCGTCGGCCGCGCCGACCATCAGGTGAAGGTGCGGGGCTTCCGCGTGGAACTCGGCGAGGTGGAGACCGCGCTGAAGGCGGCCGACGGTGTGGCCGCCGCGGCGGCGCGAACCTGGGCCGTCGACGGCAGCACGACATTGGCCGGTTACGTCGTACCGCACGAGCCGGCCGCCGACGACGCGGCGAAATCCGCCTTCGCGGCCGCGGTCCGCAGCGAAATCAGCTCGCTGCTACCCGGATACATGGTGCCGTCGTCGATCACCGTCCTCGACGAGATGCCCAAGACGGAGTCGGGCAAGCTGAACCGGCCCGGCCTGCCCCGGCCGACGGTGAGCACCACGGGCCACAGTGCACCACCGCAGACCGCCACGGAGCGTGGGCTGGCGACCGTGTTCGTCGACCTGCTTCCGGTCACCGAGGTCGGGCGCTTCGACGACTTCTTCGCGCTCGGCGGCGACAGCATCCTGTCGGTGCAGCTCGCCGCCCGGGCGCGGGACGCGGGGCTGCCGGTCAGCCCGCGGATGGTGTTCGAGAACCCGACCGTGCAGGCGCTGGCCGCCGCCGTGGATGCGGCACCGGAGTCCGGCGCGGACAGCGAGACCGACACCCGGCACGCGCCGATGAGCACCTCGGGGTTGTCGGACGACGATCTGCTGGCGGTGACGCAGTCATGGACGGGATCGCAGTCCCCGGATCGGGGGAAGCCGTGACCGCCACCGAAACTCGCATGCCTCCGGGGATCGAGGACGTGATGGCGCTCAGCCCCCTCCAGGAGGGGCTGTACTCGCTGACGATGCTGTCCGGCGGGGCTTCCGACGGTCTCGAACCCGGCCCGGCGGCCGCGGTTGACGACCCCTACGTGGTCGGCATCGTCGCCGACATCGCCGGCGAGCTCGATGTCGAGCTGCTGAAGGATTGCGCCGCAGCGATGTTGGCGCGGCACCCCAACCTGCGGGCCAGCTTCGTCAGTCGCGACATCCCGCGCCCCGTGCAGATCGTGCCGTCGCGCGTCGACCTGCCCTGGCGACGGGTTGCCGCCCGGCCCGAGGACGTCGACGGCCTGGAGGCCGAGGAGCGGCGCCGGCCGTTCGACTTGGAACGCACGCCGGCGATCCGCTTTCTGCTCGTCGAATTGCCCGACTCCCGCTGGCGTTTGGTCATCACCGCGCATCACATCGTGATCGACGGGTGGTCGTTGCCGGTGTTCGCCGCCGAGATGATCGCCCTGTACGGGGCGGGCGGCGACGAGCAGGCGCTGCCCGAGTCGCCGCGCCCCTACCGCGACTACATCGGGTGGCTGGCCGGACGCGATCACGCCGCGAGCGAACGGGTTTGGCGCGAGCATCTCGAGGGTCTGTCGGGTCCGACGCTGTTGTCGGCGGCGATGACGAGCCAAACCCCGGGGACGGCACTGCCGCGGCGCACGGAGTTGCGCGCCGACCGGTCGGCCACCGCACGCCTGACCGACGGCACGCGCGCCAACGGGATCACCGTCAACACGCTGATGCAGATGGCCTGGGCCCTGGTGCTGTCGCGGTCGACCGATCGCAACGACGTGGTCTTCGGCGTCACCGTATCGGGTCGCCCGCCCGAGCTCGACGGGGTCGAGACGATGATCGGCCTGTTCATCAACACCGTGCCGCTGCGGGTGCGCCTCGACCCGGATGGCGCCGTCGGCGCGCAATGCCGTGGCGTGCAACGCGATGCGGCGATGCTGCGCGAACACAGCTACCTCAGCCACGCCCAACTGCGGTCGCTGGGCGGCGTCGGCGAGCTGTTCGACACCCTGCTGGTCTACGAGAACTTTCCCACCGGGGGGCTGGCCGACGGCGGCGAACTGACCGCCGGCGGTGCGACATTCCGGCCGGCGGGGCTGGAAAGCGTGTCGCATTTCCCCGTCGCGCTGGCGGCCCACATGGACGACGGCGAGCTGGTCATGCTGGTGGAAGTGATCGACGGCGCGCTGGGCACCACGACCGCCACCCGCCTGGGCCGCCGGGTGCTGGCCACCGCCGAGCGGCTGCTCGAGCTGTGGGACCGCCCCCTGCGCGAGGTGAGCGTGCTGCTCGGCGACGAGGCGGTGGAGCCGCACCGCGCCGGGGCTCCCGCGCCGGCGCCGGGTCTGCCCGCCCGGTTCGCGGCCGTCGCCGAAGCGACGCCCGACGCCGTCGCCTTGAGCTGGGCGGGCGGGGCGTTGAGCTATGCCGGGCTGGACGCCGCCGCCAACCGGCTCGCCGCGGCGCTCGTCGCCCGCGGCGCCGGCGCCGAAACCCCAATAGCGATAAGGCTTCCCCGCGGCCCCCAGTACGTCATCGCGCTGCTGGCGGTGCTCAAGGCCGGCGGCGTCTGCGTGCCTCTGGAGCCCGGAACCCCGCCCGAGCGGGTGGAATCCATCCTGCGTCAGAGCGGCGCGACGATCGTCGCCGACGAAGACCTGATGGCCGATGCCTGCGACGGGCCGGGCGACTTCACGGCCGCCGACGTCGGGCCCGGGCAGGCCGCGTATGTGGTCTTCACCTCGGGAACGACGGGAGAGCCCAAGGGGGTCATCGGAACCCACGCCGCGCTGGGCGCCTACGCCGACGATCACATCGAGCGAGTGCTGCGCCCCGCGGCGCAGCGGGTGGGTCGCCGGCTGCGCATCGCGCACGCGTGGTCGTTCGCCTTCGACGCCGCCTGGCAACCGCTGGTGGCGCTGCTCGACGGCCACACCGTGCACGTCGTCGACCAACACACCCAGCGTGACGCCGAGGCGCTCGTGACCGCCATCGCCGAGCACGGCATCGACATGATCGACACGACTCCGTCGATGTTCGCTCAGCTCAAGGCGTTTGGCCTGCTGGAGCGGGTGCCGCTGGCCGTGCTGGCGCTGGGCGGGGAAGCCATCAACGCGCCGACGTGGGCGGCCATCCGGGAGGAGTGCGCACGCACCGGCATGGCGGCCTACAACTGCTACGGGCCGACCGAGACCACCGTCGAAGCGGTGGTCGAAACCATCGCCGAGCGCGACGAGCCGTCGATCGGCAGGCCGACCCGGCAAACGCGCGCCTACGTGCTGGACTCGGCGCTGCGGCCGGTGCCGCACGGAGCGACCGGCGAGCTCTATCTGGCCGGCGCCCAGCTCGCCCGCGGCTACCTGGGCCGGGCCGCCGAGACCGCGACGCGATTCGTCGCCGACCCGTTCGCCGAGGGCGAGCGGATGTACCGCACCGGCGATGTGGTGCGACGCCACCCGGACGGCTCACTGCCCTACCTGGGGCGCGCCGACGCCCAGGTGAAAATCCGCGGCTTCCGCGTCGAACCCGACGAGATCGCCGCGGCGCTTCAGGCACATCCGGGAGTGCGCCAGGCGTGCGTCGTGGTGGGCGGGGACGGCGGCACGCCCCGGCTGACCGCCTATGCGGCGAGCGCGAACGGCGCCGCGCCCGCAGCGGCCGAGTTGCGCGGGACGCTCGGCGAGCGGCTGCCGCACTACATGGTTCCGCAGCGCATCGTCGTCGTGGACGAAATCCCGTTGACGCCCAACGGCAAGCTCGACGAGGCCGGGCTGGCCGAACTCGACCCCGCCACCGACGCGGGACCCGAACCCGAGACCGCCACCGAAACCGCGCTCGCCGAGCTGCTTTCGGAAATCCTCGACCGCGACCGGGTCGACGTCACCGCCGACTTCGTCGAGCTCGGACTGGACAGCATCGTGGCCCTCACCGTCGTGCGCGCGGCGCGGCGGCGGGGCATCGCGCTGCGCGCCCGGCTCATCCTCGAGTGCACCACCATCCGGGAACTCGCCGCCGCCATCGATTACGAAGCCAGCGAACCCACCGAAGGCCTGCGGGCCCCGCATGCGGACGACGACCCGGGCGGGCCGATCCCGTTGCTGCCCAACGCGCATTGGGTCTACGAATACGGCGACCCGCGCCGGCTGGCGCAGACCGAGGCCATCAGGCTGCCCCCCGGCACCGACGGCGATCAGCTGCGCGCCGCACTGACCGGCATCGTCGAGGGCCATGAGGTGCTGCGCTCCCGGCTGGACCGGCAGACGATGACCCTGCTTCCCGGGTCGACACCCGACTTCCTCACCGAGGCAACGGTGTCGGGGGGCGCGGGCGATCTGCGGGCCGCTGTCGCCGACCACGCCGCCAAGTCATTGGACAGCCTCGATCCCGAACGCGGCGTCCTGCTGGCGGCGGTGTGGCTGAGGCACCCCCCGACGGACGAGAGCGTGCTGGTGCTCACCGCGCACGTCCTGGCGATGGACCCGGCCTCGTGGCGGGTGGTGGTCGGCGAACTCGACGCCGCCCTGACCGCCTTGGCCGCGGGCGAGTCACCCGCGCCGTCGCGCGAGCACACCGGCTGCCGGCGCTGGGCGCAGGCGTTGATCAAGCGCGCCGAAGCCCTTGACACCGAGCAGTTTTGGCTCTCCCAGCTCAGTGGCGACGACCCCGAGCTGGGTACCCGCCGCGTCGATCCCACCCGCGACCGGGCCCGCGACCTGACGGTTCGGGTGGCGATCACCGACGCCGGCGTCACCGGCCGGCTCTTGAACTCCAGTGCGCCGATGTTCGACCTGCTGATCGCCGCCGCGGCGCGCACGGTCACCCGCTGGCGGCAGCACCGCGGACAGCCGACGCCGCCGCCGCTGCTGGCCCTCGAAACGCACGGCCGCGCCGACACCGTGGTCGAGCAAGGCGAGGGCCGGACGTTGGACACCACCGACACCGTCGGGCTGCTGAGCGCGATCTACCCGCTGCGGGTGCAGGCTGACGATCCCGCCGACATCGGGCGACGGACGATTCCGGGCGACGGCGTCGACTTCGGCCTGCTGCGCTACCTGCGCGGCGACACCGCGGCCGGGCTCGGCGCCCCGCCCGGGCCGCAGCTGTTGTTGAACTACCTCGGTCGCCTGGATCTCGGCGAGGCCGAGACCGGGCTGCGGCTGGACCGCGAGCTGCTGTCCGGGCTCCCGCTGTTGCCGGAGCCCGACCTGGCGGTGCGCCACGAACTGAGCATCCTGGCCACCGTGTTGGGTCCCGACGACCAGCAGGTGTTGGCGACCCAGTGGCGAGCGCTCCCTGACATCCTGGAGGAGGCGGACATCATTGCGTTGCAATCGATTTGGAATGACGCGTTGCGGGAGCTGGTGACATGAGCACGCTTGCGGTGCTGGGCGCCGGGGCCAAGGCGGTGGCCGTCGCGGCGAAGGCGGCGGTGTTGCGTCAGATGGGCGTCGATGCACCGGAGGTCGTCGCCGTCGAACGCACCGGCGTGGCCGCCAACTGGCACGCCACCGGCGGCTGGACCGACGGATCGCAGCGGTTGGGCACCAGCCCGGAAAAGGACGTCGGGTTCCCCTACCGTTCCTCGCTGGTGCCGCTGCGCAATGCCGAGCTCGACGAGCGGATGATGCGATACAGCTGGCAGGCGTATCTGATCACCACCGGCCAATTCCGCCAGTGGATCGACCGGGGACGGCCGGCGCCCCGGCACCGGCGGTGGCACGAGTACCTGCGGTGGGTGGCCGAACAGGTCGACATGACGGTCGTCCACGGCGAGGTCGACCGCCTCTCCGTCGACGGCCGACGCTGGGCGCTGCGCACCCGCGAGCGCACCGTGCGCGCAGACGCGTTGATGATCACGGGGCCCGGCCAGGCCGAACGATCGTTGCTACCGGGCAATCCGCGGGTGCTCTCGATCGCGCAGTTCTGGCATCGCGCCGCTCAGCACGAGCGGATCTGCGCCGAGCGGGTCGCGATGATCGGGGGCGGCGAGACCGCCGCCGCCATGCTGACCGAGCTGTTCGGCCACCGGGTTTCGACCATCACCGTCATCTCGCCGCAGGTGACGCTGTTCACCCGCGGCGAGAGCTTCTTCGAGAACGCGCTGTTCTCCGATCCCACCGACTGGACCGCGCTGACGCTGGACGAACGCCGCGACGCGATCGCGCGCACCGACCGCGGGGTGTTCTCGGCGAGCGTGCAGGACGCGCTGCTGGCCGACGACCGGATCCGGCACCTGCGCGGCCGGGTGGCGCACGCCATCGCTCGCGACGGGCAGATCCGGCTCACGCTCAGCACCGATCGGGGCAGCGAAAACCTGGAAACCGTCCACGGCTTCGACCTGGTCATCGACGGATCGGGCGCCGACGCGCTGTGGTTTACGACGCTGTTCAGCCAGGACGCGCTGGACCTGCTCGAACTCGGGCTGGGCACACCACTCAGCTGCCAGCAGCTGCAGGAAGCGATCGGCCACGACCTGTCGGTCAACGACGTCACACCCAAGCTGTTCCTGCCCAACCTGGCCGGACTGAACCAGGGGCCGGGGTTTCCCAACCTCAGCTGCCTGGGGCTGCTGTCCGACCGGGTGCTGGGCGCCGAACTGTCCGCCGCCCAGCGTTCGACCGCGAGAAATACAGGGAGAAACGATGAGCACCAACCCCTTCGATGACGAGACCGCCGCCTTCGTCGTGCTGGTCAACGACGAAGACCAGCACAGCCTGTGGCCCGCGTTCGCGGACATGCCGGCCGGCTGGCGGCAGGTCTACGGCGAGGCGAACCGGGCGGATTGCCTGCAGTACGTCGAAGAGCACTGGACCGACATGCGGCCCAGGAGCCTTCGCGAGGCGATGGATACCCGGTAGCCGGCGCGGTGAGTTTTCGTCGTGGCCCGGGTCTATAGATCAAACCCGACCAACGACGAAAAGGAGCCGTCCATGCCCGCGATCACGCCCTCGCTGTGGTTCGACCACAACCTCGAGGAAGCGGCGGAGTACTACACCTCCGTGTTCCCCAACTCGCGGGTCGAGGGCTTCAACCGGACCACCGGGGCCGGCCCCGGCGAGCCGGGCACCGTCCTGTCGGGCAGCTTCGTGCTGGACGGCAACCGGTTCATCGGCATCAATGGCGGTCCGCACTTCACGTTCAGCGAGGCGGTGTCGTTCACGATCGCGTGCAAGGACCAGGACGAGGTCGACTACTACTGGGAGCGGCTGACCGACGGCGGCGAGGAATCGCAGTGCGGGTGGTGCAAGGACCGCTTCGGACTGAGTTGGCAGATCGTCCCCGACCGCCTCTACGAGCTGATCGGCGACCCGGATCGCGAGCGCGCCGCGGCGGCGACCCAGGCGATGTACGGGATGCGCAAGATCGTCATCGCCGAGCTGGAGCGCGCCGTGCGCTGAAACCCCGGCGCCGAAAGCCATGATGCACGCGCACGCGTTAGGTTAGTCCGTGCGGGCGAGCCGAACAGGGAGTGAACATGGCCGACGGGGTATCCCACGATGTCTGAACCGGGCTGGATCGACGTACCCGGCCCCGCGGGCGACCTGAAGGCCCTCACCTGGGGGCCGCCGGACGCCCCGATCGCGTTGTGCCTGCACGGTTTCCCCGACACCGCCTACGGGTGGCGCAAACTCGCGCCGCGGCTGGTGGAGTCCGGGTGGCGGGTCGTCGCGCCGTTCATGCGCGGCTACGCGCCGTCGTCGATCCCGGTCGACGGCGATTTCCACGTCGGCGCGCTGATGGACGACGCGCTGCGGGTGCGCGACGCCGCCGGCGGCACCGAGCGTGACGTCGTGATCGGCCACGACTGGGGCGCGATCGCCGCGACCGGGCTGGCCGCGATGCCCGACAGCCCGTTCGCCAAGGCGGTGATCATGTCGGTGCCGGTCTCGGCGGGTTTTCGCCGCAGCGCCAGCGTCGCCGACCGGCTGCGGCTGCTCGGCCATCTGCCGCCGCAGCTGCTGCGCAGCTGGTACATCCTGTACTTCCAATTGCCTTGGCTCCCCGAGCGTTCCGCGTCCTGGGTGCTGCCGCGGCTGTGGAAGCGGTGGTCGCCGGGGTATCGCGCCGACGAGGACCTGCGCCACGTCGACGCCGCGATCGGCACACCGGAGAGCTGGCGGGCGGCGCTCGGGCCGTACCGCGCCACCATCCGCAGCCCGCGCCCGCCGGCGCGCTACGCCGAACTGAACCGGCTGTGGACCGAGGAGCCCCTGCTGCCCAGCCTGTACCTGCACGGCCGCGACGACGGCTGCATGACGCCGGCGTTCACCTACTGGACGGAGAAGGCGCTGCCCGCGGGCAGCGAGGCCGCGATCGTGGACCACGCCGGGCATTTCCTGCAGCTCGAACAGCCGGACAAGGTCGCCAACCTGGTGCTGACCTTCATCGGCTCGCCCGGCTGATGCCATGGCTGCCCACCGGATGGCGGCCGTGGATGCGCAGTTCTACTGGATGTCGGCCAAGCTGCCCAACGACCAGTTCCTGCTGTACGCGTTCGACGGCGAACCCCGCGCCGGCGCCATGGAGCAGCTGTGCGGGCGGGCGCGCGCCTGCCCGGAGCTGACAATGCGGGTCCGCGAGGGCGGCCGGCTGACCTATCCGCAGTGGGTGCCCGCGACGGTCGGGCCGGAGCGGGTGGTGCGCCACGACCTGGCCGACGACGGCTGGCCGGCGTGCCTGGCGGCCGTCGTCGCGCTCGCCGAGGACCAGCTGGACGTTTGCCGGATGCCGTGGCGGCTGCACGTGTTCACCCCGGTGCGCGGCGTTCCCGGCATCCGGGCGGGCGCGGGCACCGTCGCGGTGTTGCAGGTCGCGCACGCGCTGGCCGACGGCGCCCGCGCCTCGGCGATGGCGGCCTGGCTGTTCGGCCGGGACGCGCCGGTGCCCGCGCCGGCCCGGCCGCCGGCGGGGTTTCTGCCGTGGCGGGCCGTCGATGCGGCCCGCGCCCATCGCCGGCTGGTGCGCGACACCCGCGCCGGGGCGCTGGCGCCGGGGGCCGGGCCACGGCCCCTGATGCGCACCAACGCCCGCCCGGGCGGGACCCGCTCGGTGCGCACGCTGGTGCGGCGCCGCGCGCAGCTGGCCGGCCCGACGGTCACCGTCGCGGTGCTGGCCGCGGTGTCCACGGCGCTGTCCACACTGCTCGGTGCCGGGTCCGAGGCGCTGGGCGCCGAGGTGCCGATGGCCAAACCCGGTGTGCCGCACGCCAATAACCACTTCGGCAACGTCGTCGTCGGGCTGTATCCGCAGCTCGGCGTCGAGGACCGGGCGGCGCGGATCGCGACCGATTTGGCCAACGGCCGGCGGCGCTTCGAGCACCCGGCGACCCGCGCCGCCGACCGGGCGTTCGCCGCGGTGCCCGCGGCGTTGTTGCGGTGGGGCGTCGCGCAGTTCGACCCCGATGTCCGCCCGGCGCAGGTCGCGGGCAACACCGTGGTGTCCAGCGTGCACCGCGGCGCCGCGGACCTGAGCTTCGGCGGGGCGCCGGTGGTGCTGACGGCCGGGTACCCGGCGCTGTCGCCGGCGATGGGGCTGACGCACGGGGTGCACGGCATCGGTGACACCGTGGCGATCAGCGTGCACGCCGCGCAGTCGGCCGTTCCCGACGTCGACGAGTACGTGCGGCTACTCGACGCGGCGCTGTGACCTACTGCGCGTCACCGGATCTCGCCGCTTCCTCGCGGGTCATGCCCATGGCGCCGATCAGCTCCTCGTGCAGCTCGAACCACACGGTGTGGTACGAGTCGATCAGCGGCCGGGTCAGCCACACGGTGTCGCCGGCCTTGATCTTGTCCAGCGCCGCGGTCAGTTTCGCCGCGTATGCGCTCAACCGCGGCAGCTGCGCGGCGGCGGCGGCGACGATCGGCAGCGCCCGCCCGTGCACCGCGTCGAGGCGGGCCAGCACCGCGGCGTCGTAGGCGGCGTCGTCGTGGGTGTTGGGCGCGCCGCCCGGGCCGCCCTTGAGCTGCCAGTCGGTGGCCAGGGCCTTGAAATCGGTGTTCACGGCGCGGAATTCGTCGTACGCGGCGGCCATGGCGCCGGCATCGATGCCGGCGCGCTCCGCGGCGAGCAGCGCGTCGAGGCGGGCGCGTCCGTCGGGGGTGATCCGCAGCCCCGCGCCGTCGGCCAGCAGGCCCGCGCCGCTCAGCCGCTCGACGATGTCCGCGACGTCACCGAGCGTCGCCGTCAAGTCGGCGGCCCGCACCCGGCCCTTGAGCCGAACCGCCTGCAGCACTTCCAATTCGGTCACCGGGTGGCCCCCGCGTTCAGCGCCGTCAGCATGACGAGCAGCGGGGTGACCGACACCACGTCGTTATGCCCGGCCTCGAGGGCCGCGCGGACCGCGGCGTCGGAGGTGTCGTCCAGCCGCGGGTGATCGCCGGCGGCGTGCGCGCGCAGCGGGCTGATCCGCCGCGCGATGTCGGCCAGTTCACGCAGCTCGGGCGTATCGTCTTCCGACCACGCCGACGGGCTGAGGTCGCCCTCGCGGACTTCGCCTGCGTAGCCGTCGACCGTGATCTGCCGGCCGGCCAGCGCCGCCGCGGCCCCCTGACCGCAGCCCACCACGGCCACCCGGCCCAGCTCGCGGCTGACCACCGCGGCGTGGCTGGCCGCACCGCCGACCTCGGTGACGATGCCGTGGGCGGCCAGCATGCCCAGGACGTCTTCGGGCCGGGTGTGATCGCGCACCAGGATGACCCGCTCGCCCCGGTCGGCGGCGCCCAGCGCCTCGTCGACGTCGGTGTAGGCCCGGCCCGACGCCACGCCCGGGCAGGCCGGCAGGCCCTGAGCCAAAAGCGGTGCGGCGAAACGGGTTTCGGGCTGCAGCGCCGGCAGCAGCAGGGCCGTCACGTGCTCCGGGGTCACCCGGCGCAGCGCCTCGGCGTCGTCGATGATCCCCTCGCGGCGCAGCTGCAGGGCCAGCCGCACGGCGGCCTGAGCCGACCGCTCGGCCGAGCGCGTCTGCAACAGCCACAGCGCGCCGTCGTCGACGGTGAACTCGATCTCCTGCACGTCGGACCCGAGCCGCTCCAGGGTGCGGGCGGCGTCGGCCAGCTCGTCGTAGACGGCCGGCTGCCCGTCGCGCAGCGCGTCGATCGGTTCGACGTCGACCAGCCCCGAGACCACGTCGTCGCCCTGGCCGCCGGGCAGCCATTCGCCGAAGGGCTCGTCGGCGCCGGTGATCGGATTGCGGGAAAAGAACGCTCCCGCACCGGAATTGGCGCCCCGGTTGCCGAACACCATCGCCTGCACGACGACGGCGGTGCCGCCGCGATCGGCCAGGCCGTAGTGGGCGCGGTAGGCGACGGCGCGGGGCGAATCCCACGACGCGAAGACCGCCTCGATGCCGGCGCGCAGCTGCGCGTAGGGATCGTCGGGGACGGCTTGGCGGCCGACGATGCGCCGGTACATCGTCGTGAACCGCCGGCGGGTGTCGCGGGCGAAGGCGTGGCCGTCGAGCTCGGCGAGCGCGCGCTCGACGGCGTCGCTCATGCCCAGGTCCAGGATCGTGTCCATCATGCCGGGCATGGAGTGCGTGGCTCCGGAGCGAACGCTGACCAACAGCGGGCGCGGGCCGCGCCCGAACGTGCGCGAGGTCTCGGATTCCAGGCGGCGCAGCGCGTCGAGCACGTCGTCCCAGAGCGCGTCCATCGTCGCGCCGGGGTCGGCGAGGTAGCGCAGGCCCGCCTCGGTGGTGATGCAGAACGCGGGCGGCACCGGCAGGCCCTGCCCGCGCATCGCGACGATGCCGTGGCCCTTGTTGCCCAGCAGCTCGCGGGGGTGGCGCGTCTCGCCGGTCAGTGCGACCACGGCGGACATGGTGCACCCCCTCGTCTCGCGGCCTGTCCCGGCGGGACCTTCCCGGCGGGCCTCGACGAGTATGTCAGGACGGTCCGCGCAGGTCCGATGATCTAGGTTTGCACCTATGTATGTGGATGTCGGCTTACTGATCCTGCGGCTCGTGCTGGGACTGACGCTCGCCGCACACGGTTTCAACAAGTTCTTCGGCGGCGGCCGGATACCGGGGACTGCGCGGTGGTTCGAGAGCATCGGGATGAAGCCCGGCAAGTTCCACGCCGCGGTGGCCGCCACCACCGAGGTGTCGGCAGGGCTGGGCCTGGCGGCCGGGCTGCTCACGCCGATCCCGGCGGCCGGCTTCGTGTCGCTGATGCTGGTCGCGGCCTGGACCGTGCACCGCGCCAACGGGTTCTTCATCGTCAAGGAGGGCTGGGAGTACAACCTGGTGCTCGCGGTCAGCGCCGTCGTGGTGGCCACGCTGGGCGCCGGGCGGCTGAGCCTGGATTGGCTGATCTTCGGCCACAACTGGTTCGACGGGTGGCCCGGCCTGGTGATCTCGGCGGGCCTCGGCCTGGCCGGCGCCCTCGGGCAGCTGGTCATCTTCTACCGGCCGCCGGTCAAACAGGCGGGATAAGCGCGGGGCTAGGTCGTCCCGCTCCTCCCGTCCTGGCCGAGCAGCAGGCCGCCGGTCCCGCCGGCGCCGGGGGTGCCGGGCGGCGTGCCCGGTCCTCCGTTGCCGCCGTTGCCGCCGTCGCCGATCAACACCGCGTTGCCGCCCCTGCCGCCGGCGGCGCCCGCGCCGCCGGTATCGGCCGCGCCCGCTCCGCCGTCACCGCCGTTACCGATCAGTCCGGCCGTGCCGCCGGCCCCGCCGGCGCCACCGGGATCGCCGAGCTCCCCGGCGCGCCCGGCGCCGCCCGCGCCGCCGGATCCCATGAGCATGCCGCCGTTGCCGCCGTTGCCGCCGGCCGCGCCCTGGAACCCGCCACCGCCGCCGACGCCGCCGGCCCCGCCGTCGCCGAAGAACATGCCGGCGTTGCCGCCGGCGCCGCCCGCGCCGCCGGTGCCGCCGCCGTTGTTGCTGCCGCCGTCGCCGCCGGCCCCGCCGCCGGCGCCCATGCTCAGCAAGCCGGCGTTGCCGCCGCGCCCGCCCGCGCCCGCGGTGGTCTGGCCGAAGCCGCCGTTGCCGCCGTGGCCGCCGCCGCCGAACAGCCCGCCGTTGCCGCCGGCGCCGCCGGCGCCGCTGCTGCCGTTGAGGTTGCTGGCCCCGCCGGCCCCGCCGGCCCCGCCGTCGGCGAACAGCCCGCCGTTGCCGCCGGCGCCGCCCGCCCCGCTGGTTTGGCCGAACCCGGCGTCCCCGCCGATCCCGCCGGTGGAGAACAGCCCGCCGTTGCCGCCCGCCCCGCCGGCCCCGCCCGTGCCGTTGCCGTTCACGCCGGGGGTGAAGGCCACGGCGCCGGCGCCGCCGTTGCCGGCCGCGCCGGCGAGGAGCCCGGCGTTGCCGCCCGCCCCGCCGGCCCCGCCGATGTTGGCGCTCGGCGCCCGCCCACCGGCTCCGCCGGTGCCGCCGGAGCCGAACAACCCGGCGCTGCCGCCGGCGCCGCCCGCCCCGCCGTTGCCGGTCGTCGACGCGCCGCCCGCGCCTCCGGCGCCGCCGGAACCGAACATTCCGCCGCCGGCGCCGCCGTGCCCGCCGGCGGCGCCCGCGGCCCCGGAGCCCCCGATGCCGCCGTTGCCGAACAAGAGCCCGCCGTCCCCGCCGGCGGCCCCGGTCCCGGCGGCGCCATTGGCGCCGTTGCCGATCAGCGGGTGACCGGTTAGCGCCTGGACGGGCGCGTTGATCGCGGTGATCGCCTGCTGCTGCGCGGCGTGTAGCGGGTTGGCGCTCGCGGGAGCGTTGAAGCCGTCCAGGCCCAACAGCTGGCCGGCGATGCCGCCGGCGCCCGTCGCGCCGCGCACCTGGCCGAGGCCGCCGTTGCCGCCGTTGCCGCCGTCGCCGATCAGCATGCCGTTGCCGCCGGCCCCGCCCGCGCCGCCGACGCTGCTGGCGGCGCCCTCGGCGGTGCCCCCGCTGCCGCCGTTGCCACCGTTGCCGATCAGGCCGGACCTGCCGCCGGCGCCACCGACCCCGCCCTGAGCGGTCCCGCCGTCGCCGCCGGCGCCGCCCGCGCCGCCGGAGCCGTTGAGCATGCCGGCCGCGCCGCCGGCCCCGCCGCGCCCGCCGGTCTGGGGGCCGAACCCGCCATTGCCGCCGGCGCCGCCGTCGCCGAAGAGCAGGCCGGCGTTGCCGCCGGCCCCGCCGGCCCCGCCGATGCCGACCACCGGCGTGATGCTCTCGCCGCCGGCGCCGCCGGTGCCGCCGCCGCCCATGCTGAGCATGCCGGCGTTGCCGCCGTCCCCGCCGGCGCCGCCGAAGGTCGAGCCGTGCCCGCCGGTGCCGCCGGCGCCGCCGCCCCCAAAGATCCCGCCGGCCCCGCCGGCGCCGCCGAGCCCGCCGGACCCGCCCGTGCTGGTTCCGCCTCCGCCGCCGGCCCCGCCGGCGCCGAACATCCCGCCGGTCCCGCCGGCCCCGCCGGTGCCGCCGGTCCCGCTCACGCTGGTCCCGCCGAGCCCGCCGGTGCCCCCGGCGGAGAACAGCCCGCCGGCGCCGCCGGCGCCGCCGTCCCCTCCCGGACGGGTGATGCTGTCGCTGTGCCCGCCGGCGCCGCCCGACCCGGCCGCGCCGAACAGCATGCCGGCGTTGCCGCCGGCCCCGCCGTTGCCGGCGGAGGCGTTCGAGTTCCCGCCGGCCCCGCCGGCCCCGCCGGAGCCGAACAGCCCGGCGGCCCCGCCGTTGCCGCCGGCCCCGCCCGGGCCGCCCACCGCCAGGGGTTGGCCACCGGCCCCGCCGGCTCCGCCATTGCCGATCAGCCCGCCCGCCCCGCCGTTGCCGCCGTTACCGCCGGCGTTGCCGCCGTTGGTGCCGGATCCGCCGGCGCCGCCGTTGCCGATCAGCCACCCGCCCGGCGTCCCGTTCTGCCCGGTCCCGGCCGCGCCGTTGGTGCCGTTGCCGATCAGCGGGCGCCCGGTGGCCGCCTGGATCGGCGCGTTGATCCCGTCGAGCACGGTCTGCAGCGGGGACGCGGCGGCGGCCTCGGCGGCCGCGTACATGGTGCCGCCGGAGTTCATGGTCTGGACGAATTGCTGGTGGAACAGCGCCGCCTCGGCGCTCATGGCCTGGTAGAGCTGGCCGTGGCCGGAGAACAGCGAGGCCAGCGCCGCCGACACCTCGTCCTCGGCGGCGGCGAGGATCGCGGTGGTCGGTGCCGCCGCGGCCGCATTGGCGGCGTTCAGCGCCGAGCCGATGCTCTCGACATCGGTCGCCGCCGCGGCCAGCATTTCGGGCGCCACAAATACAAATGACATCGCTATTCCTCCCGGTTGATGAGCGTTCGGGGGATGCGCGTAGCGACCCAGCCCGACGTTCGGTTGCATCGAGTCAAGGATGCGAGGCGGCGCCGTGGCGAACGTCGGTCAAAGCTCGTAGATTGCGCTCGCCGGGGGTCGTAGATTTGCCGAGGGACTTGTACGCCGGACCGGTGTTGCTGTTCACGGGGCGTGCACGCCGAAGCGCAAGGCCCACTGGGGATTAGCTCGAGTAGCGGCCGTACGGCGCGCAGGCGCCCGCCGAAACGCGGCGGACAACCGCGAGCTACGCCGATTCGATATTGCCGTTCTGGCCGAGCAGCAGCCCGCCGGCGCCGGCGGTCCCCGGCGTTCCATTCGGTGGGCCGGTGCCGGCGTTGCCGCCGTTGCCGCCGTCGCCGATCAGGAGGGCGTTGCCGCCGTTCCCGCCGGCGCCGCCGGCGCCGCCGTGACCGTCCGCGCCGGAGCCGCCGTCACCGCCGCTGCCCATCGCCCCGGCCTTGCCGCCGGCCCCGCCAGCGCCGCCCTGGGTGAGAGCACTCAGGCCGGCGGCGCCCCCGGCGCCGCCCGCGCCGCCGGAGCCGTTGAGCAGACCGGCATTGCCGCCGGTGCCGCCGGTACCGCCCGTGGCGTTGAACAAGCCGGCGCCGCCGGCGCCCCCGGCACCGCCGTCGCCGACGAGGAAGCCGCCCGCGCCGCCATTGCCGCCGGCCCCGCCGTTGCCGTTGAAGACGGACCCGCCGAAGCCGCCGGCGCCGCCCCCGGCGCCCATGCTCAATATTCCGGCGTTGCCGCCGGCCCCGCCGCGTCCACCGGTGCCCGAGAGCCCGAAACCGCCGGTGCCGCCACCGCCGCCCCCGCCGAACAGCCCGCCGGCGCCGCCGGACCCGCCGGCACCGGCGGCGCTGGAGCCCGAGCCGCCGGCGCCGCCGTCGCCGCCGCCGGAGAACAGCCCGCCGACGCCCCCGGCGCCGCCCGCCCCGGCCGTACCGCCGAACCCGCCGTACCCGCCGACCCCGCCGTTGGCGAACAGCCCGCCGGCGCCGCCGGCCCCGCCGGCCCCGCCCGTGCCGGTGCCCGCGCCCGCCCCGCCGTTGCCGGCGGCGCCGAGGAGGAGCCCCGCACTGCCGCCGGTACCGCCGGCCCCGCCGGTGGTGCCCGCGCCCGTCGTCCTACCGCCGGCGCCCCCGGCGCCGCCGGAACCGAACAGCATGCCCGACCCGCCGGCCCCGCCGGCCCCGCCGCTGGCGGTCGCGGAGGCACCGCCGGCGCCGCCGGCGCCGCCGGAGCCGAACATCAGCCCTGCCGCACCGCCGTCTCCGCCGGCCCCGCCCGCGGCGCCCGATCCTCCGAGGCCGCCGTTGCCGAACAGGATGCCGCCGGCCCCGCCCGCCGCTCCGGTCCCCGCGGCGCCGTTGGCGCCGTTGCCGATCAGCGGGCGCCCGGTCGCCGCCTGGACGGGCGCGTTGATCGCAGCGATTGCCTGTTGCTGCATGGTGTGCATGGGCGAGGCGCTGGCCGGGGCGTTGAATCCGTCGAGCCCCAGCACCTGGCCGGCGGTGCCGCCCGCGCCCGGCTTGCCCGGGTTGAACGTGCCCGTCCCGCCGTTGCCGCCGTTGCCGCCGTCGCCGATCAGCACGCCGTTGCCGCCGACCCCGCCGTTGCCGCCAATGCTGCCGGCGCCGTTGCCGCCGGCGCCGCCACTGCCGCCGTTGCCGCCGTTCCCGAACATCCCGGCTGCGCCGCCGGCGCCGCCGGGTCCGCCGATGCTGGTGCCGGCGGCCCCGCCGGTGCCACCCGCACCGCCGGAGCCGTTGAGCATGCCGGCGGCGCCGCCCGCCCCGCCCTTGCCACCGTTCTGGGCGCCGAACCCGCCGTTGCCGCCGGCCCCGCCGTCGCCGAAGAACATGCCGCCGTTGCCGCCGGCCCCGCCGGCGCCGCCGAAGCCGCCCGGGGTGACGCCTTCGCCGCCGATGCCGCCGGCGCCGCCGGCCGCGCCGAGGCTGAGCATGCCGGCGTTGCCGCCGGTTCCGCCGGCCCCGCCGAAGGTTGCGCCGTGCCCGCCGCTGCCGCCGGCGCCGCCGGCGCCGAACACGCCGCCGGCCCCGCCGGTCCCGCCGGCGCCGGCGATGCCGCCCTGGCTTTCCCCGCCATGGCCGCCGGTGCCGCCGGGCCCGAACATGCCGCCGATTCCGCCGGCGCCGCCGGCCCCGCCGGTCCCGGCGTCGCTGAACCCGCCCATCCCCCCGGCGCCGCCGCCCGAGAGCATCCCGCCGGCGCCCCCGGCGCCGCCGGCCCCGCCGGACGCGGTGTTGCTCTGGGTGAACCCGCCGGCGCCGCCGGTCCCGGCCGCGCCGGAGAGCATGCCGGCGTTGCCGCCGGCCCCGCCGGTCCCGCCGGCTCCCTGGATCGAGCCGCCGCCGGCGCCGCCCGCGCCGCCCGCGCCGAACAGCCCGGCTGCCCCGCCGGTCCCGCCGGTCCCGCCGGTTCCGGTCGTGGCCGATCCGCCCGCCCCGCCGGCCCCGCCGAGGCCGATCAGCCCGGCGGCGCCGCCGTTGCCGCCGTTGCCGCCGTTGGTTCCGGGTGTGCCGGATCCGCCGGCGCCGCCGTTGCCGATCAGCCAGCCGCCGGGCGTGCCGCTCTGCCCGGTCCCCGGGGTTCCGCTGGTCCCGTTGCCGATCAGTGGGCGCCCGGTTGCCGCCTGGATGGGCGCATTGATGCCGTCCAGCAGGCTCTGCAGCGGGGACGCGGCCGCCGCCTCGGCCGCCGAATACATTGTCGCGCCGACACTCATCGCCTGGGTGAACTGCTGATGGAAGGTCGCCGCCTCGGCGCTGATCTCCTGATACAGCTGCGCATGCCCGGAAAATAGCGACGCCAGGGCCGCCGACACCTCGTCGGCGCCGGCGGCCACTATCGCCGTGGTCGGCGCCGCCGCGGCGGCATGGGCCGCGCTCAGCGCCGATCCGATGTTTCCCACATCCGTTGCCGCCGCAGCCAGCATCTCGGGCGCCACCAATACGAACGACATCGCGTCCTCCCGGTCGTCAGCACGCGTTCCGGGATGCGGTCGCCACCCCAGCCGACGCTGTGGATTCGACTCAAGGATGCGAGGCGGCCCGCCGACGTACGTCGGTCATAGCTCGTAGATTGCGCACGCCGGGGGGTCGTAGATTCGCCCGTCGAAGTACGTAGCAGTCCCGCGCACGCGTGCCGCGGCTCAGCCGTGACCGGTCACTTCCTGGGCGAGCTGCACCCGCGAGCTGATGCCGAGCTTCGCGTACACGTGCGTGAGGTGGGTCTGCACGGTCCGCCGCGAGACGAAAAGCCGCGCGGCGATCTCGTTGTTCGCCAGGCCGTCGGCGACCAGCCGCGCGACGTCCCGTTCGGTCGGGGTGAGGGAGCCCCAGCCGCTGCTCGGGCGCTTGCGCTCCCCACGGCCGCGGCGCGCGTACGCGACGGCTTCCTCCAGCGACAGGCCGGCGCCCTCGGCCCACGCGGCGTCGAAGTCCTCGTCGCCCAGCCCGTCGCGAATCGCCGCGAGCGCCCGCTCGTGATCCGCGTCGTAAATCCGGAAGCGGACCACCCCGATCCGCCGGCGGATCGTGTCGGCGGCGCCCATCAGCCGCGCCGCGTCGCGCGGGCTTTGCCCGTCGGCGGCCAGCCGGGCGAGGCACTCGAGGACGTCGGGCACGGCCAGGTGCGCCCCGCATTCCGCCGCGCAGCCCAGCGCCTTGTGCGCGTCGCGGTCCGCCTGGTCCGGCTCGCCCTTGGCGAGGGCGATGCGCGCCCGCGTGGTCAGCGCGCGGGCCAGGTGCCAGCCCGACGACACCGCGACCTGCTGGTCGGCCCGGCGCCCGGCCTCGATCAGGTCGCCGCGCGCCAGCGCGACCTCGGCGATCGGGTTGGCGATCGCCGCCCCGAGCTCGCCCTGCACGCTGAGCCGCTGCTGGGCCGCCTCGGTCGCCTCGGCCGCGGCCGCGACGTCGCCGGCGGCCACGGCCGCGGTGGCCGAGACCGCGTAGCTGAATCCCTCGTTGTACGGCCACAGGTCGGCGGCGGCCCGCAGCGACGCGTCGGCCTCGGCCGCGGCCGCGCCGGTCTCGCCCCGGAAGGCGAGGGCAAGGCTCAGGCTCAGCCGGGCGCCCCACCGGAACAGCACGTCGTGCGACGCGTCGGCGTCGGCGGTCACCGCCTCGAACTGCGCGACGGCCTCGGCCAACTCGCCCTGCATCAGCTGCGCCAACCCGAGGGTCCAGCGGCACGAACGCGCGTCGAACCGGTCGCCGATCGCGTCGGCGAGCTCGCATCCCTCCCGCGAGGCCGCGCCCGCGGCGATCGGGTCGCCCGCGTAGAAGGCGCCGTTGGCCTGCCAGGTCAGGATCTGCGTCAGCCGCCACTGGTCGTCGAGCGCGCGGGCGATGCCGATCGCCTCGGCGAGGTACGGGCGCGCGGCGTCGGCGCTGTACGACGCGATCGCGCCGCAGGCGGTGAGCGCGCGCGCCAGCAGGGCGGGGTCGTCGAGCTCGCGGGCGATGGCCACGGCCTGCTGCGCCTGCTCGAGGTTGTCGCCGATGCTGCGCGACGCGTCGAGGGCGGCCTTGTCGGCGAGCGCCCGCCCGCGCACCAGCGCCGAGATGTCCGAGTGCCGCGCGTCGCCCTCGGGGAGGGTGGCGTCGAACCAGGCCAGGCCCTCCTGGATGCGGCCCCGCGTCTGCCAGAGCGGTTGCAGCGACGACGTCAGCTCCAGCGCGCGCTCGATCTCCCCGTTGTGGCGGCACCATTCGAACGCGGCGCGCAGGTTGTCGATCTCGATCTCGACCTGTTCGATGCGGCGCTGGTGGTCGGCGTCGGCGGGGCTGTCCAGCAGCGCGGCCAGCGCCGCGTAGTGCTCGCGGTGGCGGGCGTGGACCTCGTCGGCTTCGCCGGATTCCCGCAGCCGTGCCATCGCGTAGTGACGCACCGTCTCCAGCAGCCGAAACCGCGTCCGGTCGCCGGCGTTTTCCGCGACGACCAGCGACTTGTCCACCAACTGGGCGAGCCGGTCGAGGACCTGCACTTGCTGCGCGGGATCGCCGTCGCCGATGATCCGCGCGGCGTCGAGGTCGAACCCGGACCGGAAGACCGCCAGCCGGCGAAACAGCCGGCGTTCCGGCTCGCTGAGCAGCGTGTGCGACCAGTCGACCGACCCGCCGAGGGTCCGCTTGCCGCGCGTGCCGGCGGGAACGTCGGTCACCAGCCGGAACCTGTTGCGCAGTCCGTCGAGGATCTCGGCCAGCGACATCATCCGCACGCGCGCCGCCGCGAGCTCGATGCCCAGCGGCAGGCCGTCCAGCCGGTCGCAGATCTCGCGCACCGCGGCGCTGTCGTCGACGGCGATGCTGAAGTCGGGCCGGGCCAGGCGCGCCCGGTCGACGAAGAGCTCGATCGCCTCGTCGGCGAGCGAGAGCGCGGGCACCCGCCAGGTCAGCTCGCCGGCCACGCCGAGCGGCTCGCGGCTGGTCGTCAGCATGGTCAGCTGCGGGCAGGCGCCCAGCAGCGCGACGGTCAGGTCGGCGCACGCGTCGAGTTGGTGCTCGCAGTTGTCGAGCACCAGCAGCGCCTCGCGGTCGCCGAGGAAACGCACCAGCGTTTCGGTCGCCGAGCGGCCCGGCTGGTCGGGGAGGCCGAGCGCGCGGATCGCCGCGACCGGCACCACCTCGGCGTCGGTGACCGGTGTGAGATCGACGAACCACACGTTGCCGTCGAACTCGGCGGCCGCCTGCGCGGCGACCTGCACCGCCAGCCGCGTCTTGCCGACGCCGCCCGTGCCGGCCAGGCTCACCAGCCGGTTCTCCGACAGCGCCTTGGCCACGTCGTCGGTCAGGGTGACGCGGCCGACGAAGCGGGTCAGCTGCACCGGCAGGCCGTGCGGAACGAGGCTGCCGGTGGTGCGCAGCGGCGGGAACTCGACGTCGAGGTCCGAATGGCACAGCTGCGCCACCCGCTCCGGGCGGGGCAGGTCGCCGAGCTGATGCGCGCCCAGGTCGGTCACCCAGGCGTCGTCGGGGAGTTCGTCGGCGACCAGGTCGCGGGTGATGCCCGAGACCAGGATCTGGCCGCCGTGCGCGAGGTCGCGCAGCCGGGCGGCCCGGTCGGGCGTCGGGCCGACATAGGCGCCGGCGTCGTCCAGCTGCACCTCGCCGGTGTGCACGCCGACGCGCAGCCGGATCGGCGCCAGCGCCGCGCGCTGCAGCTCCACCGCGCAGGCCACGGCGTTGGTCGCGTGCGCGAACGCGGCCACGAAGCCCCCGTCGGCGCCGGGTTCCTCCGCCAGCACGCCGTCGTGCGCGGCGACGACCTCGGCGGCCAGGCGGTCGAGCCGCACGAGGGCGGCCGTCATTTGCTCCGGCCGGGTCTCCCAGAGTCGCTCGGAGCCGTCGAAGTCGGCGAGAAGCAGGGTCACCGTTCCTGCGGGCATAAGCTCCCTCGCGCCGCGGTCACGCCCGTTGCGTGACCCAATATCCGCGCGGACATCAGTTTCGCTCATGCCCGCCACCGCGGGACGCATACCACCCGAAAAAGATGGAGGTCATCGGGGCGGCGGCGGGAACCGCGACCGACCCGGGCGCGCGGGTGGACCCTTTGCCGTGGGGCGGGTCTACGACCCCGCACCCGGCTGCAATTACGACCCCTCATGTTGTGTATCTACGCGATTCGACCGACGTTAGTTCGACGTCACGCCCCACATATTTGACTCGCTGTCAATAGACATCGGGGGCGGTTCGCGCGTTCGCTGCGCAGGTCCCGCCGAGTGCGATCGACGAAGGGACGTGGCGATGAACTTCCTGGTACTGCCGCCGGAGGTCAATTCGGCGCGGGTGTATCTGGGTGCCGGGCCGGGCCCCATGCTGGCCGCGGCGGCGGCCTGGGAGGGGCTGGCGGGCGAGTTGGGTTCGGCGGCGAGCTCGTTCGGGTCCGTGACGGCGGGCCTGACGGGCGGGGCCTGGCAGGGCCCCGCGGCCGCGGCGATGCTGGGCGCGGCCGCGCCGTACGCGGGCTGGCTGTCGGCGGCGGCGGCCCAGGCGCAGGGTGCGGCGGGGCAGGCGCGGGCGGCGGCGTCGGCGTTCGAGGCGGCGGTGGCCGCGACGGTGCATCCGGGGGCGGTGGCGGCCAACCGCAGCCAGCTGGTGTCGTTGGTGCGGTCGAACCTGTTGGGGCTCAACGCCCCGGCGATCGCGGCGGCCGAGGCCCAGTACGAGCAGATGTGGGCCGCCGATGTGGCCGCGATGGTGGGCTACCACGGCGGGGCCTCGGCGGTGGCCGCGCGGCTGGCCCCGATGGCGCAGGCGCTGCAGAACCTGCCCGGGCCGCTGGGTCAGGTGCAGGCGGCGCTCGCGAACCTCAACCTCGGCCCGGGCAACACCGGCAGCCAGAACGTGGGCGGCGGCAACACCGGCAATCAAAACGTGGGTAGCGGCAACACCGGCAACGGCAACGTGGGCGGCGGCAACATCGGCAACACCAACGTCGGCAACGGCAACAACGGCCTCGGCAACATCGGTAGCGGCAACCGCGGCAACCAGAACATGGGCAGCGGAAACGCGGGCAACACCAACACCGGCTTCGGCAACAACGGCATCGGGAACGTCGGCGCCGGAAACCTGGGCAACGCCAACACCGGCAACGGCAATCTGGGCAACGGCAACCTCGGCAGCGGCAACCGCGGCGACGCCAACATGGGCGTCGGCAACCGCGGCAACAACAACGTCGGCATCGCCAACACGGGCAACAACAACTTCGGGTTCGGCAACACCGGCAACAACGACATCGGGTTCGGGCTGACCGGCGACAACCAGATCGGCGTCGGCGCACTGAATTCCGGGATCGGTAACATCGGCTTCGGCAACTCGGGCACCGGCAACATCGGCTTCTTCAACTCGGGCACCGGGAATGTCGGCATCTTCAACTCGGGCAACCACAGCTTCGGCTTCGGCAACTCGGGCAGCTTCAACACCGGCTTCACCAACGCGGGCCAGGGCAATACCGGGTTTTGGAACAGCGGATTTTCCAACTTCGGCTTCGCCAACGGTGGCGCGAACAACATGGGGATGCTCAACGGCGGTTCCCAGAATTTCGGGATGGACAACTCCGGCTTCCAGAACATGGGCAGCGGGAACGCGGGGAGCCTCAACACCGGTGACTTCAACGCCGGCAACATCAACACCGGGTGGGGGAGCTCCGGCTCCAGCAATACCGGCGGCTTCGACTCGGGCAGCCTGAACACCGGCTTCGGCAGTGCGATCACGCCTGTGGGCGTGAAGAATTCGGGCTTCGGCAACGCGGGAATCGGCAGCTCCGGGTTCTTCAACACGGGCGGCGGCGACACCTCCGGCTTCCAGAACACCGGCCTGGCCGAGGAAGCGGGCTTCGGAAACTCCGGCAACGGCAACAACGTCGGCATCGACAACTCGGGCAGTTTCCTCGCCGGCATCGGCAACACCGGCTTCGACAACATCGGCATCGGCAACTCGAACGTCTTCAACTCGGGCGTCGGCAACTCGGGCAACGACGACTCGGGGTTCTTCAACAAGCGCGACGCCGTGGCCGGATTCTTCCAGTGATGTCGGACTTTTCGTTGTTGCCGCCGGAGATCAATTCCGCGCGCATGTACGCGGGCGCGGGGGCGGGTCCGTTGTTCGCGGCGGCGACGGCGTGGCAGGGGTTGGCCGCCGACCTGCGGGCGTCGGCGACGTCGTTCGCCTCGGTGGTCGCGGCGTTGACCGCCGCGCCCTGGTCGGGCCCGGCCGCCGAGGCGATGGCGGGCGCCGCCGCGCCGTACGTGCGGTGGCTGGCGGGGTCGGCGGCGCGGGCCGAGGGGGCCGCGGCGCAGGCCCGCGCGGCGGCCACGGCGTTCGAGGCGGCGCAGACGGTGACCGTTCACCCGGCGGCCGTGGCGGCGAACCGGGTTCAGCTGATGTCGTTGGTGGCCACCAACTTTCTGGGCCAGAACACGCCGGCGATCGCGGCGACGGAATTCCACTACGCGGAGATGTGGGCGCAGGACGTCGCCGCGATGCTCGGCTATCACGCCGGGGCAATGGCGGTCGCGTCGTCGCTGACGCCGTTCGCCTCGCCGCCACTCGACCCGGCGGGCGTCGCCGGCGCGGTCCCGCTCGTGGTGGGCACGCTGCAGTCGCTGGCTTCCGGTGTGCCCCTGCAGTCGTTGTCGTCGCTGGCGGAGGTCGCATCGCTTCCGGTCAGCATGCTGATGTCCCCGATCATGTCGTTGGCCCAGGGCGCGAACGCCGGGACGGCGGGGCTGGCCGGCGCGGCCGCGATCGGGGCCGATGCCCCGAAGTTCGTGGGCGACACCGCGTTCAAGCCGCTCGGCGGTGGCGGGGGCCTGGCCATGTCGGCGGGCCTGGGCCAGGCGCGGCTGGTGGGGGCGATGTCGGTGCCGCCGACGTGGCAGGGCTCGACTCCCACCCGGATGGTCAGCTCGGCGATGTCGGGGCTCGGCGGCGGAATGCCCGGTGCCGCAGGGGGATACGGCGCCGCGATGGGCGGGATGCCGATGATGCCGATGCCGATGGGCGGCATGGGCGGCGGTGCCCCCGCCGGGATGATGGGCCGCGGTGGGGCGAGCCCGAACCATGTGGTGCAGTCGCGGCCGAGCGTGGTGCCGCGTGTCGGGGTCGGCTAGTGGGTCTGCGGGACAACGTGATCCGGGGCTACGGTGCGGCGTGCTACCTGCTGTCTCGCGCAGCGCTGCTGTGCGGGATCGGCTTCGTCGGCAACATCGCGATGCCGCGCAGCATCGACCACGCGGTGACCGCGTCGCCGCACAAGGCGGTCGTGGTCGATCTGCTGCTGCTCGGCCTGTTCGCGTTCCAGCAGAGCGTCATGGCGGATCCGGTGTTCCGGCGGTGGTGGGCGCGCTTCCTGGCGCAGTCGATGGAACGCGGCAGCTATGTGTTGTTCGGGAGCCTCACGCTGTTCCTGCTCTATTGGCAATGGCGTCCCATTCCCGCGGTGGTGTGGGAGGTACCGTCACCGACGGGCCGGTGGGGGTTGCACGCGATGTTCTGGCTGGGCTGGGCGGTCGTCGCGATCGGAGCCGTCAAGCGTTCCGACGGCGCGAGTTTCGGTTCTCAACCGGTGTCTTGGCCGGCGCGCCACCCGGTTATGTCCGGCTTCGTGGTCGCGTTCTGGGCCACCCCTTTGATGACGGCGGGGCATCTGCTCTTCGCGCTTGCCGCCACCGGGTACATCGTCGTCTTCGTCCGGCAGGAGGAACGCGAGCTGCGGCGGCGATCGGCGCTGACCGCCGCCGTCATCGCCGAACTGTCCGGCACCGTGTTTCCGGTGCTGCGCCGGGCGACGGTCTACCCGACGGCCTCGGACAACGGATTTCCGTGGAACCAGGCGCGTGGGGAGCTCGAACGGCGCTAAGCCGATTCGATGGAACCTTGGGCGGGGTTTGTGCGTCTAACGGCGGCGGCTCCCGGGGCGCGCGAAATTTCTTGTGTCACTTTGGTTTCAGGCGTCACATTGTCGGGATTCTTGTCGGTGATGGTTCGTAGTGTCGGCGGTATGGGTTGCAGCAGTCGCGAGGAGATCGTCGAAGCCTTCGACGCGCTCGATGCCGGCCTGGACCGGGTGGGCGCGTTGTCCTTCGATGTGCTCACCACCCCGGAGCGGTTGCGGGTGCTGGAGCGCCTCGAGCGCGCCGCGCGGCGGCTGCGCGCCCCCCAACACACGCTGATCAATCAGCTCGACGCCCAGGCCGGCCCCGCCGAGCTGGGCGGCAGCCTGGTCACGGCGCTGGCCGACCGGTTGCGCATCACCAAGGCCGAGGCCGGTCGGCGCCTCGCCGAGGCCGAGGATCTCGGTCAGCGCCGCGCGCTGACGGGTGAACCGCTGGCGCCGCGGCTTGCCGCGACCGCGGCCGCCCAACGCCAGGGGTTGATCGGCGATGGGCATGTGAAGGTGATCCGCAGTTTCTTCGCCCATCTGCCCGACGAGGTGGACCCGGCGCTGCGCGAGGCCGCCGAGAAGGATCTGGCCGGCAAGGCCACCCAGTACCGGCCCGACGAGGTGGCCAAGTATGCCCAGCGGATCATGGACTGGATCCACCCCGACGGCGACTTCAGCGACCGCGAGCGCGCCCGCCGGCGCGGCATCGTCTTCGGCAAGCAGGAATTCGACGGCATGTCACGCATCAGCGGGCTGGTCACCCCCGAGCTGCGCGCCGCGATCGAGGCGCTGTTGGCCAAGCTGGCCGCCCCCGGCGCCTGCAACCCCGACGACGACACCCCCGTCGTCGACGACACCCCCGACGACGAGGCGGTGCGCCGCGACACCCGCAGCACCGCCCAGCGCAACCACGACGCTTTCCTCGCCGCGCTGCGCGCCCTGCTCGCCTCCGGGAAGCTGGGCAGCCACAACGGGCTACCGGTAGGGATCGTGGCCATCGCCTCGTTGCGTGAGCTCGAGGCCGCCGCCGGCAAGGCCCTGACCGCCGGGGGCAGCCTGCTGCCCATGGCCGACGTGATCCGCATGGCCGCCCATGCGCATCACTACCTGGCGATTTTCCACGACGGCAAACCGCTGGCGCTGTATCACACCAACCGGTTGGCGTCTCCGGCGCAGCGAATAGTCTTGTACGCCAGGGACCGTGGTTGCACTAAGCCGGGCTGTACCGCCCCGGCGTATCACAGCCAGGTCCATCACATCAAAGGCTGGCAAGCCACCCGGCGCACCCACATCGACGAACTCACCCTGGCCTGCGGCCCCGACAACCGCCTGGCCGAACAGGGCTGGACCACCCGCATCAACGCCCGAGGCGAAACCGAATGGATCCCACCCGCACACCTGGATCACGGACAGCCCAGGACCAACGCCTACCACCACCCCGAACGCTTCACCGACAACGACGATGAAGACGACCCGTAGCGGCAGACGTCGGCTAGGCCGGCAGGGCCGCGCCCGCGGCGTCGTGCGCCATCACCTCGGCCGCGGCGCGCTCGCCCGAGCGAATCGCCCCGTCGACCCACCCGCACATGATCGCCGAGCTCTCGGTGCCGGCCCAGTGGACGCGCCCGCAGGGCTCGCGCAGGGTGTAACCGAACTGGGTGAGCACCCCGGGCGCGGCGTGGCTGATCATGCCGCCGCCGGAATAGCGGTCCACGGTCCAGTTCTGCTCGTGAAATTCGCGGTGCGCGTTGGCCTTTGCGCCGAACCGATCGACGAGCTCGCCGATGACCAACGCCCGGCGCTCGGCCTCGTCGAGCCTGCCCAGCCGCCGTGCCGCGGGTCCCTCGCTGATGACGCACATGACGCCCGGGCTGCCGGTGTCGGTGCAGGCATCGATGGTCAGGGTCGCCGGGGATCCCGGCGCGGCCGACTGGCCCGACAACCCGTCGGCGCGCCAGAACGGCTCGTCGTAGACGACCGAGATCTTGACGACCGCGCCGCTCGGCATCCGCTGATGCAAAAAGGCCCGGTCCACCGGCAGCATCGGTTCGTAGACGATCGATGTCGCGATCGCCAAGGGGATCGCGACGACCGCCCGCCGTGCCCGCACCGTCATGCCGTCGGCGCGGACGGTCACGCCGCCGTCGTCCTGGGCGATCTGGCGGACCGGTTGCGAAAGGTGCAGCGCGTCACCGACTTCGGTTGCCATCGGCCCGTAGATGGCGCCCATCCCGCCGACCGGGCGGGCGTCCTGGGAGCCACCCTTGCCCGAGATGGCGAAGGTCGGGCCGCCGGCGGATCCCGTCTGCAGCAACGCCCACAGCAATGACGTCTCCGACCCCGCCGAGGTGTAGAGCCCGGACAGGGCCATGTCCAGCATCTCCCGGGCCGGCCTGGACATCGTGTTGTTTTCGATCCATTCGGCCAGGCTGATGCGGTCCCACTCCTCGGCTCGCTCTGCCTCCCAAGGGGATTCGAGCGGAACGGATTTGCACATGCTTTCCACGGCGCGCAGGCCCAGACCCAGGTTGATGACGGTCCACGGGTTCATCGTCCAGGGGATGGCGCCGCCGTAGCGATGCTTCTTCCCGCCGACGATCATCATGGCGTCGCCGTCGTTGTGCTGCTTGTACTCCGGCACCCCGAACTCGTTCATCAGCGCGTAGACGCGGTCCTGGCCCGGCCCGATCCACGCGCCACCCCGGTCGACCCACGTTCCGTCCGGCCGATATTCGGTGAACGTGCGCCCGCCGACCCGGTCGCGCGCCTCCAGCAAGGCCACCGAGTGACCCGCTCGCTTCAGCCGCAGGGCGGCGGTCAGGCCCGCGAACCCGGCGCCGACCACGCAGTAATCGACCTCCGACACGGCTGGCTCCTCAGCTGGTTTCGTCCCAGCAGCAAACTACACCCACGGGGTACCGGCGGTAGGTGTTCGCGCGGATTCGTCGGTTAAGGGAGCGTCGAACCGCTGGACGCCAGATCGACGTCCTGTCCGGACTGCGAGGATCGTTGCGCATCACGCCGATTGACGGCGGCCACGCGGTAGAGGAACGACGGGCGCAGCAGGCGCGTGGGCGGATCGAGTAGCCCGGTGACCCGGAAGAACTGGGTGCCGATCATGACATCGGACTCGGAAGCGGCCAGCACGCGTTCCACCAGCCGATTGGTCATCCGCATCGAGCGTGTCCGTCGCCCTTGGACTTCCGGGAACGCCAGGTCGGAAGTGGCCCCGGTCCTCCACGCCACACCGATCGCCTTGGCCGTGGCGCGAAAGTACCGCCTGGGCAGGTCGGCGACGCCCCGACGCAGACAGTCCCGCAGCGCCACGGCATCCAGCGCGGCGACCGACATTCCTTGGCCGTAAATAGGATTGAAGCTACAGATCGCGTCGCCACAGGCCAGCAGGCCGTCGGGGAGCCGACGCATCTTGTCGTAGCGTCGCCACTGGCTGGACGGCATGCGATGTTGCACCACGGGCCCGACGGGTGCGCCGGCGCGCACCGCCGCCAGCAAGTGGGCCGGCCCGTACTCCTGCGCGTAGGACAGCATGCCGTCCAGGTCCCGCGGC
Source organism: Mycobacterium sp. NGS63 (assembly GCF_059812295.1). Taxonomy (NCBI): domain Bacteria; kingdom Bacillati; phylum Actinomycetota; class Actinomycetes; order Mycobacteriales; family Mycobacteriaceae; genus Mycobacterium; species Mycobacterium sp. NGS63. The sequence goes on from NZ_JCALCJ010000002.1 coordinate 81,762, forward strand.
GGCTCGTGTCCGGCCAGCGCGTAGACCGTGAAAATCCAGGTGTCGCGCTCGTAGCCAACCAAAAACATGCCCTTGGGCCGCCCCGGCGCGGGGCTGACGAGCGCCAGCATTTCGTGCAGCGTGCCGGGTGGGATCCGCAGCGCCTGGCTCACGTAGGTCGTGTGCATGGTGATGTGATCCTCGGCCGGTCGCCCATAACCCAGGCTCTCGAGGAGGGCGGGCGTGTGGGCGCCGCGGCCCATCGCGTCCACGACGAGGTCCGCCGTCATCTCCTGCGGACCGCCACCGGAGCGGTGCGCCACGCGCACCCCGGTGATGCGACTGCGGTCCGGGGCCGCGGTCAATTCGGTGACGTCGCGGCCGGCGTGGACCGTGACGTTCCCCAGCTGCCGCAGGCGCCGCCTGACGTGGCATTCCAGCAGCGGCCGGCTCGGCATATACAGCGCCATTTCCTGCGGGTCGGCGGCCAGCGCTCCCGACTTCAGCACCCGGCGGCCGTTGTAGGAGAAGTAGCCCTTGGTGAGGTCGCCGTCGTCCCACACCGGCGCACCGGCGGCGACCAGCTCGTCGAGCAGCCCGGGAAAGAGCTCGTCGAGAACGTGGGCGCCGCGCGGCAGCAGGGCGTGCACGTGCCGTCCCTGCGGCACCCCCCGGCGGTTGACGGGATCGTCTGAGAGCTCATCGCGCTCGAATACTGTGACGTCCCCGAAGAAGTCGGCCAGCACCCGCGCGGCGAGCAGCCCGCCCATGCTCGCTCCCAAAACCACCGCCCGCTCACCCAATACCGGCATTGCGACACACCTTTCAGCGCGACTGTGGGTCAATCACTGCGGATCAGCATGCGGGGCCGCGACGGGCGCCGATAGGGTAGTGCACTACCTCATATCCGAGCTTCTCGGCGGTGATCATGTTGGTGCGCACGGTCCGGGCGCGGCGCAGCGCCGACGACTTCCCGCGCGCCGAACACCTGGCCGCCAAGATCGCGGACGTGGCCGCCGACCCGGTCGCCGTCGAGCCGGAAACCGCGGGGATGGTGGCGAACCGGATCATCGACAACGCCGGCGTCAGCGCCGCGGCCGTGTTGCGCCGTCCGGTCACGGTGGCCCGCGCGCAGGCGCTGGCGCACCGCAGCCCACGCGGGGCCCGGGTCTTCGGCCTTAGCGGCGCCTACTCCGCCGAATGGGCGGCCTGGGCCAACGGCGTCGCGGTGCGCGAGCTCGACTTCCACGACACGTTTTTGGCCGCGGAGTACGCGCATCCCGCCGACAACATCCCCCCGCTCGTCGCGGTCGCGCAGCAGCTCGGCGTGGGCGGCGCCGACCTGATCCGCGGCATGGCCACCGCGTACGAGATCCAGATCGACCTGGCCCGCGGAATCTGCCTGCACGAGCACAAGATCGACCACGTCGCGCACCTGGGCCCCTCGGTGGCCGCCGGCCTGGGCACCATGCTGCGGCTGGACACCGAGACGATCTATCACGCCGTCGGCCAAGCGCTGCACCTGACCACCAGCACCCGGCAATCCCGCAAGGGCTCGATCTCCAGCTGGAAGGCGTTCGCGCCCGCGCATGCCGGAAAGGTCGCCATCGAGGCGGTCGACCGGGCGATGCGCGGCGAGCGGTCGCCGGCCCCGATCTGGGAGGGCGAGGACGGCGTGATCGCCCGGCTGCTGGGCGGACCCGAATGTGAGTACCGCGTGCCGTTGCCGGCGCCGGGCGAACCCAAGCGCGCCATCCTGGACAGCTACACCAAGGAGCACTCGGCGGAGTACCAGAGCCAGGCCCCGATCGATTTGGCCCGGCGGATGCGTGCGCGGGTCGGCGACCTCGATAGGATCGCGGCCGTCGTGCTGCACACCAGCAACCACACCCACGTGGTGATCGGGACCGGGTCGGGCGATCCGCAGAAATTCGACCCCGACGCGTCGCGAGAAACGCTCGACCATTCGCTGCCCTACATCTTCGCCGTCGCGCTGCAGGACGGCGCGTGGCACCACGAGCGGTCTTACGCGCCCGAACGGGCACACCGCCCCGACACCATCGCGCTGTGGCGCAAGATCACCACTGTCGAGGACCCCGAGTGGACCCGCCGCTACCACGCCGGCGACCCGGCGGAGAAGGCGTTCGGCGCGCGCGCCGAGATCACCCTCGACAGCGGTGAGGTGATCGTCGACGAGCTCGCCGTCGCCGACGCTCACCCGTTGGGCGCCAGGCCCTTTGGCCGTCGGCAGTACGTCGACAAGTTCACCACGCTGGCCGACGGCGTCGTGGATCCCGCCGAGCAGCGGCGGTTCCTGTCCGCTGTGGACGACCTGTCGACGCTGGAGGCGGTGGACGCGCTGAATATCGTCATCGACCCCGCGGTACTGAAAGCCGCGCCGACGACGCCACCGGGCATCTTTTACTGAGTTACGTTGCGGCGCTGTGGCTTTGAGTGCGGCTAACGGCCGCCGACCTACATGCGGTCGAGGTTTCGGAATTTGTCGGTCCCGAACCAGTGGGCGTTGAGATCCATAGTGGCCTGGTTGACGTCAGCCGGGCTGACTCTCTTCGCGACCTCCCACAGCCCGTAAAAAGCCCAACCGTTTCCGGGAAAAGTTCCCGTCGGGACTTGGTCGGGATCGGCGCCCGGGAGTCTATTCAGGCTCTCCAACAGCAGCCGCTTGGCCGTGTCCAGATCGTGTCGGGCCGGGTCCGCCCTCCGGATCAGGATCGAGGCCAGGGTTTGGCGCGTGGGATAGAGCCATACGGGAAGCTCCTTGTACGGCAGGGTGTCCTCGATCGCCCTGGCGCGGTCCGCACGGTCGAAAGCTTCGTCCCACTTGGCGTTCAAGGCGGCGGTGCGGGCGTGGCCCAGCTCATCCAGGATCGCGGCCAGACAGAGGCCCTTGTAATTTTTGGGGAGCTGGGCGCCCGTCGCGGGAGGATTGCAGTCCCGGTTTTGTTCGCCCTCGTCGGCTGCATCCTGACGATATCTTGCGAGGTCGGCACCGAATGTGCCGGCCCATTTACTGGAACGATTTCCGTCCCAGATATCCGCCATCAGCTGCGTGTAGTCATAGGCGATATTTGCGAGCGGCTGCTGGTCGAAAGAATCCGGTTGCGGGAACTGACGAATGTCCGCCGTGCTGGAGAAATTCAATCTTGTGAGGTAGTAGATGGTGCGGTATCTGTCCGAAGCGCTTCCCTTCCCTTTGTCGGGCGCCGAATCCAACAGCTTCTTCGCATAAGGGTCGACGTCCTGACTGTCGCCGCTCAACACCGCGGCGGCGAGGAGGAAATGAATATTGTGGAGGTAGTAGTCGTACCTATAGCGGTCGTCGTTCGGGCGATACAGCTCCTCCTTGGCAAAATACGCTTCGTCCGCGTCGATGGCTTTCTTGTTGGCCCAGATTGCGTTCTGCATCTCCCCGAGGCGGTAATAGATGTGCGACGGCATGTGGACCAGATGACCTGCATTCGGCGCCAATGACGCCAGCAGGCCCGCGTATGGTCTCGCCTTGCGTGGCGTGCGCGACCCCTCCATCAGGTGGATATACCAGTGGACGGGTCCTTCGTTTTGCGGGAACCGGCCGAAGTCCAGCGCCTTCTCGAGAGCAGCCCGTGCCTGCCCGAGCGGCCCGCTCCACTCGGTGATCGGATTTCCGTTTTCGTCCCAGTAATTCCAGGGCGTCAGGTTCATGGCCGCATCGGCGAAAAGCGTGATGACATTGGGGTCGTCGCTGCCGAACTCGTCCAGCACCCTTTTCATGCCGCGGTAATAGGCTTGGTTGCGAAGCCGCTGACACTGCCTCGGGTCGTTGACGGTGCAATCCTGGTAGCGCTCGAACAAGGCCCGGATGATTTCCCAGTCCTTAGCACTTGGATCCGCATCGATGGCGCGGTGCAGGGCGTCTCTCGCGGCCTTGCGGTCGGGTTCGGATTGTTTCGGCATATTGATGTCGACTCCCAGGGGGAGCGCTTGGGCCCAGTAGCATGCCGAGCAACGACGACCAGCACTCTCGGCCTCATCCGCCGCCGCGCGGAATGCCCTGAGGGATTCGCGGTTGTTGAACGCGAAAAAGAACTGTAGGCCCTGATCAAAATACGACTGGCCCGACGGCACGGGCCAATGCGCGGTTCCGACGAAGGGGTACAACGGCGGCGGCGCCGGATCATCCTCGGCCAGGTTGATTAAGGCGCAGGCCTGGGTCGGCTTTTTGGCCGTCTGCATGTCGTCCATACCCGAGCCCGCATCCGCGTCGGCGGCGGGTTGCGTCGCGGCCTCCTCGGACGGGCCGGGACAGGCATCTGTCCGCTCGGAAGGCGAACAGCATGAAGCGGCGGTGAGAACAACAATCATCGCCGCTACCCACAATCTGCCCCGGAACAGCTTGGACATGATTTCCCTCGTGACGGACCATTGTTGCGGGCAAACTCATTGAGACGAAAGGGATCTTATTCCGCGGCGAGTCGCCGCGCCACGATATGGCTAAGGCGTGGACGGCCCGCCGTACTGCCACACCAGGCTGTGATTGCCGGTCATCGTGGGGTTGCACCACATCGTCCGGCCGTTGACGTCCTGGGCGGTGGCGTGCAGCACGGTGCAGGCGTCGCCAGGCCCGGGGACGTCGGCCCGGGCGACACCGACCCCGGCGATCGATGAAAAAGCAGCGATTGTCGCGACGACGCCGAATCGAAGTCCGCTCATGGGGGAAGTATCCTCGCGCGGGACTCGCCGGCCAAGTTTCCGCCCACCCCATGCCACGCGGCTAGAACACGTTCTAATCTGTCAAACCATGGGATTTCTCAAGCCCGAGCTGCCCCAGGTCGACTTCGATGCATGGAGCAAGGGCACGCGCAGCGAGAAGATCCGCCCGATGGCCCGGCACTGGGCCGAGGTCGGCTTCGGCACGCCGGTCGTCCTGCACCTGTTCTATGTCGTCAAGATCCTGCTCTACATCCTCGGCGGCTGGCTGTTCGCCTCGGCGACCAACGGACTGGGCGGCTTCACCAACGTCGCGCACTGGTGGTCCGAGCCGATCGTCTTCGAGAAGGTCGTGCTCTACACGATGCTGTTCGAGGTCGTCGGGCTGGGTTGCGGCTTCGGGCCGTTGAACAACCGGTTCTTCCCACCGCTGGGCTCGATCCTGTACTGGATGCGGTTCGGCACCATCCGGCTGCCCCCGTGGCCGGATCGCGTCCCGCTGACCCGGGGCACCGCGCGCCGCCCGGTGGACGTGTTGTTGTATGCGGCGCTGTTGGTGATGACGCTGTGGGCGTTGTTCTCCGACGGGACCGGCCCGGTGCCCGAACTGGGCACGACGGTCGGGCTGCTCCCGACGTGGCGCGTGGTGCTGATCCTGCTCACCCTCGGCGTGCTCGGGCTGCGCGACAAGGTGATCTTCCTGGCCGCCCGCGGCGAGGTCTACGCCACGATGGCGGTGACGTTCCTGTTCGGCGGGGTCGACATGATCGTCGGGTCCAAAGTGGTGTTCCTGGTGATCTGGATGGGCGCGGCGACGTCGAAGCTCAACAAGCACTTCCCGTTCGTCATCTCCACGATGATGTCCAACAACCCACTGGTGCGGCCCCGCTGGCTGAAAAGACGCTTCTTCGAGAAGTTCCCGGACGACCTGCGGCCCGGGCGGCTGTCGCGTTTTCTGGCCCACGTGAGCACCGCCATCGAGATGCTGGTGCCGCTGCCGCTGTTCTTCTGCCACGGCGGCTGGCCCATCACGGTGGCCGCCTTCGTGATGGTGTGTTTCCACCTGGGCATCCTGGTGTCGATCCCGATGGGGGTGCCGCTGGAGTGGAACGTGTTCATGATCTTCGGCGTGCTGTCGTTGTTCGTCGCGCACGCCCGCCTGGGACTGGCCGACCTGAGGCACCCGGTGGTGGTGGTGATCCTGTTCGTCGTCATCGCGGGAATCGTGTTGCTGGGCAACATGTTCCCGCGCAAGATCTCGTTCCTGCCGGGCATGCGGTATTACGCCGGCAACTGGGACACCACGCTGTGGTGCATCAAGGGATCGGCCAACGAGAAGATCGGCCGGGGCATCGTGGCGATCGCCAGCATGCCGCAGGCCCAGCTGGAACGGTTCTACGGCAGCCCGGAGGCCGCGCAGATCCCCATCTACATGGGGTATGCGTTCCGCGGGTTCAACACCCACGGCCGCGCCCTGTTCACGCTGGCGCACCGGGCGATGGCCGGTCAGAACGAGGACGACTACGTCATCACCGACGGCGAGCGGATCTGCAGCACCGCCATCGGCTGGAACTTCGGCGACGGCCACATGCACAACGAGCAACTCATCGCCGCCATGCAGGAGCGCTGCCACTTCGAGCCGGGTGAGGTGCGCGTCGTCCTGCTCGACGCGCAGCCCATCCACCGGCAGACCCAGACCTACCGCCTGGTGGACGCCGCGACGGGCGAGTTCGAGCGCGGCGTCGTGCGCGTCGCCGACATGGTGACCCGCCAGCCCTGGGCCGACGACCTGCCCGTCGAGGTGGTCACCCAATAGCGCGAGCAGTCGCAAAAGCCCCCGCATGGCCGGCGTGTCGCGGGCTTTTGCGTCTGCTCGCCAGGACTAGGCGCCCGCCCGCACCTCGCGGGCCGCGGCGACCATGTTCCGCAGCGATGCGGTCACCTCGTCGACGCTGCGGGTCTTCAGCCCGCAGTCGGGATTGACCCAAAGCCGTTCCGCCGGTACGGCTCTGAGCGCCGCGCGCAGTGACTCGGCCATCTCGCCGGTGCCGGGCACCCGCGGCGAGTGGATGTCGTAGACGCCGGGGCCGACGCTGTTGGCGAAGCCGGCCGCGTTCAGGTCGTCGAGCACCTCCATGTGTGAGCGGGCGGCCTCGATGGAGGTGACGTCGGCATCCAGATCGGCGATGGCCCCGATCACCTCACCGAATTCCGAGTAGCACAGGTGGGTGTGGATCTGCGTCGAGTCCGCGACGCCGGAGGTGGCCAACCGGAAAGACCCTACGGCCCAACGCAAATAGTCCTCCTGCTGGGCGCGGCGCAGCGGCAGCAGCTCGCGCAGCGCGGGCTCGTCGACCTGGATGACCGCGATCCCCGCGGCCTGCAGGTCCACGGTCTCGTCGCGGATGGCCAGCGCCACCTGGTTGGCGGTGTCGGCCAGCGGCTGGTCGTCGCGGACGAACGACCACGCCAGGATCGTCACCGGCCCGGTCAGCATGCCCTTCACCGGCTTGTCGGTCAGCGACTGCGCGTAGGTGATCCACTCGACGGTCATCGGGTGGGGCCGGGACACGTCGCCGAAGAGGATCGGGGGGCGCACGCAGCGGCTGCCGTAGGACTGCACCCAGCCGTTCTGCGTGGCGAAGAAGCCCTCGAGCTGCTCGGCGAAGTACTGGACCATGTCGTTGCGCTCCGGCTCGCCGTGCACCAGCACGTCGAGCCCCAGCTCCTCCTGCAGCTTGATGACGTCGGCGATCTCCTGGCGCATCTTGGCGACGTAGGTGGCCTCGTCGATCTCGCCGGCCCGAAAAGCCGCGCGCGCCTTGCGAATCGCCGACGTCTGCGGATAGGAGCCGATCGTCGTTGTCGGCAGCGGGGGCAAATGCAGCCGGGCCTCCTGGCTGGCGCGGCGCTGGGCCGCGTCGCCGCGCTGGGTGCCCGACGCGACGATCGAGTCGATCCGGGCGCGCACCGCGTCGTTGCGCAGCCGCGGGTCGCGCCTGCGGGAGGCGACCGCGGCGTTCGAGGCCGCGATCGCCTCGGCGACGACGTGGCGCCCCTCGTGCAATGCCCGCGCCAGCGTCACCACCTCGGTGACCTTCTCGGCCCCGAACGCGAGCCAGCTGCGCAGCGCGTCGTCCAGGCCGGTCTCGGGATCGAGCGAGTACGGCACGTGCATCGTGGAACACGACGTCGAAACCGCCACGGTAGCAGCCGAATCCGCTACAGCGGCCAGCCTGGTCAACGCCGACTCCAGGTCGGTGCGCCAGACGTTGCGCCCGTCGACGACGCCGGCCACCAGCAGCTTGGGGGACAGCTCCGGGATGCCGGCCAGCGTGACGTCGGCGCCCGCAACCAGGTCGACGCCGATGGCCTCGACCGGTGTGCGGGCCAGCCCCGCCAGCGACGCGCCCGGGTCGCCGAAGTAGGTGGCGACGTGGATCGCGGGCCGGTTGCTCGCCGCACCCAGCGCGTTGTAGACGGCCTCGGCCAGCGCGGGCGCGTCGGGGGAGATGTCGGTCACCAGCGCGGGCTCATCGAGCTGCACCCACTGCGCGCCGTTGTCGGCGAGCAGCGCGAGCAACTCCGAGTACAACGGCACCAACTCCTGCAGCCGATCGATCGGCGCGCCGGCGCCGTTAACGCCCTTGCTCAGCAGCAGGAACGTGATCGGCCCGATGATCACCGGGCGCGCCGGAAACCCTTGCCCCAGCGCCTCCTTGAGCTCCGACAGCACCTTGGCCGGGTTCAGCGCGAACTTCGTCGCGGGCTCGATCTCGGGGACCAGGTAGTGGTAGTTGGTGTCGAACCACTTCGTCATCTCCAGCGGAGAGATCGCCTCGTTGCCGCGCGCGAGGGCGAAGTAGCGGTCCAGCTCGTCGGGGACGTCGCGCGCCCGCGCCGGCAGCGCGCCGAGCATGACCGCGGTGTCGAGCATCTGGTCGTAGTACGAAAAGGTGTTCACCGGCACCGAGTCCAGGCCCGCGGCGGCCAGCTGGGACCACATGTCGCGGCGCAAGGTCGCGGCGACGGACTCGAGTTCGGCCCGGTCGGTGCGCCCGGCCCAGTAGCCCTCGGTGGCGCGCTTCAGTTCGCGGTTGGGCCCGATGCGGGGGGAGCCGGTGACGGTGGCGGTGAATGCTTGAGCGGTCACGTTGTCGTCCTAACACTCGACGGATGGGTCACCGCCGGCGGACGCGCAGCCGATTCCGACGGGGCACACAAGCCACAACGGCAACGGCCCAACGCCCATTCCACGAGGCTATAGGCCGCCGGACGCGGCGCGCCCGGCACTGCTTGTGACGGCGGTCGTTCCTTGGCGTTACTAACGTCGCCGGAGCGCCTCGGCGATGGGGACGTCACCGTTGTTGAAGTCGATGGTTCGGCCGACCGTCGAGTCGTCCGCCAGCGCGGCGGCGGCGACCGCGGCAACGTCCGTGCGCGAGACCGAACCCTTCGCTTCGTCGATCGCGATGCGCCCGGTCCCAGGCTCCATCGTCAGCCGCCCCGGCCCCAGCACCGTCCACTCCAGGCCGCTGGAGCGCAGGTGCGCGTCCGCGGCCGCCTTGGCCTCCGCGTACGGGAAGAACGAATCACCCTCCGGCACACCGTGATCGGGGCCGGCGCCGAAGTAGGACACCATCACGAACCGCTTGACGCCGACGCGCCCCGCGGCGTCGATCACCCGGATCGCCGCGTCGCGGTCGACGGCGTAGGTGCGCGCCGGGTCGCCCCCGCCCGCCCCGGCGGAGAAGACGACCGCGTCGTGGCCCGTCAGCAGGCCGGCCAGCTCATCGGTGTCGAGGCGCTCGACGTCGGCCACCACCGGCGTTGCGCCCGTGGCCGCGACGTCGTCGGAGTGCCCGGGGTTGCGGAAGACCGAGCTCACCTCGTCGCCGCGTTCGGTCAGGATGCGGGCGAGCTGCAGGGCGACCTTGCCGTGTCCGCCGATGACGACGATGCGAGCCATGCCCGCAACACTAGCGCCGCCACGCCGCGCCAGGCCGGGACGCCGACTGTGAAGCCGTGGCTTTCGTTGTGAGCCTAGGGCGGCAAACAGACCCCGAATCCCGCCCTACACGCACACTCGAAGCCACCAGATCACACGCGATCTGTGCTCGCGATCGCCGCTAGAGCTTCACCTTGCCCATGATGATGTCGATGATCGGCTTGCCCGGCGCGTAGGCGCCGGTCATCGAGGCCATGGTGTGGCCAGAGTCCACGAGCAGGGTGACGCCGCTGACGCCGCAGGCCGCCTCGCTGTTGAGGAAGGCCATCACGTCGCCCATCTGCTCGGGCGTGTGCACCTTGGAGCCGGTCTCGTCGCGGTAGTCCTGGGCGAAGGACAGCCACAGGTCGGCGTTGGCCTGGGCCAGGGGGGTGTCGGTCGGGCCGGGGCAGATCGCGTTGATGCGAATGCCCTTCTTCGCCAGCGGGTAGCCCTGGGTCGCCACGTAGGTGTTGATCACCTTCTTGCTGGTGCCGTAGTGGTTGATCCCTTCGGCCTCGTGCGCCTGGCACCACGCCTCGGCCGCCGCGAAGTCCGGCGTGGCCAGGAAGTCCAGCATCAGGTCCAGGTCGTTCTCCCAGCCCATGCCGGCGACCGAGGAGATGAAGCAGATGGCCGATCCGTTGGGCAGTTGGTCCTTTTCCAGCAGGCGGTCGATCAGGTGACGGTGGCCGATGAAGTTGATCTTCATCAGGTCGATCGTTCCGTCGGCGACGCCGGCGGCGGAGAACACCGCGTGGATGGGACCCTTGACCTGCTCGAGCGCAAAATCGATGGACGCGGGGTCGCGCAGGTCTACCTGGACGGACTGGGCGACCTTGTAGTCCACCGGCGCGTAGTCCAGCACGATGACTTCGGCGCCGAGTTCGGCCGCCGACTTGGCCGCGGCGGCGCCCATGCCCGTCGCGCCCCCGACAACCAGCGCACGCTTGCCGTCGTAGCGCAAGCGATCGACAATGGTCATGGAAATCCCCTTCTCGCTATCTGCCAATGAGATTCTAGTCGCCCTACTGTATGTAGAACAGTTATTAGGTTCAATACCTAATTGCCCCGGACCGCGACGCCGCGCAGCACGGTGTCGCGGGCGTGCACCAGCGCGGCGCGCTTACCGATCGCGCGGAGGATGTTCTCCGGGATCCACTGCAGGCCGATGAGGCACCGCGCCAGCATGGTCGTGGATGGGGCGTCGATGCCGATCTCGCCGGACCGGATCCCTTCGGAGAGCAGCGATTTCATCTGCCGTAGCCGCGTGGCGTACAGCCAGCCGGGGTTGGGCGTGTTCGGCGGGGACTGGCGCATCCACGCCAGCTGGATCCGGAACTCGTCGGAAAAGCGGTCGAGGGCGTTGACGTTGACCCAGCTCAGCGCGTCCAGTTTCTCGATCGCCGTGGCGTCCGAGCGCAGCACGGCGACCCAGCCGGCCTCAACCTTGCGCCCGAAGGACTCCATGATCGACGCGAGCAGCTCGTCCTTGGAGCCGATCACCCGGTAGACGGTCCCGGTGCCCAGACCCGCCGCGGACGCGATGTCTCGGATGGTGGTCACCTCGTACCCGCGGCGACCGAATTCCGTCCGGGCCACCGCGAGGACGTGGGCGGCCTTGTCGTCGGGATCGGTGTCGCCGTCGTCGGCCCAGGTGGCGATGACGTCTTTGGCGGCCGCGAAGGCGTTGGACCGGTCCAGCGCCGCATCGGTGAGGGGCCGGGTTGCCAAGCCCTGCAAGATGATTCGGCACAGCAGCTCGGCCACCTGGTTGGCCGGCGAGTTGTGGCGCATGACGTCGAGCCCCACCTGCAGCATGGTCTGGCAGATGCGGTCGGACAGCGTGGGCAGGTCGATGTCGGGCTTGATGTAGCCGCTCCAGCGGGCGGCGCGCAGCGTCTGCAGCATCGCCTCCTGAACGGCCAGGGGCTGCTGCTGGGTCAGCTTGATGAGCTCCGGGTCGTCGCTGGGCCCCTCGTAGAACGACATCTGCAGGGCGGCGCCGTGCCGCACCGCGCAGTTGGCGATCGCCTTGCCCAGCTCGACGATCCGCTCCGACGGGGGCCGCGAATCGGGCTCGTCCAGCCGGGCCTGGGCGGTCCGGCCGATGCTTTCCAGGTCCTCCTGGTAGCGGCGGATCAGTTCGACCAGGATGGCCTCTTTGGACTCAAAATGGTGGTACAGGCTGCCGGGCAGGATGCCGGCCGCGTCGGCGATCTCCTGCAGCGACGTCCGCAGCCCCGTGGAGGCGATCAGCGACGCGGCGGTCTGCAGGATCTCGGTGCGGCGCGACCCGAAATCCGCTGTGCCGCTGGCGCGCAACGACTCGGCCTTGGCCATGATCAACGGCGCGCGGATCCGGACGACGGCGGATTCGCCACCATACGCATCCGTCCTCTCAGCGAACCAAATGTTTGTTAAAGGCTATCAGACTTCGCGCTGCAAATCCGCTGCATACGGCGGTGCCAGCGCCATTCTAGAGCGCCGGGCCGTCCCAGCCGTCGTGCGCGGCGACCTCGCCGACGGGCCGCCTATGGGCGGGCCGGAACGTGCGGCCGGCACGCAGGCGGCCCACCGGCAGCAGGCAACCCTGGGCGTAGCCCGCCGGAATGCCGAGCAACTGCCGGACCTCCTCCTCGCGGTGCAGGTGCAGGGTCGTGATGCACGTCCCGTATCCGCGGGTGTGCAGGGCGAGCTGAAAGTTCCACACCGCCGGGAAGATCGAGCCGTACAGCGTCGCCTGGTAGAACGACTCGTCGCCGTCGATGCGCGGCAGGTAGGGCTGATAGCACGGGATGATCAGCACCGGCACCTTGGCCATGTTGTCGACCAACCACTCCGTCGACGACATGATCCGGCCCTCGGGCGTCCCGGCCGGCAACACGTCGGCGAGCATCTGTCCCCCGACCCGCAGCAGGTACGCCTCGCGGTACAGCTCGGCGATCCTGGTGCGCAGCGCCGGGTCGGTCAGCACCAGCCAGCGCCACGGCTGGGCATTGGACCCGTTGGCGGCCTGCAGCCCGACGCGCAGGCACTCACGGATGTCGGCGAGGTCCACCGGCGCAGCCACATCGAGCGACTTGCGCGCCGACGGGGTCGAGGTGAGCAGGTACTCGATGTCCATCATCTGGCGCCTCTCGTCGCGAGGTGCGCACCGATTTCGATGAGGTAGCGGTCCGGGCTGCCGAGAAATCCGCTCCAGCTCAGCAGGCGCTTGAGGTAGAGGTGAGCGTCGTGTTCCCAGGTGTAGCCGATGCCCCCCAGCACCTGGATGGCGGTGTCGCCGACGGTGGCCAGCCGGCCGGCGAACGCCTTCGCCCGCAGCGCGGCGAGGTGCCGTTCGGCCGGGGCCGCGTCGGCGGCCCACAGCGCGTGGATCACCCCGCTGCGGGCCAGCTCGACGGTCTCGTACATGTCGACGCACAGGTGCTGCACCGCCTGAAAGGAGCCGATGGGCTGCCCGAATTGCCTTCTGGTTTTGGCGTATTCGACGGCGAGGTCCATCACGGCGCGCGCGGCGCCGAGGGCGTCGGCGGCGGCGGCGATCAACACGTCGTCGATCACCGACGCGACGCCGTCCGGGGAAGCGGCACCCAGCCGTCGCGCCGGGGCCGCGTCCAACGTGACACGAAACTGCTTGCGGGTCAAATCGATACCGTGTTCGGGCGCCACCGACACCCCGGCCGAGCCGGTGTTGACGACGAAAAGCGCCATGCCGTCGGCATCCTCGGCGAGTGTCAACAGGACGTCGGCCGCGGCGGCGTCGGGCACCGCGCCGATCTCGCCGCGCAGCACGATTTCGTCACCGTGCCTTGCGGCCGCGACGTCCCCGAGGTACGGGAGACAGAGGGTGGCGACCGTGGTGCCGTCGGCGATCCCGCGCAACAGGTCCGCCGCCGTGCCGCCGGCGCCGAGCCGGGTCAGCGCCCGCGGGGCGGCGACCGCGGTCGACAGCCACGGGCCCGGATGCAGCGCGGCACCCAGCTCTTCGGCGACGATGCCGGCCTCGACCATCGTCATCCCGGCCCCGCCGCAGTCCTCCGACACCAGCAGACCGGTGCTGCCGAGACCGGCGAGGCCCCGCCACACCGCCGGATCGGTGCCGGTCGGGTCGTCCAGCAGCGGTCGCACGTGGTCGCGGATCGACGCCTTTTCGGTGAGGAAGCGCCGGGTGGTGTCGCGCAGCGCGACCTGCTCGTCGGTGAGTTCGAGGTTCATGCGCGCGGCAACCCGAGAACCCGCTGGGCGGTGATGTTCTTGTTGACCTGGCTCGTGCCGCCCGCGATGGTCAGCGATCGCGACGTCAGGCGATAGTCGGCCCACGGCTCGCCGGCGCCGCGGGCACCCAGCACGTCGAACGCCAGGGCCGCCAGGTCCTGCCCGATCTCGCCCCAGACGGTCTTGGCGAGGCTGGCCGACCCCAGCGGGTCGCCGCCGTGCAGCGTCGCCGAGATCGACCGCTGGCACAGGACCTCGAGATATTTGATGCGGACGGCGATTTCGCCGAGCCGGCGCAGCGTGACGGGATCGTCCAGGGCGCCCGCCGTGGCGATGTCGTCGGCGAGTTCTTCCAGCCGGACGTGCATCTCCGCATACAGCCGGGCGGCCCCCGCGCGCTCGTGGCTCAGCGTGGTGGTGGCCACCTGCCAGCCCGCGTTGAGCGGCCCGAGCAGCGCGTCTGCCGGCACCCGCACGTCGCGAAAGAAGACCTCGGCGAAGTCGGTGTCGCCGTTGAGCGTGACCAGCGGGCGGGCCTCGATGCCCGGCAGCGTCATGTCGACGATCAGGCAGGAGATCCCCTTGTGCTTGGGTGCGTCGGGATCGGTGCGCACGTACAGCTGGCACCAGTCCGCCCGGTGACCCAGCGACGTCCAGACCTTCTGGCCGGTCACCACGAAGTGGTCGGCGTCCCGAACCGCGCGGGTGCGCAGCGACGCGAGATCGGACCCGGCCTCGGGTTCCGACATCCCTTGGCACCAGATGTCGTCGGCGCGCATCATCCGGGGGAGCAGCGTCAGCTTCTGCGCCTCGGTGCCGTACTGCATGATGGCCGGCGCGATGTTGTTCATCCCAATGACGTTGAGCGGCATGGGCGCCCGGGCACGGGTGGTTTCCTCGGTGTAGACCAGTTGCTCGAGAACCGTTGCGCCGCGACCGCCGTATTCGCGGGGCCAGGACACCGCGGCCCACCCCGCGTCGGCCATCGTGCGATTCCACGCCCGCAGCTTCTCGAATCCCGCGTCGTCGCGCCCCGACGGGCGGCGGGCGGCGATCAGCTCGGCGGTCAGGTTCGCCGACAGCCAGTCGCGCAGCTCGATGCGGAACTGTTCCACTTCCGCCGGGTATGAAAAGTCCACGTTGGCTTAACCTTAGCGGCGCGACGCCGCCAGCGGGCGATCGTAGGAGGGGTCGGCCGTGTCGTGGCGGGGGGTGCGTGCCCCGGCGACCATAGCGATGGCTTCGTCGGTGAGCAGCGATTGCGATTCGTCCATGAAGACGATCGCCCAGCGCCCGTCGCGCCGCTCCAGGCGATCCACATAGCGGCCGCCCAGTCCGCGGCCGGCGCCGGTGACCACCGCCACCCGCCCGCTGAAGTCAATCACGCTGTGCTCCTTAGCAAGTGCGATCGGCCACCCGATCCGATTGACCGCAGATGCGATCGGACCCTACGCTGGAACAGATATTTGGTCAACACGCAGGGTGGGTTCGGAGGCCGATGGCAAACGACGCGCTTGGTGACAGGCTGGCGGGCCTCGGCATGCTTGCGTCCGCGCTCGCGGGCCGGCCCGTCGCCGTCGCCGAACTGCCGGTCGGCGAATCCCCGTGGACCGACGGGCAGACCATCTACGTCTCCGCGCGCGCGCCGCTCACCGCCCTGGCGGTGCAGGCCTCCCTGATCGCCGCGGGCAGCCTGGACCCCGACGTGGTGCGGCCCCTGGTGCGACACCGCCGGCTGGCCCGGCGCTACCTGGCGATCGAGGGCCACCGCGCCCTGGTCGCCAATGGCGCACTGCTGCCGGGCATCCTGGCGTCGACGGGAGACCGCGCCATCGCGGCCCGCAGCGACTCGCCCGCCGCGTCGCTGACCCTCGCCGGGGGGCGGGGGGCGATAGACGGCCCGCCACCGGAATTCGGCTTGATCCGTGCGGCGAAGGTCGTGGCCGCGGGCTCCCGGGCGGGCACAGAGCCGGAACAGGAAACCCCACAACACGTCCCGCGGCGTCCGGGCGCACAGGAACTCGAAGAACTTGACGACGACGCCGTCGACGACTCGGACGACCCGGACTTGTTCACCAGCCCGGTCGGGGGCGGCGGCTTCATCGGCAAGTGGCTGAAGAAGATGCTGTCGTCGGCACGTAAGACCGGCAGCGGCGGCGGACCGCCCGGCGCCGATGCCCCGACGCACCGGACGAACGCCGCGAACCGCGGTGTGCACGCCGTGTCGTCGCTGGCGCCGAGCTCGACCGAAGATATCGACGACGACCAGGCCACCGCCGAGGACGGGGTGACCTATCCGGAATGGGACGCCGCGCGCCACAGCTACCGACCCGCCTGGTGCACCGTGCGCGAGGTCGAGCCGACGATCAAAGCCTCTGCGACGCAGCAGATCGAAGCCGCGATCGGCGTCCGGCGCCCGCTGTCCCGGCTGGGGATGGGCCTGCACCGGCGCCACCGCCAATCCCAGGGCGACGACATCGACATCGATGCGGCCGTGGAGGCGCGCGTCGAGGTGCTGGCCGGGTCGATGCCCGACGAGGCGGTCTACCTCGACAGCCTGCGGCGCCGGCGCGACCTGTCGGTGCTGCTCCTCCTGGACGTGTCGGGATCGGCGGCCGAGCCCGGGACGGTGGGGCGGACGGTGCACGAACAACAGCGCGTGGCGGTCGCCAATCTGACCGTCGCTCTGCACGACCTGGGCGACCGCGTCGCGCTGTACGCCTACTACTCCCAGGGCCGTCGCGCGGTGAGCATGGTGCCCGTCAAGCGATTTGACGACCACCTCGACTCGCACGTCATGCGGCGGCTGAACAGCCTGGAGCCCGGCGCATACTCGCGACTGGGTGCGGCCATCCGGCACGGCTCGGCGGTCCTCGAAGCGCGCGGCGGGACGTCGCGGCGCCTGTTGGTGGTGCTGTCCGACGGGCTCGCCTACGACCACGGCTACGAGCGGCCCTACGGTGCCGCGGACGCGCGGCGCGCCCTGACCGAGGCCCGTCGCCGCGGCACCGGCTGCGTCTGCCTGACCATCGGCGCGGGGACCGACGTGGTATCGCTGCGCCGGGTTTTCGGCAGCGCCGCGCACGCGACGATCGCGCGCCCCGACCAACTCGCCGGTGTCATCGGACCGCTGTTCCGGTCCGCGCTGCGCTCGGCGGAGGTGCGCCGGGCAACTGCCGCGAGCGTGCGTGTTGGTACGGCGACACGCCGCGGGCAGCGTACATTTGCGGACGCTCGCGGTCGTTGAAACAAACATCTGTTCCGGATAGGCTCCCAGAAACGCGGGCGGGAGAAGGGAAATCATGGCCAACGAGTCCGGCGTTGCCTACCGGAACGGCGTGCCGTCCGGTTCGGACGGAGAAATGATGCGGCCCTACTACAAGGCGATCGGCAGCGAAGAGACCGTCTTCAAGGCGGCCTATCGCCAGGGCCTGGCGCTCGTGTTGAAGGGGCCCACCGGCTGCGGCAAGACCCGCTTCGTCGAGGCGATGGCACACGACCTGGGCCGGCCGCTGATCACCGTCGCCTGCCACGACGACCTCACCACCGCGGACCTGGTCGGCCGGTTTCTGCTGCAGGGCGACGAGACGGTGTGGGTGGACGGGCCGCTGACCAAAGCGGTGCGCGAGGGCGCGATCTGCTACCTGGACGAGGTGGTGGAGGCCCGCCAGGACACCACCGTGGTGCTGCACCCGCTCGCGGATTACCGGCGGCAGCTGCCCATCGAGCGGCTGGGTGTGACGCTGGACGCGGCGCCGGGATTCGGTCTGGTCGTGTCCTACAACCCCGGCTACCAGAGCGTGCTCAAGGACCTCAAGGATTCGACGCGGCAGCGGATGGTGGCCATCGAATTCGGTTTCCCCGCAGCCGATGTCGAGGAGGGGATCGTCGCGCACGAGGCGGGCGTGGACGCGGCGACGGCCGCCGAGCTGGTGCGCTTCGGGCAGGCCATCCGCCGCCTGGAGACGGGCGGGCTGCGTGAGGTCGCGTCGACGCGGGTGCTGATCGCGGCGGGCAGGCTCGTCGCCGAGGGCCTGACCATGCGGGAGGCGGCCCGCGCGGCGATCGCCGGGCCGCTGACCGACGACGCGGCGGTGGGCCGGGGACTGCACGAGATGATCGAGGTCTACCTGGGCGGGGCGAACGGATGATTGACGGTGCATACCGCCGCCGCTAGTGTCTGAACAAATATTAGGTTTTTCCGTGGATGGGTGTGGGTCGGGCTCGCAACCCGGGAGGTCAGATGTCCTACGAAAGCAGCGCGGAGCCGATCAAGGTCGGCTACCTGATGGACTTCACCCTGCCGCCGGGGTTCCCCGAGGAGCTGTTCGCCTCCTTCACCCAGACTTTCGACCTCATCTTCGAGGAGGCGGTCGAACAGGGCCTGATGGACCGTCCCGTGCAGATGATCTACCGCGAGGTGGAGGGCCTGCCCAAGGGTTCGGTCAAGGCGGTGATCGACGCGTTCGGGGAGCTCGTCGACGAGGGCTGCCTGGTGGTCTTCGGCCCGAACATCACCGACAACTGTGTGCCGTTGCGGGAAGCGATCGAGGAGCGGTTCAAGGTGCCCGCGATCAGCGTGACCGGTACCGACGACTGGTTGGGCGAGTGGACCTTCGCCTTCCCCCAGGGATCCATGACCGACGAGCCCATCTTCCTGGCCGACCTGATCGCCAAACGGGGACTCACCGAGGTCGGGGTCCTGGTCGAGCAGAGCCTCATCGGTGAGAGCTACCTGAGGAACTTGCGCAGCGCCTGTCGGCGGAAAAACATCCGGATCGTGGCGGAAGTCGCGATCGCCCAGACGGCGCAGGACATCAACGCCGCGGTGCAGACGCTCCATGAGGCGAAGGCCGAGGCGATCGTGCACCTGGGGTTCGGGTTCGGCATCGTCTTCATCAACCCGGCGCTCGAGGCCGTCGGCTGGGACCCGCCCCGCTTCACCACCACCGCGTGGCAGAACGCGTGGGTGAACCCGATCATGTGGAACGCGTTCATGGGCTGGACCGGTGTCGATCAGTACGACGAGGCGAACCGGATCGGCCAGGACTTCCTCGACGCCTACGCGAGGAAGTACAACGGCAGTCGCCCGGAGTTCTGCGTGACCGTGGTCAACCGCGATGTCGCGGCGACGCTGGTGCGCGCGTTCACCGACGCACACCCGCTCAGCCCGCGCGGGGTCAAGGAGGCGCTGGAGCGGGTGAAGATGATGCCCGCCGCCTCCGGCGCGCCCGGCACCCGCGTGTCGTTCGGCAAGTGGACGCGGCGGGCGTGGATGGGCGCCGGCTATCTGGTGGCGCGGACCCTCGACGCCGACGGCGTCAACTCGCACTTGGTCGATCGCTTCGGAGAGTAAGGCGCATATGAGCACTGAACAATCCACACCCCTTGCCGCGCAGGGCAAGCCGGCGTCCCGGGATGGTAAGCGCGGCTGGGGCGGCTGGGTGGCCGGCGCCGCCCTCGCCGCGTTCGCGCTCTTCTTCATCGCGAACTGCCGCGTCGCCCTCGACCCGCGCGTCGCCAACCCGAACGTCCAGGGCCGTCCCCGCCCGGTGAAGTTCATCTTCGGCCTGGACTACATGACGTTCATCCAGATCTCCACCGTGATCATGCTGATCGTGCTGGTCGTGGTGTTCGTCCGGGGCTGGCGCCGCAATCCCGGCAGCCCGGCGATGCTGATGTTCTTGTGCACGACGCTGATCGTGTGGCAGGACCCGATCATGAACTGGTCACCGTTCGCGGTGTACAACCCCGACCTCATCCACTGGCCGGAGTCGTGGCCGCTGGTGTCGCTGTCGCCGACCGTCGAGCCGTTCGTCGTATTCGGTTACGTCACATTCTATTTCGGTCCCTACTTCCCGGGGGTGTGGATCCTGCGCAAGCTGCAGGCCAAGTACGGTCCGCAGTCGTTCGTGTCGCGTCACCCGCTGGTCAGCCTGGGCGTGCTGGTCTGTGCGATCGGCTTCGTGTTCGACGCGTGGCTGGAGATCCAGCTCGTCCACATGGGCATGTACATCTATTCGCAGGTCATCCCGTGGGGGTCGGTGTTCACCGGCACCACGTTCCAGTTTCCGCTGATCTGGGAGTCGTTCTCGGTCACCTTCGTGATGGTGCCCGCGGCGATCCTGTGCTATCGCGACGACACCGGCAAGTCGGTGGCCGAGAAGCTGGCCGCGAAAGCCCGGCTCTTCCCGACTCGCCCGGTGCTCGGCACGTTCCTGGTGATGTTCGTCATCATCAACGTTTCCTACTTCGCCTACGGCACCTGGTTCTGGGTCATCAAGGTCACCCATTCCGCGACGTCGGTCGCGTGCCCCTGGCCGTATCCGGAGGCCAAAGTGTATGACCCGCAAGGCTATTACGAGAAGGCCGGCGCTGCGAGCCCGTTCTCGGTCGGCATCTGGTCGACCTGGGCGAGCGGGGAGCCCAACGGGCGGCCGCACGTCGACCCCCCGCCGCCGGGTGAAGGCGCCTGTGCGACTTCTGCTGCGCCGAGCAAGCATGGGTGAGCCACGCAGCGTCGTCATCACCGGTGCGTCCCGCGGGCTGGGATTCGCCTCGGCCGTGCGCCTCTATCGCGAAGGGTGGCGCGTGGTCGCGGCCATGCGCACACCCGACAGCGGGATGGCGTCGCTGCGCGAGGCGAGCGGGGCCGGAGAAGACGACGCCCGGCTCATCGGCGTGCAGCTCGACCTGCTGGACCCGGCGTCGATCGCCGCGGCGGCCAAGGCGATCGAAGGGGCCGTCGGCGCACCGTATGCCGTGGTGCACAACGCCGGGATCTCCGCGGCCGGCGTGGTGGAGGAGACCGACATCGCGTTGTGGCAGAGGATGTTTGCCACCGCCGTCCTGGGGCCGGTGGAACTCACCAAGGCCTTGTTGCCGTCCATGCGCGCGGCGGGTGAGGGCCGAATCGTGTTGGTAGCCAGCTCGGCCGGGGTCCGCGGCCAGCCCGCCACCGCGCCGTACTCGGCCGCCAAAGGCGCGATGGAGCGGTGGGGCGAATCGCTGGCCGGCGAGATCGCGCCCTTCGGTCTCGGTGTCACGGTGTTGGTCGCCGGCACGTACGACACCGAGATCATCACCGACGCCGGCACCACCGACGACCGCAACTTCGAGGGCCCGTACGCGCGGCTGCACACCACGATGAACACCCGGGGGCGCTTCGCGATGAAAATGGCCCGGCCACCCGAGCGGTTCGCCGACGGCTTGGTCAAGGCACTGGAGGACCGAAAGCCGTTCCGGCGCCGCGGTGTCGGCGCGGACGCCTCGATGCTGTTGGCGCTCAACAGGATCCTCCCGGCGCCCGGCATGCACCACATGTCCCGGGTCGTGCTGGGCATCCCGCGGCAGGGGTCGATGCGGGGCGGGGCGTGGCCGTTGACGGTCACCCAGAAGGCGATGGTGCTGGGCGCGCGCGTCATTCCGCAGCCGCTGCTGCGTCGCTTGGCAAAAAAGGAGCAGTGATGGAACAGCTTTTCGACGACCTGGACGACTTCGGCGCCTTCGACGACGCGATCTCCGGCGACGTGCGCGACCCGTACACCGAACTGGCGCGGCTGCGCCGCGAGGAACCGGTGCAGCGACTCGAGACGTCGGGAGCGCTGCCGCACGAGGAATCGCTGCCGATGTTCATCGTGTACCGCCACGAGGACATCCAGCAGATGCTGCGCGACAACGAGACGTTCTCGTCGGCGGCCGTCATCGCGGCGTTCGGCCCCGTGCTGGGCGAGGGCGTGATGCTGGGCATGGACGAGCCGATCCACGGCCGGCTGCGCTCGCTGGTGTCAAAGGCGTTCTCGCAGAAGTCATTGGCGCGCTGGCAGGACGAGTTGGTCGGCCGCGTGGCCAACGGCCTGATCGACAACTTCGCCCCGAACGGCAAGGCGGACCTGGTCAAGGAGTTCACCTTCGACTACCCGAGCCAGATCATCGCCGGACTGCTGGGCCTGCCGGAAAAGGACTACCCGCAGTTCCAGCGGTGGTCGATCTCGCTGCTGAGTTGGCTGATGAACCCCGAACGCGGGCTCGTCGCCTCGGCCGCCCTGTGCGACTATTTCGCGCCGATCCTCGAGGCCCGCCGGGCCGAACCCAAGGAGGACCTGATCAGCGCGCTCGCCGCCGCCGAGATCGACGGGCAGAAACTCGCGGACGAGGAGATCTTCTCGTTCCTTCGGCTGCTGCTGCCCGCCGGCGTCGAGACGACCTACCGGTCGCTGGGCAGCCTGCTGCTGGCGCTGCTGTCCGATCCCGCGCAGCTGGCCGCCATCCGCGCGGACCGGTCGTTGCTGCCCCAGGCGATCGAGGAGGCCGTGCGGTGGGAGTCCCCGTTGTTGACCATCACCCGCGTGGCGACGCGCGACACCGAACTCGGGGGCGTGGCGATCCCGGCCGGGGCGACGGTGATGCCGATGCTCGGTTCGGCGAACCGGCAAGAGGATCGCTATCCCGATCCGGACACGTTCGACATCTTCCGCGCGCCCAAGAGCCACCTGGGCTGGGGGCACGGCGTGCATGTGTGCCTGGGCATGCACCTCGCGCGGCTGGAGATGCGCACCGCGGTCAACCTGTTGCTGGACCGGCTGCCCAATCTCCGGCTGGACCCCGACGGGGACGACCCGCACATCCGCGGGCAGGTTTTCCGGTCGCCGACGTCGGTGCCGGTGCTGTTCGACCCGCAATAACAGGCCCCGAAAAGGTTGCAGCTTGCCAATCGGCTAGTTTCCAGTAAGGCTCTCCGTAGCCCCTCAAACGACCCAGAAGAGAGTGACAAGTATGACCGAGGCTGTAAAGGTTCGCTTCGAGCCGAAGATGATGATCGACGGCAAGCTCGTCGAGGGCCGGGCCGGCTCCTTCACCAACATCAACCCGGCCACCGAGGAGTCCCTCGGCGAGGTCTCGGACGCCTCGAAGGAGGACATGCACCGGGCCATCGACGCCGCCCGGCGCGCCTTCGACGAGACCGACTGGTCGACCAACAAGGAGCTCCGCAAGCGCTGCCTGTTGCAGCTGCACGACGCGATCGAGTCCGAGAAGGAAGAGCTGCGCGAGGAGCTCATCCTCGAGGTGGGTTCGCCCCGCGCCATCACCTTCGGGCCCCAGCTGGACGCCCCGCTGGCCGACGGGCTGAAGTACCCCGCCCGGCTGATCGACTCGTATGCCTGGGAGACCGACCTCGGCGACCGGGTGATCAGCCTCACCGGCGCGAACACCACCATCAAGGTGTGGCGCGAGCCGGTCGGTGTGGTCGGTGCGATCGTGCCGTGGAACTTCCCGTTCGAGGTCACCCTCAACAAGCTCGGCCAGGCGCTGGGCAGCGGCAACACCGTGGTGCTCAAGCCGGCGCCGAATACGCCGTTCAACGCGAACCGGCTGGGCCGGCTGATCGCGGAGAAGACCGACATCCCCGCCGGCGTCGTCAACGTCGTCACCGCCTCGGATCACTTTGTGGGCGAAGAACTCACGCTGTCGCCGAAGGTCGACCTGATCTCGTTCACCGGCTCGACGGTGGTCGGCAAGCGGATCATGGAAAAGGGCGCCGCCACCATGAAGCGGCTGTTCCTGGAGCTCGGCGGCAAATCGGCCACCATCGTCCTCGAGGACGCGGACTTCGGGACCGCCTGCATGGTCGGCATCGCGCCCTGCATGCACGCCGGCCAGGGTTGCGCCAACCCGACCCGGCTGCTGCTGCCGCGGTCCCGCTACGACGAGGGCGTGGAGATCCTCAAGAACATCTACGAGAACGTGATGCCCGGCGACCCGCAGGACCCCGCCACCCTGTGCGGACCGGTGATCTCGCAGCGCCAGTTCGAGCGGGTGACGGGCTACATCCAGAAGGGTGTCGACGAGGGTGCGACCGCGCTGGTCGGCGGACCCGGCGCCGAGACCGGCTTCGACAAGGGATACTTCATCAGGCCAACGCTTTTCACCAACGTCGACAACAAGATGACCATCGCGCAGGAGGAGATCTTTGGCCCGGTGCTGTCGGTCATCCCGTTCGACGACGAGGAGGACGCGATCCGGATCGCCAACGACAGCGTGTACGGCTTGGCCGGCAACGTGTTCGCTGGTTCGCTCGAGCGCGCGCTGTCGGTGACCCGCCGGATCAAGGCCGGGTTCATGGGCGTCAACGGTGGTGCCGGGTACGCAGCCGACGCCCCGTTCGGCGGCTACAAGGAAAGCGGCATCGGGCGCCAGAACGGCGTCGCCGGGTTCGACCAGTACACCGAGATCAAGTCGGTCGCCTACCCCGCCGGCTAGTTCGTAACGCGTTGCGGCGCAAGACATGACCACCTATGTCTTGGTGCACGGCGGCGGCCATGGTGGCTGGTGCTACCAGGCCGTCGCCCGGCTGTTGCGGTCGCGCGGGCACGAGGTGTACGCGCCGTCGTTGACCGGCCTCGGCGAGCGGGCGCACCTGTTCGCGGCCGATGTCGACCTTGACTGTCACATCACCGACATCGTCAACCTGCTGCACTACGAGGACCTGCGGCAGGCGATCCTGGTCGGTCACAGCTATGGCGGCATGGTGATCACCGGTGCCGCCGACCGCGCCCCCAACCGTGTCGGCCACCTGGTGTACCTGGACGCCGCGACGCCGGCGGACGGCCAGGCACTGACGGACGTGGCCCCGCAGATGATGGCGGCGGCGCGCGCCGACGGCCGCATGGTCGACGGCGTCGAAATGTGCTTGTACCCAACCGATGACACGCTGGCCTATTACGGCGTGTCCGACCCCGACCAGCTCGAGTGGATGCGCGCGCGGCTGACCCCGCACCCGTGGAAGTGTTTCGAGCAGCCCCTGCGGCTCACCGACGAAGCCGCGCTCGCCCGGATCCCGCAATCGCACCTATGCACCACCATGTACATGCGCTGGCGCGACGTCGAGGGCCTGCGGCAGCGGGCCGACGGCCGGCTGTGGGACCTCGACACCGGCCACGACATGATGATCACCGAACCGGACTGGGTCGCCGACAAGCTGCTGTCGGTCGCTGCGGGCCCTCGTAAATCGGCCTCGTGAAAAGGTATGGCAATTTCCGGCACGTCTTTATTGCGCGATGTCCAGCGGTGCCACAAATGGCACCACGCCGTGTGAATCGTATGCAAGCGCATTATTTCGGATTGCGATTGGCCACGAGCCCCACTGACCCGTAGCAGGGCGCCGCGACAGCCAGATTCATTGACTCGCTTGCGGATTGACGATCTCGGTTCGGTGCTGTCAAATTGGTGTACGAATCGATCCTGTGCGGCAGGCGAAAGTAAATTTGTCCAAAAACTCGACATTTTCAATTATAACATTTTTATAACGAGTTCTCGACGGTCGATACCGATATTGCACGCGCGCCCATACCATCTGCCTGTCCTCCCGCATTTTTGGAAATCAGGATTGAATGCCATGTCATTTACGATCGCGACCCCTGAGGCGCTGACGGCGGCGGCTTCGGACCTGGGCGGTATCGGCTCAACGATCCGCGCGGCCAACGCCGCGGCGGCGGCCCCGACCACGCGGGTGGTGGCCGCGGGCGCCGACGAGGTGTCGACGGCCCTCGCGGCGCTGTTTTCCGCGCACGGTCAGCTCTATCAAGCGGCCACCGCGGAGGCGTCGGCGTTCCGCGGCGAGTTCGTGCAGACCCTGGCCGCGGGTGCGGATTCGTATGCCGGCGCGGAGGCCGGCATCGCGGCCGCGCTGAGCCCGCTGCAGGTTGCGGAGCAGGAAGCGTTCGCGTTGATCAACGCTCCCATCCTGACGCTGACCGGACGCCCGCTCATCGGCAACGGGGCCAACGGCGCCCCCGGCACCGGTGCCAACGGCGCGCCCGGCGGGTGGCTGATCGGCAACGGCGGTGCCGGCGGTTCCGGGGCGCCGGGTCAACAGGGCGGCGCCGGCGGGGCCGCCGGCCTGATCGGCACCGGGGGCGCCGGCGGCGCCGGCGGATCCACAGAGTCCGATACCGGGGTCGGCGGGGCGGGCGGCGCCGGGGGTGCCGGCGGGGCCGGGGGGTGGGTGTTCGGCGACGGCGGCGTCGGTGGTCACGGCGGGGCCGCCTTCGGCGGCGATGCCGGCGGCCCAAATCCAGGCGTCGGCGGCGCCGGCGGCGCTGGCGGGATGGGTGGCCTGTTCGGCGCCGGTGGGCCCGGCGGGGCCGGTGGGCTCTCCTCGGACCTGACCGGTGGGGCCGGCGGGGCCGGCGGCGGCGGCGGACTACTCGCCGGGCTGGTCGGCGCCGGTGGCGGGGCCGGTGGCGCGGGCGGCAGCGGCGAGACGGGCGGGCTCGGTGGGGCCGGCGGGGCCGGTGGGCTCGTCGGCGGGTTCGGTGGGTCCGGCGGGTCCGGCGGGCACGGCTTCAATGTCGGCGGGGCCGGCGGGGCCGGTGGCAACGCGGGTCAGCTGTTCGGCACCGGGGGGGCCGGCGGGGCCGGCGGCGTCGGCGAGGCGATCATCGGGGGGGTCGGCGGGAACGGCGGCCACGCCGGGCTGATCTTCGACAGCGGCGGTGTCGGCGGTGCCGGCGGATCCAGCCCGAATGGCGTTGGGGCTGCCGGCGGGGACGGCGGCAACGCCGGCCTGATCAGCTGCGGCGGGATCGGGGGGGCCGGCGGATCCAGCCTGTCCCAGGCCGGCGGGCCCGGCGGGGCCGGCGGCGTGGGCGGCCTCCTGATTGGGGATGCCGGCGCCGGCGGTGCCGGCGGGGAGGGCGCAACGATCGGCGGGGCTGGCGGGTTAGGTGGCAACGCCGTGCTGATCGGCACCGCGGGCAACGGCGGCAACGGTGGGTTCGGGCCGACGATCGGCGGCGCTGGCGCGGGCGGCGTGGTGTCGCCGCTGCAGCCGGCCTTCGACGCGATCAATGCCCCCAGCGAGGCGCTGTTCGGGCGTCCGCTGATCGGCAACGGCGCCAACGCCGCGCCGGGCAGTGGGCTGTCCGGCGGCCCGGGCGGGTTCCTGCTCGGCGATGGCGGGGCCGGTGGGGCCGGCGGGTCCGTCGGGCCGGGGCCGGGCCAAAATGGCGGCGCCGGTGGGGCCTCGGGGCTGTTCGGCACCGGCGGCGCCGGCGGGGCCGGCGCGAACGGAGTGGTGGGAGATGGCGGTGCTGGCGGCGCTGGCGGGGCCGGCGGATTGCTTTCCGGTAATGGCGGGGTCGGCGGGGCCGGCGGGGGGGCGGGCCATTTCCAGTCCAGCGGCGGGGCCGGCGGGCCCGGCGGGGCCGCCGGGCTGCTGGGCTCCTCGGGCGGGGCCGGCGGGGCCGGCGGTATGGCGGTGAACCAGGGCATCGCCGGGGCCGGCGGGGCCGGCGGCGCCGGCGGGCTGCTCGGCGGGCTGGTCGGCGGCGGCGGCGGTGACGGCGGGGCCGGCGGCTTCGGCAGCGCGGGCGGGGCCGGCGGCGCCGGCGGTCCCGGCGGCACGCTGTTCGGCTTCGGCGGTGCGGGCGGTGACGGCGGGGACGGGACCGGGAACGGCCCGTCGCAGGGCGCGGGTAGCGGTGGGGCCGGCGGCCATGCCGGAGTGGTGTTCGGCGCCGGCGGAGTCGGCGGCGCGGGCGGGTCCGGCATTACCAGCAGCGCCGGCGGCAATGGCGGGGCCGGCGGTGACGGCGCGTGGCTGTTCTCCAACGGGGGCGACGGCGGGCCCGGCGGAACCGACACATTCGAGGGAGGCGCCGGTAACGGCGGGCCCGGCGGCGGCGGCGGCCTGCTCAGCAAAGGCGGGATCGGTGGGGCCGGCGGAATGACCCAGTGGGGCACCGGCGGCATCGGCGGGGCCGGCGGCACCGCCGGGCCACTGGTGGGCACCGGCGGGGCCGGCGGTGCGGGGGGAGACAGCTTCCGGGACGGCGGGGGCGCCGGAGGGTCCGGTGGTAATTCCGTGCTGATCGGCACCGGCGGCAACGGCGGCAACGGCGGTTTCGGCGGATATGCCACGGGCGGCTCCGGCGCCGGCGGCACCGCGCTGGGGTTGGGCGTCAACGGGCCCAGCGGGTTGCCGTAGCCGGCGGGGCTCGGCCAGGGCCTGCGCCCGACCCCGCCCTCCGGCCACCCAACGCGTTGGTTGACAATCGACGCAAGGTCCTAAGTCAAAGGAGACACAACATGCCTGAAGCCGTCATCGTCGAGGCAGTCCGCTCACCGATCGGGAAGCGCAACGGCGGGCTGTCCGGGGTGCACCCGGCCGACCTGTCCGCGCAGGTCCTCAACGGGCTGGTCGACAAGACCGGCATCGACCCCGGGATCGTCGACGACGTGATCTGGGGCTGCGTCATGCAGGCCGGCGAGCAGGCCCTCGACATCGGCCGCACCGCGCTGCTGACGGCCGGGTGGCCCGAGACCGTCCCGGGCGTGACCGTCGACCGCCAGTGCGGGTCGAGCCAGCAGTCCATCCACTTCGCCGCGGCCGGCGTGGTCGCCGGCCACTACGACGTCGTCGTCGCCGGCGGCGTCGAGTCGATGTCGCGGACCCCGATGGGCGCGTCGCTGGCCAACGGCGGCCGGCCGTACCCCGAGGCGTTCATGACCCGCTACGAGGGCCAGGTCCCCAACCAGGGCATCGGCGCCGAGATGATCGCCGAGCAGTGGGGGCTGAGCCGCACCGCGCTCGACGAGTTCTCGCTGGGCTCGCACGAAAAGGCCGCCGCCGCACAGGATTCCGGCGCGTTCGATGACCAGATCGTGGGCATCAAGGACCAGGACGGCAACGTCGTGCTCAAGGACGAGGGCATCCGGCGCGGCACCCCGATGGAGAAGATGGCGTCGCTGAAGCCGGCGTTCAAGGAGGACGGCGTGATCCACGCCGGCAACTCCTCGCAGATCTCCGACGGGTCGGCCGCCATCCTGTTCATGTCCGCGGAGAAGGCAAAGTCGTTGGGCCTCAAGCCGATCGCCAAGGTGCACACCGCGACGCTGGCCGGGGCCAACCCGGTGATCATGCTGACCGCGCCGATCCCGGCCACCCAGAAGGTGCTGAAGCGCTCCGGCCTCTCCATCGACGACATCGGCGCCTACGAGGTCAACGAGGCGTTCGCCCCGGTTCCGATGGCGTGGCTCAAGGACATCGGCGCCGACGAGAAGAAGCTCAACCCCAACGGCGGCGCCATCGCGCTGGGCCACCCGCTCGGCGGCTCGGGCGCGCGCCTGATGACCACGCTGCTCTACCACATGCGCGACAAGGGAATTCGCTACGGGCTGCAGACCATGTGCGAGGGTGGCGGCCAGGCCAACGCCACCATCGTGGAACTGCTGTGACGGAAGCTGATACCTCTGAGAAGGGGGCCCTGGCCGAGCGCCGGGGCAACGTGATGGTGATAACCATCAACCGGCCGGAAGCCCGCAACGCGGTGAACGCCGCCGTCAGCATCGGCCTCGGGGACGCGCTGGAGGAGGCGCAGCGCGACCCCGAGGTGCGGGCGGTGGTGGTCACCGGCGCCGGCGACAAGTCGTTCTGCGCCGGGGCCGACCTCAAGGCGATCGCGCGCCGGGAGAACCTCTATCACCCCGACCATCCCGAGTGGGGGTTCGCCGGCTACGTCCACCACTTCGTCGACAAGCCGACGATCGCGGCGGTCAACGGCACCGCCCTGGGCGGCGGCACCGAGCTGGCGCTGGCCAGCGACCTGGTGGTCGCCGACGAGCGGGCCAAGTTCGGCCTGCCGGAGGTCAAGCGCGGGCTGATCGCGGCCGCCGGCGGCGTGTTCCGCATCGTCGACCAGCTGCCCCGCAAGGTGGCGATGGAGCTGCTGTTGACCGGCGAGCCGATCACCGCGTCGGACGCCCTCGAGTGGGGCCTGATCAACCAGGTCGTCGCGGAGGGCTCGGTGCTCGACGCGGCGCTGGCGCTGGCCGCGCGGGTGACCGTCAACGCCCCGCTGTCGGTGCAGGCCAGCAAGCGCATCGCCTACGGGGCCGACGACGGGGTGATCGGCGACGAGGAGCCGGGCTGGGAGCGCACGATGCAGGAGATGCGGACCCTGATCCGCTCGGAGGACGCCAAGGAGGGGCCGTTGGCGTTCGCCGAGAAGCGCGAGCCGGTCTGGAAGGCGCGCTAGCGCGCGAGGACGTTCACGCCCCACCGGAACACCGGGGGCAGTGCCGAGGCCGCCGGCACGATCGCGCGGCGGGCCACCGGCGGCGCGCTGGCCAGCACCAGCGCGCGGGTGAGCAGCCGGTAGTTGCGGGTGATCCGGTGCCACGCCGCCTCGTAGGACGCCGGCGCGTCGTCGACGATGGCGTCGACGGCCGCGGCCGCCTGCTTGACCGCGAGGCTGATGCCCTCGCCGGTCAGCGCGTCCTCGTATCCGGCGGCGTCGCCGACCAGCAGCACCCGTCCCGCGACGCGGCGCGAAACCACTTGGCGCAGCGGGCCACAGCCGCGGGCCGGCCCGCGCCCGGCGCCGTCCAGTTGCCGGGCCAGCCACGGGAACCAGGACAGGTCGGGTCGCCCGCCGGACAGGATGGCGACGCCGACCAGGTCGGGCTCCACCGGCGTCACGTATGCCTCACCCCACCGCGACCAGTGCACCTCGACGAACTCCGACCACGCCGGCGCCCGAAAGTGCCACCGCACGCCGTGGCGGCGCGGTGCCCCGGCCGTCGCCTCGATGCCGACGGCGCGGCGCACCGGCGAATGCAGCCCGTCGGCGGCCACCAACCATTTCGCGCGCACGCCCGCAGCCGTCACGCCGTGCGCGTCCTGCGCGACGCTGGTCACCCGCGCCCGAATCCATTCGGTGTCTTGCTCTTTGGCCCGCGCCGCCAGCGCCGCGTGCAACGTGGTGCGTCGGACGCCGCGGCCCGGACCGCCGCGAAACCTCGCTTCGGCTCTGCGGTGTTCGCTGACATAGGCGATCCCGCGGAAGGGCATGCCGGCCGGGTCCACGCCCAGCGCCGTCAGCTCGGCCAAACCGCCGGGCATCAGCCCCTCGCCGCACGCCTTGTCGATCGGGCCGTCGCGCGGTTCGGCCACGATCACCGACAGGCCGTGCCGCCGCGCCTGCAACGCGGTGGCCAGGCCCCCCGGTCCGCCGCCCACGACCAGCAGATCGGCGTCGTAGTCGGTCACGTGTATCCCAACGCGGAGTTCTCCACCCGCAGCCGCACCCACAGCACCGCCGCGTTGGCCAGCGTGAAGGCGAGCGCGGTCAACCACGCGGTGTGTACCAGCGGCAACGCGAACCCTTCGGCCACCACAGCAACATAGTTCGGGTGGTGCAGCCACCGGTAGGGGCCCCGGCGCACCAGCGGCGCGTCCGGCACTACGATCACCCGGGTGTTCCACCGGCGGCCCAGCGTCCTGATGCACCACCAGCGCAGCAGCTGGCTGGCCGCCACCACCGCCAGCATCGGCCAACCCAGCCAGGGCAGGAACGGCCGGTGCAGGGCCCACGGCTCGACGGCGCAGCCGATCAGCAGCGCGGTGTGGATGGCGACCATCGCCACGTAGTGGGGGCGGCCAAACTCCTTGGCGCCCTGGTCAAAAGACCACTGCGCGTTGCGCTTGGACACCACCAGCTCGACGAGGCGCTCCACCCCGACCGCCAGGATCAGCAGGTAATACATGGCTACAGTCTTTACCAGCCCTACCAGGCCAGCAGCACCAGCTCGGAGCAAAAGGCCGGGCCCATCGCGATCATCAGCCCGATCGACCCCGGCGCCGGCGGGTCGGCCATGTTGGCCCGCAGCACGTCCAGGACCGACACCGACGACAGGTTCCCGTTGGCGCGCAGGGAGTTTCGCGTGTGGTCCAGGGCGTCGCCGGGCAGGTCCAGGACGCTCTCGACGGCCTCGATCACCCGCGGCCCGCCGGGGTGGCACACCCAGGTCGAGACGTCCTGGGGGGCCAGGCCGTGGTCGGCCAGGAAGTTGCGGACGTCGTCGCCGAGGTATTTCTCGGTGATGGTGGCGACGTCGACCGACAGCACGATCCGAAAGCCGTCGCTGCCGATCTTCCAGCCCATGACGTCTTCGGTGTCGGGGTAGATGCGGCTGCGGGTCGCCAGCACCCGGGGGCCGGTGGCGTGCCGGTGGGCGCCCTTGGCGATGACGGCGGCCGCGCCGTCACCAAACAGGCTGGTGGCGACCAGGTTTGCCACCGAGTTGTCGCGCGGCTGAATGGTCAGCGAGCACAGTTCGACGGCCAGCAGCGCCGCCACCTGGTCGGGGAAGGCCCGCAGGTAATCGTGCATGCGGGCCACCCCGGCCGCGCCGGCGACGCAGCCCAGCCCGAACAGCGGGATGCGTTTGACGTCCTGGCGCAGCCCGACCCGGTTGGCCAGGCGCGCCTCCAGCGTCGGCACCGCCAGCCCGGTGACGGTCGTGGAAAACACGATGTCGACCTCCGACGGCTTGACCTTCGCCTGGTCGAGCGCGGCGAGGAACGCCTGCTCGGCCAGGCCGAGCGCGGTGTCGACGTAGGTGTCGTTCGCCTCGGTGAACCCGCTGAGCTCGCCGTAGCGCGACAGCGGCAGCGCGATGTTGCGGAACTCGACCCCGCTGCTGTCGGCGAACCGCCGAAATTCCGGGCCGGCGAAGCCGCTCAGCGCGCGGGCGGCCTCGTCCTGCCGGTACCGGTGCGGTGGGAATGTGACGGCAACGCCCGAGACGGACGGATAGATGGTTGATGTTGATGTTGGTGTGGCACTCACGCATGCGGAACTGCCCCCGATGATCTCCTCCATGCCCTGCTCACGGTGCCGGCACCGCATCGGTTCAAAAGGCTGGTTAGTGTCGGGTGTATGCGGATTCTCGTCACCGGCGCCACCGGGTATGTCGGATCGCGGCTGGTCACCGCGCTCTTGGCCAACGGCCACCAGGTCGTCACCGCCACCCGAAACACGAAGCGGCTCAAGGGTTTCGGCTGGTTCTACGACGTCGCACCCGTCACCCTGGACGTGTCGGATCCGGCGTCGGCGCGGGCGGGGATGGACGCCGCCGGCCCGGTCGACGTGGTGTATTACCTGGTGCACGCGATCGGCCAGCCCGGCTTCCGTGACGCCGACCGGGTCGCGGCGGCAAACCTCGCGGAGGCGGCGCGGGGCGCGGGCGTGCGGCGCATCGTCTATCTGGGCGGCTTCGTGCCGGCCGACGAGGCCCTGTCCGAGCACCTGACCAGCCGGGCCGAGGTGGCCGAGGCCCTGACGGTCGAGGACGGCCCGGAACTGGTGTGGCTGGGCGCGGCGATGATCATCGGGGCCGGCTCGACGTCGTTCGAGATGATGCGCTACGTGGCGGACCGGTTCCCGCTGCTCCCTGTCCCGAACTGGATGGACAACCCGATCGACCCGATCTCCATCCGCGACGTGCTGCACTACCTCGTCGCCGCGGCCGACCCGGACGGGGTGCCCGCCGGCGCCTACGACATTTCCGGGCCCACCACCACGTCCTACCGGGGCCTGCTCAAGACGTACGCGCGGCTGTCGGGCAGGTGGCACGCCGGCCTGCCGGTCGGCAGGGTCGACACGGGTCTGGCCTCGCTGGTCACCGGGGTCGCGCTGCCGGTGCCGCCGGGCCTGGCGGCCGATCTGGTCGAGTCGCTGGACCATCCGATGGTGGCGTCCGTCAGCGGCCTGCGCGATCGGGTGCCCGACCCGCCCGGGGGACTGCTCGGCGTCGAGGACGCGATCACCTTGGCGCTGGCCGGAACCGGCGGCCGCCCGCGTCCGGTGAACGAGCTGACCGACCCCCATCAGCTGGCCGACAGCGATCCCGGGTGGGCCGGCGGAGACGCCCTGCGCATCCGCCGGCTCGCTCGCGCGATCACCCCCCGCATCGCGCGTCCCACCCTGCGGCTGGTCGACAGCGTGCCCGGCCCGCTGGCGGGCGCGCTGCGCACCGGCCTGGACATCGTGGCGGCGCTGAACGCGAAGGTCCGCCCGGCATGAGCCGGCCGGTGGCCCCGTACCGCGCCGGCGTGG
Source organism: Mycobacterium sp. NGS63 (assembly GCF_059812295.1). NCBI lineage: Bacteria > Bacillati > Actinomycetota > Actinomycetes > Mycobacteriales > Mycobacteriaceae > Mycobacterium > Mycobacterium sp. NGS63. The sequence goes on from NZ_JCALCJ010000002.1 coordinate 115,557, forward strand.
CCGCCGAATTGTGGCGCGCGATCACCAATGTCGCTGTGCCCCATAACGAACCGCCCGGCGTGGTGCGGCGCCGGCGCGTCGTCGTCGCCGTCACGCTGGTGATCGGCGCGGTGGTGCTGGGGTTCTCGATGCGCCGCCACCCGGGCGAGTCGAGCTTCTACTGGCTGACCCTGGCGCTGGCCGGGGTGTGGATCGTCGGCGGATTCGCCTCGGGCCCTTTGCATCTGGGCGGCATCTGCTGGCGCGGGCGCAACCAGCGGCCCGTCATTACCGGGACGACCGTCGGGCTGCTGCTGGGCGGCGCCTTCGTGGTGGGCGGCCTGGTCGCCCGCGAGATCCCGCCCGTCGCGGCGCTGATCGCCCGGGTGCTGGCGTTCGCCCATCAGGGCTCGTTCCTGCTGATCGTGGTGATCACCGTGGTCAACGGCATCGCCGAGGAGATCTTCTTCCGCGGCGCGCTCTACACCGCGCTGGGCCGCCACCGCCCGGTGGTCATCTCCACGCTGCTGTACATCTGCGCGACCCTGGCCAGCGGCAACCCGATGCTGGGCTTCGCCGCGATCATCCTGGGGACGGTGTGCGCGCTGGAACGCCGCGCCAGCGGCGGGGTGCTGGCGCCGGTGCTGACGCACTTCGTCTGGGGCCTGGTGATGGTGCTCGCCCTGCCCCCGCTGTTCGGCGTGTGACGCCTACGAGTCGGTGAAGTTGGGGGCGCGGCGCTGCTGGAAAGCCGTTGCGCCCTCGAGGAAGTCGTGCGACACCAGCAGGCGCGACTGGCCTTCGAACTCGCGCTGAAGCGCGGCGTCCAGTTCGGTGAGCGTCGCCGCGTTGATCGCCTGCTTGGTCTTGGCGAAGGCCACCGCCGGGCCCGCCAGCAACCGCTCGATCACCTTGTCCACCTCGGCGTCGAAGTCGGCGGCCGGGTAGACGGCGGTCACCAGGCCGGCGGCCAGCGCGTCGGCGGCCGGCAGCCGCTCGGCCAGCAGCGCCATGCGCATCGCGCGGATGCGGCCGATCGCCGCGGCGATCAAGGCCGAGGCGCCGCCGTCGGGCATCAACCCGATCTTGGTGAACGCGAGCAGGAAAAACGCTGCGTCGGAAGCCAATACGACGTCGCAGGCCAGCGCGATGGACACGCCGACGCCGGCCGCCGGCCCCTGCACCACCGCGACCACCGGGTGCGGCGACGCGGCGATCGCGCGCACCAGCCGGTTGATCTCCAGGATGATCTGGTCCGGCGGGACCCCGCCGCCGCCGGACATGTCGTCGGCGCCGATGCCCGCGCCCGAGCAGAAGCCGCGACCGGCGCCGCCGAGGCGCACCACCTTGACCGCGGGGTCGGTGGCCGCGCGTTCCATCGCGTCGGCGAGCCCGGTGATCACGGGAATGGTCAACGAGTTCAGGCTGTCGGGTCGGTCGATGGTCACCGACAGCACACCGTCGCTCAGGGTGACGTCGAGACCGGCGACGGGGGACAACGTGTCGATCGCGGGTTGCGGCATGGGCTCACCATAGGTGACCGGGGTGCGGGGCCGCCGGGGGCGGCTGCGAAGATGCGAAGCGAACGGGCTGTCGAAACAGACGAGTGCGGACGAAAGGTCGGGAGATCGTGGCGGGACCGCTGAAGGGACTTCGGGTTGTCGAGCTGGCCGGCATCGGGCCGGGACCGCATGCCGCGATGATCCTGGGGGATCTGGGCGCCGACGTGGTGCGCATCGACCGGCCCTCTGCCGGTCCGGGCGGTGTCGCGAAGGACGCCATGATGCGCAACCGGCGCGTCGTGACGGCCGACCTCAAATCCGACGAGGGACGCGCGCTCGTGCTCAAGCTCATCGCCAAGGCCGACGTGTTGATCGAGGGCTACCGGCCCGGCGTCACCGAGCGGCTCGGCCTCGGCCCCGAGGACTGCGCGAAGGTCAACGACCGGCTGGTCTACGCCCGGATGACCGGCTGGGGGCAGGCCGGCCCGCGCAGCCAGCAGGCGGGCCACGACATCAACTACATCTCGCTGAACGGCATCCTGCACTCGATCGGCCGGGTCAACGAGCGCCCGGTGCCGCCGCTGAACCTGGTCGGCGACTTCGGCGGCGGCTCGATGTTCCTGCTGGTCGGCATCCTGTCGGCGCTGTGGGAGCGGCAGAGCTCCGGCAAGGGTCAGGTGATCGACGCCGCGATGGTCGACGGGTCGAGCGTGCTGATCCAGATGATGTGGCAGATGCGGGCCTCGGGCATGTGGACCGACACCCGCGGCACCAACCTGCTCGACGGCGGCGCCCCCTACTACGACACCTACGAGTGCGCCGACGGCCGCTACGTCGCCGTCGGCGCCATCGAGCCCCAGTTCTACGCCGCCATGCTGGCCGGGCTGGGCCTAGAGGGCGCCGACCTGCCGGGGCAGAACGACGTCACCCGCTGGCCCGAACTGCGAGCGGTGCTCACGGAGAAGTTCGCCAGCCGCGACCGCGACCACTGGGCCAAGGTGTTCGCCGACTCCGACGCCTGCGTCACGCCGGTGCTGGCCTTCGGCGAGGTGCACACCGAGCCGCACATCACCGAGCGCAACACCTTCTACGAGGTGAACGGGGGCCTGCAGCCGCTGCCGGCGCCGCGGTTCTCGCGCACCGCGCCGGACACGCCCCGCCCGGCGGCGCCGGCGACCGACGTCGAGGCGGTCCTGCAGGACTGGGTATAGTCCCCAACCAACTGGTTGGCTGGACAAGAGGGAAGGACTCGCATGGAGATCAAGGACGCCGTAGCCGTCGTCACCGGGGGAGCGTCGGGGCTGGGCCTGGCCACCACCAAGCGGCTGCTCGACCGAGGCGCGCAGGTCGTCGTGCTCGACCTCCGCGGGGAGGAAGCGGTCCGCGAGCTGGGCGAGCGCGCGCGCTTCGTCGAGGCCGACGTCACCGACGAGGCCGCCGTCGGCAAGGCGCTGGACGCCGCGGAGGCGATGGGCACGCTGCGCATCAACGTCAACTGCGCCGGGATCGGCAACGCCATCAAGACCCTGTCCAAGGACGGCCCGTTCCCGCTGGACGGGTTCAAGAAGGTGATCGGGGTCAACCTGATCGGCACGTTCAACGTGCTGCGGCTGGCCGCCGAGCGCATCGCCAAGACCGAGCCGATCGGCGAGGAGCGTGGCGTCATCATCAACACCGCCTCGGTCGCCGCGTTCGAGGGCCAGATCGGCCAGGCCGCCTACTCGGCATCCAAGGGCGGCGTGGTGGGCATGACGCTGCCGATCGCGCGCGACCTGTCGCGCGAGCTCATCCGCGTGGTGACCATCGCGCCGGGGCTGTTCAAGACCCCGCTGCTGGGTTCGCTGCCCGAGGAGGCCCAGAAATCGCTGGGCAAGCAGGTGCCGCACCCGGCCCGCCTGGGCGATCCCGACGAGTACGGCGCGCTGGCCGTGCACATCGTCGAAAATCCGATGCTCAACGGCGAGGTCATCCGCCTCGACGGCGCCATCCGCATGGCGCCGCGCTGACACACGGCTGAGACACGAAAGCCCCCCGCTTTGCGGGGGGCTTTCGGATCGAGAAGAACCTATCGATGGAACCATCGGGTGATCGCGGGTTCGGCCATCAGCAGCCGTGCAATGACGCTCATGGCGGTCAGCTTGCCGTAGGCAGCGGGTGCGGGTCTTCGAACTGCTCGGAGGTCTCGCCTTCCACCAGCATGTCGCCGTGGTAAAGGGCCTCGAAGTCAGCCTTGATGACGTCGGCACTCGAGTCGTCGATCCACATGACACTGAGCGTATGGGTCTGTCCTAAGGAATCTTTGAGTCACGATTCGGAAAATGGTGGCAATTTACTCGCCGGTAGGTTTGCCGGTCGCCGGGCCCGGGATTTGACCCCTGAGCGGCCGGGACGCCGCGACGCTCTTTCGGGGCGGACCAGTTTCGCCGCGACTTGAACCATCCGGCCACGCGGGGACGTTACTTGAGGGTAATGTTGTTTGACACCTGTCAGTTACCACTGATAAGTTACCGCGAATTGGGGGCCGGGGCGGATCAGGGGGACGGGGAGGACCGGGGAACGTGCTTCAAGCGATCGCTCGATTGGCCATTAGGGCGCCACGGCGCATCATCGCGGTCGCGGTACTGATCTTCATCGGCGCGGCGGTCTTCGGCGTCCCCGTCGCCAAGAGCCTCTCGCCCGGCGGATTCATGGATCCCGGCTCGGAGTCGGCGCATGCCATCGGTGTCCTGGCCGACAAGTTCGGCCAGAGCGGCCAGCAGATGGTGATCATGGTGACCTCGCCCGCGGGCGCCCACAGCGAACAGGCGCGCAAAGTGGGCACCGATCTGGTCTCCGAACTGCAGGCGTCGCCGCTGGTGTACAACGTGACCTCGGCCTGGACCGCGCCGCCACAGGCCGCCGCCGACCTGGTCAGCACCGACGGCAAGTCCGGATTGCTCGTCGTCAACCTCAAGGGCGGCGAGAACTTCGTGCAGAAGAACGCCCAGGCCCTCGCCGACGAATTCGTCCACGACACCGACGGCGTCACCGTCCGCGCCGGCGGCCCGGCGATGCAGTACGCGCAGATCAACAAGCAGAACCAGGACGACCTGGTGGTCATGGAGATGATCGCGCTGCCGCTGAGCTTTTTGGTGCTGATCTGGGTGTTCGGCGGGCTGCTGGCGGCCGCGCTGCCGATGACGCTGGGCGCGCTGGCCGTCGTCGGCTCGATGACGGTGTTGCGGCTCGTCACGTTCAGCACCGAGGTGTCGATCTTCGCGCTCAACCTGAGCACGGCGATGAGCCTGGCGCTGGCCATCGACTACACCCTGCTGATCGTCAGTCGCTATCGCGACGAGCTGGCCGAGGGAGGTGACCGCGACCAGGCGCTGATCCGGACCATGGCCACCTCCGGTCGCACGGTCTTGTTCTCGGCGGTCACCGTGGCGCTGTCGATGTCGGCGACGGCGCTGTTCCCGATGTATTTCCTGAAGTCGTTCGCCTACGCGGGCGTGGCCTCGGTGGCGTTCGTGGCGATCGCGTCGATCGTGATCACCCCGGCCGCGATCGTGTTGCTGGGCCCGCGGCTGGACGCGCTGAACGTGCGCCTGCTGCTGCGGCGGACCTGGCTGCGCAGGTGGACGCGCCCCGACCCGGTGCACAAGCCGGTCGAGGAGTTGTTCTGGTACCGGTCCAGCAAGTACGTGATGCGCCGCTGGGCGCCCATCGGGCTGTCCGTGCTGGCGCTGCTGTTGCTGCTCGGGCTGCCGTTCTTCTCGGTGAAGTGGGGCTTCCCGGACGACCGGGTGCTGCCGCGTTCGGTGTCGTCGCACGAGGTCGGCGACCGGCTGCGCAGCGGCTTCGCCAACGACTCCGCCACCGCGGTGCCCATCCTCATCCCCGACGCCCGGAACCTGAGCCCCGCGGACATCGGCCGCTACGCCGCCGACCTGTCCCGCGTGCCCGACGTGACGGCGGTGTCCTCGCCCGGCGGGACGTACGTGCACGGGGCACCGGCCGGATCGCCCGTCGCCGCAACGGGATTGGCCGACGGCAGCGCGTTTCTGACCGTGAGCAGCGCGGCGCCCCTGTTCACCAAGGCGTCCGACGAGCAGCTGACGCGGCTGCACCAGGTGGCCGGGCCGGCCGGCCGAGCCGTGGAGATGGCCGGGGTGGCCCAGGTCAACCGCGACAGCGTCGACGCGGTGACCGACCGGCTCCCGCTGGTGCTGGGTCTGATGGCCGCGGTGACGTTCGCGCTGCTGTTCTTGCTCACCGGCAGCGTGCTGCTGCCCGCCAAGGCGTTGGTATGCAACGTGTTGTCGCTGACCGCGGCGTTCGGGGCGCTGGTGTGGATCTTCCAGGACGGCCACCTCGGCGCGCTGGGTACCACGCCCAGCGGGACGCTGGTGGCCAACATGCCGGTGTTGTTGTTCTGCATCGCTTTTGGGCTGTCGATGGACTACGAGGTGTTCCTGATCTCCCGGATCCGGGAGTACTGGCTGGCGTCGGGGGCCGCCCGGCCCGCGACGCCGACCGCGAAGGAGGCGCACGCCGCCAACGACGAGGCCGTCGCGCACGGCGTCGCCCGCACCGGCCGGGTGATCACCGCCGCCGCGCTGGTGATGTCGATGTCGTTCGCCGCGCTGATCGCCGCGCACGTGTCGTTCATGCGCATGTTCGGCCTGGGGCTCACCCTCGCCGTGTTCGCCGACGCGACCCTGGTGCGCATGGTCCTGGTACCGGCGTTCATGCACGTGATGGGTCGCTGGAACTGGTGGGCGCCAAAGCCTTTGGTGTGGCTGCACGAGCGGTTCGGCATCAGCGAGGGGGGCGTCGAGGAGGTCGGGGAGCCGGCCCTGGCGACGGCCTCCACGCCGGTGCGGCACAACGGGCGCCCGGTCAGGGAATCGGTGACCCACATTGGTTGACGTGTCTCTGGAAGGCCTGCACGAGGTCCGCCGCGTCAGGGCGCGTCGCGGCACCGGCGAGCGGCTGCGCGACGAGATCCTCGACGCGACCACCGAACTGCTGTTGGAGACCGGGCACGCCAGGTCGGTGTCGATCCGCTCCGTGGCGCAGCGCGTCGGCGTGACGCCGCCGTCGATCTATTTGCACTTCGCCGACAAGGACGCCCTGCTGGACGCGGTGTGTGCGCGGTACTTCGAAAAGCTCGACCCGGAAATGCGGCGGCTGGCCGCCGAGCACGCCTCCCCGGTCGAGGTGCTGCGCGCCCAGGCCCGGGCCTATGTCCGGTTCGCCGTGCAGACCCCGGAGCTGTACCGGATCGCCACGATGGGCGAGTGGCGGTCGGGCAGCAGCATCGACACGACGCTGAACAGCTCGGCGTTCAAGCACATTCGGGCCACCGTGCGGCGGCTGATGGATGACGGCACCTACCGCCCGGACAACCCCACCACCGTCGCCCTGGAGCTCTGGAGCGCGGCGCACGGGGTGGCGGCGATGCTGATCGCCAAGCCGCACTTGCCGTTTGGCGACACCGAGGCATTCGTCGACCGGGTGCTGTCGTCGGTGTTCTGCGGGCAGCTGGTGCTGGGGTATTGCGGCCGCGACGCCACCCCGCAGAATCTGGCGGCGTGGGTGGTGGCGCATCGGCCGCCGGAGGGGTCGCGGTCGTGACGCTCGCGGCCGAGTCCCCGGTCAACCACCCGTTCTTCGCGCGCGTGTGGCCCGTCGTCGCCGCCCACGAGGCCGAGCCGGTGCGGGCGCTGCGCCGGGAGAACGTGGCCGGCCTGACGGGCCGGGTGCTGGAAATCGGGGCGGGTGTCGGGACGAACTTCGCCAACTATCCGCCGACCGTCTCCCAGGTGGTCGCCGTCGAGCCGGAGCCGCGGCTGGCGGCGCGCGCCCGCGCGGCGGCGGCCGCGGCACCCGTGCCGGTCGTCGTCGTCGGGGCGACCGCGGAGGCCTACAGCGACGGGGAGCCGTTCGACGCGGCGGTGTGCTCGCTGGTGTTGTGCTCGGTGCGCGACGTCGGCGAGGTGCTGCGCCGGGTGCACGCGATGCTGCGGCCCGGCGGGCAGCTGCGCTACCTCGAGCACGTGGCCAGCGCCGGCGCGCGGGGCCGGCTGCAACGGCTGGCCGACGCGACGCTGTGGCCGAGGCTGTTCGGCAACTGCCACACCCACCGCGACACCGAGCGCGCGATCGCCGACGCCGGTTTCGAGGTGGACACGTCGCGGCGGGAATGGACGCTGCCGGCGTGGGCGCCGTTGCCGGTGTCGGAGCTGGCGCTGGGCCGGGCCCGTCGCTAGTTTTGCGCCGAGACTGCGCTCAGATCGCGTTTCGGTGCACCAAACGCGATCTGTGCGCAGTTTCGGTCGCCCTGAATTCCCACGCGTCGCGAACGCGCGCGACGACGCCCGCGGGACGATCCGATGCGATCACCCGGATGACGATCCAGCCGAGGCGGTCCAGCGCTTCCCTGCGACGGATGTCCCATGCGTACTGCACGGGGTCGAGGCGATGTTGTTCGCCGTCATACTCGGCGGCGACCATGAGGCCCTCCCACCCCATGTCCAGGTAGTACCGCTGCGACCCGGCCAGCACCGGGATCTGGGTCGTCGGCCGCGGCAGGCCCGCGCGGATCAGCAGCAGGCGCAGCCACGTCTCCCTCGGCGACTGGGCGCCCGGGTCGACGAGGTCCAGCGCGGCTTCCAATTGCCGGAGTCCCCGCGCGCCGCGCTGCCGGTCCGCGATCGCGAGGACCTCGTCGACCTTGGTGCCCGTCGCAGCCATCAGGGCGTCCAAGCGTGCGACCGCTGTGCCGATCGGCCGGCGCCGCCCGAGGTCGAAGGCGGTGCGCTCCGGCGTCGTAACCGGAATGCCCGATACTGACCGGAGGTCCCGCGAATCAAGGCTGTAGTCATACGTTTTCATGCCCCGCGGCGGGCGGGCGTTCGACCACACCAGCTCGGCGGGCAGGTCATCGTCCACCCACTTGGAGCCGTGCCACGCGGCCGCGGTCAGCCCCGCGAGCACTCCCCGCCGGTGCGACCACAGCCACGCCGCGACCGCGCGCTCACGCGGGGTCAACTTGTGCTCGCGCCGCACATAGACGTCGGGAAACACCGCCCGGAACCGCGACCGCAGCTGATACTTGCGCAGCGTCCCGGCTTTCACCGCCTCGCTGCCGATGAAGGGTTCGTCGATTGCCATGGCCGCACGCTCGCCGAACGGACGGACACGAGGCGCGTCGAAACTGCGCTCAGCGCGTGCTCTTGTGCACCAAACGCGATCTGTGCGCAGTCTCGGCGCGAAGTTACTTCAGCAGGGCCGGCAGCCGCTGCAGCAGCTCGGGCAACGCTTGGCTGGCGCTCTCGCGGATGCTGATCGTGGCGCTGGCGGTCAGCGGCGTCGGCTCGGGATTGACCTCGACGACGACGGCGCCGCGGGACAACGCCAGGTCCGGCAGCCCGGCCGCCGGATAGACGATCGCCGAGGTGCCCACCACGACCATCACGTCGGCGGCCTGGGTCGCCTCGACCGCGCGCTGCCACGGCTCGTCGGGCAGCGCCTCGCCGAACCAGACGATGTCGGGGCGGATCAGCCCGCCGCAGCGGCACACCGGCGGCTCGACCTCCAGCGCCGGCTCGGCCATCGCGGGCAGCGTCTCGGTGTAGGGCAGATCGCAACGCTCACAACGGAATTCGAACAGGCTGCCGTGCAGGTGGTGCACCGGTGCGCTGCCGGCCCGCTCGTGCAGGTCGTCGACGTTCTGGGTGACGACGGTGACGTCGGCGTGGTCCTGCCAGGCGGCGATGGCGCGGTGCCCGGCGTTCGGCGCGACGTCGGCGACCAGGTAGTGGCGCCACAGATACCAGCCCCAGACACGCTCGGGATTGTCGCGCCAACCCTGGGTGCTGGACAGCTCGTAGGGATCGAAGCGGGCCCACAATCCGTTCTTGTCGTCCCGGAACGTCGGCACGCCGCTCTCGGCGGAGATCCCCGCGCCGCTGAGCACCGTTACTCGCATCCCACAAAGATAGCCTCGCGTGCGGGATACTGGTCGGGTGGAGCTGCGGGATTGGTTACGGGTCGACGTGAAGGCGGGCAAACCGCTGTTCGACCAGCTCAGGACCCAGGTCATCGACGGGGTCCGCAGCGGCGCGCTGCCGCCCGGCAGCCGCCTGCCCACGGTGCGCGACCTGGCCGGCCAGCTGGGCGTCGCGGCCAACACCGTGGCCCGGGCCTACCGCGAGCTGGAGTCCGCGGCGATCGTCGAAACGCGCGGGCGCTTCGGCACTTTCATCTCCCGCTTCGACCCGACCGACGCGGCGATGGCCGCCGCCGCCAAGGAGTACGTCGAGGTGGCCAAGGCGCTGGGGCTGACCAAGTCCGATGCGATGCGGTATTTGACCAACGTGCCCGACGACTGAGAAGCCCGTCAGCGCAACACTTTGTCCAACGTGCGCAGGTTGCGGGTCGTCGTCGACGACTTGTAGCGGGGCTTGCCCATCGTCTTGCCGATCGTGCTGTCCAGCGTGGCGCCTTTGGCGACCTGCCAATAGACCACGCCGTCCCCGCGGCCGAGCTTCTCGTCCGCGCCGGCGCCCGTCAGCCCGGCCAGCTCGTCCAGCACGGCGGGGTCGGCGACGAACGTGACGTACGACTGATACCCCTCGACTTCGCGCTCGAAGGGGTAGGCGTCGACGACGGCGCGCACGGTGTCGATGTCGTACACCAGCACCCACGCGTCATAGCCGAACCGCTCGCGCAGCGCGGCCTCGGCCTTCTTGCGCACCCCGGCCGCGGTGGCCGGCGACTCCAGCAGCACGTTGCCGCTGGCCAACATCGTGCGCACTCCGGTGAACCCGGCGCCGGTCAATGCGGCGGCCACGTCGGCCATTTTCAGGTTGACGCCGCCGACGTTGACGCCGCGCAGGAAGGCCGCGTAGCTGGTCACCCTCAGATTTCACCACGACGTAGGCTCTTTCACATGGGACGCCAGGTCTTCGACGACAAGCTGTTGGCCGTGATCAGCGGGAACTCGCTGGGGGTGCTGGCCACCATCAAGCGCGACGGGCGACCCCAGCTGTCGAACGTGAGCTACCACTTCGACCCGCGCGAGCTGGTCGTGCGGGTGTCGATCACCGAGCCGCGGGCCAAGACCCGCAACCTGCGCCGTGACCCGCGGGCCTCGATCCTGGTGGACGCCGACGACGGGTGGTCGTATGCCGTCGCCGAGGGCGCCGCGGAGCTGACGCCCCCGGCGGCCGCGCCCGACGACGACACCGTCGAGGGGCTGATTGCCTTGTATCGCAACATCGCCGGTGAGCATCCCGACTGGGACGAGTACCGCCAGGCGATGGTCACCGACCGGCGGGTGCTGATGACGCTGCGCATCTCGCACGTCTACGGCATGCCGCCCGGCAAGCGCTAGGCTTCCGGTATGGCCGAATCGAAGTCCGCGGAAGAAGACGAAAACAAGCGCAAATTCCGCGAGGCGCTGGACCGCAAGATGGCCAAATCGTCGGGCGGATCCGACCACAAGGACGGTGGCGGCAAGCAGTCGCGTGCGCATGGCGCCGCCGGCGGCGGCCGTCGGGAGTTCCGCCGCAAGAGCGGCTAACGCCGAGAGCTATCGAAAGCCGTTGCGGCGTAACTCGATCGAAGCTCTCGACCTGAACCGGTCTGCTGTGTTGAAACCTTTGAACACCATGCTGGACCCCTCATCGAGACTGTGAGTGCCTGAAATTCAGCTCGTTCAGGGTCCGGCCGCCGACGCGCTGCTGGGGCCCGTTCGCGTTCCTAGTTGGCATGCCCCTTGACCGGCAGGTGCTGTAAACCTGTCGGCGGCGACTGGCCGCTTATGGTCATTCTTGGGAGAAGGCCCGGAGGTCACCAGAGCATTTTGCCGGTAGCTGCTCGAACAACGGAATTGACCGACCCGCCAGTCTTGCCGACTAGCTTTTTGGCATGCTGGTAGTAGTCAGTTACATGGGACTTGTGAACGCTTGCAGATGCGGTGCCTCTATGGGCGATCGAACCACGAAGGGCCACATATCGGTCGAGTTTGCGTGAAGCAGACGTCGCGGACATCCCACTCCAAAACCATTTGCTGGAAATCTTCTTGACTCCCAATGCTTTCACGAATAGCTCGTCGATTTGGGCAGGCTTAGGCGTCTTCAACTTTCTGTTACGTTCTTCGCGGAGACGCTCAAGTCTGGAATCCAGCACTTGTTTCCACCCGTTGTCAGCCAGCTTCCAGACGGCAAGCTGATTGGCATCCTCCGCCAACTCCTTTACGATCTGCTTCTTGAGTTCCGGTGGAAGCTTTGTGGCGTCCGGCGAGTACTGGACCAAGTGCGCCAGCCCCTCAGCAGCAATGTCCTCGCAGTAGGCTTCCCAAAAAGCTGTGATCAGCACGATCGCCGCCTTGTTCAGTACCTCGACTTGTCTACGCCGGCCCGGTCCAGTGCCGGTCAGGCTGGTGTGGACCTCCAACAACCTGTCGATGTCCTCGCAGTTCTTGTCAAAAGCGGCCCTTGCCTGCGATGCCACAGCGTTCTCCTTGTTGTCCGCTCGTCGGCACTCGATGTTGATTCGTAGAAGTGTGTCGCATGCATGATATGCATAGGATGCATAGCATGTATAGTGTTGTTCATGAATACCGACGCATCCAGTGCGGCCCCTGAGGGAAACAAGCGTGCACGGGGCACGAAGATCAGCCAGGCCGACGTGCCGTCCCACAGTCTGCAGAAGGCAGCCCGCGTGCCGTTTGCCATCGCCGAGAACTATGGCTCACACCCGACTCGGCCGATAGATGTTGCAGCCGCGCTGAAAATGACGCCGGGATCGGGGACGTTCCGAACGATTTGTGGGGCCGCGGTGGGCTATGGGCTTACCGACGGCGGTCCGAATGCTCCCCAGATTGCGCTCACGTCTCTAGGCGCTCGGGTGGTGACCCCCACCGAGGTCGACGACGATCGGCTTGCACTACGCCAGGCGGCGCTAAATCCTTCGGTAGCACAAAAGTTCTATACGCGGTACGACGGCTCGCCGCTTCCGCCAAAGAACATCGCACAGAACGTGCTCGCCACCATGGGCGTGCCGACCGATCGCACATCGGCCGTCTTCGACCTGCTGATTGAGAACGCTCAATATGTCGGTTTCATCAAGAAGATCAAAGACAAGGAATACATCGACATCGGCGCACCCGTGATGTCGGAGAACGTCGATGGTGCTTCGGTGCAGGAATCAGAGTCGAATCCGGAAACTGGTGTCGAGGCGATCGTCGATGCCCCATCCGAAACCGTTGCGGGACAATTTGATCCGCCTACAGCGTCGGACGGGGCCCGCAAGAATGCGATCTTCCTGGGTCATGGCTCCAATCGGAAGCCGATGGAACAGCTCGTCAAGATCCTGAGCGAGTACGGCATCCCGCACAAGCAGGCGGTCGGAGAGGCCAATCGCGCTCGGCCCATTCCGCAGAAGGTCGCGGATGTGATGCGTGAGTGCGGCGCCGCAATCCTGATCTTCACAGCCGATAAGGAATACTTCGACAAAGACAGCAACAGTGTCTGGCGCCCCAGCGAGAACGTGTCGCATGAGCTCGGTGCCGCTTCAGTCCTGTACGGCGACCGGATCGTCGTGTTCAAGGAGAAGGGCATTGAACTCCCCTCGAACTTCAGCAGTGTCGGCTACATCGAGTTCGAAAAAGACCGATTGGACGAGAAGGGTATCGAACTCTTTCGTGAGCTTGTAAGCATGAAGATTCTGTCGATCTCGGTCGGTTAGTGGACGAGTGGCGCACCTCCCGGTTCCGGGCCGAAACCCTGGAACGCCATGCCCAAATGCGATTGCTGTCGCTGCGTATCCATGCTGATGCCTTTTGCCCGCACTACCGCTCAGGTTTGTGCGGCGGGAACAGACCGACGGACGGGTCGGCCCGGCCCGGTTGGCCGCGCAGGCTGCCCCGGGTGCTGGGATGCCCGAAGTCCACCTGGGACGGGTCGTTTCGGTAGGCCCAGTCCGCCACGATGGTGCGTTGCCAAAACTTCCAGCGGCCCCCGTGTTTGGTGTAGGTGTCCAGGTACCGGCCGCCGATGATGACGTCGGAGTCGTGTTCGGGACCGGCGAAGGTGTGGAAGACCAGGCAGTAGATCTCGCCGCGGGCTGCGTCCCCCTCGACCTCGAAGTTCGTTGTGGTGATGTGGTGTTGGGAGACGCGCACATACGGTTCCGCGGCCTGTAGCTGGGCGATGAACTGCTCGACGCCGCCCGTCGAGAACGAGCCGTGCGCGTCGGTGGCGTCGGGGTGGTACAGGTTTCGAAGCGCGCCATAGTCGGCGCGGTCGACGGCCCGGCAATAGGCGGTGACGAGCTGATGGAGTTCGTCCCGGGCCAGCATCAGTGCCAGCTTGGCGTCATCCACCACCACGCCACATTAGCCCGGTGGCTATGCTGTGCGCGTGCCCAGACTGCAGCTGGCCCAGGATCCGGCCGCCGACGCGCTGCTGGACGACGACCCGTTCGCCTTGCTGATCGGGATGCTGCTCGACCAGCAGGTGCCGTTCGAGACCGCCTTCGCGGGGCCGAAGAAGATCGCCGACCGCATGGGCGGCCTGGACGCCGGCGAGATCGCCGGCTACGACCCGGACAAGTTCGCCGCGCTGTGCTCGGAAAGGCCGGCGGTGCACCGCTTCCCGGGATCGATGGCCAAGCGCATCCAGGGCCTGGCGCAGATCATCGTCGACCGCTACGACGGCGACGCGGCGGGGCTGTGGAAGGCGGGCGAGCCCGACGGGGCGGAGCTGCTGCGGCGGCTCAAGGGGCTGCCCGGTTTCGGCGAGCAGAAGGCGAAGATCTTCCTGGCGTTGCTCGGCAAGCAGTACGGCGTGACACCGCAGGGCTGGCGGGGGGCCGCCGGGGAGTTCGGCAAGGCCGGCACGCACCTGTCCGTCGCGGACATCGTCGACGACCGTTCGCTGTCACAGGTGCGGTCGTACAAGAAGCAGATGAAGGCAGCAGCGAAGGGAAAGGCGGCAACGTGAAGACGCACCTGACGTGTCCGTGCGGTGAAGCCATCGTCGGCAAGGACGAGGACGAGCTGGTCGAGCTGACCCAGGCTCACCTGGCCAAGGACCACCCGGGCCTCGAGTACGACCGCGACGCCATCCTCTTCATGGCGTACTGACCGCCTTAGGGCACCACCGTCGAGCCGATGGTGGGCATGAACTGGCACTGCTTTTCCTTGGTGGTGACCTGCCCGAAGATCGTCGACATGATGCTGCCCGAGCCGGTGTCGACGATCGCCGTCAGCGTCGTCGGCCCGTCCCCGTTGATGTCGGTGCGCGGCTTGAGCGTGACGGTGCCCGACTTGCCCGTGGTCAGGTTGACCCACGTGACGTTCAACGGCAGCTTCTGGACCTCGGCGGGTCCCGGCGTGCCGACCGCGGTGAACACGTAGGCGGTCTGGCCGGGCCCGGGGCCGGGCGTCGGGATCTTGGCCGGCCCCGCGACCGACAGCGCGGTCGCGATCGAACTACTGCCGTCCGCAAGGCAATTGGTGCCGATCGACGGGTACATGAAGTCCTGCGTGGGCGGGGCGTCGGGGCCCAGACCCGGGGCCGCCGCGGGAGCGGCATCGGGCGCGGGACCCGGCGCGGGCGCCGGTGCCGGGGCTGCCGACGGTGCGGGGGCCGGAGCCGCCGGTGCGGCCGCCGCGACGGGCTCGGCCGGCGGCGGCGCGGCGGCGGGAGCGGGTGCCGCCGGTGCGGCGGGGGGCGCCGCGACGGGCGCGGGACCCACCGCGTGAGAAGGGTCGATGCCCGGCGGCAGGTGCGACTGCAGGCCGGGCTCGATGCCCGCCGGCGGCACGTGCTGCACCGGGGCGGTGTCGGCCGCGGGGGCCGGCGCGCCGGGAACCGGCGAGCCCGGCTCCTGCACGAATTGATTCACCGACGCCGCGACGTTTTTGGATTCGCCGGGCGCCGTCGGGTTGTGGGCGAATGCCTGGGCGGCGGCCATCAGCAGCTGCGTCGCCTGCCCGGGATTGCTGGCCGCCTGCTGGATGATCGGGCTCAGCTGCGACAGCGCGGGCAGGCCCGGGAGCTGCTGGGCGGCGCTGGATGGTGGCGTCGGCTGCGGTGCCGCCGGATCGGCCGCCGCGCTCGGGCAGAGCCCGAACGCGGCAGCCGACGCCGTGACGACAGCGGCCACACCTTTGGACAGGTTCCAAGTGTTTCCCACGGTGTCCTCCGGTCCTGGTAGTGGGTCAGCTGTCTAAGTGGCCGCTCAGGGGATGGCCGCGAGCAGCGGGGACATCGGGTTGGGCAGCGCCGCGGCCGGAGCCGGGGCGGCCGGTGCGGCCGGGGCCTGGCCCGTGGCCAGCGCCGACAGATCCCCCGGAAGGTTCAGCTGCGCGGGCACATTGACCGGCATGCCGGACGGCAGCGCCGGCATGTTGACCCGCGCCTGCGGGATCTGCGGCGCCGGCGGGGTCGCGGGAGCCGCCGGCGTCGACAACCCCGGGATGGCCGGGAGCCCCGGAATCGTCGGCGCGGCCGGGGCGGCGGGCGCCGCGGGAGCCTGCTGCGCCAGGCCCGGGATCGAGCTCAGCCCCGGTATCGCCGGCGACGCCGGCGCGGCGGGAGCGGCGGGCGAGGTGAGCCCCGGAATCGCCGAGATCGGCGACGGAGACGACACCGGCGAGGTCGCGGCGGGCAGCCCCGGGAAGCTGACGCCGGGGCTGGCCGGCGCCGCCGGCGGGGTGGCGCCGAGCGCGGTGGCGAGGTTCTGCAGGATTTGCGGCGCGTTGGCGGCCGAGCTGATCAGCTGCTGCGGAATGTTGGGCACGGCCGGCGCCGGCGCCGGGTCGGCGTGGGCGATGCCGCCCGTGAGTAGCGCTGCGGACGAACCGACGAGGACGGCGGTTGCACGCAAGTAAGTCCAGATGGTTGGCATGACTCTCCCTGGTTGTCGATGACGGGTCCCGCCGCCGAAGCTACTTTGATGCTGGTGTGACTCAAGTGACACGTGTGGCATTTATTCGATCGTTACCGATACGTGCGACGGCGGTGACCGGGCGGCCCGTGGCGCGCGCGCCGCTCGCTAGAGTCGGTCCGATAGACACCACCACCCACACCACGGCCGCCCCGGCGGGCCGGCTGCAGTCGGCCGCGCCGGTTTTGCTGCTGGTGAGCGTCGCCGCGCGGCTCGCCTGGACGTACCTGGCGCCCAACGGCGCGAACTTCGTTGACCTGCACGTCTACCTCGGCGGCGCCGCCGCCCTCGACCACCCCGGCACCCTGTACAGCTACGCCTACGCCGACCAGACGCCGGACTTCCCGCTGCCCTTCACCTATCCGCCGTTCGCGGCGGTCGTCTTCTACCCGCTGCACCTGCTGCCGTTCGGGCTGGTCGCCTTCGGCTGGCAGCTGGCGACGATCGCCGCGCTCTACGGCGCGATCCGGATCACTCAGCGGCTGATGGGCGTGCCCGCCGGCGCCGGCCGCCCCGTGGCGATGGCGTGGACGGCGGTCACCATCTGGATCGAGCCGCTGCGCAGCACCTTCGATTACGGGCAGGTCAACGTCCTGCTCATGCTGGCGGTGCTGTGGGCGGTCTCCACCACCCGGTGGTGGCTATCGGGGCTGCTGATCGGCGCGGCGGCCGGGATCAAGCTGACGCCGGCGATCTCCGGGGTCTACCTGGCCGGCGTGCGGCGGTGGGGCGCCGCGGTGTTTTCGGCGGTCGTCTTCGTCGCCACCGTCGGCGTGTCGGCTTTGATCGTGGGCGACCAGGCGCGCTACTACTTCACCGACCTGCTGGGCGACGCGCACCGCGTCGGGCCGATCGGCACGTCGTTCAACCAATCCTGGCGCGGCGGCATCTCCCGGATCCTGGGCCACGACGCCGGATTCGGCCCGTTGGTGCTCGCGGCCATCGCCTTGACGGCGGTGCTGGCCGTCCTGGCCTGGCGGGCGCTGGAGCCCGCCGACCGGCTGGGCAAGCTGGTGGTGGTCGAGCTGTTCGGGCTGCTGCTGTCACCGATCTCGTGGACCCACCACTGGGTGTGGCTGGTGCCGCTGATGATTTGGGCCATTCACGGCGCGCCGCGCCGGCGCCCGGGCGCGCGGGCCGTGGGCTGGGGCTGGCTGGCGCTGACCATCGTCGGCGTGCCCTGGTTGCTCAGCTTCGCCCAGCCGACCATCTGGCAGATCAGCCGGCCGTGGTACCTGGCGTGGGCCGGGCTGGTCTACATCGTGGCCGCGGTGGCGACGCTGATCTGGATCGCGGCCACGCGAGACACGGCCGAGTCGGAGGGCTAGCTCCCGACGATCCCGTCGATGTCGCGCGCCATGTCGAGGTCGTTTTGCGTGATGCCGCCCGCCGAATGCGTGACGAGCGCGAAAGTGACCGTCCGCCAACGGATATCGATGTCGGGGTGATGGTCCTTGCTCTCCGCGTGCTCGGCCACCCGGCGCACGGCCTCGATGCCGTCGAGGAAGCCTGGAAACTTGATCGAGCGGCGAATGGCGCCGCCGGAACGTTCCCATCCGTTGAGTTCGGGCAGTGCGGCGTCCACTTGCTCATCCGTTAACACAGCCATATCCCGACGGTATACCGTCACTGGCCATGCCGACCCAGATCGTCGTCGCGGCCGCGGTCATCTCGGGCTCCCGGCTGCTGGTGGCGCAGCGGACCCGGCCGCCCGAGCTGGCCGGGCGCTGGGAACTGCCCGGCGGCAAGGTCGCTCCAGGCGAGACCGAGCGCGACGCGCTGGCCCGGGAGCTGACCGAGGAGCTGGGGCTGAACATCGCCGACATCGCGGTGGGCGACCGGCTCGGCGCCGACATCGAGCTGAACGACACCACGACGCTGCGGGCCTATCGGGTGCGGTTGCTGCGCGGCGAGCCGCACCCGCACGACCACCAGTCGTTGCGCTGGGTGACCGCGGCGGAGCTGCACGCCGTTGACTGGGTGCCGGCCGATCGTGGCTGGCTGGGCGACCTCACCCAGGCGTTGTGAGCAGGTTCATAAGGCCTCCACAGCTTTCGTCCAGTCAACCTTCAGCGCTGTTGCAGCTGACACGCGTGAAATCGAGAGGTAATAACCCAAAAAGTCCCCCTAACCTCGATTTGCATGCCGGTAGCGATCCCGATGGTTGTTTGCGACGGTGTGGTCACGGCCGACACACCGGGCCGCGGCGTGCCCGCCCGAAGGAACCCTCACGTGACGGCACGAAACATCGCTAACAGGGCACAACCGGTGCGGCTGGTCGGCCGCCCCCCGGCTACCTATGCTCGGGCGCTGTCGCGCGCCGCGAAGGCGGGATCGACGAAGGGACTCCCCGACACGACGAGCCGGAGTAGGAGGGTTACCCCTTGACCGTCACACCCCATATCGGTGGACCGCTCGAGGAGTTACTGGAGCGCAGCGGGCGGTTCTTCACCCCCGGCGAGTTCTCGGCCGACCTGCGCACCGTCACCCGCCAGGGCGGCCGGGAAGGCGACGTCTTCTACCGGGACCGGTGGAGCCATGACAAGGTGGTCCGCTCGACGCACGGAGTGAACTGCACCGGCTCGTGCTCGTGGAAGATCTACGTCAAAGACGGGATCATCACCTGGGAAACCCAGCAGACCGACTACCCGTCGGTGGGCCCGGACCGGCCCGAATACGAACCGCGCGGCTGCCCCCGCGGCGCGTCGTTCTCCTGGTACAGCTACTCGCCGACGCGGGTGCGCTACCCCTACGCGCGCGGCGTGCTGATGGAAATGTTCCGGGAGGCCAAGGCGCGGCTGGGCGACCCCGTGCTGGCGTGGGCCGACATCCAGGCCGACCCCGAGCGCCGGCGCCGCTATCAGAAGGCGCGCGGCAAGGGCGGGCTGGTGCGGATCACGTGGGCCGAGGCCACCGAACTGATCGCGGCGGCCCACGTGCACACGATCAAGACCTACGGCCCCGACCGCGTCGCCGGTTTCTCCCCGATCCCGGCGATGTCGATGGTGTCCTACGCCGCCGGCTCGCGGTTCTACGAGCTGATCGGCGCGCCGATGACGTCGTTCTACGACTGGTACGCCGACCTGCCGGTGGCCTCGCCGCAGGTGTTCGGCGACCAGACCGACGTGCCGGAGTCGGGGGACTGGTGGGACGCCGCGTACCTGATGATGTGGGGCTCCAACGTGCCGATCACCCGGACGCCCGACGCCCACTGGATGGCCGAGGCCCGCTACCGCGGCACCAAGGTGGTCACGGTCAGCCCCGACTACGCCGACAACACCAAGTTCGCCGACGAATGGATGCCCTGCGCGGCCGGCACCGACGGGGCCCTGGCCATGGCGATGGGCCACGTGATCCTCTCGGAATGCTATGTGCAGAAACGGGTTCCGTTCTTCGCCGACTTCGCGCGCCGCTACACCGACCTGCCGTTCCTGATCAAGCTCGAACAACGCGGCGACATGCTGGTGCCGGGCAAGAACCTGACCGCGGCCGACATCGGAGGCGCGGCCGAGAACGCCGCGCTGAAGCCGGCGGTGCTCGACGAGGCGACGAACTCCGTTGTGGTGCCCCATGGTTCACTCGGGTTCCGGTACGGCGAGGACGGGGTCGGCAAGTGGAACCTGGACCTCGGTGACGTGCTGCCGGCGCTCAGCGTCTCCGACGCGCCCGCCGTCGGCGACGACGGCGATGCCGGCACCGCACTGGTGCACCTGCCCAGCTTCGACACCGTGAACGGCGAAGGCAGCACGGTGGCGCGCGGCGTGCCGGTGCGCCGGGTCGGTAAACACCTGGTGTGCACCGTATTCGACCTCATGCTCGCCCAGTACGCGGTGGCGCGCCCCGGCCTGCCCGGCGCGTGGCCCACCGGCTACGACGACTCGACGCACCAGAACACCCCGGCGTGGCAGGAGCCGATCACCGGCGTGTCGGCCGCGCAGGCCATCCGCGTCGCCAAGGAATTCGCCCGCAGCGCCGAGGAATCCGGCGGCCGCTCGATGATCATCATGGGCGGCGGCATCTGCCACTGGTTCCACAGCGACGCCATCTACCGCTCGGTGCTCGCACTGCTGATGCTGACCGGGTCGATGGGCCGCAACGGCGGGGGCTGGGCGCACTACGTCGGCCAGGAAAAGGTGCGGCCGCTCACCGGATTTCAGACGATGGCGATGGCCACCGACTGGTCGCGCCCGCCGCGGCAGGTGCCCGGCGCGTCCTACTGGTACGCCCACACCGACCAATGGCGCTACGACGGATACGGCGCCGACAAGCTGGCCAGTCCCATTGGGCGGGGCCGGTTTTCGGGCAAGCACACCATGGACGTGCTGGCCTCGTCGGTGGCGATGGGGTGGAGCCCGTTCTATCCGCAGTTCGACCGGTCCAGCCTGGACGTCGCCGACGAGGCGCGCGGGGCCGGCCGCGACGTCGCCGAGTACGTCGCCGAGCAGCTGGGCCGGCGCAAGCTCAAACTGGCGGTAACCGACCCCGACAACCCGGTCAACTGGCCGCGGGTGCTCACCGTCTGGCGGGCCAACCTGATCGGCTCGTCGGGCAAGGGCGGCGAGTACTTCCTGCGCCACCTGCTGGGGACCGACTCCAACGCGACCGCGCAGCCCCCGGAGGACGGGGTGCGGCCCGTCGACGTGGTGTGCGGCGCCGAGATCCCCGAGGGCAAGCTCGATTTGATGATGTCGATCGACTTCCGGATGACGTCGACGACGCTGGTGTCCGACGTGGTGCTGCCGGCGGCCACCTGGTACGAGAAGGCCGACCTGTCCAGCACCGACATGCACCCGTACGTGCACGCGTTCAGCGCCGCCACCGACCCGCCGTGGGAAACCCGTTCGGACTTCGACGCTTTCGGCGCCATCGCCCGCGCCTTCAGCGGGATGGCCAGGCGCCACCTGGGCACCCGCAGCGACGTGGTGATGACCGCGCTGCAGCACGACACCCCGGACGCGATGGCCTACCCCGACGGCACCGAGAAGGACTGGCTGCGCAGCGGCGCCACCCCGGTGCCGGGACACACGATGGCCAAACTCACCGTGGTGGAACGCGATTACGCCGCCATCTACGACAAGTGGCTGACCCTGGGCCCGCTCGTCGATCAGTTCGGGGTGACCACCAAGGGCATCACGGTGCATCCGTTCCGCGAGGTCGAACAGCTGGCCGCCCGGTTCGGCGTGATGAATTCCGGTGTGGCGGCGGGCCGCCCGGCCATCACCACCGCCCAGCGGATGGCCGACGTGCTGCTGCTGCTGTCGGGCACCACCAACGGCCGGCTGGCCGTCGAAGCGTTCCGGGAGCTGGAGAAGCGCACCGGCCAGCGGTTGGCGCACCTGGCCGAGGGCAGCGAGGAGCGCCGCATCACCTACGCCGACACCCAGGCGCGCCCGGTCCCGGTGATCACCAGCCCGGAATGGTCGGGCAGCGAAACCGGCGGCCGCCGGTATGCGCCGTTCACCATCAACATCGAGCACCTCAAGCCGTTCCACACGCTCACCGGGCGGATGCACTTCTATCTGGCCCACGACTGGATCGAGGAGCTCGGCGAGCACCTGCCGGTCTTCCGCCCGCCGCTGGACATGGCGCGGCTGTTCGGCCAGCCCGAGCTGGGGGCCACCCCGGACGAGGGTATCGGGCTCACGGTGCGCTACCTGACGCCGCACTCGAAGTGGTCGTTCCACTCCACCTACCAGGACAACCTGTACATGCTGTCGCTGTCCCGCGGCGGCCCGACGATGTGGATGAGCCCCGGTGACGCCGCGAAAATCGGGGTGCGCGACAACGATTGGGTCGAGGCGGTCAACGTCAACGGGATCTACGTGTGCCGGGCGATCGTGTCGCACCGGATGCCCGACGGCGTGGTGTACGTCTACCACGTCCAGGAACGCACCGTGGACACCCCGCGCACCGAGACCAACAACAAGCGCGGCGGCAACCACAACGCGCTGACCCGGGTGCGCATCAAGCCCAGCCATCTGGCCGGCGGCTACGGCCAGCACTCGTTCGCGTTCAACTACCTGGGCCCCACCGGAAACCAGCGTGACGAGGTGACAGTGGTGCGTCGCCGCACTCAGGAGGTGACGTACTGATGAAGGTCATGGCACAGCTGGCGATGGTGATGAACCTCGACAAGTGCATCGGCTGCCACACCTGCTCGGTCACCTGCAAGCAGGCGTGGACCAACCGCAGCGGCACCGAGTACGTGTGGTTCAACAACGTCGAAACCCGCCCGGGACAAGGCTATCCGCGCACCTACGAGGACCAGGAGCGCTGGCGCGGCGGGTGGATCCGCGACAAGAAGGGCCGGCTGCGGTTGCGCGACGGGGGCCGCCTGAGCAAGCTGCTGCGGATCTTCGCCAACCCCAAGCTGCCCACCCTCGACGAGTACTACGAGCCGTGGACCTACGACTACGAGAACCTCACCACCGCGCCCGCGGGCGACACGTTCCCGACGGCCGCGCCGCGCAGCCTGATCACCGGCAAGCCGATGAAGGTCTCCTGGGGGCCCAACTGGGACGACAACCTGGCCGGCTCGCCCGAAATCCTGTCCGGCGACCCGATTTTGCAGAAGGTCTCCGATGAGGTGAAGCTGAAGCTCGAAGAGACCTTCATGTTCTACCTGCCGCGGATCTGCGAGCACTGCCTCAACCCGTCCTGCGTGGCTTCGTGCCCGTCGGGCGCGATGTACAAGCGCAGCGAGGACGGCATCGTGCTGGTCGACCAGGACCGCTGCCGCGGCTGGCGGATGTGCGTGTCCGGATGCCCTTACAAGAAGGTGTATTTCAACCACAAGACCGGCAAGGCCGAGAAGTGCACGCTGTGCTACCCGCGCATCGAGGTGGGCCTGCCGACGATCTGCTCGGAGACGTGCGTGGGCCGGCTGCGCTACCTCGGGCTGGTGCTCTACGACGCCGACCGGGTGCTCGAGGCGGCGTCGGTGGAAAACGACGCCGACCTCTACGAGGCGCAGCGCCGGATCCTGCTGGACCCCAACGCCCCCGAGGTGATCGCCGCGGCGCGCGCCGAGGGGATCACCGACGAGTGGATCGAGGCCGCGCAGCGCTCGCCGGTGTACGCGCTGATCAACAAGTACAAGGTGGCGCTGCCGTTGCACCCGGAATACCGGACCATGCCGATGGTCTGGTACATCCCGCCGCTGTCGCCGGTGGTCGACGCGGTCAGCCGGGACGGGCACGACGGCGAGGAGCTGGGCAACCTGTTCGGCGCGCTGGACGCGCTGCGCATCCCGATGCAATACCTGGCCGAATTGTTCACCGCCGGTGACACCGCCGTCGTCGAGGGCGTGTTGTCCCGGCTGGCGGCGATGCGTTCGTACATGCGCGACATCAACCTCGGGCGCGAGACCCAGCCCCACATCCCACACGCCGTCGGGATGACCGAGGAAGAGATCTACGAGATGTACCGGCTGCTGGCGATCGCGAAATACGAAGAGCGGTACGTGATTCCGACCGCCTTCAGCCCCCAGGCCAAGGATCTCGAGGAGATGGGGTGCTCGCTGTCGGGCGAGGGCGGCCCGGGGATGTACGAGACCGGCCCGTTCGGCGAGGGCAGCGGC
This sequence comes from Mycobacterium sp. NGS63, assembly GCF_059812295.1. NCBI lineage: Bacteria > Bacillati > Actinomycetota > Actinomycetes > Mycobacteriales > Mycobacteriaceae > Mycobacterium > Mycobacterium sp. NGS63. The sequence goes on from NZ_JCALCJ010000002.1 coordinate 139,563, forward strand.
GCCCCGGTGCCGGTCGCCGTGGAGACCTTCCACGCCATCAAGCAACAACGCCAGCGCGGTGAGGCCGGCGACGATGGGGGCCTGGAGCGCGCCCGCGGCGGCGGCCGCTCCCGGGTCAACCTGCTCAACTGGGACGGCCACGGCACGCCCGCGGGCCTGTTCCCGGAGGCCGGCGGATGAGGCTGCTGGGGCAGGTCCGCGACCGCTCGGCCAACCGGACCATGCAGGACCGGCTGGTGTGGCAGGCGGCGTCGCTGCTGCTCGCCTACCCGGACGAGGGGTTCGGCGACCGGCTGGACACCGTCGAGGAGCTGCTGGGGCACCTGGGCGGCCCCGCGGCGGCGCTGCTGGGCCAAACCGTCGCGGCCCTGCGCGGCCTCGACCCGATGGCCGCCGCGATCGGCTACGTCGAGACCTTCGACATGCGCCGGCGCAACACCATGTACCTGACGTACTGGACCGCCGGGGACACCCGCAACCGCGGCCGCGAGATGCTGGCGTTCGCGACCGCCTACCGCGAGGCCGGCGTCGAACCGCCCCGCGTCGAGGCGCCGGATCACCTGCCCGTCGTGCTCGAATTCGCCGCGACCGTCGACCCCGAGTCCGGGCGCCGGCTGCTGACCGAGCACCGGGTCCCGATCGACGTGTTGCGCGGCGCGCTGGCCGACGCCGGTTCGCCCTACGAGCACACCATCGCGGCGGTCTGCCAGACGCTGCCGGCGGCCACCGATCAGGAGGCGCGCCGCGCCGAACGGCTCGCCAAGGCCGGTCCGCCCACGGAAGCCGTTGGGCTGCAACCGTTCACATTGACCGTCCCGCCGAAGCGCACCAAGGGAGCCTGACGTTGGTCCACATGAAATTGCTCGAGATCTTCTGGGACGACATCCCCTACGCCGTCCTGGCGGCCGCGGCCGTCGGCACCTGGTGGCGCTACCGCTACGACAAGTTCGGCTGGACCACCCGCTCGTCACAGATCTACGAGTCCAAGCTGCTGTCGATCGGCAGCCCGCTGTTTCACTTCGGCAGCCTGGCCGTCATCATGGGCCACGTCATGGGCCTGTTCGTCCCGGAATGGCTGACCGAGGACCTCGGGATGAGCGACCACATCTACCACCTGCAGGCCCTGCTCCTCGGCGTGCCCGCCGGGTTCGCCACCCTGATCGGCATCGGGTTGCTGGTCTACCGGCGGCGCGCCTACGGGCCGGTCTATCTGGCCACCACCCGCAACGACAAGCTGATGTACGTCGTGCTGGTCTGCGCCCTGGTGGCCGGCATGTGCTGCACGCTGGCCGGGGCCACCCACTTCGGCGAGCTGCACGACTACCGGCAGAAGGTGTCGGTCTGGTTCCGCTCGATCTGGATCCTCGACCCGCGCGGGGACCTGATGGCCCACGCCGCGTTCTACTACCAGATCCACGTGTTCATCGCGCTCGCGCTGTTCGCGCTGTGGCCGTTCACCCGGCTGGTGCACGCGTTCAGCGCCCCGATCGCCTACCTGTTCCGGCCCTACATCGTCTACCGCAGCCGGGAAGTATCGGACAAACCGGACCTGGTCGGCTCGGCGCCGCGCCGGCCCGGCTGGTGAGCGGCCGGTTCGCTATCTAGCGCCCCCACTGCCACAATCTCCGACGTGCCATTTCGCAACGTCGCCATCGTCGCCCACGTCGACCACGGGAAAACCACCCTGGTCGACGCGATGCTGCGGCAGTCCGGCGCGTTGCATCACCGGGGTGACGACACCCAGGAACGCATCATGGACAGCGGTGACCTGGAGAAGGAAAAGGGCATCACCATCCTGGCCAAGAACACCGCCGTGCACCGCCACCACAGCGACGGAACCGTCACCGTCATCAACGTGATCGACACGCCGGGGCACGCCGACTTCGGCGGCGAGGTGGAACGCGGACTGTCCATGGTCGACGGGGTGTTGCTGCTGGTCGACGCCTCGGAGGGGCCGTTGCCGCAGACGCGGTTCGTGCTGCGCAAGGCGCTGGCCGCCCACCTGCCGGTCATCCTGGTGGTCAACAAGACCGATCGGCCCGACGCGCGCATCGCCGAGGTGGTGGAGGACAGCCACGACCTGTTGCTCGACGTGGCATCCGATCTCGACGACGAAGCCGCCAAGGCGGCCGAGCACGCGCTGGGCCTGCCCACGCTCTACGCGTCGGGGCGCGCCGGGGTGGCCAGCACCACCCAGCCGGCCGACGGCCAGGTTCCCGACGGCACCAACCTGGACCCGCTGTTCGAGGTCCTCGAGGAGCACGTACCGCCGCCCAAGGGCGATCCTGAGGCGCCGCTGCAGGCGCTGGTCACCAACCTGGACGCGTCGGCGTTTTTGGGCCGGCTGGCGCTGATCCGCATCTACAACGGGCGCATCCGCAAGGGCCAGCAGGTGGCGTGGATGCGCGAGGTGGACGGCGTGCCCGTCATCACCAGCGCCAAGATCACCGAGTTGCTGGTGACCGAAGGTGTCGAGCGCAGCGCCACCGACGAGGCGATCGCGGGAGACATCGTTGCGCTCGCGGGCATCCCCGAGATCATGATCGGCGACACGCTGGCCGACCCCGACCATGCCCATGCGCTCCCGCGGATCACCGTGGACGAGCCGGCCATCTCGGTGACGGTGGGCACCAACACTTCGCCGTTGGCGGGCAAGGTATCCGGGCACAAGCTGACCGCGCGCATGGTGCGCGGCCGGCTGGACACCGAGTTGGTGGGCAACGTCTCCATCCGGGTCGTCGACATCGGCCGGCCCGACGCGTGGGAGGTGCAGGGCCGCGGCGAGCTGGCGCTGGCCGTACTGGTCGAGCAGATGCGCCGCGAGGGTTTCGAGCTCACCGTCGGCAAGCCGCAGGTGGTCACCAAGACCATCGACGGCCGGCTGCACGAGCCGTTCGAGGCGATGACGATCGACTGTCCCGACGAATTCGTCGGAGCCATAACGCAATTGATGGCCGGGCGGAAGGGCCGCATGGAGGAGATGACCAACCATGCCGCCGGCTGGGTCCGGATGGATTTCGTGGTGCCCAGCCGCGGCCTGATCGGCTTCCGCACCGACTTCCTGACGATCACGCGCGGCACCGGCATCGCCAACGCCGTTTTCGACGGCTACCGGCCGTGGGCGGGGGAGATCCGGGCGCGGCACACGGGCTCGCTGGTGTCCGACCGCTCGGGCACCATCACCCCGTTCGCGCTGCTGCAGCTCGCCGACCGCGGCCAGTTCTTCGTCGAGCCGGGCCAGGACACCTACGAGGGCATGGTCGTCGGAATCAACCCGCGCCCAGAGGATCTCGACGTCAACGTCACCCGCGAGAAGAAGCTGACCAACATGCGGTCCTCGACCGCCGACGTGATGGAGACGCTGGCCAAGCCGCTGGAGTTCGACCTGGAGCAGGCCATGGAGTTCTGCGCGCCCGACGAATGCGTCGAGGTGACCCCCGAGATCGTGCGGGTGCGCAAGGTCGAGCTGGACGCCACCGCGCGGGCCCGCGGTCGGGCGCGGGCCAAGGCCCGGGGCTAGCGCGCGTGGTTCGCCGGGTCGCCGGGTGGGCGCTCGATACCCTGATGTCCGTGCCGCGCCGAGCCCGCCGACTGTTCGTGACGGTCGGCGTCGTCGTCTCGCTGGCCGGGCTGGCGCTGGCGGCCTGCACGGTCAAGCCGCCGCCGGCGCCGCAGAGCACCGACACCCCGCACAACTCGGCGCCGCCCCCGCAGCGGCCCACCCAGATCATCATGGGCATCGACTCGATCGGCGCCGGGTTCAACCCCCACCTGCTGTCCGACCTCTCGCCGGTGAACGCGGCGATCAGCGCGCTGGTGCTGCCCAGCGCGTTCCGCCCGGTGCCCGACCCCACCACGGCCACCGGCTCGCGCTGGGAGATGGACCCGACCCTGCTGGTGTCCGCGGAGGTGACCGGCCAAAACCCGTTCACCGTGACCTACAAGATCCGGCCCGAGGCGCAGTGGACCGACAACGCCCCGATCGCCGCCGACGACTTCTGGTACCTGTGGCGGCAGATGGTCAGCCAGCCCGGGGTGGTCGACCCGGCCGGCTACGACCTCATCACCGGCGTGCAGTCGCTCGAGGGCGGCAAGCAGGCCGTCGTCACCTTCGCCCAGCCGTATCCGGCCTGGAAGGAGCTGTTCAGCAATATCCTGCCGGCGCACATCGTCAAGGACGTTCCCGGCGGTTTCGCCGCCGGGCTGGCCCGCGCGCTGCCGGTCACCGGCGGGCAGTTCCGGGTGGAAAGCATCGACCCGCAGCGCGACGAGATCCTGATCGCCCGCAACGACCGCTACTGGGGGCCGCCCGCCAAGCCCGCGCTGATCCTGTTCCGGCGGGCCGGGGCGCCGGCCGCGCTGGCCGATTCGGTGCGCAACGGCGACACCCAGGTGGCCCAGGTGCACGGCGGCTCGGCGGCGTTCGCGCAGCTGTCGGCCATCCCGGACGTGCGGACGGCCCGGATCGTGACGCCGCGGGTCATGCAGCTGACCCTGCGCGCCAACGAGCCGAAGCTGGCCGACGCCCAGGTGCGCAAGGCGATCCTGGGGCTGCTCGACGTCGACCTGTTGGCCGCCGTCGGGGCCGGCAGCGACAACACCGTGACGCTGGACCAGGCGCAGATCCGTTCGCCGAGCGATCCCGGCTACGAGCCGACGGCGCCCCCGGCGATGACCACGCCCGCGGCGCTGGCGTTGCTCTCCTCGTCGGGCTATCAGATCGAGGCGACCGCCTCGACCTCGCCGGCGCCCACCCCGCCCACCACCGGCCCGCCGGAGGTGATCCGCGGCCGGATCAGCAAGGACGGCCAGCAGCTGTCGCTGGTGATCGGGGTGGCCGCGAATGACCCGACCTCGGTCGCGGTGGCCAACACCGCCGCCGACCAGCTGCGCAACGTCGGCATCTACGCCACGGTGCTGGCGCTGGACCCGGTGACGCTGTACCGCGACGCGCTCAACGACAACCAGGTGGACGCGATCGTCGGCTGGCATCAGGCCGGTGGAAACCTGGCCACGCTGCTGGCCTCGCGCTACGGCTGCCCCGCGCTGCAGTCCACGCAGGTGCCGACCCCCAGCGCGCCGGCGCCGGGCCCTGCGGGGCGCACGCCGACCAGCACCACATCCGCGGTGACGTCGTCCGAGACGCCCACCCCGACGCCTCCGAGTCGCCCGCCCGAGCCCGGCGCGCTGGTGCAGGCGCCGTCGAACCTCACCGGCATCTGTGATCGCAGCATCCAATCCAATATCGACGCCGCCCTCAACGGCACCAAGGCGATCAACGACGTGATCACCGCGGTCGAACCGCGGCTGTGGAACATGTCGACGGTGCTGCCGATCCTGCAGGACACCACCATCGTCGCGGCCGGGCCCAGCGTGCAGAACGTCAGCCTGTCGGGCGCGGTGCCGGTCGGCATCGTGGGTGACGCCGGCCAATGGATCAAGACCGGCCCGTAGGCCGCGCGGCCAACGGCGCGGCGCGTCAAATGTAACGAATTAATCACGTTTTATTCGGGACCGAATATCCGTCCCGGCAATTATTGCAAATAGCCATTTTCAGCACGCCATTTCGATACGCTGCGGCCATCGCGAAACCCGCCCGATGGGCAAACGGGGGGATTGCGTTTGACTTGGCGCTGAACCGGGGAGGTCAGAGTGTCGTTTCTTGTCGCAGGGCCGGAGCTAATCGCCGATGCCGCATCGAATTTGGCGAATATCGGATCCCTCATCGGCACGGCAAACACCGCGGCCGCCGCCGCGACCACGGGAGTGCTGCCCGCCGCAGCCGACGAGGTTTCGGCGGAAATTGCGGCGCTGTTTTCGTCGCACGCGGCCGGCTACCAACAACTGAGCGCGCAGGCCGCCGCGTTCCACCAGCTGTTCGTGCAGAATTTGACCGCGGGCGCCGGCAGCTATGCGGCCGCCGAGGTAAATGTCGTGCAGACCCTGGTGAATGCGGTGCCCGCGGCCGCCATCGACATCAGCGGCGGGCTGGGGGCCTTCGGGGCGAGCCTGAGCGCCGGGCTCGCCGGGCTGGGCGCCTCGCTCAACGCCTCGGTGTCGGCCACGTTCGGCGCCAACGTGCTGGGGCTGGCGCCGCTGGGTGCGGCCATCGCGACACAGGTCAACGGCGGATTGTCGGCCCTGGCGCAGACCGGTGGGGCGCTGGCGACCAACATCGGCACCGGGCTTTCCGGCCTGGCGGGCGGATTCAACGCGGCCTTGCCGGGGCTGCAGGCCAGCCTGAGCGGCGGGCTGTCCGGGCTGGGCGGCTCGCTCAACGCCGCCCTGTCGGGCAGTTTCGGCGGCAGCCTCGCCGGGCTGGCCCCCCTCGGGGCTGCGTTGGCGGGGAACTTCAACGGCGGCCTGGCGGCGTTGGCGCAGACGGGTGCGGCGCTGGCGAACAGCTTCAACGCCGGAATCAACGGCCTGGCCGTCGGTTTGAGCGCCGCGCTGCCCGCCGCCCTGTCGGGTGGCTTCGCCGCCATGCTGCCGGGGCTGCAGGCCAGCCTGAGCGGCGGGCTGTCGGGGCTCAGCGGCGCGATCAACGCCGCCCTCGGCGGAAGTTTCAACCTCGGCGGCAGCCTCGCGGGGCTCGGGCCGCTCGGGGCGACGCTGGCGTCGAACATCAACAGCGGGCTGTCGGCATTGGCGCAGACCGGCGGGGCGCTGGCCACCAGCCTGGGCGCCGGGCTGCCGGGGCTGAGCGGCGCGATCAACGCCGCCCTGAGCGGCGGCTTCGGCGGCAGCCTCTCGGGCCTGGGCGCCGGCCTGAACGGTTTGTTGCAGACGGGCGCGTCGCTGTTCGGCAACCTGCCCGGCCTGGCGGGCGGCTTCGGCTTCACCCTGCCGGCCAACCTCAACGCCGCGCTGGCCGCCCTCGGCGGCGTCTTCGGCTTCAGCCCGAGCCTGGGCGTCAGCATCAGCGCGGGGCTGTCGGGACTCAGCGCCCAGCTCAGCGCCGCGCTGAACGGCGGCCTGGCCCTTGGGATTTCGGGGCTGCCCACCCTGCTGGCCAACCTGGTCGCGCCGTTCCAGGCGTTGTTCACCGCCGCCACGCCCGCCGCGTTCTTCGCGCAGCTGCAGGCGATGGAGCTCGGCTTCAACACCGCCCTGATCACCAACGAGCTCGGCTTCAACGCGGCGTTGGTGGCGCAGGAAACCGCGCTGGAGACCGCGCTGTTCGGCGGCACCGGCGCCGTCGGCGGCGTGCTGGACAGCTTCTTCAATTTCTGGAACATGGTGCTGGGCACCGGCGAGGTGGGCTTCGACAGCCTGCTGGGTGCGCAGCTCCCCGCCGGCGGCGGCGCCATCCTGGCCAGCCTCCTGGTGGGCAACCCGGCCAACATCATCGGCGGCGGCGCGCTCGGCGGGATCCTGGGCGCCGTCGACAACAAGTTCCTGTGGGACCTCAACGTCGTCGAGGCCGTCGTCGGCGGGTTGACCGGCAACGGCTCGCTGCAGGCGTCGCTGGGCGCGGCCCTGGGCGGGCTGGGATTGCAGGCGTCGCTGACCGCGGCCCTGGGCGGGTCGTTGTTCGCCGGGCTACCCACGACGGGGGCGGCGCTGGTGGCCGCGCCGATCGCCGGGCTGCAGGGGCTGGCGTCGGGCCAGATCGCCTTCGTCAACAACCTGGTCACCGCCGAGACCGGCTTCAACAACAACCTGCTTGCCAGTGAGATCGCTTGGGAGACAAGCACGTTCGGGACCAACGCCGCGCTCAACGGTGCGCTCAACCGGCTGTTCAACGTGGGCAACCTGTTCATCTCCACCGGCGAGCAGACGGTCAACGGCCTGCTGACCGGCACTCAGGTCCCGGCGCTGTTCCTGACCGGCGGCGCGGGGCAGGTGTTCAACGCCGGCAACATCGGCGGCCTGGAGGGCATCTTCGACCAGAGCCTGGCCTTCGGCGCCGACCTGGCCGGGCTGTTGTAACCAGGCCCGGGTCAGCCGGTCGCCCGCCGGCGCGGCGGGATCACGGTGTCGACGACCAGCGCCAGCTCGCGGCGGTTCGGCGGTTCCCCGGTGAGCAGGAAGTGGTGGTTGATCAACGCCGGCCCGACCCGCGCGGTCAGCGGGGTGACCGTGGCCGCGTCGATGTCCCCGTCGTCGACCGCCGCCCGAAGGATCGACTCGACGATCTCGAGGCGCGGCCCGACCACGGCTTCGGCGAAGATGGCGCGCATCTCCGGCTCGTGCAGCAGCTGGTGGATGATCTCCAGGCCCGGGAAGGCGGTCTTGCCCGCCAGGATGTCGCGGTGGGCGGTGAAGACCGCCAGCAGGTTCTCCCGCGCCGACCGCCCGGACCGCAGTTCGGGCACCGGCGGCAGGGTGTAGACGAGGGCGGCGTGCACGAGATCGTGCTTGCTGCACCAGCGCCGGTAGAGCGCCGCCTTGCCGGTGTGGGCGCGCGCCGCGATGCCCTCCATCGTCAGGCCGCCGTAACCCACTTCGGCCAACTCCGCCAGCGTGGCCTCGTACAGCGCCCGCTCGAGCACCTCGCCGCGGCGGCGGCTGCGGGTGCCCCGGGCGGCCTCGGTCAGCTGCGGCATTTCTCGATAGTAGCCGCCCGCGTTCCTATTCGCCGCGCGGTAGGGTGCGTCCATGCCCGAGACCCCGCGGTTGTTGTTCGTGCACGCCCACCCCGATGACGAAAGCCTCAGCAACGGCGCCACCATCGCGCACTACGCCGCCCGCGGGGCGCAGGTCCGCGTGGTGACCTGCACGCTCGGCGAGGAGGGCGAGGTGATCGGCGACCGGTGGGCCGGGCTCGCCGTCGACCGCGCCGACCAGCTCGGGGGTTACCGGATCGGCGAGCTCACCGCGGCCCTGCGGGCGCTGGGCGTCGGGGGCCCCCACTATCTCGGTGGGGCGGGCCGGTGGCGCGACTCGGGCATGCTGGACACGCCAAAACGGCGGCGCCAGAGGTTCATCGACGCCGACGAACGCGAGTCCGTCGGCGCGTTGGTCGCCGTCATCCGCGAGCAGCGTCCCCACGTCGTCGTCACCTACGACCCCAACGGCGGCTACGGCCACCCCGACCACGTCCACGCCCACACCGTCACGACGGCCGCGGTGGCGGCCGCCGCCTCGGGCGACCACCCGGGGGAGCCCTGGGCGGTGCCGAAGTTCTACTGGACGGTGCTGGCCGCGAGCGCGTTCGCGGCGGGCTGGGCGGCGCTGGATCGCCAAGACCTGCTGCCCGAGTGGGTGATTCCGCCGTACGACCAGTTCGACTTCGGATTCGCGGACTCCGACATCGACGCGGTGGTGGAGACCGGTGCGGAGGCGCTGGCGGCCAAGGCGGCCGCGCTCGGCGCGCACGCCACCCAGGTCGTCGTCGGCCCGACGGGGCGGGCCTGCGCCCTGTCGAACAACATGGCGCTGCCGATCCTCGGCGCGGAGCACTACGTGCTGGTCGGTGGCGACGCGGGGGAGCGCGACGGGCGCGGGTGGGAAACCGATCTGCTCGCGGGACTTGACTGCGCCACCCCCGCAACGCGGTAAGCTGCCAAACAGGCAGCCACGGAAGGAATTCGCATGGACCCCGACCTGGACCCTAACCTGCAGCACTGGCAGGACCGGCTCGACAGCTTCCAGTGGGTCATCGGCTCGATCCTCTCCAACATCGACAGCGTCCCGACCTGACCGAAACCAAGCCACGCGCCGGGTCCGTGCAGGACGGCGGCGCGGCAGACCCCGCGATTCGTTTCGTAGTTCTGGCGCTGCTGGCCGTCGACGGCATCCTGTCGGCCTTGGCCGGGGCGCTGCTGCTGCCCACCTATATCGGCTCGATGCCGTTTCCGATCAGCGGGTTGATCAGCGGGCTGGTCAACGCGGCGCTGGTGTGGGCCGCGGGCCCGTGGACGCGCTCCGCGCGGGTGGCCGCGCTGCCGCTGTGGACGTGGCTGCTCACCGTGGCCGTGATGAGCATGGGTGGCCCCGCCGACGACGTGATCCTGGGCGGCCGGGGGCTGATGGCCTACGGCGCGCTGGTGCTGATCGTGCTCGGGGTGGTGCCGCCGGTGTGGGTGCTGTGGCGGCAAAACCGCTCGTCGGGCGAGTCGGGCTAAGGCGCGTTGACGCCGAAGGGCGGCAGCGGCGGCAGGAAGCCCAGGAACCAGTTGATCTCGGTCTGGATGAAGTAGTTGATCGACGCCGTGGTGGCCGCGGCGAAGTTGCTCAGCCCCTGGGCAAAGGTGATCGAACCGCCCAGCCAGTCGAGGAAGTTGAACAGACCGCTCTGCACCATCGGCTCGAAGAGGTTGTAGAAGAACATGATCTGCGGTCCGACGATCCAGCCGATCCACGGCACCCAGCCCGCCGCGTAGGAGGCCAGCTGGAAGCCGTACTGCACCCACGGCTCGATGGCGAGGTAGGCGGACTCGATCGCGGCGCCGATCGGGGCGAAAACGTTCGCCGCGGTCACCGCCGCGGCGTTGGTCATCGCGGCCGGGGCCAGTAGCGCGCCCGCGGCGGTCATCGCGCGGATTGCGCCGGTCGGAGCGAGCAGCGCGGCGGCCTGACCGGCCATCGCCTGGGCGCCGCCAGGGAGGCCGGAGCCGATCAGCCCCAGCAGATTGGAGCCCGCCACGGCGGTCTCGATGCGGCTCACGGCGCTCGACACCGCCCCGGCGGCGGCCCCCGGCGCCGAGGCGCCCCCCAGCAGCGCGGCGGCGGGCGCGTTGACCGCGTTGGCGAGGGTCTGCGCGGCGCCGGCCTCGGCGGCGGAGTAGGCGTTCGCGCCGGCGCTCAGGGTCTGGACGAACTGCTCGTGAGCCTTGGCGATTTGGGCGCTGACCTGCTGATACCCCAGCCCGTGCTCGGAGAGGAACGCCGCGACCTGGGCCGAGACGCTGTCGGCGGCCGATGCCACCACGGCGGATGTCGGCACCGACGCGGCCGCGTTGGCCGTGCTCAGCGTCGAGCCGATCCCGGCCAGATCCGAAGCCGCCGTGGCCAGCGCCTCCGGGGCCGCGAATAGGAACGACATCCGCCACCTCCTTGGATAGGTCGGATGGTATCGCGATCGCCGCTGGCTAGCGGGCAAGTCCGCCAAACACATAGATAAGGTGCCCGGCGCCCGGCCGGCGGCGCCGGGATGTCGATCGCGGGCCGGGGTGGGCCTGGCGCTACTGTTGCGCATATGGCACCGCGGCCCCAGAATTTCCCAGGTTGGACGGGTGACAAAAAGCGGATGAAATTCGATCGCGGGGAAGTTACACCAACGTGCCGCTAATACCGGAGCCGTCGGCGTCCGTCGCTCTGCCCAGCCCCGTGGTTCCTTCGAAGGCGTCGTCGACGGCTGGTGCCTCGGCGTTGCGGCGGGTCCTGCGGCGTGCGCGCGACGGGGTCGCGCTGAACCCCGACGAGGCGGCCGTCGCGATGACCGCGCGCGGCGCGGACCTCGCCGACCTGTGCGCGAGCGCGGCGCGGGTGCGCGACGCGGGCCTGGAGTCGGCCGGGCGGCGCGGGCCGACCCGCCGGCTGCTGATCAGCTATTCGCGCAAGGTGTTCATCCCGGTCACCCACCTGTGCCGCGACGCCTGCCACTACTGCACCTTCGTCACCGTGCCGGGCAAGCTGCGCGCCCGCGGCGCCGGCATGTACCTGGAGCCCGACGAGATCGTCGACCTCGCCGGCCGCGGGGCCGAACTCGGTTGCAAGGAGGCGCTGTTCACCCTCGGCGACCGGCCCGAGGATCGCTGGCCGGAAGCGCGCGAGTGGCTCGGTGAGCGCGGCTACGACTCGACCCTGTCCTACGTGCGGGCGATGGCGATCCGGGTGCTGGAGGAGACCGGCCTGCTGCCGCATCTCAACCCCGGCGTGATGACCTGGTCGGAGATGTCGCGGCTCAAGCCGGTGGCGCCGTCGATGGGCATGATGCTGGAGACGACGTCGCGGCGGTTGTTCGAAACCAAAGGCCTGGCGCACTACGGCAGCCCGGACAAGGACCCTGCGGTTCGGCTGCGCGCCCTGACCGACGCCGGGCGGTTGTCCATCCCGTTCACCACCGGCCTGCTTGTCGGCATCGGCGAGACGCTGGCCGAACGCGCCGATACCCTGCACGCGATCCGCAAGTCGCACAAGGAGTTCGGGCACGTGCAGGAAGTGATCGTGCAGAACTTCCGCGCCAAGGAACACACCGCGATGGCCGCGGTCCCCGACGCCGGGATCGAGGACTACCTGGCCACAGTGGCGGTCGCGCGGCTGGTGCTGGGCCCGGGCATGCGCATCCAGGCGCCGCCCAACCTGGTCTCGCGCGACGAGTGCGTGGCGCTGGTCGCGGCCGGCGTCGACGACTGGGGCGGCGTCTCGCCGCTGACGCCCGACCACGTCAACCCCGAGCGGCCGTGGCCCGCCTTGGACGAGCTGGCCGCCGTCACCGCCGAAGCCGGATACGACCTGGTGCAGCGGCTGACCGCGCAGCCCAAGTACGTGCAGGCCGGGGCGGCGTGGATCGACCCGCGGGTGTCCGGACACGTTGCGGCGCTGGCGGATCCGGCCACCGGGCTGGCCCGCGACGTCTACCCCGTCGGGATGCCCTGGCAGGAGCCCGACGACGTGGAGTCCGCCGGCCGCGTCGACCTGCACGCGGCGATCGACACCGACGGCCGCAACACCGAGGCCCGCAGCGACCTGGACAGTGCCTTCGGCGATTGGGAGTCCATCCGGGCGCGCGTGGGTGAGCTGGCCGCGCAGGGCGCCAAAGCGCCGGAACGCCTAGACACCGACGTGCTCGCCGCGCTGGCCTCGGCCGAACGCGATCCCGGCGGCTGCACCGACGCCGAGTACCTCGCGCTGGCCACCGCCGAGGGCCCCGCGCTGGAAGCCGTTGCCGCGCTGGCCGATTCGCTACGCCGCGACGCCGTCGGCGACGACGTGACCTTCGTGGTGAACCGCAACATCAACTTCACCAACATCTGTTACACCGGCTGCCGGTTCTGCGCGTTCGCGCAGCGCAAGGGTGACGCCGACGCGTATTCGCTGTCCACCGAGGAGGTGGCCGACCGCGCGTGGGAGGCCCACGTCGAGGGCGCGACCGAGGTGTGCATGCAGGGCGGCATCGATCCCGAGCTGCCGGTCACCGGGTACGCCGAGCTGGTCCGCGCCGTCAAGGCCCGGGTGCCGTCGATGCACGTGCACGCGTTTTCCCCGATGGAGATCGCCAACGGGGTCACCAAGAGCGGGTTGAGCATTCGCGAGTGGCTGACCAGCCTGCGCGAGGCCGGCCTGGACACCATCCCCGGCACCGCCGCCGAGATCCTCGACGACGAGGTGCGCTGGGTGCTCACCAAGGGCAAGCTGCCGACGTCGATGTGGATCGACATCGTGACGACCGCGCACGAGGTGGGCCTGCGGTCGTCGTCGACGATGATGTACGGCCACGTCGACAGCCCGCGGCACTGGGTCGGCCACCTCAACGTGCTGCGCGACATCCAGGACCGCACCGGCGGATTCACCGAGTTCGTGCCGCTGCCGTTCGTGCACCAGAACTCGCCGCTGTACCTGGCCGGGGCGGCGCGCCCCGGGCCCACCCATCGCGACAACCGGGCGGTGCACGCGCTGGCGCGAATCATGTTGCACGGCCGCATCTCCCACATCCAGACCAGCTGGGTCAAGCTCGGCACCGAGCGCACCCGGGTGATGCTCAACGGCGGCGCCAACGACCTGGGCGGCACCCTGATGGAGGAGACCATCTCGCGGATGGCCGGTTCGGAGCACGGGTCGTCGAAAACCGTGGCGGAGCTGGCCGCGATCGCCGAGGGCATCGGGCGCCCGGCGCGCCAGCGCACCACCACCTACGCCCCGCTCGCGGCTTAGCTTTCTGCCCGCGAGCGCGCGCGTTTGTACGCCGACACGCCGTAGTTCCTGGCATTTTGCGGACGCTCGCGGGGTAGCTGTCGGCGCGCCCGGGTATACCTGAGGCCGTGCAGCGACGCATCGACGACGAGCGATTCCCGGAGTGGCGGCCGTTCACCGAGGCGGTAACCCAGCGCAGGCCCGATGCCGGCACCTGGTGTGAGGCGTGGACGGTCCGCGACATCGTCATCCATCAGGCCGGCAACGCCGAAGAACTGGCGCGCGTGCTGAGAGCGCACCTGCAGGGCGAACCCGTCGCCACTCGCGGCTTCGCCGAACGTGAGGGGCCGCTGCGCGCCCTGGGTGACGCGGACCTCTGGGACGCACTGCACGACCGGATGGCAGCCCTCGACGAGGTCGCCGCCGCGGCCGAGGACAGTGCGGGGGACCCCGCCGAAATTGACGTGGCCTGGACCGGCCGCACCATGAAGGTGCCGTGGTTCGCCGAGCACATGCGCGAGGAGCTCGTCCTGCACGGCTGGGACATCACCGGGGACGACGCCGAGGCCCGGGCGCGCCTGGCCGAGCCCTGGATGACGTCGCACAGCGTCGTGGCCGTCGGGCGTCCGCTGCTTGCCAAGGGCGCCAGGCAATTACGCCCGGGAGAGCGGATCGAGGCCCGGCTGCGGGTTCCCGGCACCGACGACGTGTTGATCAGCGCTGACGCCGATCAGGCCACCATTGCGATGGCCGGCCCCGAAGGGCCGGCCACGCTGGAAACCGATGCCGCCGCGCGAGTGTTGCTGCTATGGGGCCGACGCCCCGGCGACCCGTCGCGGATCTGCAGCCGCGTCGGACCCGAGGCCTTGGGCCGGGTGCGCCAATTGCTTAGCGGCTACTGACTTTTCGGAACTCGCTCAGTAGTTGTTGCAGCTGCCCGCCACGGCCAGCACGTCGTTGAAGTACGGCGCGGCCTGCGGCATGGCCTGGATCTGGTGGGCCATCTGCAAACGCTTCGGCGGCGGCGAAGCCAGGAACTGGTTCAGGTAGCTCACCGCGATCGGCGACGCGGACAGCTGCGCGGCCGCGGCCGGGTCCGTCGCGTTCAGCGCGGCCATCACCTGCCCGTAGTTGCACGTCGTGTTGATAACCGGATCCAGCGGATCGGCGGATGCGATCCCGGAGCCGGCCGTCAACGCGAACGCCACACCGCCAGCGGCAGCGGCCAATTTGGTCAACGACAGCCTCAACATCTATGGACACCTTCCCCATTCAATGCACCGTCGAAAAACGGCGACGACATCTGCCCAACGGTTGCCGTCTGCGGTCGAGGTTACCAGGCCCCGCGAGCTTTCTTCCTCGCAACGGTTATCGCACAGCAAGCTCTAATCGTAACTATCCGCAGGTCAGAGCCGGTCTGCGGCGATGTTCGCCGACAGTGAAACCCGGCCCGCCCCGGCGACCGGCCCCGACGCGCGTCCCCGATAGTTGACCTGTATGTGCAACGTCTAGTATCAGTAACCGAAAGCTTTCGCCGAAGCGGCCGAAGCGCCGCGGCGAGCCGAACAGCAGCCCACACGCGGTACATGGAGGAGACGTCTGTGACGTACACGATCGCCGAACCCTGCGTCGACATCAAGGACAAGGCGTGCATTGAGGAGTGCCCGGTCGACTGCATCTACGAGGGCGCCCGGATGCTGTACATCCACCCCGACGAATGCGTCGACTGCGGCGCCTGCGAGCCCGTCTGCCCCGTCGAGGCGATCTACTACGAAGACGACGTGCCCGAGCAGTGGAGCCAGTACACGCAGATCAACGCCGACTTCTTCGTCGAGCTCGGGTCCCCGGGCGGGGCGGCGAAGGTCGGCATGACCGAGAACGACCCGCAGGTGGTCAAGGATCTGCCGCCGCAGGGCGAGGGCGACTGAGCGGGCCGGTGCGCCAAAAGCCCAGGGGCGTCTCGGCGTCGCTGCCCGAGTTTCCCTGGGACACCCTGGCCGACGCGAAAGCGCTGGCCGAGGCCCATCCCGACGGCATCGTCGACCTGTCGGTCGGCACCCCCGTCGACCCGGTCGCGCCGCTGATCCGCGACGCGCTGGCCGCCGCCAGTGCCGCCTCGGGATACCCGGCCACCGCCGGCACCGCGCGCCTGCGGGAGGCGGCCGCCGCCGCGCTCGCCCGCCGGTTCGGCGTCACCGGGGTGGCCGAGGCCGCCGTTTTGCCGGCGATCGGCAGCAAGGAGCTCATCGCCTGGCTGCCGACGCTGCTGGGCCTGGGCCCCGCCGACACGGTCGTGGTGCCGGAGCTGGCCTACCCGACGTACGACGTCGGGGCGCGGCTGGCCGGCGCGCGGGTGCTGCGCGCGGATTCGCTGACCCAGCCTGGTCCCCGGACCCCGGCGCTGTTCTACCTGAACTCGCCGAGCAACCCGACCGGGCGGGTGCTGGGCGTCGAGCACCTGCGCAAGGTCGTCGGATGGGCCCGCGAGCGCGGCGTGCTGGTCGCCTCCGACGAGTGCTACCTGGGCCTGGGCTGGGAGGCGCAGCCGCTGTCGGTCCTGCATCCCTCGGTCTGCGACGGCGACCATTCCGGGCTGCTCGCGATCCACTCTTTGTCGAAGAGCTCGTCGCTGGCCGGGTATCGGGCCGGCTTCGTCGCGGGAGACCCGGCGGTGGTCGCCGAGCTGCTGGCGGTGCGCAAACACGCCGGGATGATGGTGCCGACGCCGGTGCAGGCCGCCATGGTGGCCGCCCTCGACGACGACGCCCACGAAAAGGAGCAGCGCGCGCGGTACGAGCGCCGGCGCGACGCCCTGCTGCCGGCGCTGCGCGCGGCCGGCTTCACCGTCGACCACTCCGAGGCTGGCCTGTATCTGTGGGCCACCCGCGGTGAGCCGTGCGGGGACAGCGTGGCGTGGCTGGCCGCCCGCGGGGTGTTGGTGGCGCCCGGCCATTTCTACGGCCCGGGCGGCGCCCGCCACGTGCGGGTCGCGCTGACCGCCACCGACGAACGCATCGCCGCCGCCGCGAACCGGCTCAGTTAGCCGACCGGCTGCCGCGCGCGCCGGGCGACCGGCACAATGCAGTGGTGACCACTACGGCAGGCACTTCGGCGGGCAAGCTGCGCATCCCCGCGTCGCTCGGGGACATCGCCAAGCGGGTTTTCCTGGGCAAGCCGCTGATCACGGAGGAGCTGACCTCCGAGAAGCTGTCGAATCCCGTTGCGCTGGGCGCCCTTTCGCCCGACGCGATCTCGTCGACGGCGTACGGCCCCGAGCAGATATTGATCGAGCTGCTGCCGCACGCGGGGCTGGCGGCGTTCGTGTTGCTGCTGCCGGTCACCGGGGTCATCCTGCTGATCCTGGTCCTGGTGGCCGCGTCGTATCGCCAGGTCGTCATGGCCTACACCCGGGCCGGCGGCTCGTACATCGTGGCGCGGGAGAACTTCGGTCCCCGGGTGGCCCAGGTCGCCGCCGCGGCGCTGTTGATCGACTACGTGGTCACCGTGGCGGTGCAGTCGGCGGCCGGGACGGTGGCGGTGGTGTCGGCGCTCCCGGCGCTGGGCCCGCACAGCCTGCAGATCACGATCGGCGTGGTGCTGGTCATCTGCTACGCGAACCTGCGCGGGCTGAAGGAAGCGGGATGGCAGTTCGCCTTCGCGACCTACTTCTTCGTCCTGATGGTCGGCCTCACCATCGTGGTGGGTGTGGTGCGGGTGCTGCTCGGCGACCTGCCCGTCTACGACCCGGCGCACATGCCGGGGACCGTGCCGGTACATCAGGGCAACGCGCTGGTGATGGGCGCGACCGTGCTGACCGTGCTGCGGGCTTTCGCCAACGGGGGCTCGTCGCTGACGGGCGTCGAGGCCATCTCCAACACCGTCGATGTATTCCGGAAACCGCAGGGCCGCAACGCGCGTCGCGTGCTGACCGCGATGGCGACCATCCTGGGGGTGTTGCTCGCCGGCGTCGCGTTCCTCGCGTACATGACGCACGCGACGCCGTACGAGAGCGAGTTTCCGTCGGTCTTGTCGCAGATCGGGCGCGCGGTCTTCGGTCACGGCGTCGTCGGCGACGTGTTCTTCACGCTGGTCCAGGCGGCCACGGCGGCGATCCTGTTCACCGGCGCGAACACCAGCTTCAACGGGTTTCCCGCCCTGGCCAGCTTCGTCGCCGAGGACCGCTTCCTGCCGCGGCAGCTGACCAAACGCGGTCACCGCCTGGTGTTTTCGAACGGCATCATCGCGCTCACCGCGCTGTCGGTGGCGTTGCTGCTGACCACCGGCGGCTCGGTCAGCGCGCTGGTCCCGTTCTATGCGATCGGCGTGTTCACCGGGTTCTCGATGGCCGGCTACGGCATGACCAAACACCACCTGACGCACCGGGAACGGGGCTGGCGGCGCCGGCTGGCGATCAACCTGTCCGCGGGCATCCTGTCGACGATCGTGGTGGGCATCTTCGCGGTGGCCAAGTTCACCGAGGGCGCGTGGCTGGTCGTCGTCGTCTTCCCGCTGCTGGTGTTCGTGCTGATGCGGCTCAACCGGGAATACCGCGCCGAGGCAGCCATTTTGGAGATGTTCCGCACCGACCGCCCCGAGCTGGTCAAGTACGCCCGGCACAAGGTGTTCGTGTTCGTGAACTCGGTCGACCTCGCGGTGATCGAGGCGCTGCGCTACGGCCGGGGATTGCGCGCCGACGAGTTGGTCGCGGTCCACTTCATGGTCGACGAGGCCCATGCCAAGGTGTTGCGAAAGCGTTGGGACCACTTCGAACTCGACACGCCGCTGCGTGTCGTCGACTGCCCCGACCGGCGGGTCACCCGCGCGGCACAGGTGTTGGTGGCCAAGGAGCGCGGTGAGCACCGCAACACCAACGTGACGGTGTTGTTGCCGCGCCGGACGTACGCGCCGCTGCTGGGACGGCTGCTGCACGACCGCACCGCGGACAAGGTGTCCCGCGCCGTCAGCCTCATCCCCGACGCCGCGGCGACGATCGTGCCCTACGACGTGCAGTCCCGGATCAAGGAGGCGTTCCCCGAGGGCTTCGAGCAGCGAATCGGGCGCGAGCTGGACAAGATCGAGGCGTGGGTCGCCAGCACCGAGGAGCAGAACGTCGAGGCCTACGAACATCCCGAGCGGCCGTCGGTGATCACCGTGGCCGGCCTGATCCCGGGGCAGCGCGCCACGTTCGAGGGCCGGGTCAACGAGGTCAAGGACGTCAACAACCGGAGGCGGACGGTGCGCGAGGTCGTCGTCGGCGACAACAGCGGCGAGATCACCGTGACGTTCCGGTCGGGCCGCGGCGGCGCCGACGTCCAGCCCGGACAGCTGCTGCGGATCACCGGCAAGCCCAAGCAGAGCGGCAACCGGCCCATGGTGCTGGTCGACCCGGCCTACCACGTGATCGAGGACCCGGTGGACGGCGAGTCGTGAGGCGACTGGCCGCGGCGCTGGTGTCGGTGGTGGGTCTGGCGTTCACCGCCAACGGTTATCGGCCGTTGACCCGGGACCGCTTCGGGTCGGCGTTCGCGTTCGCCTACGGGCTGATCGCGTCCGAGCTCCCGCTGCAGACGCTCGCCGTCCAGGTGGCGTCGTTGGCGGCGGTCTCGCGCCGGGTACCGGCGCGGATCCTCCGGCTCAGCTGGCTGGTGTCGGCGCTGTCCGGACTGGGGTTGCTGGGGCTGCACCGCGTCGGGCGCACGGCGAACGAGCCGCTGACCGCCGCCCTGGACGCCGGGCTCGGCGCCGGCCGCCGCACGCAGTCGGGCGATCTGTGGAAGCGGCCCGCGGCCGGGGGCGCGACCGCCAAGCGGCCCGGCGCGGCGCGGATGCTGCGGATCTACCGCGACTACGCCCACGACGGCGACATCAGCTACGGGGAGTGCGGATCCCGCAACCATCTGGACATCTGGCGGCGCCCCGACCTGGATCGCGGCGGGCGAGCCCCGGTGCTGCTGCAGGTGCCCGGCGGCGCGTGGATGGTGGGAAACAAACGGGGACAGGCACATCCGCTGATGAGCCACCTCGCCGAGCTGGGTTGGGTGTGCGTCGCGATCAACTACCGCCTGAGCCCGCGGTCCACCTGGCCGGACCAGATCGTCGACGTCAAGCGGGCGATCGCGTGGACCAAAGAGCACATCGCCTCCTACGGCGGTGACCCGGACTGGATCGCGATCACCGGCGGCTCGGCCGGCGGGCACCTGTCGTCGCTGGCCGCGCTGACCCCCAACGACCCGCGGTTCCAGCCCGGGTTCTCCGGCGCCGACACGCGGGTGCGGGCGGCCGTCCCGTTCTACGGGGTCTACGACTTCACCCGCAACGACGGATCGATGCACCCGTTGATGGTGCCGATCGTGGCCAAGCGCGTGTTCAAGCTGGGCCTTGCCGACATCGCCGAGCCGTTCCGCGTCGCCTCGCCGATCACCCACGTATCGGCCGATGCGCCACCGTTTTTCGTGCTGCACGGCACCAACGATTCGTTGATCCCGGTCGAGCAGGCCCGCGCCTTCGTCGCGCGCCTGCGCGAGGTCAGCCACCAGCCCGTGGCGTACGCCGAATTGCCGTGCGCCCAGCACGCTTTCGACATCTTCGGGTCGGCGCGCGCCGCGCACGCCGCGGTGGCCGTCGAGCAGTTCCTCGCCGAGATCTACGAGCGGTCAGGCGCCGGCCAGTCCGACGATCAGCAGGACGCAGCCCACGGTGCCCAGTAGGGCGGCGACCTCGATGCGGCGACGCGACCGGATCCAGTCGTGCAGCGCCCCCATCCACGCGCGGGTCGCCCGGGGCGCCAGCAGGTAGGCCAGCAGCGGTATCTCCACCAGCGCGAACGCCACCACGTTGAACAGCAGCAGCGCGCCGAGCTGCGTCGTCGCCGCCGTACCCGAGGCCAGGATGACGGCCAGCGCGGCCAGGTAGTCCACCGACGGCAGCGCGATCCCCAACCCGGCCACGCCGGCCACCCACAGCGACGGCCCGACCGCCAGCCGTTGGGCCCGCGCCGCCAGCGCGCCCGGCCCGGTCCGGGCGCTGCGTTTGAGGACCAGCGCGCGCACCAAGATATACAAGGCGCCCAGCAGCGCCAGCAACCCGATCACGATCTGCACCCGGGGCAGGGTGAAATACGTCGACACCGGCACCCGGCGCCGCAGGACGAACAGCACGACCCCGCCGACGGTCATGCCCATCAGGAAGCCGCCGCTGAGGAACGCGAGCAGTTGCAGCATCGGTCGGGGCCGGTTCAGCATCAGCACCGTCATGCCGACCCGGAACGGTTCGAGGCTCACGGCGAGTGCCATCACCAGGACGGTGATCAACATCGCCGCTCAGGCTACCGCTACGCGCCCAGCCCCCAATGCAGCACGCGAGAGGTGAGCAGGACGAGGCCCAGCGAGACCGTCGCGACGACGGTCAGCCCGATGACCGCGACGACGAGCGGGCGCCACCCGGTGCGCGCGATCTGGCGGATGTCGGTGGTGAGCCCCACGCCGGCGAAGGTCAGCAGAAACGCCCATTTCGACACGTTGGCCAGGTTCGCGGCCTGGCCCTTGCTCAGCCAGTGCGCGGTCGCGATCGCCGAGACGGCCAGAAAGCCGAGCACGAACTTCGGGAACTTCGCCCAGATGAAGGCGGCCTTGGCCCTGGCGCCGGGCGCGATCTCGTCGGCCTGCCCGCGCGCGGACCAGTACAGCGCGAAGCCGAGCACGACGAAGCCGATCAGCGCGTTGCGGGTGGACTTGACCAGCACGGCGATCTTGCCGGCCTGCTCGGAGAACAGGTAGCCGGTGGCGGTGGTCTCGGCGGTGTTGTCCACCGAAAGGCCGGCCCACAGGCCGAACTCGTAGTCGCTCAGGCCGATCAGGTGGCCCAGGGGCGGCAGCGCGAACAGGCCGACGGCGCCCAGCGCCAGGATCGCCGCGATCGCGTAGCTGACGTCGGCGTTGCGGGCCCGGATCGCGCCCTTGGCGGCCACGATGGCCGACACCCCGCAGATCGAGGTGCCGATCGCCAGCAGCGAGCCCAGCTTGCCCGACAGCCCGAACGCGCGCGCGGCCACAAGGATGATGGTGCCCGCGACGGCCATGTCGACTCCGATCTGCACCAGGCTGGTGGAGCCGAGCTTGGCGATGTCGCCGAGCACGAAGCGCGAACCCAGCGCCACGATGCCGACCTTGAGCCAGAACTGGTAGGTCTGCACACCCGGTCGGAAGATCCGGTGCAGGCCAACGGTATTCGTGATGAGCAGCCCAATCAGGATGGCCCACAACACATATTCGATGTCGGGCACCGTCCAGTGGTGGTGTTTGGCCGCGGCGTTCCACCAGATCTGGGCGTACTTGCCCAGCACGCCGACCGCAATCAGCAGCAGGATCCCGGGCGCGTAGTCCAGCGGTCGGCCGCTGGTGAAGGCGGCTTCGGCTTCGGTTTCGGTTTCGGGGGGTTTGACGGCGACCGTGCTCATCGGGTCACCACGGGATCTTCGGGAGCGCGCCGGCCACCGCCAGCGCCACGATCACACTGGCCAGCAGTGTCGCCCACCAGTCCTCGGATAGCTTGCTCACGGCGCAATGGTGGCGTGGCGGGCGGCGGCGGCCAACCGATTGGCTCGCGCTGAATTTAGGTCCGGGCCGAAAGGCGCGGCGGCGCAACGGCTGTGCCCGTCAGGTGGGCAACCCGTCCTTTTCGGCGTCGGCGCGGTAGCGCTCCACCCACTCGTCGGAGCGTTGGTCGGCCTGGCGTTCCAGCGCCGGCTCGGGCGCCAGCCGAGGGTCGAGGCCCAGCGCCTCCAGGATGGTGGCCACCACCTGAGTCAGGTTGCGCCACAACACCGGATAGGGCACCTCCATCGGCTTGACGTCTTCCTCGGCGAACCAGGTTTGCCAGCCCTCCTCCTGGGCGCGCAGCATGGTGACGACGTGTGCGATCGCCCCGGGGTGGTAGATCGCGCGGGCGTCGCGCGCCGGGTCGGGGCGGCCGCGCCACACCCGCGTCTGCACCGCGCGCCAGAAGGACACCGCCTGGGAGACGACGTCGGGGCGGTGCACGTGGATCAGCAGCGGTTCCTCGCCGACGACGTCGCGGATCGCGGCGAGCAGGCCGTCGCCGGAGCGGTTCGGCAGGTCCTTGGCGCGGTTGAGCAGCAGCGGCGTCTGGTTCCACATCAGCTTGCCGCCCCACACCCCGTTGGGTGTCCTGCCCACCGTGCGGATGTAGTCACGCCAGATCTCGGGCGGCGCGAGGTCGGGCGTCCCCGCGTCCAGGGGGTCGAGCAGGCGCAGGATCGATTCGTCGTCGACGCCGGCGAACCACTCCCGCGGCTGGGGGGCCTGGCTGGTGCGCGGCATGTACTGGAAGAACTCCTGGGGCTCGCCGGCGACGCCGGTGGCGCGCAGCGACTCCACGAGCAGCGTGCTGCCGCTGCGCTGGGAAGCCAGCACCAGATACGACGACGGCGTTTCGCTCATCAACGCAGCCTAACCGCAGGAAAACACGCTGCAAGACATTCATTTTTCGTCTGTGTGAACATAACTGTTGCGCGGTGGAGGGCGCTGTTTCGGTGTCCACGCGCGGTGGCGCTTGCCGGATGCGATGATTACCGTCCGACCGCACTTCATTACCGACGGGAAGACCGCATCGTGCAGAATTCCGCCAAAGAGTCGGCCCGCCGGATCATCTGGCGGACCGACCGGGCCACCACCGCCGATCTTCGGCGGCGGTTCGTGGCGCTCGACCCCGGCGTGGTGGACAAGTTTCGCGAGCACCTGCTCGAAAACTGGGCGACTCCGGGGTACTGGGATTCCGAGGTGGGCCGCCACGACCTCGAGGAGCACACCGTCGAACGGCTGACCTACAGCCGGCACGAATACGTGCCCTGGCTCAACGCGCTGCGGCGCCTGGACGGAGCCCGCATCTTCGAGATCGGCTGCGGGACAGGCTCTTCCGTCATGGCGCTGGTCGAGCAGGGCAGCGAGGTCACCGGCATCGACGCGGTGCCGGAATCCGTCGAGGTGTCGCGGGCCAGGATGCGTCTGTTCGGCCTCGACGAACCGTCGCTGCATCACATGAACGCGACGGAGATCGGCACCCAATTCGGGCACGCCAGCTTCGATT
This sequence comes from Mycobacterium sp. NGS63, assembly GCF_059812295.1. Lineage (NCBI taxonomy): Bacteria > Bacillati > Actinomycetota > Actinomycetes > Mycobacteriales > Mycobacteriaceae > Mycobacterium > Mycobacterium sp. NGS63. The sequence goes on from NZ_JCALCJ010000002.1 coordinate 163,467, forward strand.
TCGTCATTTTCTTCGCGTCGCTGGAGCACATGACGCACGGCGAGCGGTTGAGCAGCCTGCGGGCCGCGTGGCAGCTGCTGGCCGACGACGGAATCCTGTGCATCGTCGAGGCGCCCAACCGGCTGTGGTTTTTCGACGACCACACCGCGGACTTGCCGTTCTTCCATTGGCTGCCCGACGAGATCGCCCTGGAGTACCTGAAGCGGACGCCGCGGTTCCAGGCGTCGGCGTTCGACACCACCTCGGAGGGCGCCATCCTGGAGCTCAGCCGCCGCGGGCGGGGCGTGAGCTATCACGACGTCGAGCTGGCCCTGGGGCCCATCGGTGAGCTCGACTTCCTGGTCGACCGGCAAAGCTTCCAAACCGGCCAGAACCCGCTGCGCTGGCTGTATTACCGGCAGTCCACCAACCGGCGCTTCGCCAACCTGTTGCACCGGCAGTGCCCGGAGCTGCCCGTCGGGCTGTTCATGCCGTATCTCAACGTCGCGATCCGCAAGCGGGCCTAGCAGGCATGCAGGTAGGCGGGGTTGACCGCGTGCGGGCTCGTCTCGGTGACGAACAGGCCCAGGCACACCAGCACCCCGATCGCGCCCATCATCGTCGCGGCGACCGCGAACGGGCCGCCGCGCGCGCGTGATCTGACCAGCCTGCTCGCGCCGGAGACGCCGGCGGCGGCGCTCAGCAGCCCGCCGAGCAGCAGGCACAGCGTCCCGGCGTCGTTCAGGGGCCGGTCGACGCGGCATCCGCTCGTCCACGCGTGGCTTGCGGCGACGAGCCAGATAGCCAGCGCCGCGACCAGCCAGGCCAGCACCGCCAGCAGCAGGGCCACCGCGGGCACGCGGTCGCGGGGTGGGGCCGTCATGCCGGAATACTATGCCGCGGGTGGCGCGCCGGAACGCAAGAATTTCGCAACTGGGCGGCGATACGCTGTGGCCCCCGACAGCAGCGACAGGACCGCCATGGACGACCCCGAGAAGCGCATCGCCGAGCTGGAACGCCAACTGGCCGAGCAAAAGCGCACGACCGGCGCCTCCCGCGCGGACGGTCGACGCAAACGGAACGCCACGAGATTCGCGTTGCCGGCGCCCGGTTGCCTCACCGCGGAGCAGGTGCGCCACGTGACCTTCGCCAAGCCGGCCATCGGAAAATCCGGCTACCACGTTGACGAGGTGGACGCGTTTCTGGATCGCGTCGAGGCGGCGCTGCGAGATCCCGCGGGGCAGACGCTGACCGCCGAGCAGGTCCGCGGCGTGGTTTTCGCCCGGCCCCCGCTCGGCCGGCGCGGCTACAACGAGGACCAGGTCGACGCGTTCCTCGGACTCGTCGAGCAACACCTGAGGGCGCAGCGGGGCGCCGGCGCGCCGCCGTCGGTGGCGGGGACGCCCGCAACACACGCCGCGGCGCCGCAGAGCTCGGGCCGCAAGATTGTCGACGTCGCCGCGTCGGTTTTCGGCAGCTTTTGGACCTGGTATCTGCTCGGTTTCGTTCTGCTGGCCGGCGGCGGGGCGGGGATGCGATTTCTCGGTCGTTTCATCCCCATGGACGGGCCCGCGCCGAACTGGATGGGTCCGGTGTTCCTGGCCCTGCCCCTGATGCTGGGTGTCATCTATGTGGTGTCGCTGATGCGGACCCGCAACCGGCGCCGCCATCGCTATTGGGCCGCAGGCGGGGAAGACGGCGGCGGCGCTTCCGGGTGCGGCGGCGGTCACGGCGGCTGCGGCGGCGGCCACGGGGGCTGCGGGGGCGGATCCGGGTGCGGCGGAGGCGGCTGCGGCGGGGGGCACTGAGATACGAAACATCGTGCGGCGCCGCGGGTTCGACCGGGTCAACGCCGCCGTGGCGGAGCTGGAGCTTCCCGCGGCGGTGTTCAAGACGTGTCCGTGGCAGCCGAGGACCCTGGTCGAAACCGGGCTGCGCCAATGGCTGCGCTGCTGTGCGCCCGCGCTGCGCGACCATCAGGTAATCGGAATGCCGTCGCGCGCGGTGGACGAGGCGTGGCACGGCCTGATCCTGTGCACCGCGTGGTACGCGGCGTTCTGCCGGCGGGCGTACGGGGAGTTCCTGCACCATCACCCGGAGGGCGGCGCCCCGGACGGGATGCGCGGCGCGGACGATCCGGCCGGCGAGCAGCTGCGCCGCACGGTGTTGGCGTGGTCGCTCGTCGCGGCGCCGGCCGAGTCGTGTGTGCTGTGGGATCTCGACCAACGCGTCGGCGTCGAGGAGCCCTGGGGCATCGATCCCGCTCGGGTCGCCGCGGTCGAGGGCGCCGCCGCGAACGTCAAAGCGGGCGAGGGGAATTGGTGACGTCGGTGGCCCGCAACCCGACCGCGAACAGCAGCCGCACGTCGGGATCGGCCAGCGAGGTCGCCAGCAGTTTTTCGATCCGTCGCACCCGGTACCGGACGGTGTTGGGGTGCACCCGCAGCGCCCGCGCGGCGGCGCCGACGTCGCCGAAGCTGTCCAGGTAGGCCCGCAGCGTCTCGGCCAACGCCGGGTCCCCGGCGCGCAGGTCCCGGATCCGCGGATCGACCAGCCGCTCGTCGGCGCCGATCAGCGTGACGATCTCGTCGAGCAGCACCGTGGTGCGCGCTTCGGCGAGCGTGGTCACCTGACCGATCGAAAACGGGTGCCGCTCGGCGCTGTCGAGCACCCGGTCCACCTCGGCGCGCGCCGCGGCGAGCTCCGCCGGGCCGGCGACCGGCGCTGCGATGGCGGCCCGCAGCTCGACGCCGAGCTCGCTGCGCAGGGCGGCGATCGTGCCCCGCACCCACGAGGCGACCGGTCGGGTCTGGGCCTGGGGCAGCAGCACGTAGATGCGCGAGTTGTGCGCGGCGACCTGAGCGTCGCGGCGAAAAGCGCTGGCGCTCAACGCCACGACGTCGGCCAGCCGCGGATGACGCGGTCCGGTGCTGTCCCAGCCGACGAGGGCGGCGGCCCCGTCTTGTGGGAGGCCGAGTTCGCGGGCCAGGGCGACCGGGTCGGCGGCGTCGGCGGCTTCGTCGGCCAGGCCCAGCAGTTGCTGCACCCGCCGCGCGTGCGTGGACGGCCGGGCGGCGAGCCGAAACATGATGCGGGCGGCCAGAACCGACGCCCCGCGCAGCATCTGCTCGGCGTCGTCGGCCAGGGGTTGTGAGCCCTGCTGCACCCAGATGGTGCCGGCGAACGTCGGCGGTCGGCGCGGGCCGGACGGCGGCTGGTGGATCCCGATCGCCAGCCGCGGGCGCAGGCCCAACTCCGGGCGCTCGTCCACCCGCACCACGCCGTCGCCGCTCCGCAGCGCGTCGAAGATGCCCCACTGGCCGATCCACTCCAGGTGTTCGGGCGGGCCGGCGCGGCCCAGGATGGACAGGCGGCGCAGCTCGTCGGCCTCGTCGCTGGAGGCGGAGTAGGCCAGCACGTGCGACTGGGCGTCTTCGATGCTGACCATGCCGTGGATGCGGTCGGCCAGCGACTGCGCCAGGCCGAACAGGTCGGTGCCGGAGTCGTCCACCGCGTCGCCGCGGTCCCGGTGATGTTCCAGGACGTGGTCGACCAACCGGTAGAGGCGCTCCCAACGCGCCCGCGGTTCCACGGCCACCACCGCCGACCCGGCCGCGACCGCCGTGGCCACCAGGGCCGGCGACGGCTCCTTGGCGAAGATCGCCACCGGCACGCGCTCGCGCGCCTGCTTGTCCACCCACGCCAGCGCCTCCGCGTCACCGACACCGAGCAGGAAGAAGACGTCGGCCGACCCCGCGGCCGCCGCCAGCCCCATCCGCACGTCGTCGGAATCGATCAGCGCCGCCGACGCCACCGGCAGGTCTAGGCCGCGGGGGGCGTCGACCAGGCTGACCAGCGTCGCGTCCAGCGCCAGCAGGAGCCGTCCCAGCCCGACACCGGCGACCCGCATGTTGTCCGATTTTACTACTTCATGCGTTGAGACTTGTTCGATCGGCTAACCCGGGTGGGCGCGGTGTGGAGGACCCTGGGCAGCATGGACGCGATCACCCAGGTACCGACGCCGGCCAACGAGCCGGTCCACGACTATGCGCCGAACTCACCGGAACGCGACCGCCTGCTCGCCGAGCTGAGGGCGCTGGCCGCCGACCCGATCGACCTGCCGCATGTCATCGGCGGCGAGCACCGGATGGGCGACGGCGAGCGCATCGACGTCGTCCAGCCGCACCGGCACGCCGCGCGGCTGGGCACCCTGACCAACGCCGTGCACGCCGACGCGAGCGCGGCCATCGAGGCCGCGATGGCCGCGAAACCCGAGTGGGCGGCGATGCCGTTCGACGAGCGCGCCGCGGTGTTCCTGCGGGCGGCCGACCTGCTGGCCGGGCCGTGGCGGGAGAAGATCGCGGCCGCGACCATGCTCGGCCAGTCCAAGTCCGTCTATCAGGCCGAGATCGACTCGCCGTGCGAGCAGGTCGACTTCTGGCGGTTCAACGTGGCGTTCGCCCGTCAGCTGCTGGCGCAGCAGCCGGTCAGCGGGCCCGGCGAGTGGAACCGCAGCGACTACCGCCCGCTGGACGGCTTCGTCTACGCGATCACGCCGTTCAACTTCACCTCGATCGCCGGCAACCTGCCCACCGCGCCGGCGCTGATGGGCAACACCGTGGTGTGGAAGCCGTCGATCACCCAGACGCTGTCGGCCTACCTGACCATGCAATTGCTCGAGGCCGCGGGGCTGCCGCCCGGGGTGATCAACCTGGTCACCGGCGACGGCTTCGCGGTTTCCGATGTGGCACTGGCGGATCGACGCCTGGCCGGCATCCACTTCACCGGATCGACGGCGACCTTCCAGCGGCTGTGGTATCAGGTGGGCACCAATATCGGTCACTACCACAGCTATCCGCGCCTGGTCGGCGAGACCGGCGGCAAGGACTTCGTGGTCGCCCACGCCTCGGCGCGCCCGGATGTGTTGTGCACGGCGTTGATTCGCGGCGCCTTCGACTACCAGGGCCAGAAATGCTCGGCGGCGTCGCGGGCTTTCATCCCGCATTCGGTGTGGCAGCGCATGGGCGACGAGTTCCTGGGCGCGGCGGCCGCGCTGCGCTACGGCGACGTCACCGACCTGACCAACTACGGCGGCGCGCTCATCGACCGCCGCGCCTTCATCAAGAACGTCGACGCCATCGAACGGGCGAAGGGCGCACCCGGCGTCACGATCGCGGTCGGCGGCGAATACGACGACAGCGTCGGCTATTTCGTACGCCCGACCGTGCTGCTGTCCGACGACCCGACCGACGAGTCCTTCGCGACCGAGTACTTCGGCCCGCTGCTGTCGGTGCACGTCTACCCCGACGACCAGTACGAACGGATCCTCGACGTCGTCGACACCGGGTCGCGCTACGCGCTGACCGGCGCCGTCATCGCCGACGACCGGGCGGCCGTGCTGACCGCGGCCGAGCGGCTGCGGTTCGCCGCCGGGAACTTCTACGTCAACGACAAGCCGACCGGCGCGGTGGTCGGGCGCCAGCCGTTCGGCGGCTCGCGCGGTTCGGGCACCAACGACAAGGCCGGATCGGTGCTGAACCTGATGCGCTGGACGTCCGCGCGCACCATCAAGGAGACGTTCGTCCCGGCCACCGACCACACCTACCCGCACATGGCGGCCGACTGATGGGTGGGGTGTTCGCGCGCACGCTGCGGCCGGTGATCGTGGCGGCCGGGCGCCGAGAGGGGTTGCGCCGGGCCGCCGAGCGCTTGCCGGTCACCCGTAGGGTGGTGCGCCGGTTCGTGCCGGGGGAGTCGATCGAGTCCGCGCTCGGCAGCGTTGCGGCGCTGCGTGATTCGGGCCGCTACGTCAGCGTCGACTATCTGGGTGAGGACGTCACCGACGCCGACGGCGCCGACGCCGCGGTTGGTGCGTACCTGGATCTGATCGACGCGCTGGGCCGGCTCGGTGGTGACGGGCTGGAGGTGTCGGTGAAGCTGTCGGCGCTGGGGCAAGCGCTGGAGCGCGACGGCGACAAGGTCGCGCGGGAGAACCTGTGGTCGATCTGCGCTGGCGCGCAGCGGGTCGGCGTTTGGGTGACGGTCGACGCCGAGAACCACTCCACGACAGACTCGACGCTGTCGATCGTGCGCGACCTGCGCGCCGACTTCCCCTGGCTGGGCGCCGTTTTGCAGGCCTACCTGCGGCGCACGCTCGCCGATTGCCGCGACTTCGCGGTGGACGGCGCGCGGATCCGGCTGTGCAAGGGCGCCTACGACGAACCGGCGTCGGTGGCCTACCGCGACGACGCCGAGGTTACCGACTCGTACCTGGCCTGCCTTCGGGTGCTGATGGCCGGCCGCGGGTATCCGATGGTCGCGTCGCACGATCCGGCGATCGTCTCCGCGGCCGCTGGTATCGCCCGTGAATGCGGCCGCGGCGGCGGCGATTTCGAGTACCAGATGCTGTATGGCATCCGCGACGGCGAACAGCGGCGGCTCGCCGGCGCCGGCAACCGGGTGCGGGTGTACGTGCCGTTCGGATGTGAGTGGTACGGCTACTTCATGCGGCGGCTGGCCGAGCGGCCGGCCAATGTGGCGTTCTTCCTGCGGGCGCTGGGTCGTTGAGTGTGAATCGTCGCACTCGAGTGTGAAGCTATGGCGCAGATTTCACCCGGATCCCGCCCAGGTTTCACTTTCGACGCCGAGGATTCACACGCGAGAGGCGAGGGGCGAAGCGCGAAGGGCGAAGGGCGAAGGGCGAAGGGTGTCAGCCGCGGCGCGGGCGCGGGCGTTCGCTGGCGAACCCGCGCACCACGTGCGCGCGCACGAATTCGGCGGCCACTTCGGGGTCGTCCATGTCCAGCGTCGACGAGGGCGTGCTGAAGAGCGAGAACAGGATTCGCGCGAACCATTCCCCCGCGGCCTCGACGTCGAGGTCCTTGCGGACCTCGCCGGTGAGCCGGGCCGCGGCGAGGTAGGGGGCGAAGAAGTCGACGCACTCGCGCAGCAGCACGGCGGCGTCCTTGGTCAGCAGCAGGCTGATCGCGTCCTCGTCGAAGTACTTCTCGGACGAGATGGCCCGCCGCGCCTGGCTCACGAACACCGCCGCGCGGCTCAGCTTGTCCTCGAGCGAGCTGCCCCGGTCCATCGCCCTGGCCATCTCGCGGTAGAACCGCTCGGACGCGTGCTCGGCGCACGCCTCCACGATCGCGCCCTTGTCGGAAAAGTACTCGTAGACGGTGCTGCGCGAAACGCCTGCGCTCCTCGCGATGTCGACGATCGTCGCCTTCTGCAGGCCCTGCTTGGCGAAACAGGCATACGCGGACTCGATGATGAGCTCGCGGGTGTCGGTCGCCTGGGTGGGGGAGGCGTGAGTCATCAGCCCGGTGCGAGGATCAGGCCGCTGGTCGGCACCCCGGTGCCCGACGTCACCAGCACGTGCTCGACACCCTCGACCTGGTTGTACGACGTGCCGCGCACCTGACGCACGCCCTCGGTGATGCCGTTCATGCCGTGGATGTAGGCCTCGCCGAGCAGCCCGCCGTTGGTGTTGATCGGGAATTCGCCACCCAGCGATAGCCGCTCCACGGTGGCGAAGTCCTTGGCCTCGCCGCGCCCGCAGAAGCCGAGCTCTTCGAGCTGGGTGAACACGAACGGCGTGAAATGGTCGTAGATGAAGGCGGTTTGGATGTCCTGCGGCTTGAGGCCCGAGTCGCGCCACAACCGCTCGGCGACCACGCCCATCTCAGGCAGGCCGGTGATGTCGTCGCGGTAGTAGCTGGTCATCATCTCGCCGTTGGCGGCCGCGCCCTGCGCGGCCGCGGTGATGATCGCCGGCGGCTGGCGCAGGTCGCGCGCCCGTTCGGCGCTCGTCACCACCAGCGCGACCCCGCCGTCGCTTTCCTGGCAGCAATCCAGCAGGCGCAGCACGGGTTCGACGATCCAGCGCGAACTCTGGTGATTCTCCAGCGTGATCGGGCGCTGGTAGAACCACGCGTCGGGGTTGGTGGCGGCGTGCGCGCGGTCGACGACGGCGATCCGGCCGAAGTCCTCGTTGGTCACCCCGTACGTGGACATGTAGCGCTGGGCGTGCATCGCGACCCACGCTGCGGGAGTGAGCAATCCGAACGGCGCGTAGTGCGCCATGAACAGCGGGGTCTCCGCGCTGGTGCGCCCGCTGCCCCCGAACCGGAAGCCGGAGCGTTCGTTGAAGGCGCGCCAGCAGACCACCACGTCGGCGACGCCGGTCGCGACCGCCATCGCCGCGTGCACCACGGTGCCGGCCGCCGCGCCGCCGCCGTGGTGGACGCGGGAAAAGAAGCTCAGGTCGCCGATGCCCACGTTGCGGGCGATGTCGATCTCGTCGCTGGAGTCCATGGTGAAGGTGACCATGCCGTCGACGTCGCCCGGCGTCAGCCCGGCGTCGTCGAGCGCGGCGCTGACCGCCTCGCAAGCCAATTGGAGCTCGCTGCGCCCGGACTCCTTGGAGAACTCGGTCTGGCCGATCCCCACGATGGCGCAGCTGCCGGGCAGCGGGCTCACGAGCCGGCCCCGTCGAGCAGGCTGAGCACCGCGGTGCCCGAGACGTGATCGCCGAGGCTGTTGGCACCCTTGAACGTCACCTCGACGAAGTTCTCACCGCCGGAGCCCTCGGCTTTTGCGGTCACGGCGCCGGTGAAGCGCAGCGGATCGTCGGGGAAGCTGGGCACGCCGAGGCGAATCGAGAGGTTCTTCACCATCGCCTCGGGTCCGGCCCAGTCGGTGAGGAAACGCACGCAGTACCCGTTGGTGGTCAGGATGTTCATGAACAGGTTGGGCGAGCCCTGCTTGTTGGCGTAGTCGCGGTCGTGGTGCACGGGCATGAAGTCCCGCGACGCGATGGCCCCGGCGACGATCATCGTTGTGGTGACGGGGATTTCGAGGGGGGCCACCTCGTCGCCGACGTCGATGTCGGCCCACTTCAGGGTGGTAGCGGTCGTCATCGGGTTCCTTCGCTCGTGCGGGGCCGGAACTGGTGCAAGACCAGGTCGTTGTCGAACGCCTCGTAGTACACCTCGACCGGCATCCCCGCGGCGACGTCGGCCGGGTCGACGCCGCACACGTTCGACACCAACCGGACCCCCTCGTCGAGCTCGATCAGCGCGACGACGTAGGGGTAGTCGAAGAACGGGAACCGCGGTTCGTGCGGCATCACGTAGCTGTAGACCGTGCCGCGGCCCGACGATTCGATCGCCTCCCAGTCGAGGGAACGGCATCGCGGGCACATGGGGCGGGGCGGGTGGCGCAGCGCGCCACACCCTGCGCAGCGCTGGATCAGCAGCTTGTGCTCGCGCAGCCCGTTCCAGAAGAATTCGGTGTCCGGGCTGATGGTGGGGGCCAGGCGGGAGGCCATCAGTTGTCCGGCCTGAATCGCAGCACGCGGAATCGCTGCCGCCCCAGCACTTCACCGTTCTGGTCGGTGTAGGTGGTCAGCCAGGTCAGAAAGAAGCCGGTGCCCAGCGCCGTCTTCTTCTCCTCGGAGACGGACTCGTACACCGCCGTCGCGCTGATGACGTCGCCCAGGCGGGGATAGCGCTCGATCTCGAACTCCGAGTTCGTCGCCACGGTGCTGGTGTAGCCCGCCTCGTCGAGGAATGCCGTGGGGTTGCCGGTGATCTCGACGGGGGAGCCGCCCCGATCGCCGATCCCCTCCAGCTTCGGCGAGGGCATCGTCCAGGTTTGCAGCATGACGGGCGGCGACACGACACCGCCGAACCGCGACGACGCCGCGAACTCGGGATCGAGGTAGACCGGGTTCATGTCGCTGAGTGCGTAGGCCCAGTGCCGGATCATCGGCTGGTTGACCGGATCCGGTGCCACCGAAGGCTTTCCGCTCCCGCCGGTGGGCTGCCCGACCAGCGCCCGGACTTTGGCGCCGACGGCCTCTGAATCGGTGACCAATCCTGCCCTCCTGACGTGTTCGATCCGACAGACGGCCCGGATCTGTCTGCGACCTCGTGTGTACTCTGCGTGGGCCGTCACTGTCAACATGCCCGAACGCCGTGAGATAGCGGGAATTTCGCGCCGCCCACGATTGACGCCGGAGTCCGGCGGGGTGAACACTGAGTCTTTATCTGACCGACGTTCGGGTGAGGGAATCAGATGGGACTTGTCGACGCTTACCGGCTCTACATCGACGGCGGCTGGGTCGAACCGGAGGACGGTCGCTACGACGACGTCGACCCGGCCACCGAGACAACCTTCGCCACCGCGCCCGACGCGAGCGTCGCGCAGACCGGGGAGGCGATCGCCGCCGCACGCCGGGCGTTCGACACCGGGCCGTGGCGCACCGCGAGCCCCGAGGACCGGGCCGCCTGCCTCAACCAGCTCGGCGACGCCCTGGGCAAGCACGCCGACGAGTTCTTCGCGCTGTCGCAGACGGAGTGGGGCTGCGTGGCCAACGAACGGGTGATGCAGATCGACGGCGCCGGGTTCATGTCGATGCACGCGGCCCAGCTCGCCACGAAGCTCACCGACGAGCCGGTCACCGGGATCGGCGCCGGGACGACGCTGCTGCGCCGCGAACCCCTCGGGGTGGTGTCGATCCTGACGCCGTGGAACTTCCCGCACTGCCTCAACGTGATGAAGGTGAACAACGCGCTGGCCGCCGGCAACACCGTCGTGCTCAAGCCGTCGCCGCTGACGCCGCTGGCCGGGCTCGTGCTCGCCCGAATCATCCACGAGCACACCGACATTCCGCCGGGCGTGGTCAACGTCGTCACGCCGTCGAGCGTCGAGGCCGCCAGGCTGCTCACCACCGACCCGCGCGTCGACATGATCAGCTTCACCGGCAGCTCGGCCGTCGGTTGCGAGGTGATGCGCGCCGCGGGCGACGCCATGAAGCGGCTGCTGCTGGAGTGCGGCGGGAAGTCGGCCAGCATCGTCCTCGACGACGCGCAGGTGACCGACGAGATGCTGCGGCAGATGCTGTTCGACTGCTGCTCGCTGCACGCCGGACAGGCCTGCATCCTGCACAGCCGGCTGCTGCTGCCGGACTCGCTGCACGACGACGTCGTCGACCGCCTCGTCGCGCTCGCCCGCGACGTCAAGGTCGGCGACCCCCGGGACACGGAGACCCAGATGGGGCCGCTCATCAGCGCGGCGCAGCAGCAGCGGGTGCAGGCGCACGTCGCGGGCGCGCTGGACGACGGGGCGAAGCTTGCCACCGGCGGCGGCCGCCCCGCGGGACTGGACGCCGGCTACTACTTCGAACCGACGATCCTCACCGGCGTCGACCCCGATTCGGCGATCGCCCAGGAGGAGGTGTTCGGGCCGGTGCTGTCGGTGCTGCGCTACCGCGACGACGACGACGCCGTCGCGATCGCCAACAACTCGCGCTACGGGCTGTCGGGCGCCGTGTGGGGCACCGACGTGGACCGGGCCGTCGGCGTCGCCCGCCGCCTGCGCACCGGTCAGGTCGCGGTCAACGGCGTCGGGCCGGGGGACGCCCCGTTCGGCGGGTTCAAGCTGAGCGGGTTCGGGCGGGAGAGCGGGGGGATCGCCGGCCTGCACCAGTACATGGAGGTGAAGGCCATCGGGGTCCCGGCGTGACCGGGCCTCAGCGGCGGTGAATGCGCCTGCGCTCGAGGCCGACCCAGCTCAAACCGGCGGCGGCGACCACCACCGCCACGACGACCGCCGCCGCGCCGAAGGATGCGTGGTGCCTGGCTAGTCCGGCGATGCCGATCGCCACACCGATGACACCGAATGCGACGAGCAACAGCCCGGGCATCTGCGCCGGGTCCTTCATCGCCTCACCCGCATGGGGACGATTGACGGGAAACTGGTCGACAATCCGGCGGGAAGTGTTGTCCATTGAAATTCTCCTGATTGGTCAATATGGTTCGCCTACCCGGGGCCGCCGAGCGGGAAAACGGTTCACCGTGACCGCGGAGCAGACTCACAGGCGATTCCAGGTTTACGCTGCGACGCCGCCTTTCTTTCGCCAATCGGTCGGGACGTGAAAGGCTTTGGGCATGGCTTTAGAGATCGCCCGCCCCAAGCTCGAAGGCAACGTCGCGGTCGGGAAGAACCGCCAGCTCGGCTTCGCCGAATTCGGTGACCCGCAGGGCCGGGCCGTGTTCTGGCTGCACGGCACCCCCGGCGCGCGCCGGCAGATCCCCACGGAGGCCCGCGTCTACGCCGAGCAACACGACATCCGCCTGATCGGCATCGACCGGCCCGGCATCGGTTCGTCCACCCCGCACCGGTACGAGAACATCCGGGCATTCGGCGAAGACCTGCGGACGGTCGCGGACACGCTCGGCATCGACAAGATGGCGGTCATCGGGCTGTCCGGCGGCGGCCCGTACGCCCTGGCGTCGGCCGCGGTGTTGCCCGATCGGGTGGTGGACGTCGGCGTGCTCGGCGGCGTCGCGCCGTTCCTGGGCGACGAGGGCATCACCAGCGGCCTGATGAACCTGGGTAAGCGGGTGGCGCCGCTGCTGCGGCTGGGCGGCGACCCGCTGCGGATCGGCGCCAGCCTGATGGTCCGGGCCATCCGCCCGGTCGCGAACCCCGCGCTGTACCTGTACGCCGCGATTTCGCCCGAAGCCGACCGGCGCCTGCTGACCCGCCCCGAGTTCGGGGCCATGTTCCTCGACGACCTGCTCAACGGCAGCCGCAAGCAGCTGGCCGCGCCGTTCAACGACATCATCCTGTTCACCCGGGACTGGGGATTCCGGCTCGAGGAGGTCAAGGTCCCGGTCCGCTGGTGGCACGGCGACCACGACCACATCGTCCCGTTCGCCCACGGCGAGCACGTCGTGTCCCGGCTGCCCGACGCCGAACTGTTCCACCTGCCGGAGGAAAGCCATCTGGCCGGGCTCGGCCGCGGCGAGGAGATCCTGTCCACCCTGATGAAGGTCTGGGACGAGCGGGGATGACGTCGCCGGCGTGCGCCGAGTGTGCAGCCACTGCGAGTTTTGCGCGATTTTTTCGCAGCAGCTGCACGCTCGGCGAACGAGCGGGCATGAGCGCTGGGTAACCTGCTCGGGTGCTGCTCGCCTCGCTGAACCCCGCCGGAGTCATCGGCGCCGCCGACGTCGGTGACGCGGTGCGCATCGACGGTGTCACGCTGAGCCGCAGTGACCTGGTCGGCGCGGCCACGTCGGTGGCCGAACGGGTGGCCGGCGCGCGGCGGGTGGCGGTGCTGGCCACGCCGACCGCGGCGACGGTGCTGGCGATCACCGGCTGCCTGATCGCCGGCGTGCCGTTCGTCCCGGTGCCCTCCGACGTCGGCGTGGCCGAGCGCCGGCACATGCTCACCGACTCCGGAGCGCACGCGTGGCTCGGCCCGCTGCCGGAAGATCCAGAAGGGTTGCCGCACATCCCTGTTCGGCTGCACGCCCGCTCCTGGCACCGCTACGCCGAGCCGTCGCCCGACGCGACCGCGATGATCATCTACACCTCGGGCACCACCGGCCTGCCCAAGGGTGTGCAACTGAGCCGCCGGGCGATCGCCGCCGACCTCGACGCGCTGGCCGAGGCCTGGCAGTGGACGCCCGACGACGTGCTGGTGCACGGCCTGCCGCTGTTCCACGTGCACGGCCTGGTGCTGGGACTGCTCGGGTCGCTGCGCGTCGGAAATCGCTTCGTGCACACCGGAAAACCGGCCCCCGCTCTTTATGCCGAGGCGGGCGGCACGCTGTATTTCGGGGTGCCCACCGTGTGGTCGCGGATCGTGGCCGACGCTTCGGCGGCCGAGGCGCTGCGCCCGGCGCGGCTGCTGGTGTCCGGCAGCGCGCCGCTGCCGGTGCCGGTGTTCGACCGGCTGGCCGCGCTCACCGGGCACCAGCCCATCGAGCGGTACGGCACCTCGGAATCACTCATCACCATCTCCACCCGCGCCGACGGCGAGCGCCGCGCCGGCTGGGTGGGCCTGCCGCTGGCCGGCGTGCAGACCAGGCTGCTCGACGACAACGACAACCCCGTGCCCGACGACGGGGAAACCGTTGGGCGCCTTCAGGTTCGGGGCCCGACGATGTTCGACGGCTACCTGAATCGGCCCGAGGCGACCGCCGAGGCCTTCGCCGCCGACGGCTGGTATCGCACCGGCGACGTCGCCGTCGTCGACTCGGGCGGCATGCACCGCATCGTCGGGCGCGAGTCCGTCGACCTGATCAAGTCCGGCGGCTACCGCATCGGCGCGGGTGAAATCGAAACGTCGCTGCTGGGCCACCCCGGCGTGCAGGAGGCCGCCGTCGTCGGGCTGCCCGACGAGGACCTGGGCCAGCGCATCGTCGCCTTCGTCGTCGGCGCGTCGGGCCTGAACGCCGACGAGCTGATCGAGCACGTCGCCCGGGAGCTTTCGATCCACAAGCGGCCCCGCGAGGTGCGGCTGGTGCAGGAGCTGCCCCGCAATGCGATGGGCAAGGTGCTCAAGAAGCAGCTGCTGGCCGACGGCTGAAGAGTCGGTCCCCGGGCCGCGAGCGTCCCCAAATGCACACGTTTTGCGGCGTGTCCCCGTACAGACGCGGCCGCTCGCGCGGAGGCGGGGCAGCGCCGCGACACGCAGGATGTTGCCAGGTTCTCTCGCGGGCGCGACCGCAAACCGTCACCTACCGTCGTACGGGTGAACTCAACCCTGGTGGCCGGCACCACCCCGATGCGGCGGGTCGCGGCCGCCTGCCTCGTCGGCTCGGCGATCGAGTTCTACGACTTCCTGATCTACGGCACCGCCGCGGCGCTGGTGTTCCCGACGGTGTTCTTCCCCCACCTGCGCCCCGCGACCGCGACGATCGCCTCGATGGGGACGTTCGCGACGGCGTTCTTGTCCCGGCCGCTGGGCGCGGCGGTGTTCGGGTACTTCGGCGACCGGCTGGGCCGCAAGAAGACCCTGGTCGCCACCCTGCTGATCATGGGCCTGTCGACGGTGAGCGTGGGCCTGGTCCCCAGCACCGGGGCGATCGGGGCGGCCGCCCCGCTGATCCTGGTCGCGCTGCGGCTGCTGCAGGGCTTCGCCGTGGGCGGCGAATGGGCCGGGTCGACGCTGCTGAGCGCCGAATACGCGCCGGACGACCGGCGGGGCCGCTACGGCATGTTCACCCTGATGGGCGGCGGCACCGCGGCCGTGCTGAGCAGCACGACCTTCCTGGGCGTGAACCTCACCATCGGCGAGGACAGCCCGGCGTTTCTGCAGTGGGGGTGGCGGGTGCCGTTCCTGCTCAGCGCGGCGCTGGTCGGCCTGGCCCTGTACGTGCGGCTGAACATCGAGGAGACCCCGGTGTTCGCCGAGGAGAAGGCGCGCGAGCTGGTCCCGAAGGCCCCGATCGCCGAGCTGCTGCGGCTGCAACGGCGCGAGATCGCGCTGGCCGCCGGCGCCATCCTGGGCGCGCTGGGCTTCATCTACATGGCCAACACCTACCTGGCCGTCTACGCCCACTCCCACCTGGGGTATTCGCGCAACTTCATCTGGTTCGTCGGCGCGCTGGGCGGCTTCGCGAGCATGACGTTCATGGCGACGTCGGCGATCCTGAGCGACCGGCTCGGGCGCCGGCGCCTGATGCTGGTGGGCTGGACCGGCTGCCTGCTGTGGTCGTTCGCGGTGATGCCGCTGCTGAACACCGGCAAACCCGTCGGCTACGCGGTGGCGATCGTGGGCATGTGCGCGGTCGCGGCCGTGGGTTCGGGTCCGACGGCGGCGTTCATCCCCGAGCTGTTCGCCACCCGCTACCGCTACAGCGGGGTGGCGCTGGCGCAAAACATCGCCGGCCTCGTCGGCAGCGCCTCGCCGCCGCTGATCGCCGGGACGCTGCTGGCCACCTACGGCAGCTGGGCGATCGGCCTGATGCTGGCCACCCTCACGGTGGTCAGCCTGATGTGCACCTACCTGCTGCCCGAGACCAACGGGACGGCGCTGGGCGTCTAGTTGGCGTGCAGGTCCTCGTTCAGCGCGATGCCCTGACCGTCGCGGGCCACCACCTCGACGGCCCCGGTGACCGAATTGCGCCGGAACAACAGGTTATTGGCGCCGGAGAGCTCGCGGGCCTTGACCGCTTTGCCGTCGGGCATGGTGACCTTGGTGCCCGCGGTGACGTACAGGCCGGCCTCGACGACGCAGTCGTCGCCCAGCGAGATGCCCACGCCCGCGTTGGCGCCGAGCAGGCACCGCTTGCCGAGCGAAATCACTTGCGTGCCACCGCCGGACAGCGTGCCCATGATCGACGCCCCGCCGCCGATGTCCGTGCCGTCGCCCACCACCACGCCGGCGGAGATGCGCCCCTCGACCATCGAGGCGCCCAGGGTGCCGGCGTTGTAGTTGACGAAACCCTCGTGCATCACGGTCGTCCCCGGCGCCAGGTGGGCGCCGAGGCGCACCCGGTCGGCGTCGGCGATGCGCACGCCGGTCGGCAGGACGTAGTCGACCATCCGAGGGAACTTGTCGACGCCGTAGACGGCCACCGGCCCGTGCCGGCGCAGCCGGGCCCGCACGGCCTCGAAACCCTCGATCGCGCAGGGCCCGCGATTAGTCCACACGACATTGGTCAATACCCCGAACAAGCCGCCGGCGTTCAGCCCGTGCGGCGCCACCAATCGGTGCGAGAGCAGATGCAATCGCAGGTAGGCGTCGTAGGCGTCGGCGGCCACCTCGTCCAGCGAGCCGATGGCCGTGCGCACCGCGATGGTCTCGGTGCCGCGGTCGTCGTCGCGGCCGACCAGCGCGGCCAACTCCGGCGGCACGTCCGACAGCGCGAGCCTGGTCGTGGCGCTCGTGCCCGCCTCGGTCAGTTCCGGTGCGGGAAACCACGTGTCGAGCACCGACCCGTCGGAGGCCAGCGTCGCCAGCCCGATACCTGCAGCTCCAGTCACGTTCGACAAGGCTACTTTGCTCGCCGAGCAGACGCAGAATCGCATCCCGGAGCCACCGGTAGTGCGATTCTCTGTCTGCTCGCCGAAGTAGGGTGAGCACGTGCTGGACCTACGTGGCGATCCCGTCGACCTGACGGCGGCGCTTGTCGACATCCCCAGCGAATCGCGCAACGAGGCGCGCCTGGCCGACGAGGTGGAGGCCGCTCTAAGGGCCCAGACGTCCGGCTTCGAGATCGTCCGCAACGGCGACGCCGTGCTGGCCCGCACGGCGCTGGGCCGGCCGACGCGGGTGCTGCTGGCCGGGCACCTCGACACCGTGCCCGTGGCGGAAAACCTGCCCAGTCGCCTGGCGGGTGGCGATTTGTACGGCTGCGGCACCGCCGACATGAAATCCGGCGACGCGGTCTTTCTGCACCTGGCCGCCACCGTGGCCGAGCCGGTGCACGACCTGACGCTGGTGTTCTACGACTGCGAGGAAATCGACGCGGCCGCAAACGGTTTGGGCCGCATCGAGCGGGAGCTGCCCGATTGGCTGTCCGCCGACGTGGCGATCCTGGGCGAGCCGACCGCCGGTTTCATCGAGGCGGGATGCCAGGGCACGCTGCGCGTGGTGATCAGCGCCGCCGGGACCCGCGCCCACTCGGCCCGACCGTGGTTGGGCGACAACGCAATTCACAAGCTGGGCGCGGTCCTGGACCGGCTGGCCTCTTACCCCGCGCGCGCCGTCGACATCGACGGCTGCCAGTACCGCGAGGGATTGTCGGCGGTGCGCGTCGAGGGCGGCGTGGCCGGCAACGTGATCCCCGACGCCGCCTCGGTGACGGTCAACTTCCGCTTCGCGCCGGACCGTTCGGTGGATGCCGCGCTGCACCACGTGCATGAGGTGTTCGACGGGCTCGACGTGGCCATCGAGCTGACCGACGCCGCGGCCGGCGCGCTGCCCGGCCTGTCCCAGCCCGCCGCCAAGGCACTGGTCGAGGCGGCCGGCGGGCGGGTGCGCGCCAAGTACGGCTGGACCGACGTGGCGCGGTTCGCCGCGCTGGGCATCCCCGCGGTCAACTTCGGGCCGGGCGATCCCAACCTGGCGCACACGCGCGACGAGCGGGTGCCCGTCGCCAACATCACCGCCGCGGTGGAGATGCTGCGGCGGTATTTGGCGTCGTAGCCGGACGTAGCACATTTTGCTACGGTTGGTGGATGGTCCGCACCATCGCCCAACGTGAACTGCGCAATGAGAACGCGAAGGTGATCGAAGCGGTAACCGCCGGTGAGACTTTCGTCGTCACCCGAAATGGCGAACCGGTGGCTGAGCTTCGCCCGGTTCGCGCCGGTCGTCATACTTTCGTCTCCCGCGATGACGTCGCGGCACTGGCGCGTGCCGCGGTCCGTATCGACCATCGTCAGTTCCGCGCGGACCTCGACCGGTCGATCGATCAAGGACTGTAGAACGTGTCGTCGGGCATTCTCGATACCTCGGTGGTCGTCGATTGGCACGACCCGACCGTCGTCGCAGCCCTGCCCGACGAGATCGCGATCTCCGCGATCACCGCCGCCGAATTGGCCGCCGGCCCGCTTCTGGCGGCGGACGCGGTGGAAGCTTCGAAGCGGCAGGCTCGGCTGCAAGAGGTCGAATCGATACTCGAGCCGATTCCGTTCGACGCGGGCGCCGCACGCAGCTATGGGCTCGTCGTCGCGGCCGTCGTCCGCGAAGGAAGGAAGCCGCGCAGCCGTTTCGCCGACCTGCTCGTCGCGGCGACGGCTCATGCCAACCGCCTCGATCTCTACACCCGTAACGGCGATGACTTCGCGGGGCTGGACGGCCTCGTCCGCGTCGTTGCGATCTGAGCGTCAGGGCGTCACGGTGACGTCGACGGTGTCGGCGCCCGCGTTGGCCACGACGGCCAAAACGGGGGCGTTGGGCGGCGAAACCACCTGTCCGCCAGTCACGCTCACGTGGTATCCGTTCGGATACTCGATCGGCGGCACCGAGACGAGCGTCTGCGCGGCGGGGGAGAAGCGGGCCGCGCGGTCGACCCGCAGGGTCGAGTAGCACAGCCGAAAGACCCCGCCCCGGAACGACCAATCCCTGGGCGTTCCGGCGATCACCTGCGGGTAGGGCGCGGCGAGCACGGCCAGCTTGGCGGTGTTGACGTTGGCGCCGGTCGGGGGCTGGCTGGGGTCGAAGACCAACGCCTGCCCGTTCGGCGACGAGCTGGTCTTGTCGTTGCCGGTGTAGGCCCACTCGAACCAGCCCATCCGGTGACGGTCGGTGTGGCGCATCACCTCGGCGAGGTTGCTCAGGTCGTCGGTCGCGCCGAACTCCGTCAGCAGCGGCGGGATGTGCATGAAGTCGGCATACAGGCTCGCGTTGGTGATCGTGAGGCCATCCTCGAAGCGGCAGCCGATGTTTTTCTGCAACACCGATTCGATGGCGCAGTAGTCGTGGAAGGTGAACCCGGTGCTCGGGTCGACGACGTGTCCGACGTCGGTGTGAATGCCCTCGGCGAACAATGTGTTCGGCTCGTAGAACACCAGCGTGGTCGGGTCGGCGGCACGGATCGTCGGCACCACCTTGCGGTAGAACACGGTCAGCTTGTGGTCCTGCAGCGGGCAGCCCAGGATCGGGTTGAAGCAGCCCTCCCAGATGAAGCCGGGCCACGGCTCGTTGATCACCTCGTAGCCGAAAACCCCTGGGTTGCCGCGGAAGAACGACGCGACGTGCGCCCAGGCCCGCGCGTAGTGGTCCTGCAGCCCGATCCCGTCGGGCCCCGGGGCGTCGCTCCAGAAGGCGTGCCAGGCGTGCTCCTCGGCCGGGTTGAGGAAGTAGTTGCCGGGAAAGCCCAACTGCGGGTTGGGCAGCCCCGCGGTCTGCACCGCCCAGGCCGGCGCGCCCTCGCCCTGGAACGCCTCGTTGTAGAGGTCCTGGTGGAAGTCGAGCAGGCTGACGATGCCGTGCGAGGCCAGCGTCGCCACCGTCTGCGCGATCGAGGTGAGGTAGTTGTCGTCGTAGCTGAGCGGCTGCGGCTCCACCGCGGCCCAGATGACCCCGACCCGCATCGCGTTGAAGCCGTTGGCCTGCAGGAAGGCCGCGTCGTCGTCGCCGAACCCGTCGGCCGACGGCTCGTACGGCGGCACCTTGTACACGTGGTTGAGCCCGTGCAGGACGACGACGCGCCCGTCGGTGTCGGTCAGCCACCGCCCGACATGGCCGAGCGGCAGCGTCGGCCCGGTGGCCGCCGCCCGCGCGGCCGGCGGCGCGACGACCGAGGACGCGTCAGTGCTCAGCGCGGCGATCAGCAGGCCGGCGGCGAGCAGGGCGGCCGCGCGCGAAGGGCGGGTACGCATCGTGCCTCCATAGCCCCCAGGTGAATTCGGCTAGCGAAATCACTCTGGGAAACAGTGAGGCGTCATGGTCACCGCGGTGGCACGGCGGTGTCACGGTTCGCGCACAATGCGGCGCGCCTGCGCGTCGGCCGCTGAACGTGCCGAGGCGGCGGCCGCGCGCAGCCCGGCCGCCGAGAGCTCGTCGGACACCGCGCGCAGCCCGGCCTCGTCGCCGGCGGCCAGCGCGCGGGCGTGGGCGAGCGCGAGCCTGCCGACCGCGCAGTCGATTTCGTCGCACAGCCGGGCCAGCGGATCGACCGCGCGAGTGTCGCCGAGGCGGACGGCCTCGTGCCAGGCGCGCAGCGCCGCGGCGGACTGCCCGCCGCGTTCGGCGGTTCGGGCGGCGTCGCGGGCGGCGGCCACCGCGCCGTGCGCGTCGCGCATCAGGGCCAGCCGCCACGCCCGCGCCACACCGAGCTCCGGGGCGAACAGCGCCGACTTGGTCCCGTGCCGGGATTCCGCGCGGCTCAGGGCCTTCGCCGCGGCGGCGGTGTCGCCCTGCTGGCCCAGCGCGGTGGCCAGCAGCGTCAGCGACAGCGGGCCCCACGAGTAGCCGGTGCGCTCCAGGGTGGCGGCCGCGGGGGCGAGCAGCGCTGCGGCCCGGGCGAATTCGCCGTCGGCGATCAGCACGTGTGCCAGCAACACCTCGCCGATCGCGCGGCCGGGCTGCTGCAGTTCGGCGAAATCGGTGAACTGCTGGGCCATTTCGCGCGCGGCGTCGAGCCGCCCGGCCATCACCAGCGCGGTGGTCTGCCCGAGCCCGATGGTGAAGCGCAGCAACCCGGGATGTTCGGCGGCCAGGGCGCGCTGCGCCAGCGGTTCGACGTCGCCGAATCGTCCCTGCCGCGCCGCGCACAGCGCCGACGCGCTGGCCGCCCAGGCCACCGCCTGCTCGTCGGCCGCCGGGGAGCCCAGCACCTCGCCGGCGACCTTGACCGCGTAGGCGACGTTGCCCGCGTTCATCGCGAAGGTGGCGCTCAGCGCGTCGAGGGTCAGGCGCGGCCCGGCGTCGGAGACCCGACCCCGGATGGTGCGCAAAAACGCGGTGGCCCGCTCCGGTTCGCTGAGCATCCAGAACTGGTTGGCCGCGCGCAGCAGCGCCCAGTCCATCAGCGCCGGCTCGGCCAGCGCCGCGGAGTCGACCCCGGCCAGCACGGCGTCGGCCTCGCGGCCGCGGCCCTGCCAGCCCAGCGCGTGGGCCAGCGCCAGCCGCGCCGCCAGGCCGCCGGAGCGCTGCAGCGCCGAGCGGGCCAGCCGCTCGCCGAGCGCGAGGTCGCCCAGCCGCAGCGCCTGCTGCGCGGCGGCGACGACGTCGGCGGCGCGCTGGGGGGCGTCGCTGTCCAGTGCCAGCGACGCCAGCCGCAGCCGGTCGCTGAGGCGCTCGGTCGGCCGCGCCGACAGCAGCTCGACGACGTCGGTGCGCCGTCGTCGCGCCTCGTCGGCGCCGAGCGCGGCGCGCGCCCGCTCGGCGAACAGCGGGTGCGCGGTGTACACGACCGGATCCCCGCCGCCGCGCTCCCGGGTTTCGGCGGCCCCCAGCTCCTCGGCCGCGGCGACGGCGCCGTCGCCGGCGAGGGCGGTCAGGCCGGCCAGCGACAGCGGCTCGGCGACGGCGAGGTAGTCGAGCACCGCCCGCGCCGGGCCCGGCAACCCGGCGATGAACGCGTCGACCTCACCGGGTGTGGTCGCGCCGCCGGGCGCCTCGATGTCGATGCGCTGCAGCAGGCCGTCGGTCCACAGCGCGGCGATGGCCTCGGGCGCGGTGTCAGCGCGGGCGGTGACGATCATCCGGGCGCCGCCGGCCAGCGCCAGCTGGTACACCAGCGTGGCGGACAGGACGTCCAGCTCGTGGGCGTCGTCGACGACCAGCAGCAGCTCGTCCTGCCGGGCGCCCAGCGAGGCCCGGGCCGCCCGCAGCAGCGCCGCGGGCTTGCCGATGTCGGTGATCGCAACGAGGTGGCTGAAGGCGCCGAACGGGACGGCGCGCTCGGTCGGGGTGCCGGTGACCCAGCGGACGAGCGTGGCCGGGTGCGCGCGGCCGTAGCCCTCGGCGGCCAGCCGGGCCAGCGTGGATTTGCCGCAGCCGTCGGGGCCCAGGACGACGGCGCCCCGCCCGGCCGCCAGGGCGTCGCCCAGCCGCTGCAACTCCGCTTCGTGCTGCGGGACGTTCCAACGAATCGGCACCAGCCGGATTTTATTGCGCGCGGCGTGCGGGCCGCACCCGGCTTGGTCTACCTTTCGTGGTATGCCCGCGCCCAACGATCCCGCGCCGCCGTGGGCGGTGTGCGTGTACTGCGCGTCGGGCCCCGAGCATCCCGAATTGCTCGGCGTCGCTTCGGAACTCGGCGAGGCGATCGCCGAGCGCGGCTGGACGCTGGTCTGGGGCGGCGGCCGGGTTTCGGCGATGGGCGCGGTGGCCAGCGCGGCGCGCGCCCGGGGCGGGCGGACCGTCGGCGTCATCCCGCAGCACCTGATGCGCCTCGAGGTCGCCGACACCGCGGCCGACGAGCTGATCGTCAGCGACACCATGCACGAGCGCAAGCAGATCATGGAGGACCGCGCCGACGCGTTCGTCGTGCTGCCCGGCGGCGTCGGCACCCTGGACGAGCTGTTCGACGCCTGGACCACCGGTTTCCTCGGCGTGCACGACAAACCCGTGGTCCTGCTCGACCCCTTCGGGCACTACGAGGGCCTGTGGCTGTGGCTGTGCGGGCTGCTCGACCGCGGATACGTCACCCAAGCAGCGATGGACCGTTTGATCCTGGTCGATAAGGTGGGTGCCGCAGTGGAGGCGTGCGCCCCCGCCTGAGGGCGGCGTCGAAGGGGAATCGAGGGTCCAATTGTCCGATCACGACGGGGGAGCGCGCACCGCGGTCCGGCTGGCCGACATCGCGGCGCGGGTGCCGGGTGTCCTGGCCGACACGCCGGCGATCGTGCGCGGCATGATGACCGGGCTGCTGGCCCAGCCGGGCTCGCACCGGTCGATCGGCAGCGTCTTCCAAGACCGCGCCGCCCGCTACGGCGACCGGGTCTTTCTGCGGTTCGGCGATCAGCAGCTGACCTACCGCGACGCCAACGCCGCGGCCAACCGGTATGCGGCGGTGCTGGCCGCGCGCGGGGTCGGCAGCGGCGACGTCGTCGCGATCATGCTGCGCAACTCGCCGCACGCGGTGCTGTCGATGCTGGCCGCGGTCAAGTGCGGGGCCGTCGCCGGCATGCTCAACTACCACCAGCGCGGCGACGTGCTGGCCCACAGCCTGGGCCTGCTGGACGCCAAGGTGTTGATCTCGGAGACCGACCTGGTCAGCGCCGTGGCCGAGTGCGGCGGCGCGGGCGCCACCGAGACGCTGACCGTCGAGGACCTGGAGCGCTTCGCCGAGAGCGCGCCGGCCACCAACCCGGCGTCGGTGTCGGCGGTGCGGGCGCGCGACACCGCGTTCTACATCTTCACCTCGGGCACGACGGGTTACCCCAAGGCCAGCGTGATGACGCACCTGCGGTGGCTGAAGGCGCTGGCCGCGTTCGGCGGGATCGGGTTGCGGCTGAAGAGCTCCGACACGCTGTACAGCTGCCTGCCGCTGTACCACAACAACGCGCTGACGGTGGCGCTGTCGTCGGTGATCAACTCCGGGGCGACGCTGGCGCTGGGCCGGTCGTTCTCGGCGTCGAAGTTCTGGGACGAGGTGATCGCCTACGACGCCACGGCGTTCATCTACATCGGCGAGATCTGCCGCTATCTGCTCAACCAGCCGCGCAAGCCAACCGACCGCGCGCACAAGGTGCGGCTGATCGCCGGCAACGGGCTGCGCCCGGAGATCTGGGACGAGTTCACCGAGCGGTTCGGGATCGCGCGCGTCTGCGAGTTCTACGCCTCCAGCGAGGGCAACACCGCGTTCATCAACGTGTTCAACGTGCCGCGCACCACCGGCATCTTCCCGATGCCGCTGGCCTACGTGGAGTACGACCCCGACACCGGCCAGCCGCTGCGCGACGAGAGCGGGCGGGTGCGCCGGGTGCCGGCCGGCCAGCCCGGGCTGCTGCTCAGCCCGGTCAACAAGCTGCAGCCCTTCGACGGCTACACCGATAAGGAGTCGAGCGAAAAGAAGTTGGTGCGCAACGCTTTTCGTGAGGGCGACTGCTGGTTCAACTCCGGTGACGTGATGAGCCCGCAGGGCCTGGGGCACGCCGCGTTCGTCGACCGTCTCGGCGACACGTTCCGGTGGAAGGGCGAGAACGTCGCCACCACCCAGGTCGAGGCGGCGCTGGCCTCCGACCCCTCCGTCGAGGAGTGCACGGTGTTCGGCGTGGAGATCCCGCGCACCGGCGGGCGCGCCGGGATGGCCGCGGTCCAGCTGCGCGACGGCGCGGAGTTCGACGGCAAGTCCCTGGCCGGCGCCGTGTACGGTCAGCTGCCCGCCTACGCGCTGCCGTTGTTCGTGCGGGTGGTGCAGTCGCTGGAGCACACGTCGACGTTCAAGAGCCGCAAGGTGGAGCTGCGCGAGCAGGCCTACGGCCCCGACATCAAGGATCCGCTGTACGTGCTGGCCGGCCGCGACGAGGGCTACGTGCCGTACTACGACGGATATCCCGACGAGGTGGCCGAGGGCAAGCGCCCGCAGGGTTGACGCCTGCGCCGAGTGCGCGGCAGGCCGCACGTTCGGTGCCCAGGGTGCGGCTGGCCGCACACTCGTGGATGTGACCAGGCACCATAGACGCGTGCACTCGACGCTCTGCGGCCGGCCGGTCGCCGGGGATCGCCCGCTGATCATGGCGATCGTCAACCGCACGCCCGACTCGTTCTACGACCGGGGTGCGACCTTCAGCGACGAGGCCGCCCGGGACGCCGCCCACCGCGCCATCGCCGAGGGCGCCGACGTCGTCGACGTCGGCGGCGTCAAGGCGGGCCCGGGCGAGGCCGTCGACGAGGACACCGAGATCGCCCGGCTGGTGCCGTTCATCGAATGGCTGCGCGGCGCCTACCCCGACCAGCTGATCAGCGTCGACACCTGGCGCTCGCGGGTGGCGAAGGTGGCCTGCGCGGCCGGCGCGGACCTGATCAACGACACCTGGGCCGGCATCGACCCGGGCCTACCCGAGGTGGCCGCCGAGTTCGGCGCCGGCCTGGTGTGTTCGCACACCGGCGGCGCCCTGCCGCGCACCCGGCCGTTCCGGGTGAGCTACGGGACCGCCACGCGCGGGGTGGTCGACGACGTCATCCGCCAGGTCACCGCCGCGGCGCAGCGGGCGGTCGCGGCCGGCGTGGCCCGCGACCGGATCCTGATCGACCCCGCCCACGACTTCGGCAAGAACACCTTCCACGGCCTGGCCTTGTTGCGCCATGTCGACGATCTCGTTAAGACCGGGTGGCCGGTGCTGCTCGCTTTGAGCAACAAGGACTTCGTCGGGGAGACTCTGGGTGTGGAATTGACCGAACGCCTCGAGGGAACGCTGGCGGCCACCGCGCTGGCGGCGGCGGCCGGCGTCCGGATGTTTCGGGTGCACCAGGTCGCGGCCACCCGCCGGGTGCTGGAGATGGTGTCCTCGATCCAGGGCACGCGGCCGCCGGCGCGCACGGTGCGGGGGCTGGCATGACCGAGCTGGTGGACCTCGCCGAAGCGGGCGTGCTGGCCGCGCGGCCCGGCGACGTGTGGCTGTCCGACCGCACCTGGAGCCGTCCCGCCTGGTCGGTCGGCGAGCTGGAGGACGCCAAGGCCGGGCGGACGATCTCGGTGGTGCTGCCGGCCCTCAACGAGGAAGCCACCGTCGAGTCGGTGATCGAGAGCATCTCGCCGCTCGTCCGGGACTCTGGAGGCCTGGTCGACGAGCTGATCGTGCTGGACTCCGGCTCGACCGACGACACCGAGATCCGCGCCATCGCCGCGGGCGCCCGCGTCGTCAGCCGCGAACAGGCGCTGCCCGAGGTGCCCACCCGGCCCGGCAAGGGCGAGGCGCTGTGGCGCTCGCTGGCGGCCACCACCGGCGACATCGTCGTGTTCGTCGACTCGGACCTGATCAACCCGCACCCGATGTTCGTGCCGTGGCTGGTGGCCCCGCTGCTCACCGGTGACGGCATCCACCTGGTCAAGAGCTTCTACCGGCGGCCGCTGGCGGTCGGCGACGCGGGCGGCGGCGCGGGCGCCACCGGCGGCGGGCGGGTGACCGAGCTGGTGGCCCGGCCGCTGCTCGCGGCGCTGCGCCCGGAGCTGGGCTGCATCCTGCAGCCGCTCGGCGGCGAGTACGCGGCCAGCCGGGAGCTGCTGACGTCGCTGCCGTTCGCCCCGGGCTACGGCGTGGAGATCGGCCTGTTGGTGGACACCTTCGACCGGCTGGGCCTGGACGCGATCGCCCAGGTCAACCTCGGCGTGCGGGCGCATCGCAACCGGCCGCTGGCCGAGCTGGGCGCGATGAGCCGCCAGGTCATCGCGACGCTGTTGTCGCGCTGCGGGATCCCCGACTCCGGGGTCGGGCTGACCCAGTTCTTCGCCGACGGGCCGGCCGGCTACGTCGCCCAGACGTCGCCGGTCTCCCTCGATGACCGCCCGCCGATGAACGGCGTGCGGCCACGCTGATCGGAGTGTCGGGGGTATAGGGCAATATCGAACGCGTGGCGTTGGTGTTGCTGTACCTGGTCGTGCTGGTCCTGGTGGCGATCGTGCTGTTCGGCGCGGCCAGCCTGCTGTTCGGTCGCGGCGAGCAGCTGCCGCCGTTGCCGCGCGGGACGACCGCGACCGTGCTGCCCGCCTACGGCGTCACCGGCGCCGACGTCGACGCGGTGAAGTTCACCCAGGTGCTGCGCGGCTACAAGACCAGCGAGGTGGACTGGGTGCTGGACCGGCTCGCCCGCGAGCTCGAGGCGCTGCGCGGCCAGCTGGCTTCGGTCTCGGAGGTGCACGCCGCGTCGGTGGCCGAAACCGCGGGCGAACGCGATCCGGTGGAACCGGAGGACGGCGAAGATCGTCAGGACTCAATGTGAGCGACGACGGGCTGATCCGGTGCGGCTGGGCGGGCATTCGGCCCGGGCCGGACTTCCAGATGTACCGCGACTACCACGACCAGGAATGGGGTCGGCCCCTGCGCGACGGGGTGGCGCTGTTCGAGCGGATGAGCCTCGAGGCCTTCCAGAGCGGGCTGTCGTGGCTGATCATCCTGCGCAAACGGGAGAACTTCCGGCGCGCGTTCGACGGGTTCGACATCGAGACCGTCGCCGGCTACACCGACGCCGACGTGGCGCGGCTGATGGCGGACACCGGAATCGTGCGCAACCGGGCCAAGATCGACGCCACGATCGCCAACGCCCGCGCCGCCGCCGAGCTGGGCTCCACCGAGGACCTGTCCAAGCTGCTGTGGTCGTTCGCGCCGTCGCGGCGGGCCCGCCCCGCCGACGCGTCCGAAATCCCCTCGGCCACCGACGAATCGAAGGCCATGGCCGAGGAGCTGAAACGGCGCGGTTTCCGGTTCGTCGGGCCGACCACCGCCTATGCGCTGATGCAGGCAACGGGCATGGTCGACGACCATCTGCGCGATTGCTGGGTGCCCGCAAACCCGCTCTGACGGCCCGCTGAGTGACCAGAAACGGGTCTTTGTGTTCCTGCCGACCCGGATAGGGAACAATGGGGGGGTGATTTGGCACTTCAACGTCGGGTATGGCTGGGAATCCACTGGCGGGGCATGCTCGGCGCCGACCAGGTCCGCGAAGCCGGGCCAGCTCGAATCTGGAGGGAGCACTCGATGGCGGCGATGAAGCCCCGTACCGGAGACGGTCCTTTGGAAGCGACCAAGGAGGGGCGCGGCATCGTGATGCGGGTACCGCTCGAGGGAGGCGGTCGGCTGGTCGTCGAGCTGACGCCCGACGAAGCCGCCGCCCTGGGTGACGAACTCAAGGGCGTCACCAGCTAACTGCGGCTTACGCGCGCACCTTCCGATAGATCTCCAGCGTCTGCTCGGCAACCTGCGCCCACGAGAAGTCCTCGATGCAGCGCTGGCGTCCCGCCTCGCCGTAGCGCTTCGCCTTGTCCGGGTCGGCGACCAGCTCGTTGACCGCGTCGGCCAGTCCGGCCTCGAAACCGATCGGGTCGTCGGCGTCGTAGTGCACCAGCGACCCCGTCACGCCGTCGGCGACCGCCTCGGGGATGCCGCCGACGTCGGAGGCCACCACCGCCGTCGCGCACGCCATCGCCTCGAGGTTCACGATCCCCAACGGCTCATACACCGACGGGCAAACGAAAACCGTTGCCGCCGAGACTATTTCGCGTATCTCCGCGATGGGCAGCATGTCGCGGATCCAGAACACCCCGTCGCGGCCGCGGGCCAGCTCGGCGATCGCGGCGCCGACCTCCTCGGCCAGCTCCGGGGTGTCGGGCGCGCCGGCGCACAGCACCAGCTGCACCCCGGGGGCCAGCCGGTGCGCGGCCGCCACCAGGTGGGCGACGCCCTTCTGCCGGGTGATGCGCCCGACGAACGCCACGATGGGCCGTTGCCGATCGACGCCGAGTTCGGCCAGCACGGACCCGGATTCCCCCGGGCCGGCGGGATGCCAGACGCTGGCGTCGACCCCGTTGCGGATGACGTGCACCAGGCTCGGGTCCAGCGTCGGGTAGACGCGCAGGATGTCCTCGCGCATCGCCGCGCTGACGGCGATGACGGCGTCGGCGGCCAGCACCGCCGTCCGCTCCACCCACGTCGAGATCCGGTAGCCGCCGCCGAGCTGTTCGGCCTTCCACGGCCGCAGCGGCTCGAGCGAATGGGCGGTCAGCACGTGCGGGATGTCGTAGAGCAACGCGGTCAGGTGCCCGGCCAGGCCGGTGTACCAGGTGTGCGAATGCACGACGGTCGCCGCCGACGCGGCGTTGGTCATCATCAGGTCCGCCGACAGCGCGGCCAGCGCCGGGTTGGCGCCGGGCATGCGCGGGTCAGGCTGCTGCGCGAAGGCGTCCGGGCGGGGTGCGCCGATGCAGTGCACGTCGACCGCGCACAGCCGGCGCAGCTGGGCGACGAGTTCGGTGACGTGTACCCCCGCCCCGCCGTAGACCTCGGGCGGGTACTCCCGGGTCATCATCGCCACCCGCATATCCGCACGGTAGTTGGATGTCACGGCGGCGCGCGAGTGGGAGGTGGGCAATAATGGATGAATCGGGTCCTGAATCACGCCAAACACATTGAATGACAATCCCGTCAGCCCAGCGGGCACGCCGGTTTCCGCTGGCAGCGGTTGGCGGCGGCCGATAGTTTGGAGCCATGAGGGAAGCGCCACACGTGCTGGGCATTGTCCTGGCCGGCGGGGAGGGCAAGCGGCTGTACCCTCTGACCGCGGACCGCGCCAAACCCGCCGTTCCCTTCGGGGGCGCCTACCGGCTGATCGACTTCGTCCTGTCCAACCTCGTCAACGCCCGCTATTTGCGGATCTGCGTTCTGACCCAATACAAGTCGCATTCGCTCGACCGCCACATTTCGCAGAACTGGCGGCTGTCCGGCCTGGCGGGGGAGTACATCACGCCGGTGCCGGCCCAGCAGCGCCTCGGCCCGCGCTGGTACACCGGCTCGGCCGACGCGATCTATCAGTCGCTCAACCTGATCTACGACGAAGATCCCGACTACCTAGTCGTTTTCGGTGCCGACCACGTCTACCGGATGGATCCCGAGCAGATGGTCCGCTACCACATCGACAGCGGCGCCGGCGCGACGGTGGCCGGCATCCGGGTGCCGCGCGCCGAGGCCTCGGCGTTCGGCTGCATCGACTCCGACGAGTCCGGCCGCATCCGCGATTTCGTGGAGAAGCCGCTGGAGCCGCCGGGGACCCCGGACGACCCCGCGCAGACGTTCGTGTCGATGGGCAACTACATCTTCACCACCAAGGTGCTCGTCGACGCGATCCGCGCCGACGCCGACGACGACCATTCCGATCACGACATGGGCGGCGACATCATCCCGCGGCTGGTGGCCGACGGGATGGCCTCGGTCTACGACTTTTCCGACAACGAGGTGCCCGGCGCCACCGACCGCGACCGCGGCTACTGGCGCGACGTCGGGACGCTGGACGCGTTCTACGACGCGCACATGGACCTGGTGTCGGTGCATCCGGTGTTCAACCTCTACAACAAGCGCTGGCCGATCCGTGGCGAGTCGGAGAACCTGGCGCCGGCCAAGTTCGTCAACGGCGGCTCGGCCCAGGAGTCGGTGGTGGGCGCCGGCAGCATCATCTCGGCGGCCTCGGTGCGCAACTCGGTGCTGTCGTCGAACGTCGTCGTCGACGACGGCGCGATCGTGGAGGGCAGCGTGATCATGCCGGGCGCCCGGGTCGGCCGCGGCGCGGTGGTGCGCCACGCGATCCTGGACAAGAACGTCGTCGTCGGCCCCGGCGAGATGGTCGGGGTGGACTTGGAGAAGGACCGCGAGCGTTTCGCGATCAGCGCCGGCGGCGTGGTCGCCGTCGGCAAGGGCGTCTGGATTTAATACCGCTCGGCGTACTCAGGGGATCTCCGGGATCAGCAGGTGCGCGTCGTAGCCCGGCCCCCAATGCAGCGTGACGCGACCGCGCGGTGAGCCGGTGTAGGCCGCGGGCATCTGACCGATCAGCGGGTTTCGCGGCCACAGCCACCGCCCGGCGACCACCAGCCGCAGCTGCTCGCCGGCGCGGAACAGCGTCGCCGACGGGCCCAGTGCGACGTCGACCGCGACCACCTCGCCGGGGGAGACGGGCCGCGGCTCGGCGCAGGCCGCTACCGGCTGCCACGGCCGCGAGTGCTCGGGGTCCAGCGCGCGCAGCGCGACCCGCTGCCAGCCGGTGGTGACCCGGTCGCGGCCGAAGCCGTAGGACCCCTCGAAGCCGACGAACCGCCCGTCGCGCCACTTCTCCACCCCGACGAACAGGTGGGCGTCGTCGCAGCCGGCCAGCTCGACCCACAGTCGCGCGGCCATCGGTCCGGTCAGTTCGGTGTCGATGGGCAGGGTCCAGCTGAATGCCGCTGCGCGCGAACCGGTTTCGAAGGTGACGCTGCCCGCCTCCACCGTCTCTTCGGGCGCCAGCACCCCGGCGCCGGCGAGATGCAGTGGGCGCCAACGGGTGCGGGCCAGCGGCCATTCGGCCTCCTCGCGCACCGCGGCGATGGTGTCGCGGTCCTCGCGGACCTCGAGGCGGACGGTGCGGGAGCCGCCCTTGTTCTTGGTGCCGTCGAGCACGCCGCGGAAGAAGCGCAGCTGTTCGTCGAGTGCGGCCTCGGAGTAGAACGTCGCCCACTTGCCGCCGCGATGGGTGTAGAGACGGGCGTGCTCGGAGCCGGCGTGGGTGAACGCCCGGATCGAACCGCGGGAGTGCAGGTTGTTGTCGGAGAAGCTGCCGCACACCAGCATCGGGACCTTGATCGCCGACAGGTCGGGCACCAGCGAGCGCCAGAAGTCGTCGCGCAACGGGTGCTCGTCCTGCATGCGCTCGAGGTCGTAGTCCTCGCGCGTGTCGCGGCGGACGTTGCGCGACCACATGTGGGTGAAGCCGGTCTCGCGCACGCCGCCGGGAAAGGTCAGGTCGCGGTAGGCGTCGGTGAAGCCCTCCCAGGGGCAGATCGCCCGCAGCGCCGGCGGCGCCAGGGCGGCCACGGCGTACTGGCTGATGGCCAGGTACGACACCCCGAGCATGACGACGTTGCCGTCGCACCATGGCTGGCCGGCGATCCACTGAACCAGGTCGTAGCTGTCCTGCGCCTCCTGGCGCGACAGCAGCTTCCCCGTGCCGTCGGAGCGCCCGCAGCCGCGCGAGTCGGCGTTGACGACGGTGAAGCCGCGCGCGGTCCACCACGCCGGATCCGGTGCCTCCCAACCGGTCAGCGCCGAGAATCGCACCGGTTGCGGCTGGCGCAACATGCGGTACTGCGCCGAGAACGTCCACTTGTTGCCCCGCCGCTTGGGCAGGTTGTCCTTGCCGTAGGGATGAATGCTCAGGATGACCGGGCGGGGATCGTCGCTGGTCCGAAAGAGGTTGACCCGCAGGGTGGTTCCGTCCCGGGTGGGGACGTCGACGTCGCGGTCGACGGCGATGTCGGGCGGCGGGTCGGTGACGGTGACGGGCGGTTTGGCGATGCCGCGGATCCGGCCCAGCGCGTATCGCAGCGCGCCCGGGCGCCGCCATGGCAGGTCGAGGGTCGAGCTCACCACACGTGGGGAATCAGCCGATAGCGCACCCGTTGCATGTAGTCACCGTACCCGGGCAGCTCCTGGGCGAGCAGCCGTTCCTCGTCGCGGATGCGCAGCACGTGCACCGCGATGCCCGGGATGAGGAACAGCAGCCCCCAGTACGAGCCGAGCGCCAGGGGTATGCCGGGCATCAGGAACATGTTGCCGACGTACATCGGGTGGCGCACGTGCTTGTACAGTCCGGTGGAGGCCACGGTTTGGCTCGACTCGACCGTGACCGTTGCTGCCGCGTAACTGTTTTGGATGACCACCAGCATGGCGATGCCGAGGCCGGTCGCCACCAGGACGTCGCCGAGCACCGACACCCAGGCGGGCACCGACGACCAGCCCATCCGATGGTCGAACGCGCTGAACACCATGACGCCGAACAGGGTCAGGAACGCGAAGGCGATCACCACCTTCTGCACCGTCCTGGTTTCCGCCAGCGGGCCGACGCGCATGCGGCGTTGCAGGGCTTCGGGGTTCGTCTTGAAGAGGTAGATGCTCGGGAGGGTGGTCGCCGCGGTGAAGGTGGCGGCGAAAGCCCATGCCTGCCAATAGTCGAACGTGCCGGCCGGCAGGAACAGCATCAGCCCCAATACGGCCAGCCCCCACACCGACGACGCCGCCGCGCGAATGCCCGTCCTCATAGTCGCAGATCCCTCCGTCGAAAGGCGCTGGCTCCCAAGACGATCAGCGCCGCGTCGATCGCCAGCAGCCACAGCAGCGGCACGGCGGTGAAGTCGGCGCCGACCCGGGAAATGTGCGCGAACGGTTCGAGGTCGAGCACCCATTGCGGGAACCGGGCCAGCGAGCCGATCAGGTAGACCGCGACGATCGCCACCAGCACCCCCCACGACACGGGCGTGAACCGCGGCGCCAGGCCGAACACGACGACGGTGACGGCGGCGAGCAGCCAGACGGCGGGCAGCTGGATCGCCGCGGTGCCGACGACGACGGCCAGCTTGCCGCCGACGTCACCGGCCGCGGCGCCGTAGACGAGCCCGCCGGCCACGCCGGCGGCTAGCAGCGCGACCGCGGGCCCGAGCAGCGCGGCGGCCAAATGGCTTGCCAGCCAACGGGTCCGGGATACCGCGCCGGCCAGCATCGGCTCGGCGCGCTGACCGGATTCCTCCTGATGCAGCCGCAGCGTGAGCGAGATCGCGAACGCGGCGGCCGCCATGCCGATCATGGTGAACGCCACCGCGATGAAGGCCTCCTCCAGCGCGCTGGTGCCGCCCATGCGCGCGACGATGTCGCGCACGGCGGTGCTGTCGCCGAGCTCGTCGCCGATGCCGTGCGCCACACTGCCCATCAGCACGCCGTACAGGCACAGGCCCACGGTCCACAGCAGCACCGCGCCCCGATCGAGCCGCCACGTCAGCCCGTCGACGCCGCGCAGCCGGGCCCCGGCGGCACCGGGTCCGGCGCGTTCGGCGATCAGCCCGGCGCCCACGTCGCGCCCGGCGAGCAGCCGATAGGCCACCAGGGTGAGCGCGGCCGTCGTCGCCAGGTGCAACGCCAGCACCCACCAGCGGTCACCCGCGTACGGCCGCACCTGCAGCGACCACCCCAGCGGCGAGAGCCACGACAACCCGCCGTCGCCGGCGTCGCCGACGGCGCGCAGCGTGAACGCGACCCCCAGGGCGGCGAACGCGGCGCCGCGGGCGAACCGGGCGCTCGGCGACAGCTGGGCGGTCACCGCGGCGACGGCGGTGAAGACCAGGCCCGAGCAGGCCAGCGCGGCACCGAAGGCGAGCGACCCGCCGGCCGGGACGGCGGTGCTCAGCAGGCCGGCCGCGCCGATCGCGCCGGTGGCGATCGACGCGCCGAACGACAGCAGCAGCGCCGCGCTGAGGGCGGCGTAGCGGCCGACCGCGGTGGAGTCCATCAGTTCGGTGCGGCCGGTCTCCTCGTCGGCGCGGGTGTGGCGGATCACCGTAAGGATGACGGCCACCGCGATCAGCAGGTGGAACATGCCGGCCTTCCAAATGCCCACGGCCCCAAGGCTGTCGTTGTAGACCTGTCCGTAGAGTGCGCGCTGGGCGGGGCTGGCCATGATGGAGGCCGCGAACCCGGCGCGCAGCGCCTGGGTGGGGTAGACCTTGTCGATGCTGCCGACATACACGGTGGCCAGCGGCACCGACAGCAGCAGCACCCACAGCGGCAACGAGACCCGGTCGCGGCGCAGGTAGAGCCGCAGCATGCCGAGCGTGCCGGCGAAGTGGGACGCGGCCCGCGGTTGCGTCGGGCGCGGGCGGTCCAGGGTGGCGGTGCTCATACCGAGACCTTCTTGGTCTCGGCGCCGTTGTAGTGGCGCAGGAAGAGCTCCTCGAGGGTCGGGGGCTGGCTGACGAGGCTGCGCACGCCGGCGTCGCCGAGGGCCCGGATGAGCTCGCCGAGGCTTTCGCTGTCGACCTGGGCGCGCAGCGTGTTGCCGTCGTAGCTGACGTCCTCGACGCCCTTGATGCGGCTGAGATCGCCCGGGTCGCCGATCATTTCGGCCCTGATCGAGGTGCGGCTGAGGTGGCGCATCGACTCCAGCGTGCCGCTCTCGACGGTCTTGCCGGCGCGGATGATGGTCACCCGTTCGCACAGCGCCTCGGTCTCGGCCAGGATGTGGCTGGACAGCAGGACCGTCGCGCCGCGGTCGCGGGCCTCGGCGACGCATTGCTGAAACACGTTCTCCATCAACGGGTCCAGGCCGCTGCTGGGCTCGTCCAGCAGCAGCAGCCGCGCGTGCGACGAGAAGGCCGAGATCAGGGAGACCTTTTGCCGGTTGCCCTTGGAGTAGGTGCGCGCCTTCTTGTGCGGGTCGAGATCGAAGCGCTCGACGAGCTCGGCGCGCCGGCGTTCGTCGATGCCGCCGCGCATGCGGGCCAGCAGGTCGATCGTCTCGCCGCCCGTCAGCGAGGGCCACAGGGTCACGTCGCCGGGCACGTAGGCGATGTGCCGGTGCAGCGCGACCGCGTCGGTCCACGGGTCGCCGCCGAGCAGCCGCACGCTTCCGCCGTCGGCGCGCACCAGGCCCAACAGGATGCGAATGGTCGTCGACTTCCCGGCCCCGTTGGGCCCGAGGAAGCCGTGCACCTCGCCCTCGCGCACGGCCAGGTCGAGGCCGTCCAGCGCTTTGACGGCGCCGAAAGCCTTTGTCAGGCCGCGTATTTCGATAGGCGCGGGGTGTTCAGTCGCCATGGGATTCTCCTTGATCGTCGGCGGCCAGGAATGCGTCGTACATGGTGCGGTCTACCATCAGGCCTTCGGTGTAGATCTCCAGCGCGGGCAGCAACATGTCGCGGGCGTAGTCGCGTAGTACGGCACGCAGATCGGTGGGTGTGTCGTGCATTTGCATATACAGCAGGAGGCCCCCGCCGCCGGTGATGCCGAGATATTTGGCCCTGGCCTTCGGATCGCGGCTGGGCTTTATCGTTCCCGCGCGCACGCCTTCTTCCATGTATTGCTCGGCGTTGTCAATCATCCTCTGCCACAACATCTTCGCCAAGTCGCCACCGGTTTGCATGCTGCGCAACAGGTAGGCGGTCACCGCTGCGAATTCCTCGATCTCGGCCAGCTGCGCGAGCCAGGTGGCGGGGTCGTTGGAGCGCATCGCCTCCGACTTGGTGTTGCGGATCTCTTCGGCGACGAACTGGTCGCAGGCGTTGCGCAGGCCCTCCTTGGAGCCGAAGTGGTGAATGACCAGCGCCGCGCTCACGCCGGCGGCCTCGGCGATGGCGCGCAGCCCGATGCCGAACCCGTGCTGGCCGAACTGGTCGATGGCCGCCTCGCGGATCCGGGCGGCGGCCGTCAGGTCGGCTGAACGCATGTTCAGTACACTAAACGTGCGTTCAGTCTCGGGTCAAGGAGGCGCGTTGTCAGGATTTCGTCAAGGCCACCTTGGATCTGTGGGGAAATTGCGGCTTCGCGCGCGTCGCGCATCCGGTGACGCAATCTGGCCGGGTGAGCGCTATCCGTGCAGGTTGGTTGACGGGCTTGGGGGATCACCGCGATGTGTCGTTACCCCAGCACGATGCCGTTGGAGCCCTTGCCGCCGGGCTGTCCGCTGAGCCCAGGGCCACCAAAGCCGGTGCCGCCCGTGCCGCCGGGTCCACCGTCGCCGCCGGCGCCGGCTTGAGCATGGGAACTGAGGCCGTTGGCAGAACCGGTGTTGCCGCCGTTCCCGCCGCCGCCGCCGTTGCCGCCGTTGCCGCCTTGATACAACCCGGTGTTGGGAGGCGCCAGCACTGGCGCGGAACCTGTGCCGGTGTCGCCGCCGACGCCGCCGGCACCGCCGGTGCCGCCTTGACCGCCGTTACCGCCGTTCAACTGGCCGAAAGCACCACTGCCACCGTCGCCGCCGACACCGCCTGCACCGCCGGCACCACCGGTACCACCCGTGCCCCCGTGACCGGCAGCGCCGTCGGGCCCGCCCGACAGGCTGGCGGCGCCGTTACCCCCGGTTCCGCCGTGGCCGCCGGTGCCGCCGTTGCCGCCCGCCCCGCCCGGAAGTCCTGGGGATCCGCTGAGGCTGTTGCTGCCGTTGGCGCCGGAGCCGCCGTGGCCGCCGGTGCCGCCGGTGCCTCCGTTGCCGGCCAGGCCTCCGCCGCCGGGGGTGCCGGGCTGGCCCGAAGGTGCGGTGGCCGCTCCGGGCGCGCCGCCGTTGCCGCCGTTGCCGCCGTTGCCGCCGTTGTCGCCGGTGCCACCGCCACCACCGGTGCCATTGGTGCCGGCCGTGCCGGTGGCGCCGTTACCGCCGTTGCCAGCCGCCCCGCCGGTGCCTCCGTTGCCGCCGTTGCCGGAGAAGGGTCCACCGGTACCGCCGTAGCCGCCGTTGCCGCCGTTGCCGCCGTTGCCGTCGAGTCCGCCCGCGGCACCGGCCCCGCCGTTGCCGCCGTTGCCGCCGTTGCCGGACGTCGATCCACCGGCGCCGCCGTAGCCGCCGTCCCCGCCGTCGCCGCCGTTGGTGTAGCTGCCGCCCCCGAAACCGGCTCCGCCGTTGCCGCCGTTGCCGCCATTGCCCACGACCCCGGCGTCGCCACCATGTCCGCCTGCGCCGCCTTGACCACCGTTGGTCGCGGCGTCGCCGCCGTTGCCGCCGTTGCCGCCGTTGCCCCCGGTCCCGGGTCCGATACTGCTGGCGGTAGCGCCGTTGGCGGCGAAAGCGCCGTTGCCGCTGGAGCCGCCGGCACCGCCGACCCCGCCAAAGCCCGGGTTGCCGCCGTTGCCGCCGTCACCGCCCGTAACGCCGGCGATGCTGGAATGGTCAAACCCGTTGCCGCCGTTGCCGCCGTTGCCGCCGGCTCCGCCCAGGGCACCGTCGCCGCCGGCACCGCCGGCGCCGTGGGTGCCGGTGGTGCCTGATGATGCCAGGGCCGCGCCCCCCGCGCCGCCGTTGCCGCCGGCTCCGCCGCCTCCGCCGTTGCCGCCGTCGCCGCCGCCTCCGCCGGCCCCGCCATCAACAGACCCGGTGACGAAGCCGTCCGCCCCGGCAGCGCCGTCACCGCCGTTGCCGCCTACGGCGCCGTTGCCGCCGGTCCCTCCCGCGCCGCCGTTGCCGCCGTTACCGGACACCGACCCGCCGTGGCCGCCGGCCCCGCCGTCGCCGCCGGCGCCGCCCGTGCCGCCTGTGCTACCGGTGCCGCCGCTACCGCCGTCACCGCCCGCGCTGGTCGGCGAAGTACCCGCGGCGCCCGTGGTGCCGGCGCTGCCGTTGCTGCCGTTGCCGCCGTTTCCGCCGTTGCCGCCGTTGCCCAAAGTCCCCGCGTCGCCGCCGGCCCCGCCCGCGCCGCCGTGACCGCCGGCGGTCGCGCCGTTGCCGCCGTTGCCGCCGTTTCCGCCGTTTCCGCCGGTCCCGGGGCCGTTGTTGCCGGCGGCAGTGCCGCCGTGCGTGTATGTGCCGTTGCCGCTGTAGCCGCCGGCCCCGCCGGCCCCGCCAAGGCCCGGGTCACCGCCGTTGCCGCCGTTACCGCCGGCTCCGCCGGCGAGGGATTGGCCGAAGCCGAAGACCGTGCTGGCTCCGTTGCCGCCGTTACCGCCATCGCCGGCGCCCCCGCCCAGGCCACCGGCCCCGCCGGCCCCGCCGGCGCCGTGGGTGCCGGCGTGGCCTGTTGGTGCCAGGGCCGCGCCTGCCGCGCCGCCGCTGCCGCCGGTCCCGCCGGCTCCGCCGGCGCCGCCGTCACCGCCAGCTCCACCGGCCCCGCCGGCGGGCGCGAAGAAGGAGCCGTCGGCCCCGCGAGCGCCGTTACCGCCAGTGCCGCCGGTGCCGCCGTTGCCGCCGGCCCCGCCGGTGCCGCCGTTGCCGCCGTTGCCGGACAGCACCCCGCCGTGGCCGCCCGCGCCGCCGTCGCCGCCGGCGCCGCCCGTGCCACCGGTGCCGCCGAGGCCGCCGTTGCCGCCGTCGTTGTTCGACGGGCCTGGCGTGGTACCCGCGGTGCCCGTTGCGCCGGTGCTGCCGGTGGCACCGGCCCCGCCGTTGCCGCCGTTTCCGCCGTTGCCGACCCAGCCGCCATTACCGCCGGCCGCTCCGCTGCCGCCCCGGCCGCCGGGGGCCAACGCGTTGCCGCCGTTGCCGCCGTTGCCGCCGTTGCCGTCGGTTCCGCCCCCGTTGGTGTCGGGGTAGCCACCGGCCACGGCGACGGTGCCTGAGCCGCTATTGCCGTCGACCCCGCCGACGCCCGGGTTACCGCCGTTACCGGCCGCGCCGCCGTTACCGCCGAAATACCCGTCGCCACCGTTGCCGCCGTTGCCCCCCGTGCCACCCACCCCACCTGTGCCGCGGGTCCCACCGATGCCGTGCGTGCCGGCATGCCCGGACGGGGCCAGGGCCGCGCCGCCGGCCCCGCCGTCGCCGCCGTTGCCGCCGGTGCCGCCCAGGCCGCCGTCGCCGGCCGCGCCGCCGGCCCCACCGGCCGCCACGGGAGTGCCCGTGAAACTCGGGCCCGCGGCGCCGTTGCCCCCGGCGCCGCCGGCCCCGCCGACCCCGCCGTTCCCGCCGGCGCCGCCGGCGCCGCCATTGCCGCCGTCGCCGGCCAGCGACCCGCCGCTGCCGCCGGCGCCGCCTGCGCCGCCGCTGCCGCCGGTGCCGCCGGTGAAGCCGCTGCCGCCGGTGCCCCCGTCGGCGCCCGGGCTGGTTGCCGCCGCACCCTGACTGCCGGCCGCGCCGATGCTGCCGACCTTGCCGGCGCCGCCGGCCCCGCCGTCGCCACCGTTGCCGACCGCCCCGCCGTTGCCGCCGGCACCGCCGGCCCCACCGGCACCACCAGCGACGACCGCGTCGGCGCCCTTGCCGCCGGCCCCGCCGTTGCCGCCGGTGCCGGGCAGGTGGCCCGCCGCACCGTTCGCACCGTGGTTAGCGCCCGCGCCGCCGGCCGTGCCGCCGATCCCGCCGGCACCGCCGACACCGGGGTTGCCGCCGGTTCCGCCGGCGCCGCCGGCCCCGGCGACGCCATCGACGACGTTGCCGTCACCACCGGAGCCGCCGTTGCCGGGAATCCCACCGGTTCCCCCGTCCCCCGCCCTCCCGCCGTCACCGGCGATGCCCGCATGACCCCAATAGCCGCCCTGGCCAGCCCTGCCGCCGTGACCGCCGGCCCCGCCGTCCCCGCCGGCGCCGCCGTCTCCACCAGCCCCACCAACTGCGCCCGGGCCGCCCGTGAACCCATCGGCGCCTTGCCCGCCGGCGCCCC
The DNA here is from genome assembly GCF_059812295.1 of Mycobacterium sp. NGS63. Lineage (NCBI taxonomy): Bacteria > Bacillati > Actinomycetota > Actinomycetes > Mycobacteriales > Mycobacteriaceae > Mycobacterium > Mycobacterium sp. NGS63. The sequence continues at coordinate 203,465 of NZ_JCALCJ010000002.1, forward strand.
CGTCGGCGCCCGTGCCGCCGAGCCCGCCGTGCCCCCCGATACCGAAGATCAGCCCGCCATTGCCGCCTGATCCGCCGGCCCCGCCGGCGCCCCCGGCTTGCCCCGCGCCGCCGACGCCGCCGGGCGGCACGGCGGCGGCACCCTGAGCGCCTGCCAAGCCGGAGCCACCGGCCCCACCAGGGCCGCCGTTACCGAACAGCAGCCCGCCGCGGCCGCCGGCCCCGCCGCCCCCACCGGTAGCGCCGGCGACGGCGGCGGCCCCGCCGTTGCCTCCGGCCCCGCCGTTGCCGTACAGCGGCCCGCCGTTACCACCGTTGCCGCCGGTGCCGGCGAGTCCGGCGGCTCCACCGTCGCCGCCGTTGCCGTAGAGCCATCCGCCGTTGCCGCCGTTGCCGCCGTGGCTGCCGCCTACCCCGCCGGCGCCGCCGGTGCCGATCAGCCCGGCCGCGCCGCCCGTGCCGGCGATGCCGCCGGCCCCGGCATTGCCGCCGGCCCCGCCGTAGCCGTAGATCCATCCGCCCCGGCCGCCGGCACCTCCATGGGCGCCGCCGCCTCCGCCGGCGCCGCCGTTGCCGATGAGCCCGGCCGCCCCGCCGTTACCACCGGCTCCCGCTCCGGAATAGCCGTTGCCGCCGTTGCCGTAGAGCAGCCCACCGGCCCCGCCGTCGGGGTGGGCGGCCGTCCCGTCCGCCCCGTTGCCGATCATCGGGCGGCCCAGCAGCGCTTCGGTGTGGGCATTGACCACGCCCAGCGCATCCTGCTGGAAGGCCTGCAGCTGCGAGACGTTGGCCGCCTCGTCCGCCGCGTAGGCCTGCGCGCCGGCGTCCAGCGCCCGCACAAACTCGGCGTGAAACACCGCCGCCTGGGCGCTGAGCGCTCGATATTCCTGCCCGTAGCTGCCGAACAATCCCGCTATCGCGACCGACACCTCATCGCCGGCCGCAGCCAACAGCTGCGTCGTCGAGCCGGCCGCCGCCGCATTGGCGGCCCCGACCGCCTGCTCGATCCCGGCCAAGTTCTGCGCGGCCGCCACCAAGAACCCCGGCGTCGCGACCACGAAAGACGACATCAGCGGCCCCCGTCACGACGCGGCCACTGCGCTACCGGGAGCGCTACCGCACCACCGAGGCGTCTCCCCGTCGACACCGTCATGGGCGTCTCCCTTGCCCGTAGAAAGCTCAGACCATCCGAATCGTCGACAAACAAACGTGTGCGGGGGCCGTAGCCGACTACCTCATTCCCACCCCGGGACGCGCATCCGACTACCCCACGTCAGCAACTACCGGCACCAGACGATCGGCCTCGACCGCCACCCCTGATCGAGCCATCGCTGACCCGCGATTGCCGCCCGCGCAAAACATTGCACCCGAAATAAATGCGATGAATTTTCGGCCGAGCGGCGGGCATAAATTGATAGCAGAACCTACATTCAACATGTGACGATTAGTGGGCCTTTAATCGGCCGCGGCAAGGAACTTCTGGTGATTGCCGACGCGCTGCGCGCGGACAATTGCCGAGGCGTGCTGATCGTCGGCGCTGCCGGTGTCGGCAAGACGCGCCTCGCCGAGGAAGCGGCGGCCGCGGCGTCGGGCTGGGTCGTCCACCGCGTCACCGCCACCGTCACCGCGCAGTCAATCGCGTTGGGCGCCTTCACCACATGGTCGAGCGGGAGCCAGGAGAACCCGCACGACGCCGCCCGCGAGGTGGTGGCGGCGATGACCGCCGGCACGTCAGGCCCGATGCTGATCAGCATCGACGACGCGCATCTGCTCGACCACCTGTCCGCCTTCGTCGTGTATAGCCTGCTGCAGCACCCGAGGGCCAAATTTCTCATCACGGTCCGCAGCGGCGCCCCCGCGCCCGACGCGGTGCTGACGCCGTGGAAAGAAGGAATCTTTCGCCGCCTCGATTTAGCGCCACTATCCCAATCGGAAAGCGACGATCTACTTCGCAGCGCATTGCGCGGACAGGTCGGCGGCGAATGCGCCGAGCAGCTTTGGGAATTGACACGTGGTAACTGCGCGTACCTGACCCACCTCATCGGTCAGGAACGCGCGGTGGGCAATCTCGTCGAGGACGACGGCACGTGGCGCCTGCGCGCGGCGCCGACGGTGTCGCCGTCGCTGCGTGATCTGGTGCGGCTGCAATTCGGGGCGCTCTCCGAATCCGTGCAAGGGGTCGTCGATCTGGTCGCGGTCGCCGGATCGCTTGGCCGATCACTGCTCAATTCGCTCACCGACAACGAGGCCGCGGCGGAGGCCGAGCGGCTAGGAGTGATCCGCGCCGACGAGGCGGCGCCCGACCTGATCCGGATCGCACACCCGCTGTATTCGGCCATCACGCTGGCACAGTGTGGTCGGCTGCGGCAGAGTCGTCTGCGCGGTCGGCTTGCCACCGCGATGACCAGCCCACACAACACAGCCCCGGTCGATCCCGTTCAGCTGGGGTTGCTCTGGCTCGAATCGGATCTGCCGCCCAACGCCGAGGTCTTGCTGGCGGCCGCGGAGGCCGCGCTCGCGCAACTCGACATCGAGTTCGCCGAACGGTGCGCGCGTGCCGCCGTCGACGCCGGTGGCGGCATCGGGGCGAAACTCCAGCTCGCCTACTGCCTGTTTCTTCTCGGCAGCAGTAGTGAGGCCCAGGCCGAGTTGAGCCGCATTCGCCCGGATGAACTGCGCGGCAACGATTTCCTCAACGAGTTCAGCTTGATGGTGATGAACCTGCAGTTTGGTTTCGCTCAACCGGACGAAGCGCTCCGCCTGATCGAGGGGGCGCAGCAGGGTTCGACGGGTATCCGCGCGCAGGAGCTCAATTTGTTGCGCGGTTTCCACCTGGGTTTCGCCGCCGACCCAGTTGGCGCCATCGATGCCCTACAGTTCGTCGATCCTGATCAATTCGACAGCTTCGGTGCCGTCGTCTGCCTTGGGATCCGAACCCTCGCCCATGGGGAGCGCGGGCAGCTCAGCAAGCTGCGGCTGGAGGCGGCACGGGGCTGGAAGGTTTTCGACGACGAGCCCGACGCGTTCATGGTGGCCAATCTCGCCAAGCTGCAGACCTACGTGCTGATTCTCGCTGGAGACGTCGCCGGTGCCGCCGAGGTGGCCCAGCATGCGTACCGGCGTTGCGCCAGGTCGGCGCCGGTGGCGCGCACGCTCTGCTCGGCCACCATCGGTCTGGTGGCCCTGGCCGCGGGGGACCTCGCGGCGGCACGGCGTCGCCTGCATCCCGGCCAGGTCGAGTTGGGGCAGTTTGGGCTGATCACGGGCCACACGTATCGGTACCAGGTGCACTACACCACCGCGCTGGCGCGATCGGGAAAGGTCGAGGACGCGGTACAGGCACTCGAACGGACCGCCGATGCCCGCCGGCCCCATCTGCTGTACGTCGAAGCCATCTACCTGTTGGCCCAGGCCTGGGTCGCTGCGGCGCAGGGGCAGATCGAACGCGCACGCGACATTTCCGCGCAGGCCGCAACCTTCGCGCGCCGGCACGGCGAGCTGGCCACCGAGGTCTTCTGCCTGCAGACCTCGGTTCAGTTCTGCGACACCACCGTCGCGGACCGGCTGGCAGAGTTGGCCACCTTCGTCGAAGGACCGCGCGCACCGATTGCCGCGCGCTACGCGAAAGCGCTCGCCGACGACGCCGCGGCGGAGCTCGAATCGGTAGCCGCGGACTTCGAGGCGATGGGCGATCTCCTTGCCGCCGCGGACGCGGCCGCCCATGCGTCGTCGGCCTACCGAGTGGCCAGCCGAAACGGCAGCGCCTTGACCGCTGGTGCTCACGCCGAGAGCCTCGCCAAACGTTGTGGCGGCGCGACCAGCCCGGCGCTGACGGGCGCCAAGATCGCCTTTCCGTTCAGCCACCGTCAGCGCGAGATCGCGCTGCTGGTGTCGAAGGGCCTCACCAACCGGGAGATCGGCGAGGCCCTGTCGTTGTCGATCCGCACCGTCGAAGGCCATATCTACCGCGCCACCTTCAAGGCTGGAATCTCTTCTCGCGCCGAATTGGCGAGGGTTGTCCAGCAGTTCTCTGACTAGTCGCGGACCGCGGCCAGCAGCCCGTCGCCCAGCGGCACCAGCGCCGGCGTGAGCCGCTCGTCCTCGGCGATGAGGCGGGCCGCCTCGCGCACCGCGGTCACCTCGGCGTCGCGGGCGGCGGGATCGCCCGCCCGGCCGCCCAGCGCCGCGCGGTGCACCACGATCACGCCGCCGGAGCGCAGCAGCCGCACGCCCTGGACGACGTAGTCCGGCTGGTCGATCGGGTCGGCGTCGACGAACACCAGGTCGTAGGACTCGTCGGCGAGCCGGGTGAGCACCTCCTGGGCGCGGCCGCCGATCAGCCTCGTGCGCGACGGCCCGACGCCGGCCTCGGAGAACGACTGCTTGGCCAGCCGCAGATACTCGGGCTCGATGTCGATGGTGGTCAGCACGCCGTCGTCGCTCATGCCCGACAACAACCACAGCCCGCTGACCCCCGCGCCGGTGCCGACCTCGGCGACGGCCTTGCCGCCGCTGAGCTTGACCAGCAGGCTCAGCAGCGCGCCGACGGCCGGCGTCACCGCCCCGGCGCCGATCTCCTCCGCGCGCTCGCGCGCCGCGGCCAGCAGCGCGTCCTCGGAGATGGACGCCTCGGCGTGCGCGCACAGCGCGTCGGCTCGACTCGGTGCGGCCTGAGGAGGTTCGGTGTCGGTGCCGTCCATGCCCCGCAGCGTATTCCAATTCGCGCCGCCGTCGGGCAGGCGCGCCTGGGACGACACGCCCGGCATCCGCGTGGCGACCAAGCTCACTCACCGAGCGGTTCAGCCTGCTCAACGTAGGTAACGATCTGGTTTCTCAGGCAAACCTCAGGTTGCTCCTATGCCGCGTATACGCCGATGGGCGACGGTATCTCCTATGGAGCGCGGAGTTCGGGGGACCGGGAATACAACTCGCCGGAATGGGAATACGCACTGGCAGCTTCGCGTTGACGCCGTCGAAGAACTGCCGAACCTGGAGGACCCAATCACCACAGCGCTTTTGAGCCCGACGACCATGTCGCACGCCCAGGACTGCCGCGACGACGAATGGGTGGAGACGACCGAGGAGTTGCAGGGCACCGCGGTGTTCGACGCGACCGGGGACAAGGCGACGATGCCGTCGTGGGACGAGCTGGTCCGCCAGCACGCCGACCGCGTGTACCGGCTGGCCTACCGCCTGTCCGGCAACCCGCAGGACGCCGAGGACCTCACCCAGGAGACGTTCATCCGGGTCTTCCGCTCGGTGCAGAACTACCAGCCGGGCACCTTCGAAGGCTGGCTGCACCGCATCACCACCAACCTGTTCCTCGACATGGTGCGCCGGCGCGCCCGCATCCGCATGGAGGCGCTGCCCGAGGACTACGACCGGGTGCCCGCCGACGAGCCCAACCCCGAGCAGATCTACCACGATTCGCGGCTGGGGCCCGACCTGCAGGCGGCGCTGGACTCGCTGCCGCCGGAGTTTCGCGCCGCCGTGGTGCTCTGCGACATCGAGGGTTTGTCGTACGAGGAGATCGGCGCCACCCTGGGCGTGAAGCTGGGCACCGTGCGCAGCCGCATCCACCGCGGACGCCAGGCGCTGCGCGACTACCTGGCCGCGCACCCCGAGCACGCCACGTCGGCTTAGCCCTAACCGTCCTGGCCCGACGCCCCGTGGCCGCCGGCGACGCCGTTGGCGCCGTCGTTCGCGGTGAAGCTGGTGCCGACGCCGCCCTTGCCGCCGGTCCCGAACCCCCCACCGGTGCCCCCGCCGCCGCCGAGGCCGCCCTGGCCGGCCCCGCCGTTGATGCCCGCATCGCCGAACAGCGACCCGCCGCGCCCGCCCGCGCCGCCCAGGCCGCTGCCGCCGCCGTTGCCCCCGGTACCGCCCGTGCCGCCGTCGGCGCCGTTGCCGCCCAGCTGACCGTCGCTGGTCGGGGCGCCCGAGGCGTTGCCGCCGTTGCCACCGCTGCCGCCCACACCGCCGGTGCCGCCGATACCGCCGGCACCACCGGACCCGGCGAAGCCGCCGTTACCTCCGGTGCCGATCAGCCCGGCGGCGCCGCCGTCACCGCCCTGGCCACCCATGCCCCCGGTGCCTCCGACGCCGCCGGTGCCACCGGTGCCGCCGGTGCCACCGACGCCACCGAGTGAGATGGTGGTGCCGTCGAGGGCTGCCCCGGCGAAGCCCCCGGTGCCGCCCGCGCCGCCGAGGGCGCCGCCGCCGCCGATCCCGCCGGTGCCGCCGGCGCCGCCCGCCCCGCCGTTGCCGACGAGCAGGCCACCGTGGCCGCCGTTGCCGCCCGCACCCCCGATGCCGCCGATGCCGCCGGCCGCGCCGGCGCCACCGTCGCCGCCGGTGCCGCCGAAGCCGCCCAGGTTGGAGTTGCCGAAGAGGACGAAGCCGCCCGGGCCCCCGGCGCCACCCGCACCGCCGGGCGCCGATCCGATGGTCCCGTTGCCGCCGAAACCGCCGTTGGCGAAACCGGTGACGGCGCCGGAGGGTCCGGCGGCGGTCCCGCCGGACCCTCCGGCGCCCCCGTTGCCGCCGGCGCCTCCGGTTCCACCACTACCGCCCTGAGCGATCCCGGTGCCGGTCAGGACGTCCGCCGCGCCGCCCGTGCCGCCGGTCCCGCCGGTGGCGCCAAGTCCGCCGGGAGCGCCGTCGGCGCCGTTGGTGGCGGTGACGTTGGTGTTGTTCGCCGAGACGGCGGGGCCGGTCGCCCCGGTGGCCGCCTGCCCGCTCAGAGTCGGGTTGACGCCGTTGGCCCCGGTGAGGCCGGTGCCGCCCTGCCCGCCGGCGCCCCCGGCGCCGAACAGCACCGCGTTGCCGCCGGCGCCGCCGTGCCCGGGAATCCCGCCGTTGACGCCGGCCAGCGCGGCCCCGCCCGCGCCGCCCGCGCCGCCGTTGCCGTACAGCCAGCCGCCGCTGCCGCCGGCGCCGCCGGCCGCCCCGGCCCCGCCCGCCCCGCCGGCCCCGCCGTTGCCCAGCAACCCCGCGGCCCCGCCGTTGCCGCCCGCCTGGCCGGGCAGGCCGCCGCCCCCGGCCCCGCCGTTGCCGAACAGCAATCCCCCCGGCCCGCCGGCCTGCCCCGGCGCCCCAGGCGTCCCGTCGCCGATCAGCGGGCGCCCGAACAGCGCCTGGGCGGGCGCGTTGACCACGGCCGCCGCGTTGGCGGCCTCCGCACCGGCATACGCCGCCGCGCCCGAGGTCATGGCCGTCACGAACTGCCCGTGAAACGCGGCCGCCTGGGCGCTGGCCGCCTGATAGGCCTGGGCGTGTGCGCCGAACAGCGCCGCGACCGCCTCTGACACCTCGTCGGCGCCCGCCGCCAGCACCGCCGTCGTCGGGCCCGCCGCCGTCAGGTGGGCCGCTTGGAGCGCGGCGCCGATGTTTTCCAAATCAGTTGCCGCAGTGGCCAAGTACTCCGGCGCCGCACTAACCCAGGACATCGCCGCCTCCTGCGGACTCGTGAGGCCTAGGCGGGGGGTGCCGACGGCAGCATCAGCCTGGGCGCTCGATGTGAAGTGTGCGCGGCTGGCTGCTTCGGTTGATGGGCAATTTTGCCCATTTAGTTGTTACCGCGTGGGCGCTGTGCGGGCGTGAGTGGCCGCCTGGGTGCGGTTGTCGACGCCGAGTTTGGCCAAGATCGCGCCGACGTGCTTTCCCACGGTTCTGGGGCTGATGGACAGCTTGGTGGCGATGTTGGCGTCGCTGTGCCCGGCCGCGATCAGCTCGAGTACTTCGCGTTCGCGCCGACTCAGCCCGTCGGGATCGGCGAGGATCTCGGAGCGGCGGCTGCGGCGGGTGCGGCCACGCAGATCGGTGAGACGGTGTTGGGCGCGGCGGGCGGCCGCCCGCGCGCCGAGGCGGCGGAACGTTGCCAATGCGTTTTCGACGGCTGCCGCATCGCCGGCGAGTTGGGCGAGGGCGGCCTCGTAGGGGCATCCGCGGCGGGTCCATTCGGCCGCGGCGGCCCGCCAGTCGCCGTCGACCGGAAGCTGTGCCCATTGCCGCAACTGCCACGCCACCCACGGATCCCGGTCGGCGCCCGGTTTGGCCAACGCGCGCTGCGCTTCGACGCGGGCGGCGTCGTCGTCGCCGGCCAGCCACGCCAGCTCGGCGCGCGCCGGCTGCACCGGAAAGAGCCTCATCAATCTGGGGTCGGAGTGCGCGGCGATGTCGTCGAGCAGCGCGGCGACGGGTCGCTCGCCCCGGCGAGCAGTCAGCAGCGCCAGGGTGAGCCGCGGCAAGATCCGCAGCAGCGCCATCAGCCCAGGGCGGGTGGCGACATTCTCGGCGCCGGCGCGGGCGCGTTCCCATGCGCCGCGGCGCAGGTCGACCCACGCGGAAATGCCGACGGTGAACGCCTCGAACGCGAACTGGTTGCGTTCCCGGCAGTAGGCGAGGTTGTCCGCGGCGTAGCGGTCGGCGCGATCGAGGTCGTGGTGCAGCACCGCGATCCAGCAGATGTTGTTGCCCAGCATGGCCGCGTTTTCGCCGTGCGCATCGATGGCCATCGCATCGCGCCAGGCCGATTCGAGCTCGTCCCACCCAATTCCCGTGCGCAGCACGTGGGTCAGCGCGGCGATTCCGCGGGCGCGGACGACGACGGCGTCGTCACCTACCTGGGTGCCCACCACGATCGCCCGGGCGGCGTAGTCGGCCGCGGTCGGGTCAAAGCTCCACACGCCCAACTCGGCCATGTTCGCCAGGGACCACGCCAGCTGCGGGCACGGGCCGGCGTCCTCGACCAGCCGCAGCGACGCCCGCGCCGCGTCGGCGGCCTCGCGGGTGCGGCCCACCGGGAAGAGCTGGTAGGAGAGCCAGCGCAGGTCCTCACTTTCGGCGAGCCGATCGCCCAAGTCGTGGCGCAGCGCGGCCGCCTCGCGCCACGACGCCACCGCCGCGTCGCCCCGGCCGCCCGCGTAGCTGGTGAACGCGTGCTGCTCGAACCATTCCACCCTCTGCTCGGCGGGGACGTCGTCGGCGTGCCGCAGCGCCAGCTCGTACAGCTCGGCGGCCTGGCGGTGTGCCCCCAATCCGCTGGCTCGCTGCGCGGCGGCGATGCCGAACCGTATGGCCGCTTGCTGATCGCAGGCGTGATCGGCATGAAATGCCAACGCCGCCAACGTGTTCGGATCGACGGGTGGTTCGGCCAGCGCGGCCAGGGCCCGGCCGTGCAGCTCGGTGCGCTTGTAGTCGGGGATGCGGTCCACGGTGGCGCGCCGGGCTAACTCATGGCGAAACCGGATCGCGTTCCCGTCGGCAACCAGCACCCCGGCGTCGAGGCATTCGCTCAGCGCTGTGCGGGCCGCCGGGCACACGCGACTTACCAACGCCGCCTCGGCGCGGGGCCCGCACACCGCCGCGGCCCGCGCGGTCTCACGGGCGTCGGCCGACAGCCCGGCCAGCCGGCCCCACACGGCCTCGGAAACGCTGCGCGGCAGGGAGTTTCGGGCCAGCGCGTCGGCCCCGGCCGCCAAAACTTCGGTGACGAAAAAGGGGTTGCCGCCGGTAAGTTCGTGCAGCTGCTCGCCGTTCAGCCCGCTGCCGCTCGCCAGCACCGTCACCGCCTCGCGGCTGAGCGGATCCAATTCGACGCGGCGCACCCCCGCGCACCGGGCGACATCCCCCAGCGTGACCAGCAGCGGATGCTGCCCGCCGAGCTCGTCATCGCGATACGACACCACCAGCAAGAGCGGCAACGACTCGATGCGCCGCGCCACAAAGCGCACCAGGTCCAGGGTGGCCCCGTCGGCCCAATGCGCGTCCTCGATCACCCACACCCACCGGTGCCCGTCGCGCAACGCCGACAGCAGGCGACGGTAGATCGCCGCGGTGTCGGCGGCGTCGATCGCCGCGGCCAGCCCGTCGGCCGCGGGGCCCAGCGCGACCAGCGTGTCGAGTAGCGGACCCAACGGCCGCGGCGCGCCCAAGGGGTCACACCAACCGCGCAACACCCGCACCGATGGCTCCAGCCCCGCGGTGAACCGGTTGATCACTGCCGTCTTGCCGACCCCGGCCTCCCCGCGCAGCAACACCATCCGGCCCGCGGCCCGCCGCGGTGCGCGAGCCAGTCCGCCGAGCTCGGCCAGCACCGCCTCTCGCTCGAGCAGGCGCTCCGCCAGACCGGTCCGGTTCTGGCTAGTCATCGCGGCCCGGCCGGGAAGCGGGCGTCCAAGAAGGGGCAAAAATGCCCATCAAGTGCATCCGTCCGCCGGCGCAGGCTAGACAGCAAGCGCCCCGGGCGGGCGGGGAAAATCCAGCGGCCCCAGCAAACGCACATCCGGACATGATGCGGATTCACTGTAGTCGCGTCACCGCCCGGGCGCGCGACTTGCGTTGGCTCGGATCAGTGGGAGGTGCGCGATGGCGCAACTGGTCGCGGCGAGGCGCCGGCGGCCGCATCCGCGGCTGGCGACAACCGTGTTGCTGTCCGGCGGGCTCGCGGCCGCCGGACTGGGCCTGTCGGCGCCGGCCCAGGCCGGCCCGTCGTATTGGCATTACTGCCCGGGGCATTGGCAGTACACGGTTCCGGTCCCGGCGGGAACGGACCTGAGCGTGTGCCATTGGTTCGCGGTCACGGTGACTCGCGGCCCGTCGGGCCCGATGTACAACTTCGTCGAAGTCGACCCGTCCCAGGTGCCCCCACCGTCGCCCGGCTTCCCGTGGCCGTGAATCGTCGCTGATCCCTCGAGCGTGAATTTCGCGACGCGACGCGCCGAAATTGTGTCGCGGAATTCACGTTCGGCGGGCTATCACCGCGATATCGGCACTACCTCGCGCTACATTCGAGGGATAAGTGTGCGACGAAGGGATCCGGTATGGCCGAGCGAGGAGAGGTGTTTCGCCGCGCGTTCTCCTGGCTGCCCGCACAGTTCGCCTCGCAGAGTGACGCGCCCGTCGGTGCGCCGCGCCGGTTCCGGTCCACCGAGCACCTGTCCATCGAGGCGATCGCGGCGTTCGTCGACGGCGAGCTGCGGATGAACGCCCACCTGCGCGCCGCGCACCACCTGTCGCTGTGCCCGGACTGCGCCGCGGAGGTCGAGGACCAGAGCCGCGCGCGTGCGGCGCTGCGCGACTCCCGCCCGATCCGCATCCCCAGCAACCTGCTCGGGCTGCTGTCCGAAATTCCGCATTACCCGTCCGACCCGTCCAACGAGGACACCGCGACCGAGTTCGACGACCGCGACCAGCGCAAGCGCCGATAGCGCCGCACCCGTGGATACTAGGGTGGACACGGACAACGGCCGTGCGGCCCGAACCGGCCGGTAAGCGGCATGTTTCGAGGGGATGATGTGACCTCCGACGGCAACGACAGCGGTAACGACAGCGGCGCCAACGGGGCGGAGCGCCTGCCGCCGCGCCCCATCTCCCGGCCGCCGGTCGACGCCGCATCGGCTCAGACGTTCAGCCGTCCGACCGGCCTGCGCGGCTCCTTCGTCGCCGAGCGCGTCCGCCCGCGCAAGTACCAAGAGCAGGTCGAGTACGTCCCCCGCGATCGCCCGGCCGATCCCGTCCTCGGCGAGGCGTTCGGCCGGCCCGCCGGCACCGCGGACTCGCTGCAGCGCCACCCGATCGACGCCGGCGCGCTGGCCGGCGAGAAGGACGGCGCCGAGCCCGAAGGCGCCGACGACCCGTGGCGCGACCCCGGCGCCGGGGCCGCGCTGGGGACCCCGGCGGTGGCCCCGTCGGGGCCGCAGGGCGTGCCGGGCTACCGCGGCAAGCTCGGGGTGCGCGACGTGCTGTTCGGCAACAAGGTGTCCTACCTGGCGCTGGCCGTCCTGCTGGCGATCGCGCTGGTGATCGGCGCCATCGGCGGGGTGATCGGCCGCAAGACGGCCGAGGTCGTCGAGGCCTTCACCACCTCGAAGGTGACGCTGTCGACCAGCAACAACGGGGAGTCGCCGGCGGGCCGGTTCGCCAAGGTGGCGTCGGCGACGGCCAACTCGGTGGTGACCATCGAGTCCAAGAGCGACCAGGAGGGCATGCAGGGCTCCGGCGTCGTCGTCGACGGCCGCGGCTACATCGTCACCAACAACCACGTCATCTCCGAGGCCGCCAACAACCCCAGCCAGTTCAAGACGACGGTGGTGTTCAACGACGGCAAGGAGGTCCCCGCCAACCTGGTCGGCCGCGACCCCAAGACCGACCTGGCGGTGCTCAAGGTCGACAACGTCGACAACCTGAGCGTGGCCCAGCTGGGCGACTCCGACAAGGTCCGCGTCGGCGACGAGGTGCTGGCCGCCGGCGCGCCGCTGGGCCTGCGCAGCACCGTGACCCACGGCATCGTCAGCGCCCTGCACCGGCCCGTCCCGCTGTCCGGGGAGGGCTCCGACACCGACACCGTCATCGACGCCGTGCAGACCGACGCATCGATCAACCACGGCAACTCCGGTGGCCCGCTGATCGACATGAACTCCCAGGTGATCGGCATCAACACCGCGGGCAAGTCGCTGTCGGACAGCGCCAGCGGGCTGGGCTTCGCGATCCCGATCAACGAGGCCAAGCAGGTCGCGCAGACGCTGATCAAGGACGGCAAGATCGTGCACCCGACGCTGGGGGTCAGCACCCGCAGCGTGAGCAACGCGATCGCGGCCGGCGCCCAGGTCGCCAACGTGAAGGCGGGCAGCCCCGCGCAGAAGGGCGGGATCCTGGAGAACGACGTGATCGTCAAGGTCGGCAGCCGCAAGGTCGCCGACGCCGACGAGTTCGTCGTCGCCGTGCGGCAGCTGACCATCGGGCAGGACGCGCCGATCGAGGTCGTCCGCGACGGCCGGCACGTCACGCTGACGGTGAAACCCGACGGGGACAAGGGCTAGATGTTCGCCAACGTCGGTTGGGGAGAAATGCTCGTCCTGGTGGTGGTCGGGCTGCTGGTGCTGGGCCCCGAGCGGCTGCCCGGCGCCATCCGCTGGTCGGCCACCGCGCTGCGCCAGGCCCGCGACTACCTGTCCGGCGTGACCAACCAGCTGCGCGAGGACATCGGCCCCGAGTTCGACGACCTGCGCGGCCCGCTGTCCGAGCTGCAGAAGCTGCGCGGCATGACCCCGCGCGCCGCGCTGACCAAGCATCTGTTGGACGGCGACGACTCGTTCTTCACGGGCAACTTCGAGAAGCCGGTGAACGGCGCCCCGCCGAAGCCGGCCGAGCCTTCTGGGCCTGTTGAGGCGGCCGGGCCGTCGGGGCCGGCGCCGTTCGACGCCGACGCGACCTGATCCTGGGGCGCGAGCGACCCCAAATGCACGCCCTCGACGGCGTGTCGGTGTACCGACACGGCCGCTCGCGGGGAGGGGGTTAGTGCTTCGTCGGGTCGAGCCCCAGCGACACGCCGGCCAGGCCGCGCCGCCGCGACGACAGGCTGTCGGCCACGCTGCGCAGCTCCTTGCCGGCCGGGGAATCGGGGGCGCTCAGCACGATCGGCACGCCGGAATCGCCGGCGCTCACCAGCGCCGGGTCCAGCGGGATCTGGCCCAGCAGCGGCACGTCGGCGCCGACGGCGCGCGACAGCCGCTCGGCGACCTGCCGGCCGCCGCCCTCGCCGAACACCTGCAGCGTGCTGCCGTCGGGCAGCGTGAGCCCGGACATGTTCTCCACCACGCCGACGACGCGCTGGCGGGTCTGCAGCGCGATGCTGCCGGCCCGTTCGGCGACCTCGGCCGCGGCCGCCTGCGGCGTGGTCACCACCAGGATCTCGGCGTTCGGCAGCAGCTGCGCCAGCGAGATGGCGACGTCGCCGGTCCCCGGCGGCAGGTCGAGCAGCAGCACGTCCAGGTCACCCCAGTAGACGTCGGCCAGGAACTGCTGCAGCGCCCGGTGCAGCATCGGCCCGCGCCACACCACCGGGGTGTTGCCCTCGGTGAACTGGGCGATCGAGATGACCTTCACCTCGTGGGCGATCGGCGGCAGGATCATCGACTCGACCTGGGTGGGCCGGTCGGTGCTGCCCATCATCCGGGGCACGGAGTGGCCGTGAATGTCGGCGTCGAGCACGCCGACCGATAGCCCGCGCGCGGCCATCGCCGCGGCGAGATTGACTGTGACGCTTGACTTTCCGACGCCGCCCTTGCCGGAGGCGACGGCGTACACCCGGGTCAGGGAGTTGGGCTGCGCGAACGGGATGACGGGCTCGCGGGCGTCCCCGCGCAGCTGCTTGCGCAACTCGGTGCGCTGCTCGTCGCTCATCACGTCGAGGGTGACCTTGACCGCCCCGGTGCCCGGCACGTCGGCGACCGCGGCGGTGACGCGCTCGCTGATCTCCGTCTTCTTCGGGCAGGCGGCGGTGGTCAGGTAGATCCCGACGTGCACGCGGCCGTCGGGCTCGACGTCGACGCTCTTGACCATCCCGAGTTCGGTGATCGGACGGCGCAATTCGGGGTCGATCACCTTCCCCAGGGCGGTGCGGACGGCCGCGCTCAGGTCAGCGGCATCATGACTGGACATCACGCCCGAGTGTAGGCGTGCGAGGTTGCCGGCAGGTCAGGCGCCCGGGCGCGGCCCGGCCGGCGGCGCCGGCGGCGCGGGGGGCGGGGGTGGCGGGGGTGGCGCCCCGAACGCCGGCGGCGCGAACGGCGGCGGCGCGAACGGTTGCGGCGCGAAGGCGGGTGGCGTCGGCATGTTCGAGCCGATGCAGATCACGGTGCAGCCGGGCAGTTGCGTCGGCGACTGCTGCTGCGGGGGCGTCATCCACGGGAACATCGGCTGCTGGGCGACGGTGGGCTGCGTTCCGCTCAGGTCGATCAGCGGCGTGCGGGCGAACGGATCGTCGGTCGGCAGGCCGATGACGTTCATCGGCAGGCCGGGTCCCAGCCCCTCGGGGTTCTCGTCGTGCGCGTTGCCCAGCGGCGGCGGCGGCCCGGTCAGCGCCGGCAGGTCGACCGGGACCACGCCGGTGGCGTACGCCGCGGCCCACCCCAGCACGTTCTGCGCGTAGGGCACCGAGTTGTTGTAGCGCAAGATCGCCGACATCACCTGCGACGGGTCGCGCAGGTTGAGCCCGCCGCTGCACAGGTAGCGGGCGGCGGCCAGCGCGGAGTCGAAGATGTTCTGCGGGTCGGCCGTCCCGTCGCCCTTGCCGTCGGAGGCGTAGCGCGCCCAGGTGCCGGGCAAAAATTGCATCGGCCCCATGGCCCGCGCGTAGGTGGGGCGGGTGCCGACGCTGCTCTGCAGGATGACCTCGTTGCCGGGCAGCGTGCCGTCCAGCGCGGGGCCGTAGATCGGGACGACCGCGGTGCCGCGCGCGTCGACGGCCCCGCCGCCCGCGTGGCCCGACTCGATGCGCCCGATGCCGGCGAGCAGGTTCCAGCTGACACCGCAGCCGGGCGCGGCGGCGGCCATCTTCATCTCCGCGCTGCGGTAGGCGGCCAGCGCGATCGACGGGATCCCCAGCGCGCCGGGCGTATTCACGATCATCGGCGGCGGCGGCGCCGACGGGGCGGCCTCGGCGATGTGGAAGGCCGTCGGCGCGCGGTCCAAAGCGATGACGACCGGCCCGGTGGTGTCGGGGACCGTCGGCGACACCGCGGCGACCGGAAAAATGGCCGCGCTCACCGGCGCGACCTGGCTGTGGACCGGCGGGGCGTGGCCGCCGACGGTGGGCGCGGCACCTCCCACTGCGCCGGCGAAAACGAGGGGAGTGATCACCGCGACGCCGAACGCCGGGCTCTTCGTGGCGCGCTGTGCTCGCTGCCGCACGGCCGCGGCGGCCGGGCGTGCACCCCAGCGTCCCCCAATGCGCACTCGACCGTCCTAAGGTCGGGAAACTACCTGCTTAGCTTCGTGAACCAGATCACAATACATAACCCCCGTGACGGGAGTGGCGCAATGGCGGATTTGATAATTAGCGGGATTTCTTTGCCGCCCGCTCACCGTCTTCACCCGCCCCCACGGCCTCCCCGTCCGCGCCTTCCGGCAGTAGCCCGGCCAGCATAGAACGTATGTCCTCCAGCTCGTGACGCAGGTACTCGCGCGTCGCGACCTCGCCCACGGCCAGCCGCAACGCCGCCAGCTCGCGCGCCAGGTACTCGGTGTCGGCCTTGGTCTGCGCGGCGCGACGGCGGTCCTCCTCGAGCGCGACCCGGTCGCGGTTCTCCTGGCGGTTCTGGGCCAGCAGGATCAGCGGCGCCGCGTAGGCGGCCTGCGTGGAGAACGCCAGGTTGAGCAGGATGAACGGGTAGGGGTCCCAGCGCAGCGCCGCGGCGAACACGTTCACCAAAATCCAGACCACCACGACGATGGTCTGCAACAGCAGGTAGCGGCCGGTGCCGAAGAACCGCGCGATGGACTCGGTGATCTGCCCGACGGCCTCGGGGTCCAGCCGCGGCGAATACCGGCGGGACGTTCGCGGGGTGTACAGCCTGCGCGGCGCCGAGGATTTGCTCACCCGGATCCTCCCAGTCGTCGTTCGATTCGGCCGGTGGTGTCCAGCTCCTGCGCGTCGCGGCGCCAGTCGTGCGGCAGCAGGTGGTCGAGCAGGTCGTCCACGGTCACCGCGCCCAGCAGGTGGTTCTGGTCGTCGAGCACCGGCCCGCACACCAGGTTGTAGGCGGCCAGGTAGCGGGTCACCGCGCCCAGCGGGGTCTCGGGCGTCAGGGTCAGCAGGTCGCTGTCGACGATCCCGCCGACCAGCTCGGCCGGCGCCTCGCGCAGCAGGCGCTGCAACTGCACGACGCCGAGGTAGCGCCCGGTGGGGGTGGCCGTCGGCGGGCGCGCCACGAACACCATCGACGACAGCGCCGGGGTGAGGTCGGGATCGCGGACGCGGGCCAGCGCCTCGGCGACCGACGTGTCGGGGGTCAGCACCACCGGGTTCGACGTCATCAGGCCGCCCGCGGTGTCGGGGGAGTGGGTGAGCAGCCGGCGCACCGGCTCGGACTCGTCGGGGTCCATCCGGGTCAGCAGCATCTCGGCGTCCGTCGGGTTCAGCATGCCCAGCAGGTCGGCGGCGTCGTCGGGGTCCATCTCCTCGAGCACGTCGGCGGACCGGTCGGTGCCCAGCTGGGACAGCACGTCGGCCTGGTCGACCTCGGGCAGCTCCTGCAGGATGTCGGCCAGCCGGTCGTCGTCGAGCGCCTTGAGCACCTCGTAGCGCCGCTTGGGCGGCAGCCCGCGGATCGCGTCGGCCACGTCGACCGCCTTGCGGCCGTCGAACTGGTCCAGCAGCTGCGCCACCCCCTGGCCGGGCAACGCCAGCGCCGACGGCGTCAGGCCCTGCACGTTGTGCCAGTCCACGACGTGCACGGGGCCGCGCCGGCCCAGGCGGCGGTGGCTGCGCACGGCGACGCGGGACACCAGCCAGTCCCGGGTCCGGGTCTGCTCGATGCCCAGATCGGTGATGACGACCTCCTGGCCGGCGAGCTCCGGCAGTTCGGGGTCGTTGACCTTGACCGGGGTGTCGAGCACCTGGCCCATCGCCAGCACCTCGCCGGGCCGCTGCTCGAAGTGGCGCAGCGACACGTTGCCGGTGTTGAGCGTGACGGCGTTGGGCTCGATCGCCGCGACGCGCAGCATCGGGATGAAGATGCTGCGCCGCGTGGCCAGATCGACGACCAGCCCCAGCACGCGGGGCTGCTGGCGCACGATGCTGATGCTGATCACTACGTCGCGGACGCGGCCGAAGCTCTCGCCGAGCGGGCCCAGCACCAACATGCGGGGGAGCCGCGCGACATAGACCCGGTTGACCGATCCCATGGGTGAGAGCCTATTCAGCCGTCACCCGGATGGCTCGGCTAGTGCGAATGGATGCTGAACATCGCGATGATCAAAAACACCACCAGGCTGCCGACGCCGATCACGATGCCGGCCACGGCCATGCCGTAGCCCTCCTGGCGCGTCTGCTTGATCTGGTTCAGCGCGATCACGCCCAGCACGATCGCCAGGATCGAGCCGATGACGCAGCACAGAAACCCGGTGAACGACGCGACGAGCGACGCGATCGCCAGGCCGTTGGTCCCGGCCTGCGCCGGGTAGTCCGGCGTCGGGTAATACCCGCCGGGATACTGGGGCGGATATCCGGGTGGCCCGTAGCCGGGCGGCGGCGGCGGTGGTGGGGCGCCGTAGCCCGGCGGCGCATAGGCCGGGGGATAGCCGGGCGGCGGCTCCCACGGCGGGGTCCAGTCGTCCCGGCCGGGCGGCGGCGTGGCCTCGTCGCCGGGGGGAGCTGACATGGATTCAACCTAACCCATGCGCCGCGCGCGACTCCGCCGCGAATCCGCCGCCCGGAAGTGAGAAGATGGCCGAGGCGGAGGAGAGTGAGCAGCGATGACTAGTCCGTTCCAGCCGGGACAGGTTCCCGGCGCCACGCCCCCGGGCGCCGCGGCCGCTCGGCGTGGCGTGCCGTCGTTGCCGACACCGCCCAAGGGGTGGCCGGTCGGCTCCTATCCCACCTATGCCGAGGCGCAGCGCGCGGTCGACTACCTGTCCGAACAGGAATTCCCGGTGCAGCAGGTGACGATCGTCGGCGTCGACCTGATGCAGGTGGAACGGGTCACCGGCCGGCTGACGTGGCCGAAGGTGCTCGGCGGCGGCGTGCTCAGCGGGGCCTGGCTCGGCCTGTTCATCGGGTTGGTGCTCGGTTTCTTCAGCCCCAACCCGTGGGCCGCGCTGGTCACCGGTCTGGTCGCGGGCGTGTTCTTCGGCCTGATCACCTCGGCCGTCCCGTACGCGATGGCCCGCGGCACAAGGGATTTCAGCTCGACCATGCAACTGGTGGCCGGCCGCTACGACGTGCTCTGCGATCCGCAAAACGCAGAGAAGGCGCGGGATCTGCTGGCGCGCCTGGCGATTTGACGTTGGTGGGTCGTCCTGGGCGGGCGCGCCGGATCGGCGCAATCGCCCTGGCGACGCTGGCGGTCGCATCGTGTGGTTCGGGCCGTGGCGGGCCGGTGGTCAGCTTCTACACGCCGGCCACCGATGCGGCCACGTTCACCGCGGTCGCGCGGGAGTGCACCCGGCAATTGGGGTTTGAGATCCGGCACGTCAGCCTGCCCCGGGGCCCCGGCGAGCAGCGGGTGCAGCTGGCGCGTCGGCTCAGCGCGCACGACCGCGGACTGGACGTGATGGCGCTGGACGTGGTGTGGACCGCGGAGTTCGCCGAGGCGGGCTGGGCGCTGCCGCTGTCCGACGACCCGGCGGGGCGCGCCGAGTCCGACGCGGTGTCCGACACGCTGCCGGGGCCGCTGGCGACGGCCCGGTGGCGGCACCGGCTGTACGGCGCGCCGGTGACGACCAACACCGAATTGCTGTGGTATCGGCCGGATCTGGTAGGCCAACCGCCGGCGACCTGGGACGCCATGGTGGCCGAGGCCGCCAGGCTGCACGCCGCGGGTGGGCCATCCTGGATCGCCGTGCAGGCCAACGAGGGTGAGGGCCTGGTGGTGTGGTTCAACACGCTGCTGGTGAGCGCGGGCGGTCAGGTGCTCTCCGAGGACGGGCGGCAAGTCACGCTGACCGACACGCCCGCGCACCGCGACGCCACCGTGCGCGCGCTGCGGACCCTCAAATCGGTGGCCACCGCGCCGGGCGCCGACCCGTCGATCAGCCGCACCGACGAGTCCACCGCGCGCCTGGCGGTGGAACAGGGCAGGGCCGCCCTCGAGGTCAACTGGCCGTACGTGCTGGCGTCGCTGCTGGAGAACGCGGTCAAGGGCGGGGTGCCGTTCCTGCCGCTGAACCGCGACCCCGCGCTGGCCGGCAGCGTCAACGACGTCGGGACGTTCGTGCCGACCGACGAGCAGTTCCGCATCGCCTACGACGCCAGCCGAAAGGTGTTCGGTTTCGCGCCGTATCCCGGTGTGGCGCAAGGCGTCCCGGCCAAGGTGACGATCGGCGGGCTGAACCTGGCGGTGGCCGGCACCACCGGTCACCGCGCGGAGGCGTTCGAGGCGGTGCGTTGCCTGCGCAGCCTGGCGAGCCAGAAGTACGTGTCGGTGCAGGGCGGCCTGCCCGCGGTGCGGACGTCGCTGTATTCCGATCCGCAGTTTCAGGCCAAGTATCCGATGTGGGCGGTGATCCGCCAGCAGCTCACCGACGCCGCGGTGCGCCCGGCCACGCCGGTGTACCAGGCGTTGTCGCTGCGGCTGTCGTCGGCGCTGAGCCCCATCACCCGGATCGACCCGGAGCGCACCGCCGACGCGCTCGCCGCGCAGGCGCAACAGGCCCTCGACGGCAGGGGGCTGCTGCCGTGACCGAACGGCGGCTGGGCCTCTTTTTGGTGGCCCCGGCGGCGATTCTGATGCTGGTGGTGACGGGCTACCCGATCGGCTACGCGGTGTGGCTCAGCCTGCAGCGCAACAACTTTGCCACTCCCGGCGACACCGCGTTCGTCGGGCTCGGCAACTACCAGACGATTCTGACCGACAAGTATTGGTGGACGGCGCTTTTGGTGACCGCGGCGATCACCGTGGTGTCAGTGGCGATCGAGTTCGCGCTCGGCCTGGCGCTGGCGCTGGTGATGCACCGCACGCTCGTCGGCAGGGGCCTGGTGCGCACCGCGGTGCTGATCCCGTACGGAATCGTCACCGTCGTCGCGTCGTACAGCTGGTACTACGCGTGGACGCCGGGGACGGGCTACCTGGCGAATTTGTTGCCCGCTTCGAGCGCGCCGCTGACGCAACAGATTCCGTCGCTGAGCATCGTCGTGCTCGCCGAGGTGTGGAAGACGACGCCGTTCATGTCGCTGCTGCTGCTGGCCGGGCTGGCGCTGGTGCCCGAGGATCTGGTGAAGGCCGCGCACGTCGACGGGGCCGGCGCCTGGCGGCGGCTGACCCGGGTCACCCTGCCGATCATCAAGCCGGCGGTCGTGGTGGCACTGTTGTTCCGGACGCTGGACGCGTTTCGCATCTTCGACAACATCTACGTGCTGACCGACGGCGCCAACAACACCGAGTCGGTGTCGATCCTGGGCTACGACAACCTGTTCAAGGGTTTCAACGTGGGGCTGGGTTCGGCGATCAGCGTGCTGATCTTTCTGTGCGCGGGCGTGATCGCGCTGGTGTACATCAAGGTGTTCGGCGCGGCCGCACCCGGCGGTGATGCGGAATGAACGCGCGGCGGGTTGCGTTCTGGGCCGTGGTCGACGCGCTGGTCGTGGCGTACGCGCTCGTCCCGGTGCTGTGGATCGTGTCGCTGTCGCTCAAGCCGGCGTCAACGGTCAAGGACGGCAGGCTGATTCCGTCGTCGGTGACGCTGGAGAACTACCGCGGCATCTTCCGGGGCGAGTTCTTCAGCTCGGCGCTGGTCAATTCGATCGGGATCGCGTTGATCACCACGGCGATCGCGGTGGTGCTCGGCGCGATGGCCGCCTACGCGATCGCCCGGCTGAACTTTCCCGGTAAGCGGCTGCTGATCGGCGCCGCCCTGCTGATCACCATGTTCCCGGCCATCTCGCTGGTCACCCCGCTGTTCAACATCGAGCGCTATATCGGCCTGTTCGACACCTGGCCCGGCCTGATCCTGCCCTACATCACTTTCGCGCTGCCCCTGGCGATTTACACGTTGTCGGCGTTCTTCCGGGAGATCCCGTGGGACCTGGAAAAGGCCGCCAAGGTGGACGGCGCGACGCCGGGTCAGGCGTTCCGCAAGGTGATCGTGCCGCTGGCGGCGCCCGGGCTGGTGACCGCGGCGATCCTGGTGTTCATCTTCGCCTGGAACGACCTGCTGCTGGCGCTGTCGCTGACCGCCACCGAGGCCGCGATCACCGCGCCGGTGGCGATCGCGAACTTCAGCGGCAGTTCGCAGTTCGAGGAGCCCACCGGTTCGATCGCGGCCGGCGCCGTCGTGATTACCGTCCCGATCATCGTTTTTGTTCTAATTTTCCAACGACGGATTGTCGCCGGGTTGACCTCTGGCGCTGTGAAGGGATAGCGCGATGGCCGAGATTGTGTTGGAGAACGTCAACAAGAGCTACGCCGACGGCTCCGCGGCGGTGCGGGACCTGAACGTCACCATCGCCGACGGCGAATTCCTGATCCTGGTGGGGCCCTCGGGCTGCGGCAAGACGACGACGCTGAATATGATTGCCGGGCTTGAGGATATCTCGTCGGGCGAACTGCGCATCGACGGTGTGCGGGTCAACGAGAAGGCGCCCAAGGACCGCGACATCGCGATGGTGTTCCAGTCGTATGCGCTGTATCCGCACATGACCGTGCGGCAGAACATCGCGTTCCCGCTGACGCTGTCGAAGATGAAGAAGGCCGAGATCGCGCGGAAGGTCGCCGAGACCGCGAAAATCCTTGACCTGACCGAGCTTTTGGACCGCAAGCCCGCCCAGCTGTCGGGCGGGCAACGGCAGCGGGTGGCGATGGGTCGCGCGATCGTGCGGCAGCCCAAGGCGTTCCTGATGGACGAGCCGCTGTCCAACCTGGACGCCAAGCTGCGGGTGCAGATGCGCGGCGAGATCGCCCGGCTGCAGCGCAGGCTGGGCACCACCACCGTCTACGTCACCCACGACCAGACCGAGGCCATGACGCTGGGGGACCGCGTGGTGGTGATGCACGGCGGCGTCGCGCAGCAGATCGGCACCCCCGAGGAGCTTTACGAGCGCCCCGCCAACCTGTTCGTCGCGGGCTTCATCGGCTCGCCGGCGATGAACTTCTTCCCGGCGACCCTCACGTCGTTCGGGCTGGCGCTGCCGTTCGGCGAGGTGACGCTGGCGCCGGAGGTGCAGGAGGTGATCGCGCAGCACCCCAAGCCGGCCGCCGTGATCGCCGGGGTGCGCCCCGAGCACCTGGCCGACGCCGCGTTGATCGACGGCTACCAGCGCATCAGGGCGCTGACCTTCGAGGTGCAGGTCGACCTGGTCGAGTCGCTGGGCGCCGACAAGTACGTGTACTTCACCACCGCGGGCCCGGCCGTGCACGCCGCCCAGCTGGACGAGTTGGAGGCCGAGGGCGAGGTGCACGAAAACCAGTTCGTGGCACGGGTTCCCGCGGCGTCCCGGGCCGCTCTGGGGCAGTCGATCGAGCTGGCGCTGGACACGTCGACGGTGGCGGTGTTCGACGCCGACTCCGGGGCGAACCTGACCGTCGCGCCGTGACCGCGATCCTGGAGCTGGCGCGCGCGCACCTGCGCGAACACTTCTGCGTGCAGCCGGATTCGGCGAGCGTGACGTTCCTGGGCGTCGAACCCATCGAGGTGCTGCGCTTCGCCGCGGGGACGGTGGTGCACTACGTGTCGCTGGGGTGCGCGCGGCATCCGATGGTCGATCCCGCGCAGGTGGCCGCGGACCCGGTGCGCGGCCCGCGCGCCGAAGTCGTGCTGCGACTGCGTAACCCGGGCGCGCTGGCCGGGCTGGCGCGCGGGGTGGCGATCGTCGCGGCCACACCCGCCGTGGAGGGGACGGTGCTGGTTCCCAACGCGCTGATCGACCTCGGCTCCCCGCTGTGGGCGGGCGCGCCGTTCACCGCGGTGTTGTTGGGCGACAGCGACATCCCGGAGCTGCCGCTGGACCCGCCCGCCGACCCGGTGACGTTTCTGTCGGCTATTCCGATCACCGCGACCGAGGCGGCCTGGGTGCGGCTCAAGGGCGCCGACGCGATGCGGGCCGCCTGGGAGCAGGACGGCGTCGACGTGCTGGATCCGAATCGCCCCGCCGTGCAACCCCGCTGACGGCTAAGCGCCTTCGCCGAACGTGCTCTCATGGCGGGAAATCGGCCGTTTTTCCGCTTTTTTCCGCCACAGTTTCACGCTCGGCGAAGGAGGGGGAGGGAGGGGGCGAACGCTACAGCCAGTTGCGGTTGCGGAATTGGAAGTACAGCACCAGGCACACGACGGCCATCGCGGCCATCACCGCCGGGTAGCCCCACGTCCAGTTCAGCTCGGGCATGAAATGGAAGTTCATCCCGTAGATCGCCGCGACCATCGTGGGCACCGCCAGGATGCCGGCCCAGGCCGCCATCTTGCGCATGTCGTTGTTCTGCTGCATCCCGACGCGCGCCAGCGCGGCCTGCACCAGGGAGTTGAGCATGTCGTCGTAGCTGGCGATCTGGTCGGCGGCCTCGGTGTGGTGGTCGGTGACGTCGCGCAGGTAGCGGCGCACCTCCTTGGAGATCAGGTCCTTGTACTCGGTCTGGATCCGCTGGAACGCCACGCTCAACGGGTTGACGCAGCGGCGCAGCTCGACGACCTCGCGCTTGAGCAGGTAGATGGGTTCGACGTCGATCTTGCGGCCCGGCGAGAACGCCACCTCCTCGATGGCGTCGATGTCGTTTTCCATCAGGGCGGTCACCTCGAGGTAGTGGTCCACCACGCAGTCGGCGATGGCGTGCATCACCGCGTACGGGCCCAGCCGCAGCTGGCCGGGGTCGGCCTCCATCCGCTTGCGCACGTCGGACAGCCCGCCGTGCTCGCCGTGGCGGACGGTGACCACGAAGTCCTTGTCGACGAACGCCATCACCTCGCCGGTCTCGACGATCTCGCGCGCCAGCGCCACCGATTCGTGCGGGACGTAGTTGACGGTCTTGAGGACCAAAAACAGCGTGTCGTCGTAGCGTTCCAGCTTGGGCCGCTGGTGGGCGTGCACGGCGTCCTCGACCGCCAGCGGGTGCAGGCCGAACACGTCGGCCACCTCCTGCATGTGGCTCTCGTCGGGCTCGTGCAGCCCGATCCACACGAACGCGTCGGCGCCGAGCTCGCGCACCTTGCCCAGCGCGTCGGCGTAGCCGTAGGTGCCGGGCAGCCGCTCGCCGTTGACGTAAACGCCGCAGTCCACCAACGCGGGCTGCGCAACGGGATGGACGTCGGCCACGGGACGCGGTTTGGCGACCGGCCGCAGCGCCTCCGGCAGTGCGTCATACCCGGGAAACACGGTGCTCAATGCTACGCGTCGGCGCGGGTGCGCTAGTTTCGAGCTGATCCGAAAAACCTTCTCCAACAAGGAGCAGAACCGACGTGAGCGCAAGTCCTGTCAAGGTCGCCGTCACCGGCGCCGCCGGCCAGATCGGCTACAGCCTGTTGTTCCGCCTGGCCAGCGGCTCGCTGCTGGGGCCCGACCGCCCGATCGAGCTGCGCCTGCTCGAGATCGAGCCCGCGCTCAAGGCGCTCGAGGGCGTGGTGATGGAGCTCGACGACTGCGCGTTCGGCCTGCTCTCGGGCGTCGAGATCGGCGCCGACCCGAACAAGATCTTCGACGGCGTGAACCTGGCCCTGCTCGTGGGCGCCCGCCCGCGCGGGCCGGGCATGGAGCGCGGCGACCTGCTCGAGGCCAACGGCGCGATCTTCACCGCCCAGGGCAAGGCGCTCAACTCGGTGGCCGCCGACGACGTGCGCGTCGGCGTGACCGGCAACCCGGCCAACACCAACGCGCTGATCGCGATGAGCAACGCGCCCGACATCCCGCGCGAGCGGTTCTCGGCGCTCACCCGCCTGGACCACAACCGGGCGATCACGCAGCTGGCGCGCAAGACCGGCGCCAAGGTCACCGACATCAAGAAGATGACGATCTGGGGCAACCACTCCGCGACCCAGTACCCCGACGTCTTCCACGCCGAGGTCGGCGGCAAGAACGCCGCCGAGGTGGTCAACGACCAGGCCTGGATCGAGAATGACTTCATCCCCACCGTCGCCAAGCGCGGCGCGGCGATCATCGACGCGCGCGGCGCCTCGTCGGCGGCGTCGGCCGCGTCGGCGACCATCGACGCCGCCCGCGACTGGCTGCTGGGCAGCCCGGCGGGCGACTGGGTGTCGATGGCGGTCCTGTCCGACGGCTCCTACGGCGTGCCGGAGGGCCTGATCTCGTCGTTCCCGGTGACGACGAAGGACGGCGACTGGTCGATCGTGCAGGGCCTGGACATCGACGAGTTCTCCCGCGGCCGCATCGACAAGTCGACCGCCGAGCTGGCCGACGAGCGCAAGGCCGTTACGGAGCTGGGCCTGATCTAACCCCTCACCCGGTGTGGCCGGGGTTGCCCGGCGCGCCGTTCGCGCCGGTCCCCCCGGGTGTGCCGTTGGTGCCGGCGACGTTCCCGCCGCCGCCGAGGCCGGCGGCGCCGCCCGTGCCGCCGGCTCCGCCGCCGCCGGGCGTCCCTCCGGCGCCTGGGCTGCCCAGCTGCCCGAGCAGCCCGCCCGCGCCGCCCGCGCCGCCGTCGCCGCCGTTACCGCCGGCGCCGCCGCCGCCACCGGCGCCGCCGTTGCCGCCGTTGCCGCCGTTGCCGTCCTGGAAGGCGGCCTGGCCCGTCCCGCCATTGCCGCCGAACCCGCCGGCGCCGCCGCCGGCGCCGGCGCCGCCGAGGCCGCCCGACCCGCCGGCGCCGCCGGCGCCGCCATTGCCGAGCAGCAGTCCACCGTGCCCGCCCGCGCCGCCGGCGCCGCCGTTGCCCGCCGGCGAGCCGGACGCGCCGGTGCCGCCGTTGCCTCCGGTGCCGCCCAGCCCGCCCGCCGGCGTGGCCGCACCCACGCCGTTGCCGCCCCTGCCGCCGGCGCCACCGGCGGCGCCCGTTCCCCCATTTCCGCCGTTGCCGCCGGCGCCGCCGACTGCGGTGCCCGCGGTTGCGGCGACGCCGTTGCCACCGGGCCCGCCCGCACCTCCCGGGGCGCCGGCCCCGCCGTCGCCGCCTTGGCCGCCGGTGCCGCCGACGGCCGTCGCGGTGAGTGCCGTGGTGACGGCGGTGCCGCCGGCGCCGCCGTTACCGCCGGGCGCGTTGGCTCCGCCGTTGCCGCCCGCGCCGCCGCCGCCCCCGCTGAACGTGGTGTTGCCCGTCACCGTGACGCTGCCGCCGGAGCCGCCGTCGCCGCCGGCCACCCCCGGTAAGCCGGCGCCGGTGATGCCGGCGCCGCCGGCGCCGCCTGCGTGGTTGACCTCGTTGGTGCCCGCGCCGCCCGATGTGGCCCTGGCGGTGGGAGCGTCGACGGGGTTGACGCCGGCCGCGCCGGCCGCGCCGGCTCCGCCGTCGCCGCCCGCGCCGCCGTGGCCCCACAGCCCTAGGGCGTTGCCGCCCGCACCGCCGGTGCCGCCGGCCGCCGTGGCCGTGCCGAGGCCGCCGGCGCCGCCATGGCCGCCGTTGCCGAACAGGATCCCGCCGGTCCCGCCCGCCCCGCCGGCCAGGCCCGGCCCACCGGTCCCGCCGGCTCCGCCGTTGCCGATCAGCCCGGCGGCGCCGCCGTTGCCGCCGGCCTGGCCGGCCAACCCGGCCCCGCCGTTGCCGCCGTTGCCGACCAGCAGGCCGCCGGTCCCGCCCTGCTGCCCGGGCCCGCCGTCGGCGCCGTTGCCGATCAGCGGGCGCCCCAGCAGCGCCTGCGTGGGCGCGTTGATCACGTTGAGTAGGTTCTGCTCGACGTTGACGGTCTCGGCGCCGGCATACGCGGTCGCGCCGGCGTTCAACGCCTGCACGAAGTGCTGGTGAAACGCGTCCGCCTGGGCACCGAGGGCCTGATACCCGCGGCCGTACGCGCTGAACACCGCCGCGATCTGCGCCGACACCTCATCGGCCCCGGCGGCCAGCACGCCCGTCGTGGCGGCCGCCGCGGTCGAGTTGGCTGCCCCGATCGTCGCGCCCACGCTCGCCAGCTCCGCGGCCGCCGCCGTCACCGTCTCGGGTGCCGTGATCACGAACGACATCTGCCGCACCTCCCCGCCGGGTCCACATAGCGGTATGCAAATAGTAGCCACGGCCGGGCGGGGCGGGGGCCAATCCAAATTAGGCCTACTAAGGGGTAGTCAGTACCCTGATTCCGTGCCAGAAACCGTGCATCCTCAGGTCGCCATCGGAGACGACGAGATCTTCGAGGCGCACGTAGGCGGAAAGCTCTCCGTGGCGCTGCAGGCGCCGCTGGACACCCAGCGCGCCCTGTCGATCGCCTACACCCCGGGCGTGGCGCAGGTCAGCCGCGCGATCGCCGCCGACCGCACCCTGGCCGCCCGCTACACCTGGTCGAACCGGCTGGTGGCCGTTGTCAGCGACGGCAGCGCGGTGCTGGGCCTGGGCGACATCGGGCCCGAGGCGTCGCTGCCGGTGATGGAGGGCAAGTGCGCCCTGTTCCAGGCGTACGGCGGGCTGAACGCGATCCCGATCGTGCTGGACACCAAGGACCCCGACGAGATCGTCGAGACCCTGGTGCGGCTGCGGCCGACGTTCGGCGCGGTCAACCTCGAGGACATCTCCGCCCCGCGCTGCTTCGAGATCGAGCGCCGCGTCATCGAGGCGCTGGACTGCCCGGTGATGCACGACGACCAGCACGGCACCGCGATCGTCGTGCTGGCCGCCCTGATGGGCGCTTCCAAGCTGCTCGGCCGCGACATGTCCTCGCTGCGCGTGGTGGTCTCCGGTGCCGGCGCGGCGGGTGTCGCGTGCACGAAACTCCTTCTGACGATGGGGGTTTCGGACATCACGGTGCTCGACTCGCGGGGCATCCTGCACGCCGGGCGCGACGACATGAACGTCGTCAAGGCCGACCTGGCCCGCAGCACCAACCCCGACGGCCTCACCGGCGGCATGGTCGAGGCGGTCGAGGGCGCCGAGGTGTTCCTCGGGCTGTCGGGCGGCGTGGTCCCCGAGGAGCTGATCGCCACGATGGCGCCGGGCGGGATCGTGTTCGCTTTGAGCAACCCGGACCCGGAGATCCATCCCGACGTCGCTTCGAAGTACGCGGCCGTGGTGGCCACCGGCCGCAGCGACTTCCCGAACCAGATCAACAACGTGCTGGCGTTCCCCGGCGTGTTCCGCGGCGCGCTGGACGCCGGGGCGCGGCGGATCACCGAAAAGATGATGGTGGCCGCGGCCGAGGCGATCTTCTCCGTCGTCAGCGACGACCTCGCGATCGACCGGATCGTGCCCAGCCCGCTGGACGCGCGCGTCGGGGAGGCCGTCGCCGCCGCCGTCGCGATCGCCGCCGACACCTCCGTGTGAGCAGGCTGGCCTTAACCCTGCTGGCCGCGCTGCTGGCGGTGGCCGGCTGCGGAACCGGCCGTCCCCCAGCGGAATTGGTGGTCGGCTCCGACTCGGCGCTGCTGGCGAGCATCTACACCGCGGCGCTGCGCTCGTACGGTTTCGCGGCGCGGCCCGAGACCGCCGCCGACCCGCTCGCCGGACTGGACTCCGGCGCGTTCACCGTCGTGCCGGCATTCACCGGCCGGACGCTGGCTCGCGTGCAACCCGGCGCTTCCGCCGTGGGTGACGCGCAGGTCTACCGCGCGATGATCGCGGCGCTGCCCGAGGGCGTCCTGGCCGGCGACTACACCACCGCGGCCGAGGACAAGCCCGTGCTGCTGGTCACGCAGGCCACCGCGCGGGCGTGGGGTGGCCACGACCTCACCGCGGACCTGGCCGCGCTGCCCAAGCATTGCGACGGGCTGACGGTCGGGGCCGTCGCCGGGTTTCCCGCGCCGGCTTCGGTCGGATCGTGCCGGCTGCCGGTGCCGCGCGAATTCCCTTCTACGGCAGCGGTTTTCGATGCGGTGCGGGCCGGTCAGCTGACGGCGGGGTGGACCACCACCGCCGACCCCGGCAACCCCGCCGACCTGGTCGCGCTGGCCGACGGCAAGCCCGCGCTGATCCGGGCCGAGAACGTGGTGCCGCTGTATCGCCGCAACGCGCTGGGCGAGCGGCAACTGCTGGCGATCAACGAGGTGGCCGGCGTGCTGGACACCGCGGCGCTGGCCGACATGCGCCGCCAGGTGGCCGCCGGCGCCGACCCGCAGGCGGTGGCCGGCCGCTGGCTGGCCGAACACCCGCTGGGGCGCTGATTCGCGGCGCATCGAAACTGCGCCCAGAGCGTGCCGCGAGCGGTTTTGGTCGCGCTGAGCGCAGTCTCGGCGAGAAGGGTGGAGTCAGACCTTGGGCATCAGGCGGCCCATCACGGGGCCGAACAGCTGCTGATAGTAAGGCCCCGCGACGCGCACCATCACGTCCAGTAGCTTGGCGTCGGTGCCGACGAGGACGCGGGCCTTCTTCTTGCGCACGGCGTCCAGGATGATCTTGGCGGCCTTTTCGGGGCTGGTCCGGGCCAGCCGCTTGTCGAACAGCTTGGCCAGTTGTTCGGGGTCCAGCCCGTCGGCGGCGGTGGCGTTGCGGGCGATCGCGGTCTTGATGCCGCCGGGGTGCACCGTGGTCACGGCGACGGGGTGGCCGGCCAGCACCATCTCCTGGCGCAGCGCCTCGGTGAAGCCGCGCACGGCGAATTTGGCCGCGTTGTAGGCCGCCTGCCCCGGCACCGAGAACAGCCCGAACACGCTGGAGACGTTGACGACGTGGCCGTCCCCGGAGGCGATCAGGTGCGGCAGGAAGGCCTTGGTGCCGTTGACGACGCCCCAGAAGTCGACGTCCATCACCCGCTCGATGTCCTTGAACTGGCTGACCTCGATGTCGCCGGTGAAGGCGATGCCGGCGTTGTTGTAGATCTGGTTGACCTTGCCGAAGTGCTCGGCGACCTGGTCGGCGTAGGCCAAAAACGCCTCGCGCTCGGTGACGTTGAGCCGGTCGGCCTTGACTCCGGCGCCGATCGCCTTCAGCTTTTCTTCGGTCTGCCCCAGGCCCTCGAGGTCGACGTCGCTGATCGCCACCTTGGCGCCCGAGCGGGCCAGTTCGATGGCCAGCGCCTGCCCGATGCCCGATCCCGCGCCGGTGACCACGGCGACCTTGCCCGCGAACCCCTGCATGAGCACCCTCCTGTCCGTCGATCCCCGTCGAGGCTAGCCGGTACCCCGGGTACCGGGAGCAGGGGGGACAGCGTCGGCCATATTCGCACCCCGCGCGGCACCGGATCTGCGATGCTTCCCCACATGGAGGCAGCGCTGCAATGAACACCGATCCCCGCGCCGACGTCGTCTCCCAACAGTACGAGCGCTGGCGCTACCCCCAGCCCATCACCGACCTCACCCAGATGCCCGACCACATCTGGCACTGGTACGACCCGACGCATTTTCACCGAAATCTGTGGCCGGACCGGGAATACAAGCCCGACCTCGACATCCTCATCGCGGGGTGCGGCACCAACCAGGCGGCCGTCTTCGCGTACAAGAACCCCGGCGCCAAGGTGGTGGGGGTCGACATCAGCCGGCCGTCGCTGGACCATCAGCAATACCTCAAGGACAAGCACGGCCTGTGGAACCTCGAACTGCACCTGCTGCCCATCGAGGAGCTGGGTTCGCTGAACCTCGACTTCGACCTCATCGTCTCGACCGGCGTTCTGCACCACATGGCCGATCCGCTGGTGGGCATGAAGGCGCTCGGCGCCTGCCTGCGCACGGACGGCGCGATCGGCCTGACGCTGTACGCCAAGTACGGGCGCGTCGGCGTGGAAATGCTGCAGTCGGTGTTTCGCGACCTGGGGCTGAGCCAGGACGAGATGTCGGTGGAGATCGTCAAGGAGCTGATGGCATTGCTGCCGGCGGATCACCACATCCAGAGTTACCTGCGCATCGAAGGAGCCGAACTGCGCTACGACGGCGCCGTCGTCGACACCTTCCTGCACGGCCGCGACCGCAGCTACGACGTCGACGACTGCATCGACCTGGTCACCGGTGCCGGGCTGGCTTTTCAGGGCTGGCTGCTCAATGCGCCCTACTACCCGCATGATTCGTTCGCGCCGGGAACCGATCTCAACCGGGCCGTGAACGCGTTGCCGGAGCGCCAGATCTGGTCGGTGATGGAGCGGGTGCACACGTTCGGCGGTTGTCACTTCTTCATGGCGTGCCGGCCGGAGCGCCCGAAAGAGAGCTACACGGTTGACTTTTCGGCCGACGCCTGCCTCGACTACGTTCCGATGTTCCGGATGCGCTGCGGGCTGTCCGGCAACGAGATCTTCCGCACGGACTGGCGCATGGCGCTCAACGCCGCGCAGCTGCCGTTCGTGCAGCAGGTCGACGGCCGCCGCACGATCCGGGAGATCGCCGCGTCCGTGGCGCAGACCGCCGCGTCGCCGCGGGCCAGCGCCGCCGACCTAGAGACGTTCGCGCGCAAGCTGTTTCAGTCGCTGTGGCGGCTGGACTTCCTGGCGATGGCGCTGCCGGCGGCGTAGCACGAGGGAGGCTGGAATGTCGTTTGTCACGGCGGCGCCCGAGGCGCTGGTACGGGCGGCCGCCGAGTTGGCGGGCGTCGGCTCGGCGCTGGGCGAGGTGAACAGCGCGGCCGCGATCGCCGAGGTGCGCCCGGCGGGCGCCGACGACGTGTCGGCGGCCATCGCCGCCGTGTTCGGTGCCCGCGGCCAGGCCTATCAGCGGATCAGCAGGCAGGCCAACGTGTTTCAGCAGCAGTTCGTGCAGGCGCTGACCGCCGGCGCGGGCTCGTACGCCGCCGCCGAGGCCGCCAACGCCAACCCGCTGCAGGATCTGCTGGGCGCGGTCAACGCGCCCACCCAGGCGCTGCTGGGGCGCCCCCTGATCGGCAACGGAACCGACGGGACGGCGGCGAGCCCGAACGGCGGGGCCGGCGGACTCCTGTTCGGCAACGGCGGGACCGGGTTCAGCCAAACGGCGAGCGGCGTGGCCGGCGGCAACGGCGGCAACGCCGGGCTGATCGGCAGCGGCGGGGCCGGCGGTGGCGGCGGGGCCGGGGCCAGCGGCGGTCACGGCGGCACCGGCGGCCTGTTCTACGGCAACGGCGGCGTGGGCGGGTCCGGCGGGGCCGCCGCGCCCGGCGTCAACGGCGGCAGCCCCGGCACCGGCGGCGCGGGCGGCAGCGCGGTCGTCTTCGGCAACGGCGGGTCGGGCGGGCAGGGCGGCATGGGTCTGGCGGGCACCACCGCGGTAACCCCCGACGGCGGGACGGCCGGCACCGGCAACACCGGCCTGGCCGCCGGCAACGCGGGCGGCCCCGGCGGCCCGGGCAGCGGCGGGGCGGTGGGCCAGGTCGGCGGCACCGGCGGGGCGGGCTACGGGCCCAACGTCTCCGGGTCCGACGCCGATGCCCAGGGCGGCAACGGGGGGATCGGCGGCGCCGGCGGCGGTGGCCTCGGTGCGAGCGCCGGCGCGGGCGGCACCGGCGGTGCCGGCGGGATCGGCGGCAACGGCGGGCTGCTCTTCGGCAGCGGCGGCGCCGGCGGCCGCGGCGGCATTGGCGGCACGGGCGGGACCGGCGGCATCGCCGCGAACGGCGGCGTGGGCGGCGCCGGCGGTACCGCCACCACCTCCGGCAACAACGACCTCAACGCCGTCGGCGGTGGCGGCGGCGACGGCGGCACCGGCGGCGTCGGCGGCACGGGCGGGGTCGGCGGCACCGGGGGCGTCGGGGGCGACGGCGGTCGCGGGGGGCTGCTGTTCGGCACCGGCGGCGCCGCGGGCGACGGCGGGGCCGGGGGCGCGGGCGGCTCCGGCGGTCGCGGCGGTGACGGCGGACTCGGCGGCGCCGGCGGCAATGCCTACGCGATCAGCGTGGGCAACGAGTTCGGGATCGGCGGCGACGGGGGCACCGGCGGCAGCGGGGGCGCCGGCGGCACGGGCGGCCAAGGCGGTTCCGGCGGCGCGGCCGGTAAGGCGGGGGACGGCGGCTTCGGCGGCCACGCGGGTTCCGCCGCCAGCCAGGGGGCGGGCGGCGCCGGGGGCACCGGCGGGAATGGCGGTGCGGGCGGTGCTGGTGGCTCCGGCGGCATCACGGACAAGCAACCCGGCGGGGGTTCTCCCATCGGCCCGTCCGGCACCGCCGGCGGGCAGGGCAGCGGTGGCGGCGGCGGCGCCGGCGGCGCGGGCGGGTCGGGGTCAACCCCCGGCGCGACCGGCGGCAACGGGGCTACGGGCTAGCGGAAGGCCGTGTCGAGGATCTCCTGCTGCTCGACGGCGTGCACCTTCGACGAGCCCGACGACGGCGCGGACATCGCCCGCCGCGAGATGCGCTTGAGCCCGATCAGCTTGTCGGGCAACAACTCCGGCAGCTCCAGGCCGAACCGCGGCCAGGCGCCCTGGTTGGCCGGCTCCTCCTGCACCCAGAAGAACTCCGCGGCGGACGGGTAGCGGTCCAGCGTCTCGTTCAGCCGGCGCTTGGGCAGCGGGGCGAGCTGCTCGATGCGCACGATCGCCACGTCGTCGCGGTTGTCCTTGGCCTTGCGCGCCGCCAGTTCGTAGTAGATCTTGCCGCTGGTCAACAGGATTCGCCGGACCTTGGTGCGGTCGCCGATGCCGTCCTCGTAGGTGGGTTCCTCCAGCACCGAACGGAACTTGATCTCGGTGAAGTCCCTGATGTCGCTGACCGCGGCCTTGTTGCGCAGCATGGACTTCGGGGTGAACACGATCAGCGGTCGCTGGATGCCGTCGAGAGCGTGCCGGCGCAGCAGGTGGAAATAATTCGATGGGGTGGACGGCACGGCGATCGTCATCGAGCCCTCCGCCCACAGCTGCAGGAAGCGTTCGATGCGGGCCGAGGTGTGGTCGGGGCCCTGGCCCTCGTGGCCGTGCGGCAGCAGCAGCACCACGTTGGACAGCTGGCCCCACTTGGCCTCACCGGAGCTGATGAACTCGTCGATGATCGACTGCGCGCCGTTGACGAAGTCGCCGAACTGCGCCTCCCACAACACCAGTGCGTCCGGGTTGCCCACCGTGTAGCCGTACTCGAAGCCGACGGCGGCGTACTCCGACAAAGGCGAGTCGTAGACCAGGAACTTGCCGCCGGTGGGGCTGCCGTCGAGGTTGGTCGCCAGCAGCTGCAGCGGCGTGAACTCCGCGCCGGTGTTGCGGTCGATGATCACCGAATGCCGCTGGGAGAAGGTGCCGCGGCGGGTGTCCTGCCCCGACAGCCGCACCAACTTGCCCTCCGACACCAGCGAACCCAGCGCCAGCAGCTCGCCGAAGGCCCAGTCGATCTTGCCCTCGTAGGCCATCTCCCGGCGCTTGTCGAGCACCGGCTGCACCCGCGGGTGCACGGTGAAACCGTCGGGCACGGAAAGGAACGCGTCGCCGATGCGCGCCAGCAGCGACTTGTCCACCGCGGTGGCCAGCCCGGCCGGCACCAGCTGGTCGGCCTCGACCGACTCGCTGGGCTGCACGCCGTGCTTCTCCAGCTCACGGACCTCGTTGAACACCCGCTCCAGCTGGCCCTGGTAGTCGCGCAGTGCGTCCTCGGCCTCCTTCAGCGAGATGTCGCCGCGGCCGATCAGGGCCTCGGTGTAGCTCTTGCGGGCCCCGCGCTTGGTGTCGACGACGTCGTACATGTACGGGTTGGTCATCGACGGGTCGTCGCCCTCGTTGTGGCCGCGGCGGCGGTAGCACAGCATGTCGATGACGACGTCCTTCTTGAACCGCTGGCGGAAGTCGACGGCCAGCTTGGCCACCCACACGCACGCCTCGGGGTCGTCGCCGTTGACGTGGAAGATCGGCGCCCCAACCATTTTCGCGACGTCGGTGCAGTACTCGCTGGAGCGCGAGTACTCCGGCGCGGTGGTGAAGCCGATCTGGTTGTTGACGATGATGTGGATGGTGCCGCCGACGCGGTAGCCGGGCAGGTTGGCCAGGTTCAGCGTCTCGGCCACCACCCCCTGGCCGGCGAAGGCGGCGTCGCCGTGCAGCATCATCGGCACCACCGAGAAGGCCTTCTCGTCGCCGTGGTCCTCGGCGCCGCGGTTGAGCAGGTCCTGCTTGGCCCGCACCAGGCCCTCGAGCACCGGGTCGACGGCCTCCAGGTGCGACGGGTTGGCGGTCAGCGACACCTGAATGTCGTTGTCGCCGAACATCTGCAGGTACACGCCGGTGGCGCCGAGGTGGTATTTGACGTCGCCGGAGCCGTGCGCCTGCGACGGGTTGAGGTTGCCCTCGAACTCGGAGAAGATCTGCGAGTACGGCTTGCCGACGATGTTGGCCAGCACGTTGAGCCGGCCGCGGTGCGGCATCCCGATGACCACCTCGTCGAGGCCGTGCTCGGCGCACTGGTCGATCGCCGCGTCCATCATCGGGATCACGCTCTCGGCGCCCTCCAGCGAAAAGCGCTTCTGCCCAACGTATTTGGTCTGCAGGAAGGTTTCGAAGGCCTCGGCTGCGTTCAGCTTGCTCAGGATGAACTTCTGTTCTGCCACAGTCGGTTTGACGTGCTTGGTCTCCACGCGGTGTTGCAGCCACTCCTGCTGTTCGGGTTCCAGGATGTGGGTGTACTCCACGCCGATGTGGCGGCAGTAGGCGTCGCGCAGCAGGCCTAGCACGTCGCGCAGCTTCTTGTACTCGGAGCCGGCGAAGCCGTTGACCTTGAACACGCGGTCGAGGTCCCACAGCGTCAGGCCGTGGGTCAGCACTTCCAGGTCGGGGTGGCTGCGGAACCGGGTCCCGTCCAGGCGCAGCGGATCGATGTCGGCCATCAGGTGCCCGCGGTTGCGGTAGGCCGCGATCAGCTCCATCACCCGGGCGTTCTTGTCGACGATCGAGTCGGGGTTGTCGGTGCTCCAGCGCACCGGCAGGTAGGGGATGGACAGCTCGCGGAAGATCTCGTCCCAGAAGCCGTCGGAGAGCAGCATCTCGTGGATGACGCGCAGGAAGTCGCCGGACTCGGCGCCCTGGATGATGCGGTGGTCGTACGTCGACGTCAGCGTGATCAGCTTGCCGATGCCCAGCTCGGCGATGCGCTCCTCGCTGGCCCCCTGGTACTCGGCGGGGTACTCCATGGCGCCGACGCCGATGATGGCGCCCTGCCCGGCCATCAGCCGGGGCACCGAGTGCACGGTGCCGATGGTGCCCGGGTTGGTCAGCGAAATCGTCACGCCCGCAAAGTCTTCGGCGGTCAGCTTGCCGTCGCGGGCCCGGCGCACGATGTCCTCGTAGGCGGTGACGAACTGCGCGAAGCGCATGGTCTCGCAGCGCTTGATGCCGGCCACCACCAGGGAGCGCTTGCCGTCCTTGCCCTGCAGGTCGATGGCCAGCCCGAGATTGGTGTGCGCGGGGGTGACCGCGTTGGGCTTGCCGTCGACCTCGGCGTAGTGCCGGTTCATGTTCGGGAACTGCTTGATCGCCTGCACCAGCGCGTAGCCCAGGATGTGGGTGAAGGAGATCTTGCCGCCGCGGGTGCGCTTGAGCTGGTTGTTGATGACGATCCGGTTGTCGATCAGCAGCTTGGCCGGGACCGCCCGCACGCTGGTCGCCGTCGGCACCTCCAGCGACGCGGACATGTTCTTGACGACGGCCGCGGCCGCGCCGCGCAGCACCTGCACCTCGTCGCCCTCGGCGGGCGGGGGGGCGGCGGGCTTCGGCGCGGCCTTGGCCGGGGCGGTCGGGGCCGCGGCCGGCGTCGGTGCGCCGTTGCCTGCCGTCGGCTTGGGTTCCGGCGCGGCGGCGGGGGCGGCCTGTCCGTCGCCCGAGGGGGCTTCGGTGGCCGGCTCGGGGTTGTAGTCGACCAGGAACTCGTGCCAGCTGGGGTCCACGGACGAGGGGTCGTCACGGAACTTGCGGTACATCTCCTCGACCAGCCATTCATTTTGCCCGAACGGAGATATGTTGCTCACGGCCGCTGTTCGCCTCAATCCTTGTGGTCCTGGAACGATTCCGCCCCCAATAAAGGCTAGCCGTTCGCGGGGAGTTTAGGGCGATCGAGCCTGCGCACAGATCGCGTTCCACCCGCTCCGGGACGCTCTGAGTGCAGTCTCGGCGCAAACGCGGCGGGCTAGCCGGCCTCGTGCACCGGCGGCAGCAGCCGCAGGGTGCCCGGCCAGCGAGCCGGCGGCGCGCCGAACGCGTCGCGGGCGTTGCGCACGATCTTCTTGCCCGCCATCCGGTTGCCGGCGCCCCCGACCACGGCGCCGATGCCGACCGGCAGCAGCTTGCCGAACATCAGGGCGCCCTTGCGCACCGTGTACCGCTTGACGAAGTAGCGCAGCATGCGGTTGTTCAGCCCCGACAGCGTCGACAGCGGCAGCGACGCCATGCCCTCGGCCAGCCAGCCGCCATTGGTGCGCCCAGGGCCGATCAGCTCGCCGATGGCGCGCTTGCTGTCGTCGCCGACCAGGACCGACAGCACCAGCGCGCGGCGGCGCTCCCGGTGGTCGGCGGGGATGTTGTAGACCACGGCCTTGGCCAGCACGAACAGGGCGGTGGCCTCGACGAAGAAGACGGTCTCCCCGGCGCCCGCGGACACCGCC
The DNA here is from genome assembly GCF_059812295.1 of Mycobacterium sp. NGS63. Classification (NCBI taxonomy): domain Bacteria; kingdom Bacillati; phylum Actinomycetota; class Actinomycetes; order Mycobacteriales; family Mycobacteriaceae; genus Mycobacterium; species Mycobacterium sp. NGS63. The sequence continues at coordinate 241,435 of NZ_JCALCJ010000002.1, forward strand.
GTCAGCGTCCCGACGCCGGGGAACGTCGCGGCCGAACCCACCGCGGCGCCGCTGGCCGTCAGCGCGGCCAAAAAGCGCTTTTCCAGCTTGGCGTCGATCTGGGCGGGGCTGGCGCCCGGGTGGGCCCGTCGCAGCCGCGTCACGTAGGCCTGCGCGGCCGGGCCGTGGATCCGGGTGCTGCGCTCGATGACCTGGGCCAAGGCCCGCGCGGACGCCTTGGGCCGGCCGCCGTCGTCCGGCGTCCGGTCCGGCCGTGACATCAGTCGAGCTCTGTTCCGTCGGGCCCGCATATTGTCTCTCCTGCCAATTGCGTCCCTTCAGGCTAACCGCTGCGAGTGGGTATCCGCGGGCGAGCGGCCCGTTGGCCGGCGGGCAATAATGCGGGCAGGGTGAGATGCGGCCATTTCGTTGGAGGGGCGAGAGGGGGTAGGCCACATGACCACGGCGACCCCCCGTGGGCCGGAGTTCGTCCGGCGCTGGAACTCCGCGATGGTGTCGCGTTCGCAGAACCCGTGGCACGCGCTGTGGGCGATGATGATCGGCTTCTTCATGATCATGGTCGACTCGACGATCGTCGCGATCGCCAACCCGACCATCATGGCCGACCTGCGCATCGGCTACGCCTCCGTGGTCTGGGTGACCAGCGCCTACCTGCTGGGCTACGCGGTGGTGTTGCTGGTGGCCGGGCGGCTCGGGGACCGGTTCGGGCCCAAGAACCTCTACCTGATCGGCCTGGTGGTGTTTACCGTGGCCTCGATGTGGTGCGGGCTGTCGGGCAGCGCCGCCATGCTGATCGCCGCGCGGGTGGTGCAGGGCGTGGGCGCCGGGGTGCTCACCCCGCAGACCCTGTCGACGATCACCCGGATCTTCCCGGCGGCCCGCCGCGGCGTGGCGGTCAGCCTGTGGGGCGCCACCGCCGGCGTCGCCAGCCTGGTGGGGCCGCTGGCCGGTGGCGCGTTGGTCGACGGGCTGGGCTGGCAGTGGATCTTCTTCGTCAACGTCCCGATCGGGGTCATCGGGCTGGCGCTGGCGGTGTGGCTGATCCCGGTGCTGCCCACCCAGACGCACCGCTTCGACCTGATCGGCGTCGGGTTATCCGGGGTCGGGGTGTTTTTGATCGTCTTCGGCCTGCAGCAGGGCCAGGCCGCGCACTGGCAGCCGTGGATCTGGGCGATGATCGTCGCCGGCGTCGGGTTCGTCTCGGCGTTCGTCTACTGGCAGTCGGTGAACACCGGCGAACCGCTGATCCCGCTGGCGATCTTCGCCGACCGGGACTTCGGCCTGTGCAACGCCGGCGTGGCCATCGTGTCGTTCGTGGCGACGGCGATCATGCTGCCGCTGACGTTCTACGCGCAGGGGGTGTGCGGGCTGTCGCCGACGCGCTCGGCGCTGCTGATCGCGCCGATGGCGGTGGCCAACGGCGTGCTGGCGCCGTTCGTCGGCACGCTGGTCGACCGCTACCATCCGCGGCCCGTCCTCGGGTTCGGCTTTTCGGTGCTGGCGATCGCGCTCACGTGGCTGTCGTTCGAGATGGCGCCGCAGACGCCGATCTGGCGGCTGGTGCTGCCGTTTTTCGCCGTCGGCGTCGGGATGGCGTTCGTGTGGTCGCCGCTGACGGCCACCGCGACGCGCAACCTGCCCGCGGACCTGGCCGGCGCGGGCTCGGCGGTGTACAACTCGATCCGCCAGCTCGGGGCGGTGCTCGGCAGCGCCGGGATGGCCGCGTTCATGACATCGCGCATTGGGGCCGAGATGCCCGCGGGGGCGGGCGCCGAGGAGGGTGCCGCCGGCCTGCAGCTGCCGTGGTTTCTGCGCGACCCGTTTTCCGCCGCGATGGCGCAGTCGGTGCTGCTGCCCGCGTTCATCGCGCTGTTCGGGATCCTCGCCGCGCTGTTCCTGGTCGGGTTCGTCGGGGCCGCGCCGGTCGACAAGGTTGCCGACGACGACGACGGCTTCGATGATTACGACGACTACGTCGAGTTCCTACTGGTCCGCGAACACGACGCGCGACGCTTGTAACGCCGTTTCGGTCAGCGTCAGGAACGCGCCCAGGTCGACCAGCCCCTCGGGCGTGCCGGGCAGGTACTCGGTCAGCAGCTGCGAGCGCACGATCACCGCCGCGTACTGCGCCCGGCTGACGGCGACGTTGAGCCGATTCCTGTTGAGCAGGAACGAGATTCCGCGCGGCACGTCGTCGATGGACGAGGCCGTCATCGACACCAACACCACCGGCGCCTGCCCGCCCTGGAACTTGTCGACGGTGCCGACCCGCACCGCGCCGAGGCCGGCGGAGCCCAGCCGCCGGCGGATCAGCGTCACCTGCGCGTTGTAGGGCGCCAGCACCAGCACGTCGGACGCGGCCAGCGGCCGGGTGCCGCGCTCGTCGGTCCACGCCCGCCCGAGCAGGCGCCCGATCTGCTCGGCGATGGCGTCGGCCTCCTCGGGGCTCTCCGTCGAGTTCCCCTGGTGAGCAACCGAACTCACGTGCACCCCGGGCTCATAGCCGTCGAGGCGGCGCGCGGCGGCGCACTCGTGGGCGCCCAGCCTGCCCTCGTAGGACAGCGCGGACACCGCGGCGCACACCGCCGGGTGCATGCGATACGAGCGGTCCAGGAAGTAGCCGCGCTCGTCGGGCAGCGTGCGCTTCCCGTCGACCAGCCAGTCCAGCGCCGACGTGTCGACCGGCTCGGGATGGGTGCCCTGGCTGACCTGCGGCAGCTGCTGGGGGTCGCCGAGCAGCATCAGGTTGGCGGCCGCGGGTGCCACGGCGATGGTGTTGGCCAGGCAGAACTGCCCCGCCTCGTCGATCACCAGCAGGTCCAGCGCGCCGGGCGGTATCCGGCTGGCGTTGGCGAAATCCCATGCCGTGCCGCCGATCACGCATCCGGGGTGGTCGGCGATGAAGGCCGCGTACTGGCCGGCGTCGATCTGCTGCCAGCGCGGCCCGTCGTGGTGGTGGGGCTTCTTGGCGACCCGGCCGGGATCCAGCCCGGCGTCGATCACGCAGTCCAGCAGGTTCTCCACCGTGGCGTGCGATTGCGCCACCACGCCGACGCGCCAGCCGTGCTCGGTGACCAGCCGCCCGATCACCCGGGCGGCGGTGTGGGTCTTGCCGGTGCCCGGCGGGCCGTGCACGGCCAGGTACGACGCGCCCAGATCCAGTGCGGCGCGGGTGATGTCGGCGACGGTGTCGCCGCCATGCGGCAGGGGTGCGCCGCTGCGGGTGCGGGGCGCGCGGCGCAGCAGGATGTCGACGGCGGCGGTGCCCGGCAGCCGCGGCAGCCCGGCGGCCACGGTGGCGGCCGTCGCTTCGATCGACTCCCGCAGCGCCGTCGTCGGGATGGGCGGGCCGGGGGTCAGGGCGAAGGGGAGTTGGTGAAAGGTGTTGCCGTCATTGCCGGTTCGCTCGCAGATCACCACCTGGGTGGGCACCTCTGGATCGTCGACGGTTATCACCTCGGCGCGCCCGGCCGCGCGCCGGTCGGGATTGTCGGACAGGCCCGTCGGGGCCGGGGGGTCGTAGAGCGCGAAGACGTCCCTGGCCAGGTCGCCGCGCGCCAGCGCCCCGCGCAGCCGCACCTCGCGCCGCGGCTTGCGCGCGCGGGGTGGGGTGTGCCAGTCGGTTTCGGGCGATGCCGTCTCGGCGAGGAAGACGTCGGTGTCGTCGGCCCACTCCTCGACGGGGAAGTTCAGCCGGTCGAAATGCGCCCACCAGAACGGCTTGTCCTCGCGCCGGTGGTAGCCGCGCGCGGCGGACACCAGCGCCACCGCCGTCTGCTCGGGCGTGCGGTCGCCGACGCCGGCGTCGCCGGCGAACGCCGTCAGCTTCGTCGCCAGCTCGTCGCGGTCCTCGACGGTGTTGCCGTCCGGAACCGGTTGGGCGCCGACGGGCACCACGCCGGACTCGTAGGCGCGCAGCATCAGCCAGTTGCGCAGCTCGCGGGTCGAGCGGCAGTCGTAGTGGTTGTAGTCCTCGATCTCCTTGAGCACCGACGCGGCGTCGTCGGCCTGGCCGGCGGCCTGCAGCTCGCAGTAGCGGGCGTAGGAGGTGATGGATTCGGCGGCCGTGGTGACGTCGCCGGCGCGCAGCTGCGAACCCATGTAGAGCGGCTCGAGCGCCTTGAGGCTGAACGACTCCGCGCCCACCCGAATGCTCTTGCGCACCAACGGGTACAGGTCGACCAGCGTCCCGCTGCGCAGCAACTCGTCGACGTCGTCCTCGCCGACGCCGTAGCGGCCGGCTAGCCGCAGCAAAGCGGTCTTCTCGTAGGGCGCGTAGTGGTAGATGTGCATGTTCGGGCGGCGGCGGCGGCGCTTTTTGACCAGTGCCAGAAAGTCGATGAGCGCCGCGCGCTCGTCGATCCGGTTGTGCGCCCACAGCGGATGGAAATCGCCGCCGGCCTCCAGGACGCCGAACAGGTACTCCAGGCCCCAGTCGTGTCCGTCGGCCGTCCACAGCGGGTCGCCCTCGAAGTCGAAGAACAGGTCGCCGGGGTCCGGCTCGGGCAGCAGTGCCAGCTGTTGTGCGTCGACGACCTCGAATTGCGGGACGCCGCTGTCGCGTTGGCGCACTTGGAGTTTCGCCTGTTGCGCGAGCCGGCCCAGCGCTGTCGGGAGTGGCTCGTCGTGCTCGGCCAGCTCGGCGACCGTGCTGATGCCGGCTTCGATCAGCTTGTCGCGCTGGGTGATTCGCATGCCGGCGACCAGCAGCAGGTCGTCGGCGGCGCGCACCTGCTCGCTGCACAGCGGGCAGCGCATGCACGCGTTGACGCCCTCGTCGTCCCAGCGCACCGGGGCGCCCGCCGCGTGGTGCTCGTCGAGCAGGCGCTGCAAAAGGGCGCGCTGGGAACGGTATACCGGGATCAGGTCACCGACCCGGTAGCGCACGACGGCGCCGTCGCCCAGCTCCAGTTCGGCCTCCGGCGCCACCGGCACACCCGATTCGGCCAGCGTGTCGGCGTAGGCGGCCAGCTGCAGCAGCGCGGTGACCTTGGGCGAGCGCGCCAGCTTGGTGTCGGTGACCCGGTAGCGCTCGCCGTCGCGCACCAAAAAGTCGGCGAACCCGACGAACCGGCCGTCGAACATCGCGGCCTGGTACACCACCGGGGCGCGTTGGGCGATCGCGCGCCGGGTGGCCTCGGCGGCGGCCGTCAGCCCGGCGATCGTGTAGGCCGGGCGCCCGATGATCGCGACCCCGTCGGCGTACTCGTCGCGCAGCTCGTCCAGCCGTCGTCGCTCGTGCTCGGTGCCCAGGGCGGCCGTCCGCGCGAACAGCTCGTCCTCGACGGACACGGCGGGCCCCCAGCCGAGTTTCGCGTCGAAATCGCGCAGCAGGGCGTACTCGCATCGGGCCGCGGCCGCGAGATCCGACGCGCTGTAGATGACGCTGTCGCCGGTGACGAACACAGCCGCAACTGTAGGCGAGACGTCCGACACCGCCGGGGATGAAGAGGTAACTTCGGCCAGGTGATCGTGACGGGGGCCTTTCTTGCCGAAGCGGCCTCGGTGGTCGACAACAAGCTCAGCGTGTCCGGCGGCGTGTTGTCGGGGTACGTGGTGGGCCCCGACAGGTCGGCATCGTTTCTGCTCGTGGTGCTGACCCAGTCGGAGGCCGACGACTCCGACGCGAAGGTGCGTGTGGAGATCTGGCCCCCGACGGGTGAGGAGCCGCGTTGCCTCGTCTACGAGATGCCCGGGCAGGCCATGGTCGGCGAGATCGGGTTCGCGTACTTCCCGGTCGAGGTGACGCTGCCCGTCGACGGCCGGTGGGTGATCGTCGTGGCCGGCGGCCCGGGGGTGATCTCGCTTCCGCTGGTGGTCAGCGCCTAACAACAGCATGCTAATGTATGAGCATGTTCGAGCACCGGCTTCAGATCCTGCTCGACGACGAGCGTCATCGGCGCATCCTTGCGGTGGCGCGCGAGCGTGGAGTCTCGGTCGCAACGGTCGTGCGTGAGGCCATCGACCGCGGCATCGCCAGCCCCGGGGATCGCCGGAAGTCCGCCGTCCGGCGGCTTCTTGACGCCGCCGACATGCCCGTGCCCAACCCGCAGGAGCTGAAGGAAGAACTGGACGCGGTGCGCGCCAACCGCCGATGATCGTCCTCGACACGACGGTCCTCGTCTATGCCAAAGGCGCCGATCACCCGCTTCGCGATCCGTGTCGCGAGCTGATCGTCGCGATCGCCGAGGGGCGGATCGAGGCGACGACCACGGCCGAGGTGATTCAGCAGTTCGTCCATGTCCGCGCCCGGCGGCGCGACCGCGGCGACGCGGCGGCTCTCGGCCGCGACTACGCCGAACTGCTTTCGCCGTTACTCCAGGTGGGTCGCGAGCAGCTCGACCGTGGTCTCGCCTTGTTCGAGACGACGCCACGCCTGGGCGCGTTCGACGCGGTGCTCGCGGCGGCCGCGATCCACGCCGGCGCCGCGGCTCTGGTATCTGCCGACAGCGCGTTCGCCGAATTGCCCGGCATCGCGCACGTCGCCCCCGACGCGGCCGGCGTTTCCCGTCTCCTGCGGGAGCCGTGACGCAGCCCCTCAGTGCCCCGGGGCGTTACCGATCAGCTCGACGCCGTTGCCGTTCCAGCGGAACTTGACCGTGGTCGCCACGCCGATGGCGTTCGGGTACGTCAAAGCGACTGTGTCGCCGGTGGTTTGGGCGGCGTCGATGCCGTTGAACCCGTAGGTGTCCGGGACGCCCTGCGGGATGAACTGGCCGAGGTGGAACAGCACCGCCCGGGTGGTGGGATTGACCACGTTGGTGTTGGCCTTGATGATCACCGCCGACAGCTGGGCGCACTCGTTGTAGTTGCCGGCCAGCGGCTCGGGGTTCCAGGACTGCTGGCTGCGCGGGTCGCGGGGCAGCTCGGAGACCACCTTGGCGATCGTCGGCGAGGCGAGGTTGACCGCGCACGGATCCGCCGGCGCCGCGGCGGTCTGCGACGTCGGGCTGGGTGTGGCGGGTGCGGTGATCGAGGGCGTCGCGCTCGTCGTCGTGGCCTGCGGCGTCTTGGCGACGGTGGAGTCTCCCGACCCGCAGCCTGCCAAAGTCGTTGTGACCGAGGCGAACACGACCAGAACCGTCATTGCACGGGAACGTAGCGACCACACTCGCGCAACCGTACCGTTATCGGGCCCGCGGGTGTGGCAGGCGTGGCCGCGTCGCCGGGGATTGCCGTTCGCAACCGAATGGTAAAATTCCTACCATGCGCACTACCATCGACGCCGCGGGGCGCCTTGTGATCCCGAAGCGCATCCGCGACCGGCTTGGCCTGCGTGGCAACGACCAGGTGGAGATCACCGAGCGCGACGGGCGCATCGAGATCGAACCGGCACCGACGAGCGTCGAACTCGTTCGGGAGGGTTCGGTTCTGGTCGCGCGGCCGGAACGCCCGCTGCCGCCGTTGACCGACGACATCGTGCGGGAAACGCTGGATCACGTACGGCGGTGATTGCCCCAGATACCAGCGTCCTCGTTGCCGGATTTGCGACGTGGCACGAGGGGCATGAGTCCGCCATATTGGCGCTGGGGCGTGGCGTCCGGCTGATCGCACACACCGCGCTGGAAACCTATTGCGTTCTGACCCGCCTGCCACCGCCGCATCGCGTCGCACCCGCAGCGGCCCACGCGTACCTGGCGGACATCACGTCCCGCGACTACCTGACGCTGGAGGCGCCCTCGCATCGTGGCCTCATCGGCCACCTCGCCGAAAACGGTGTCACCGGTGGCGCGAGCTACGACGCGCTGGTCGGACTGACGGCAAGAACCGCGGGAGCCACGCTGTTGACTCGCGACGCACGGGCGCTGAGGACATACGAGCGGCTCGGGGTGGACGTCGAGCTGGTGACGTGAGGAGTGACCCCCTCAGCTCGCGATCAGCACTAGACTCCAAGGCCTGATGACCCTCCCCGACAGCCCGCCCGAGGCTGCCTCTCCGACGTTCGCCGACCTGCAGATTCACTCTGCGGTCCTGCGGGCCGTCGCCGACGTCGGCTACGAGACGCCCACGGCCATCCAGGCGGCCACCATCCCGCCGCTGATGGCCGGCTCCGACGTGGTCGGGCTGGCGCAGACGGGCACGGGCAAGACGGCGGCGTTCGCGACCCCGATCCTGTCCAAGATCGACGTCAAAAGCACCGCGACGCAGGCGCTGATCCTCGCGCCCACCCGCGAGCTGGCCCTGCAGGTCGCCGAGGCGTTCAGCCGCTACGGCGCGCACCTGCCCAAGATCAACGTGCTGCCGGTGTACGGCGGCTCGTCCTACACCGTGCAGCTGGCGGGCCTGCGACGCGGCGCGCAGGTGGTGGTCGGCACCCCGGGCCGGGTCATCGACCACCTGGAACGCGGGACGCTGGACGTGAGCCGGATCGACTACCTGGTGCTCGACGAGGCCGACGAGATGCTCACCATGGGCTTCGCCGAGGACGTCGAGCGCATCCTGGCCGACACCCCGGAGTACAAGCAGGTGGCCCTGTTCTCGGCGACCATGCCGCCGGCCATCCGCAAGCTCACCAAGAAATACCTGCACGACCCGGTCGAAATCACCGCGAAGGCGAAAACCGCCACCGCCGAGAACATTTCGCAGCGCTACCTTCAGGTCGCCGGGCCCCGCAAGATGGACGCGCTCACCCGTATCCTCGAGGTCGAGCCGTTCGAGGCGATGATCGTGTTCGTGCGCACCAAGCAGGCCACCGAGGAGGTCGCCGAAAAGCTGCGCGCCCGGGGCTTTTCCGCGGCCGCCATCAACGGCGACATCCCCCAGGGCCAACGGGAAAGAACCATCAGCGCACTCAAGGACGGCAGCATCGACATCCTGGTCGCCACCGACGTCGCCGCCAGAGGCCTTGACGTGGAACGCATCTCGCACGTGCTCAACTACGACATCCCGCACGACACCGAGTCCTACGTCCACCGCATCGGGCGCACCGGCCGGGCCGGCCGCAAAGGGACAGCCGTGCTGTTCGTCTCCCCGCGGGAACGCCACCTGCTCAAGGCGATCGAAAAGGCCACCCGCCAGCCGCTCACCGAAACCGAGCTGCCCACCGTCGAGGACGTCAACGCCCAGCGCGTCGCGAAATTCGCCGACTCCATCACCGACGCGCTCACCAGCCCCGGCATCGAGTTGTTCCGCAGGCTGGTGCAGGACTACGAGCGCGAGCACGACGTCCCGCTGGCCGACATCGCCGCGGCGCTGGCCGTGCAGTCCCGCGACGGCGACGCGTTCCTGATGGTGCCCGAGCCGCCGCCGGAACGGCGCGAACGTCGAGAACGACCGGAGCGCAGCGAAAGACCAAGAACCCCAAGGGAATTCGCCACCTACCGGATCTCGGTGGGCAAGCGGCACAAGATCGGGCCCGGCGCGATCGTCGGCGCCATCGCCAACGAGGGCGGCCTGCACCGCAGCGACTTCGGCCACATCGCCATCGGGCCGGACTTCTCGCTGGTGGAGCTGCCGGCCAAGCTTCCCAGGGCGACGCTGAAAAAGCTTGAGCACACCCGCATCTCGGGTGTCAAGATCGACCTGCGCCCCGACCGCTCGCCCCACAAGTCCAAGCCACGCAAGAGGCGCGCCGGATGACGCTGTCCAAGCAACAGTCCGAGGAACAGGACGCCCAGGGCGGGCTCGAGCAGACCTCCCGCGTCGACCGCGTCGCGTCGCTGACCGGGATCCGCGCCGTCGCCGCGCTTCTCGTCGTCGGCACCCACGCCGCCTACACCACCGGCAAGTACGTGCACGGCTACTGGGGGCTGGTCGGCTCCCGGATGGAGATCGGCGTCCCGATCTTCTTCGTGCTGTCGGGCTTCCTGCTGTTTAGGCCGTGGGTGAAAGCGGCCGAAACAGGCGGCGCGCCGCCGTCGCTGAGTCGCTATGCGTGGTACCGGGTTCGGCGCATCATGCCCGCCTACGTCATCACCGTGCTGTTCGCCTACGTGCTGTATCACTTCCGCGAGGCGGGACCCAACCCCGGGCACAGCTGGCTCGGGCTGGTCCGCAACCTCACGCTGACGCAGATCTACTGCAACGGCTACCTGGGCAAGTACCTGCACCAGGGCCTCACCCAAATGTGGAGCCTGGCAGTCGAAGCCGCGTTCTACGTCTCGCTGCCGCTGCTGGCCTACCTGCTGCTGGTGCTGATCAGCCGGCGACGGTGGCAGCCGAAGCTGGTGCTCGCCGCGCTGGCGGGGATGGCGCTGATCAGCCCGGCGTGGCTGGTCCTGGTGCACACCGACCACTGGTTTCCCGACGGCGCCCGGCTGTGGCTGCCCACCTACCTGTGCTGGTTTCTGGCCGGCATGGCGCTGGCCGTGCTGCAGCGCATGGGCGTGCGCTGCTACGCGTTCATGGCCATCCCGCTGGCGGTCATCAGCTATTTCATCGTCTCCACGCCGATCGCCGGCGCCCCCACCACCTCGCCGGCGACCATGAGCCAGGCCGTGGTCAAGACGATGTTCTATGCCGTGATCGCCGCGCTGGCCGTCGCGCCGCTGGGCCTGGGTGACCAGGGGCTGTATTCGCGGCTGCTGGCCAGCCGCCCGATGGTGTGGCTGGGCGAGATCTCCTACGAGATCTTCCTGATCCACCTCATCACCATGGAATTCGCGATGGTCTACGTGGTGCGCGCGCACGTCTACACCGGGTCGATGGGTTACCTGTTCGTCGCGACGCTGGTGATCACGATCCCGCTGGCGTGGCTGTTGCACCGCTTCACCCGGGTCAGGGACGGCTAGGTGGCAGGCGACCGCGGGGATGGGCCTCGTCATCCTCGCCTGACGCTGCTCGCGGTCTGCCTCGCGGTGTTCATGTTGTTGCTCGACATGACGATCGTCTCGGCCGCACTGGCCAACATCCAGGCATCCCTGAACGCCGAACTGAGCGGCCTGCAATGGGTCGTCGACGCCTACGCGCTGCCGATGGCGGGGCTGCTGCTCACCGCCGCCACGCTGGGCGACCGACTCGGGCGGCGACGCCTCTACCTGGGTGGGATGACCGTGTTCACCCTGGCCTCGGCCGGCTGCGCGCTGGCCCACAGCATCGAGGCGCTCAACGCCTGCCGGGCGCTACAGGGCGCCGGTGGGGCGGTGCTGCTGGGGGTCTCGCTGCCGATGGTGGCCGCGGCCTTTCCCGACCAGCGGGCCAGGGGCATGGCGATCGCCATCTACGGCGCGGTGATGGGCGCGGGCGCCGCCGTCGGCCCGCTCCTGGGCGGGGCGCTGGTCGGAGCCTTCGGCTGGGAGTCGATCTTTTTGATCAACGTGCCGATCGGCGTCGCCGCCCTGGCGATCGCCGTGCGGTTCGTCCCGGAAACCCATGCGGCGCAGGATCATCCGCTCGACTTGGTCGGCACCGCGTGGCTGTCGGCCGCGCTGTTCGCGGGCGTGTACGCGCTGATCGAGGGCAACCACCGCGGCTGGACCAGCGGGCCGATCCTGGCGCTGAGCGCGTTCTCCGTGTTGGGGCTGTGGGTGTTCGGCGTCTGGGAGTCGCGGGTGAGCGCGCCGATGCTCGACCTGCGGGTGGTGCGTCGCCCGGGTTTCGCGGGGGTGTCCCTCGCCGCGTTCGCGGCCGCCGGAACGCTGATCGCCTCGACCAACTACCTGGCGCTGTATTTCATGAACACGTTGGGATACAGCCCCTTTCAATCCGGCCTGCGGGCGCTCCCGCTGACCATCGCGTGCGTGCTGGGCGCGCCGCTGGCCATGGCCGCCGCGCGTTATTTCCCGGCGTGGCTGTCGATCCCGGGTGGGGTGGCGCTCATCGCGGTGGGGCTGTGGCTGATGACCGGGGTGGAGCAGAACACCCAGTGGACCCACTTCATCGCCGGTTCCATCGTGGCTGGGCTCGGCCTGGGCGGCCTGTTCGCGTTGACGTCCGACATCGCACTGCAATTCGTGCCGGTAGCCGACGCCGGCATGGCCACCGGCGCGGTGAGCACCGTTCGCCAGGTCGGCATCCTGGCCGGTGTCGCCGGCCTGGGCGCCCTGTTCGGTCGGCGGGCCTCCGACAGCGCCACGCAGGGGTTGGCCCAGCTGCGCATCCTCGACCCGGGACCCGCGCACCGGCTCGTCGACGGGTTGTCCGCCGGCGCGGGCCTGCGGGTGCTCGATTTCCTGCCCGCCGACTACCGCCCGGCGCTGCCGGCCATCGCGCGGGCGGCCCGCCAGGCCAGCGCCGCCGGGATGCAGGCCGCCCTGGTGGCCGCGGCGATCGCCGCCACCGTCGCGGCCGTCGGGGCGCTGATCTTGATTGCCGTCGGCGCGCTGCGCCACGGTAAGCCCGAAATACCGTTTGCTGAGGACCTGCCGGTGTAACGTTCGACTCCATGATGGGCGATGCGGTCATCATCCCGGCGACGGATAACAACCGTTACAGCGTCATCATTTCGACGGACCCCGCAAACATCGAGGCCGCCCAGCGGCTGCGCTACCAGACGTTTGCCGAGGAAATGGGCGCCGCACTGCCGCGGGCGATCCGCGGACCGCTGACCGGGGACATGATCGACGTCGATCAGTTCGACCCGTACAGCGATCACCTGCTGGCCCGCGACGAGACGACCGGCCAGATCGTCGGGTGCTACCGGCTGCTGCCGCCCGACGGCGCCCGGGCCGCCGGCGGCCTGTTCGCCGACACCACCTTCGACATCGGCGGCCTGAACGAGTTGCGCCCCGAGCTCGTCGAGCTCGGCCGGGCCAGCGTGCACGCCGACCACCGCAGCGGGGCGGTGATGGGTTTGTTGTGGTCGGGGATCTTCCGGTATCAGGAGATCACCGGCTACCAGTGGGGGATCGGGTCGCTGTCGGTGCGGATGGAAGGCGGTGGGCCACGCGGCGCGCTGGTGCGAGGGGTGCGCGACGCGGCCTTCGGCGGGCATCCCGCCCCCGCGCAATACCGGGTCTTTCCGCGAAATCCCGTGACGGTCAACGGGTTGAGCCTCTCCGAGTTGCCCGATCCGGGACGGGTGCGCATCCCGCCGATGGTGCAGGGGTCGCTGCGGATCGGCGGGATGATCTGTGGGGAGCCCTCCTACGATCCGGACTTCGACATGGCCGATTTCGTTGTCCTGATCAACAAGACCATGGTCCGTGAACGTTATCTGGAACGGTTGGCACGGTCCTATGCCCATTCCTGAAAAGACCGGTCTGCTGGGCGTCGGCTTCGGCCCGTCCAACCTCGCGTTGGCGATCGCGCTGGCCGAGCGGAACCTGGCCGCGGTGTTCGTCGAGCAGCAGCCCGAGTTCGGCTGGCACAAAGGGATGCTGCTGCCGCACGCGCGCATGCAAGTGCCGTTCCTCAAAGACCTGGTGACGCTGCGAAACATCAAGAGCGACTTCACGTTTCTCAACTACCTCAGCGAGCGCGACCGGCTGGTGGAGTTCATCGGCCGGCACACGCTGTTCCCGAGCCGGATGGAGTTTCACGACTATCTCGAGTGGGCCGCGGCGCGCGTCGTCGCCGACGTCCGCTACGGCCACCGCGTCGTCGACGTCGCCGCCGGCGACGCCGGGTTCGTGGTGCGCACCGAGCCCGAGCGCGTCATCCACGCGGCGACGCTGGTGTTGGCGACGGGCCTGCGACCCGCGCTGCCCGACGGCGTCGACGAAACCCCCCGGCAGTGGCACAGCCACCGGCTGCTCACCAATCTGGCCGCGCTGAACCCTTCCGGCCCATGCCGATTCGCCGTGGTCGGCGCGGGCCAGAGCGCGGCCGAGGCCCTCGCCCACCTGCACGAGACCTACCCGCAGGCCGAGGTGCACGGGATTTTCGCCCGGTACGGGTACAGCGGCACCGACGACAACCCCTACGCGAACCGGGTTTACGACCCGTCGGCGATGGACGAGTTCTATCGCGCCGACCCGCAGGTGCGCCAGCGGCTGCTCGACTACCACCGGTCGACCAACTATTCGGCGGTGGACCCGCGGCTGATCGACGAGATCTATTCGCGCGAGTACGCCGAGCGGGTGGCGGGCGCACGACGGCTGTTCATGCACAACGCTTCCGAAGTCGTTGGCGCGCAGGAGTATCCGCGCATGGTGCGACTGACGGTGGCGCGCCTGATCGACTACTCTCAGGTCACGCTGGACTGTGATGCGGTGGTGTACGCGACCGGCTACGCGCCGCTGGACGTCCGGAGTTGCCTGGGGGACCTGGCCGCCCGCTACGACTTCGACTCCGACGGGCGCCCGGCGGTCACCCGGGACTATCGGCTGGTACCCAAGGCGGGGGCGCCGGGCGACATCTATCTCAACGGCGCCGTCGAACACACGCACGGCCTGTCGTCGTCGTTGCTGTCCAACGTGGCGGTGCGCGCGGGGGAGATCGCAACCGCGTTCGCGGCGCGCGAGCAGCCGGGGCCGCACGCCGCGTCGGCGTAGCGTCGCTGAGCGCTCGAGTGTGATCCGCGGCTCTGGATTTTTCCGCCCAGGATTCACGGCCAATGCGATGGGTACACGCAACCCGATGACCGAACACAAGCCATCGCGGGGCTGGGCGGGCGCGGTGCTCAAGCTGATGCGCGCGGGCGACTACCGGCTCACCGTCACCGGCCGGCGCGAGATCAGCCCGCACTACCTGCGGCTCAGCTTCGATTCGGGGGGCCTGCTCGCCGACCACGCCGTGCACCCGACCATGTGGGTGCGGATGTGGTTCCCGGACGGCGAGCGACTGCACCAACGCGGCTACACCCTGGTCGATCCCGACCCCGCCGCCGACACCGTGGACGTCGAGTTCGCCCTGCACGACGGCATCGCTTCGCAGTGGGCGCGCGCCGCGCAGCCCGGTGACACCATCGAGGTGACCGTGCTGGGCAGCAAGTTCGCAGTCCCCGAGCCGCCCCCGGCCGGCTACGTCATCGTCGGCGACAGCGCCTCACTGCCCGCGATCAACTCGCTGCTCGACGCGATCGACGGCGCGCCCGCCCGGGTGTTCCTGGAGGCCGGCTACGACGACGACAAGGGCCTGCCGGTGGCCGGCGGCGCGGAGGTCACCTGGGTGGACCGCGAGGACGACGGGGACGGCCTGGTGCGGACGGTGAAATCCGCCGCCTTCGACGCGCGCGACCATTTCGGCTGGGTGGCGTGCGACAGCCGCACCACGCGGTCGGTGAAAGGCGTGCTGCAGGACGACTTCGGCATACCGCGGAAATCCATTGCCGCGCGGGCCTATTGGATGGTCGGGCGCTCCATGTCGTGACGGGGCGCCACGATCGGGACCACGAACTCCTCGATCATCGCCCGCTCGTCGGCCTCGTCGCGGCCCGGGAACATCAGCAGCGAGGTGAGCACCCGCACCACCCAGCGGGCCCGGCGCTCGACGGTGCCGGAGTCCTCCGGGCCGAGCGAGCTGACGAAGGCGGCGGCCAGCGCGGTGATCACCTCGGAGTGCCCGGCCAGCTCGCCGCCGATCGGCGGTCGGGTGACGGCGAACCACGACGACAGCGCCGGGCTGTCGCGGACCATCCGCAGCGTGGCGACCATGCTGGCCACCAGCCGCTCGCGGGGGTCGTCGATGCCGCCGATCTCGTCGGCGATCGCGCGCCCGAGCCGCCGCGTCTCGCGGTGCACATACGCGGTCCGCAGGGCCTCGCGGTTCTCGAAGTACCGGTACAACGTCGCGCGGGAACAGCCTGCGGCCCTGGCGATCTCGTTCATGCCGATCGAGGCCTGGTCGCGCTGGGTGTAGAGCTCCTCGGCGGCGTCCAGGATCCGGTCGGCGGCCGCCTCGCCCCGGTGCGGGGCCAGCCAGTCGGGCATCAGGACTTCACCCTGATCGGCACCGACAGCGGCCGCCGCACGTAACTGCCGCCGGCCCAGACGATGCCGGACTCGTCGACCTCGAAATCCGGGCAACGGGCCAGCAGCTCGGTCAGCGCTACCCGGGACTGCATGCGGGCCGCGGCGGCGCCCAGGCAGTGGTGCGCGCCGTGGCTGAACGTCAGGATGTTGCGCGGACAGCGGGTCACGTCCAATTCGCCCGCGTCCGGGCCGTATTGGCGTTCGTCGCGGTTGGCCGAGCCGTAGAGCAGCAGCGCCTTGCGCCCCGCCGGGACCGTCGTGTCTTCGATCGTGACGTCGCGGGTGGCCGTGCGAGCCAAGCCCTGCACCGGGGAGGTCAGCCGCAGCAGCTCCTCCACGGCGTCGGGGATCAGCCCGGGATCGTCGACCAGCCGTTGGCGCTGGTCGGGGCGCCCGTGTAGCAACGGCATTGAGCCGCCGAGCATTCCGGTGACGGTGTCGTTGCCGCCGGTGACCATGGTGAATGTGAACGCCAGGATCGACAGCGTCCCGGCGATGTCCCCGTCGGCGCCCACCCCCGCGGCGACCAGATGCGATATCGTGTCGTCCCCGGGCTCGGCCCGGCGCCGCTCGATGAGCCCGGTGAAGTAGGCCATCATCGACCCCACCGCGTCGCCGACGCTGGCGATCCCGCCCTCACTGGTGTTGGCCGCGACGATCGCCTGGGTCCAGCCGTCGAACTGCGCCCAATCCTCCTCGGGCACACCGAGATAGTGCGCCACCACCATCGACGGCAGCGGCTTGAACAGCTCGGCGACGATGTCGCCGCCGCCGGCGGCGCGCAGCCGCTCGATGCGCTCGACGACGAACTCGCGCACGGTGGGCTCCACCGCCTCGACCTGCCGGGGCGTGAAGCCGCGTGACACCAGCTTGCGAAACTCGGTGTGCACCGGGGGATCCTGCATGACGAACGGCGGATTGTCCTGCAGGCCGATCATTTCCAGCTCGCCGTAGGTCACCGTCAGCCCCTGCGCCGAGGAGAACGTCTCGTGGTCGCGCGCCGCCGCCCACACGTCGGCGTGCCGCGACAGCACGAAGTAGTCGTCGCCGGGCCTGCCGTCGGGCACGACGTGGTGCGCCGGGTCGTGGTCGCGCAGCGCCCGGTACATCGGCCACGGGCTGGGCCAGGTGTCGGCGTTGCACAGCTTGAAGCCGTGAGACATAACCGAGGTCATGTCTCATTCGTACGACAGTATTGGCAGCATGTCAATCGCCGAGCGTGAAATTCACGACGCGACACGCCGTCAAAGCGTCGTGTGATTCACACTCGGCGGAAGGGCTAGATCGCCGAGCCCGGGTTCAGGATGCCGTCGGGGTCCAGCGCGCGCTTGATGCGCTGGTTGAGCTCCATCACCTCGGGCCCCAGATAGCCGTGCAGCCAGGGGCGCTTCAAACGGCCGACGCCGTGCTCGCCGGTGATGGTGCCGCCCAGGCCGACGGCCAGGTCCATGATCTCGCCGAACGCCAGGTGCGCGCGCTCGGTCATCGCGGCGTCGGCGGGGTCGTGCACGATCAGCGGGTGCGTGTTGCCGTCGCCGGCGTGCGCGATCACCGAGATCATCAGATCCCGCTCCGCCGCGATGCGCTCGATGCCGCCGACCAGCTCGCCCAGCCTCGGCACCGGAACCCCGACGTCCTCCAGCAGCAGCGAGCCCTTGGCCTCCACCGCCGGGATGCAGAACCGGCGGGCGGCCACAAAGGCCTCGCCCTCGTCCGGGTCGTCGGTCGAAAAGACCTCCGTCGCCGCGTTCTCCGCGAACACCGCGGCGATCACCTCGGCGTCCTGACCGGCGGCGCGGCCCCGTTCGTCGGAGCCGGCCACCAGCATGGCGGCCGCCGAGCGATCCAAATCCATGCGCAGCGTGTCCTCGACGGCGTTGATCGCCACCGAATCCATGAACTCCAGCATCGAAGGGCGCAGCCGCGCAACGGTTCCCAGCACCGCGTCGACGGCCGCCTGCACCGACGCGAAGGTCGCCACCACCACGCTCGACGTGTTCTGCGCGGGCAGCAGCCGCAGCGTCACCTCGGTGATGACGCCCAGCGTGCCCTCGCTGCCCACGAACAGCTTGGTCAGCGACAGCCCCGCGACGTCCTTCAGCCGCGGCCCGCCGAGGCGCACCGCGGTGCCGTCGGCCAGCACCACCTGCATGCCCAGCACGTAGTCGGTGGTGACGCCGTACTTCACGCAGCACAGCCCGCCGGCGTTGGTGGCGATGTTGCCGCCGATGCTGCAGATCTCGAACGACGACGGGTCCGGCGGGTACCACAGCCCGTGCGCGGCGGCGGCCTTCTTCACCTCGGCGTTGAACAGGCCCGGCTGGCACACCGCGGTGCGGGTGACGGGGTCGATCGTGATGGCGCGCATCTTCTCCGTCGACAGCACGATGCCGTTGTCCAGCGCGGTCGCCCCGCCCGACAGGCCGCTGCCGGCCCCGCGCGTCACCACCGGCACCCTTTTGGCCGTGGCCCAGCGCAGCACCGTCTGGACCTCTTCGGTGCTCGCGGGCCGCACCACGGCCAGCGGCTTGCCGGCCGACGGGTCGAACGCGCGGTCCTGGCGGTAGCCCTCGGTGATCGCGGGGTCGGTGACGACGGTCCCGTCGGGCAGCTCGGCGATCAGGCCGGTCAGCGCATCACGATTCACGTGCCGATCCTACGGTCGCGTCGTCCAGCTCACGCAGCGACGGCAGTCCGCACGCCACCAACCCGATCAGCAGGATGGGCACCGCCAACACGAGGAAGGTGACCTTCAGCCCGGCCGCGTCGGCCAGGGGACCGGCCACCAGCAGGCCGAGCGGGCCCGCGGCGTAGGTCAGCCCCGTCATCACCCCGACCACCCGGCCGCGCAGCCGCTGCGGGGCCCGCGTCTGCATGACGTAGTTGTAGATCGGCTGGATCGGCCCGTAGACCACGCCGGTCACAGCGCACAGCACCAGGATCACCGGCAGCGGCGGCAGGAACGCGATCCCGGCGTCGCCGCACCGAAGGTCAGCGTCGCCGTCAGCACGGCCGTGCGGCGCCGCGTGTGTCGCGCCAGCGCGGCGTAGCCCAGCGCGCCCGCGACGCCGCCGACCGCCAGCGCCATCAACGCCCACCCCAGCTGCGCGGGCTGGTGGCGGTCGGCGAAATACTTTGGGAACAGCACGCTTTCCATCGGCAGGTACAGGGCGGTCACGGCCAGGTCGATCAGCCCGAGCGTGCGCAGGACCCGCAGGTTCCAGACGAAGCGCATGCCCTCGGCGATGCCCGACAGCAGCCCCTCGGGCCGGGTCGCCGGCTCGGGCCGGCCGGCGCCCTCGAGCCGCAGCGCCGCGATCGCCAGGATCGACGACCCGAAACACCCCGCCGTCACCCACATCGTGTTGACACCGCCGACCGTGGCGATCATCAGGCCGCCGACGCCCGGGCCCACCATGAAACCCAGGTTGAGGATCGCCTCGTAGAGGCTGTTGGTGCGGTCCAGCGACCAGCCCGCGCGGCCGGCGGCCTCGGGCAGCATGGACTGGCGCGCCGTCGTCCCGGCCGGGTCGAAAGCCGCCGCGCAGCAGCCCAACCCGGCCAGGACCGGGACCTCGATCGCGTGCGTGCCGGACCACCAGGCGAGCAGCGGCACGGCGGCCACCGCGGCGCCGGACAACGAATCGGAGACCAGCGAGATCCGGCGGCGCCCGAAAAAGTCGACCGAGGTGCCGGCGACCAGCGTGGAGACCACGAGCGGCAACGTCATGGCGACGGCCACCAGCGACGCGTCCCTGGCGCTGTGTTGGTGCTGCAGCGCCAGCCACGGGAACGCGACGATCGAGATGCCGGTGCCCGCGGTCGCCATCAGCGAGGCGAACAGGACCAGCAACACGGGGCCGCGACCGGTGCTTTTCATGGGATATCGCGGCTGAATCTAGCGCCGATGCGGTGGGGCCGGCCACCGAATTTCTCCGGCCGGGCACGATGTTCGTGTGCTCGCGCATCCCAATACCGGCCAGCCGTTCGATTCTCCCGTCGCGCCCGGCAGCGGATGGCCCGGCGACCCGGCCACCCCGCGGACGCCGGTGGCCGCCGACGCGGCCGGGGTGGTCGCGTTGAGCGCCGCGGCGGCCTCTATCCCCGAGCTCGACGCGGAGGTCAGCGTCTGCCGCGCGTGCCCGCGGCTGGTCACGTGGCGCGAGGAGGTCGCCGAGCTCAAGCGCCGGTCCTTCGCCGACCAGCCGTACTGGGGGCGCCCGGTGCCGAGCTTCGGCTCCGAGCGGCCGCGGCTGCTGATCGTCGGCCTGGCCCCGGCCGCGCACGGCGCCAACCGCACCGGGCGGATGTTCACCGGCGACCGCTCCGGTGACCAGTTGTACGCGGCGCTGCACCGGGCCGGCCTGGTGAACCAGCCGACCAGTGTGGATGCCGCGGACGGGTTGCGGGCCAAGGGGATTCGGATCGTCGCGCCGGTGCGCTGCGCGCCGCCGGCCAACGCCCCCACGCCCGAGGAGCGCGACACCTGCTGGCCCTGGCTGGCCGCCGAGTGGAAGCTGGTGTCCGAGGACGTCCGGGTGATCGTGGCGCTGGGCGGCTTCGCCTGGCAGATCGCGCT
Source organism: Mycobacterium sp. NGS63 (assembly GCF_059812295.1). Classification (NCBI taxonomy): domain Bacteria; kingdom Bacillati; phylum Actinomycetota; class Actinomycetes; order Mycobacteriales; family Mycobacteriaceae; genus Mycobacterium; species Mycobacterium sp. NGS63. Next base: position 261,805 of record NZ_JCALCJ010000002.1, read on the forward strand.
GCGGCTGCCGGGAGTGGCGAGACCGCCCAAGCCGCGGTTCGGCCACGGCGCGGTGGCGGAACTGGCGTCCGGGGTGCGGCTGCTGGGCTGCTACCACCCCAGCCAGCAGAACATGTTCACCGGTAAGTTGACTCCGGCGATGCTCGACGACGTGTTCACCGATGCGAAGAGGCTGGCAGGGATCAAGTGACCGACGTTCTGGTTTCCGGCGCCAGCGTGGCGGGGACGGCCGCGGCGTACTGGCTTGGGCGCCAAGGCTATTCGGTCACCGTGGTGGAGCGCCACCCCGGCCTGCGGCCGGGCGGTCAGGCGATCGACGTGCGGGGCCCGGCGCTGACGGTGCTCGAACGCATGGCGTTGCGGGCGGCCGCCGACCATCGCCGGACGCGAATCCGGGGCTCCTCCGTCGTCGACCGCGACGGCAACGAGGTCTCCCGCGACACCGAGTCCACACCCACCGGCGGGCTCATCGCCAGCCCCGACATCGAGCTGCTGCGCGACGATCTGGTCGAATTGCTGTACGAGGCAACCCAATTGAACACCGAGTACGTGTTCGGCGACAGCATCGCCGCGCTGAACGACGACGGCAGCTCGGTCACCGTGACCTTCGAGCGCGGCCCCGCCCGCAGCTTCGACCTGGTGATCGGCGCCGACGGCTTGCACTCCAACGTGCGCCGGCTGGTCTTCGGCCCGGAGGAGCAGTTCATCGAGCGGCTGGGCACGCACGCGGCGATCTTCACCGTGCCCAACTTCCTGGACCTCGACCACTGGCAGATGTGGCACTACGGCGACTCCACCATGGCCGGCGTCTACAGCGCCCGTGGCAACGCCGAGGCCCGGGCGATGCTGGGCTTCATGGACACCGACCTGCGCATCGACTCGCGCGACACCGAGGCGCAGTTCGCCGAGCTGGAACGCCGGATGGCCGACGACGGCTGGGTGCGCCCGCAGCTGCTGGCCTACATGCGCACCGCGGCGGACTTCTACTTCGACGAGATGTCGCAGATCAAGATGGATCACTGGTCGAAGGGCAGGGTGGCCCTCGTCGGCGACGCCGGGTATTGCTGCTCGCCGCTGTCGGGCCAGGGCACCAGCGTCGCGCTGCTGGGCGCCTACATCCTGGCCGGCGAACTGGCCGCCGCCCCCGACTTCGAGACCGGTTTTGCCAACTACCACAAGGAGTTTGGCGACTACGTCAAGCGCAACCAGTGGCTGGTGGTCGACAACATCCCGGGCGGCGCGCCGATCCCCCAGGAGGTCTTCGAGCGCATCGTGGGCTCGATCACGCTGAAGGACTACTGACGACCTTGGGCCGAGCAGACGCAAAAGCCCGCGACACGCCGAGTGCTCGAGGGCTTTTGCGTCTGCTCGCAGCTGCGCGGGGGCGCCCCCAGCTCGCCGTAGATCCGGGAACGTTCGCACCCCGAAAGGCGTTGACGCCATCGTGCGACTTTCCGTCCTTGACCTCGTCCCAGTGCGCAGCGACCAAACCACCGCACAAGCGCTGGCGGCCACCGTGCAACTGGCGCAGGCCGCCGACCGGCTCGGTTTCACCCGCTACTGGGTCGCCGAGCATCACAACATGCCGTCGGTCGGCGCGACCAGCCCGCCCGTGCTGATCGCCTACCTGGCCGCGCAGACCGCGCACATCAGGCTGGGCTCGGGCGGGGTGATGCTGCCCAACCACGCGCCGCTGGCCGTCGCCGAGCAGTTCGCGCTGCTGGAAGCCGCCGCCCCGGGCCGCGTCGACCTGGGCCTCGGGCGCGCGCCGGGCTCCGACCCGGTGACGTCGTACGCCCTGCGCGGCAGCCGCGGCGAACAAGACGTCGAGAACTTCCCCGAGTACCTCGACGATGTGGCGGCGCTGATGAGCGCGCGCGGCGTGGTGGTGCCCCTGCGCTCGGGGGACCACCGGCTCAAGGCCACGCCGGCCGCGGCGAGCGAGCCGCGGCTGTGGCTGCTGGGCTCGTCGATGTACTCCGCGCACCTGGCCGCGGCCAAGGGGCTGCCGTACGTCTTCGCGCATCACTTCTCCGGCCAGGGCACCGAGGAGGCGCTCGCGGTCTACCGCTCCCGGTTCCAGCCCAGCACGCTGACCCCCGAGCCGGTGACGTTCCTGACCGTCAACGCCGCCGTGGCCGAAACCCGCGACGAGGCAACGGCTCTCATGCTGCCCAACCTGCAGATGATGGCGAAGCTGCGCACCGGGCAGCCGCTCGGCCCGGTGCCGCTGGTCGAGGAGGCCGCAACAGCCGAGCTCACCGACCAGCAACAGCACATCGTGGACAGCGGGTTGCGCCGCGCCGTGCTGGGCACCCCGGCGGAGGCCGCCGCCCAGCTGCGCGGGCTCGCCGACAAATTCGGCGTCGACGAGGTGATGGTGCACCCGGTCGCGTCGGCCCATCGCGGCACCGACCCCGCCACCGCACCCGCGCGGGTCGCGACGCTGGAACTGCTGGCCAAAGAACTGTTCTAGGTGCCGTCGCAATTCGCCCGCCCAGAGCAGGGTTTCAGTCGGTCACCCTCGCCCGCCGAGACGGGTCCGGCGCGTGGCTGTCGATCCAGTCGCGCAGTTCGGCCGGCGGCAATGGTGGGCTGTGCACGAAACCCTGGGTGATGGTGCAGCCGTACCGGCGAAGGGCCGAGAGCGTGAGGTCGTCCTCGACCCCCTCGGCGACCAAATCGGCGCCCAGACTGCGCGCCAGCGCGACGGTCGACCGCACGATGGCCACCGACCGCGGGTCCTGGGCCAGCCGAGCCACGAAGACCCGGTCGAGTTTGAGCTCGTCGACCGACACGTCCTGCAGCCGCGCCAGGGACGACCAGCCGGTGCCGTAGTCGTCGAGCGAGATGCGCACGCCGAGTTGCTGCAGCGCGGCGACGGTGCTGCGCGACCGCGCCGAGTCGACCAGCGCGCTCTCGGTGATCTCGACGATCAGCGAATCGGGCGGCAGGTCGTGGGTCCGCAGCAGCCCCTCGATCGTGCTCACCAGGTCGAGGTCCAGCAGGTTCGTCGTCGAGAGGTTCACCGCGACGGTCAGCGGCATGCCCTCGTCGCGCCAGGACCGGACCTGCGCCAGGGCGACGCCGATGGTGCAGCTGGCCACCTTGCGCATCATCCCGGCGCGTTCGGCCGCGGACAGGAATTCCTCCGGCAGCAGCAACCCGCGGCTGGGATGCTGCCAGCGCAGCAGCGCCTCGACGCTGTGCACGCTGCCGTCGCTCGCGTTGATTTTCGGCTGGTAATGGACGGTCAGCTGACCACCCTCGAGGAGCGCGGCGCGCAGCTGCTCGACGAGGTTGGGGTCGTTGTCGCGAAACATCTCGAACGCCGTGTCGTACACCGCGATCTTGCTGATCGCCGATTTCGCATGCGGCAGAGCCGTTTCGGCGCGGTTCAGGAGTTCCTGCGGGTGGTCGCAGTGGTCGGGGCACAGCGCTATGCCGATGCGGGCGTCGACCTGCACGGTGATCGGATCGAGTGCGAACGGTTCGCTCAACGCCTCGAGTAACCGGCCCGCCTGGGCGCGCGCGGCGATCATGTCGGACCCCTCGGCGAGCAGGACGGCGAAACCGTCGTCGCTCACCCGCGCGAGCATGTCGTCGCGACGCACGCACTGCGCCAGTCGGCTCGCGATGTGGCACAACAACTCGTCACCGAAGTGGCGGCCGACCGAGTCGTTGATCTCTTGGAACTCATGCAGATACAGCAACAGCAGCGCCCGCCGCGACGACGCCCCGGTCACCGTCGACACCGAGGCGGACAGCGCCGTCAGGGCCGTCGCCAGCGACCGCCGGTTGGCCAGGCCGGTCAACTCGTCGGTCATCGCCTGCTTGTGGTTCTCGGCCTGCAAGCTGACCTCGCGGAAGGTCGCCGAGAACCGCGCGGCGACCGCGATCAGGCTCAGCGCGGCGAGAACCGTTGCCAGCCTGGAGTTGTGCTCGACCACGACGCCCAGCGCCACGACGGTGCAGATCACCGGCACGGCGTAGGAGCCCAGCCCCCGCGTGGGCGGGGGAGCCGTCGCGGTTCGCGGCGCCCAGCTCGCGATGGCCACCAGCAGCGACGCGGCGGGCCACAGGGCATCGAGCATGGTGCCCGACCGATAGGCGCCTTCGGCCGTCTCGAAGAGGTATGCGGTGTCGGCGACCGCAAACCCGATGAACCCGACGACCAGAAGGCCCCAGCGGAACTCGTTGCGCCAGCCCAGGATCGGCAGCATGCCCGCGGTCACGGCCAGCAGGATCAAATCGCCCCACGGGTAGACCAGCCCGACCAGCACGGTCTCCGGCACACGGACCGCCGCCGCGTGGATGGGGCCCTCGCGCAGCAGCACGCCGACCCCGGCGGCGGCCAGCGCGCAGACCAGCGAATCGAGCCGGATCGGCAGCGGCACCCGCTTCAGTCGCGACCGCATCAGCAGTAGCAGCCCGGTGTAGACCAGCGGGTAGAACGCCAGGTACTCCGGGTCCGCCGCCGATGGGGACTGGCCGTCCGGCACCCACGCGGCATAGACGATGTCGCCCAGCGCCGAGATCGCCATGCCGGTCGCGATCAGAATCCAAGCGAAGCGGTCGGCCGTAACGCGGTAGGCGCGAACGGCCACCAGCGCCGCGGCCCCCAGGTTCAACGCGGGGTACAGGCATTTGACGAAGAAGTCGCTGCGCGCCACAGCAGGGTCTAGGACGCTCGTCACAGCTACAGCCGCAACTCCGATCCCTAAGGCCGCCAACGCGATCCGGATCGCCGGCGACGGCCACCGCACCCCGTCGGGCGCGTCGCGCGCCCGCTCCCGGGATGCCGTCGCGGCCGCGGCGACCGGCGCCAGCGACCGGGCCAGCTTCGTTTCGCTGCCGAAGGGAACCGAGCCGCCCGCCGACGCCGGGTCCGGTGACCCGGCCACCTGTGGGAAGGTGAACGGGAACGGCAGATCGGGCACGAAGCCCCGAATGCATTGCCCGCCTTCGCGTTTGGCGGCGTACATGGCCAGGTCGGCGTGGCGCAGAAGTTGATCGACGGTGGTGTGCGACGCGGCGGTGGCCACCGTGAACCCGATGCTGGGCCTGACCTCGATGGGCACCCCGTCGATCACGATCGCCGTGCCGAACGCGTCGAGGACCCGGTGCGCCGCCGCCTGCGATTCCTCCACCGAAGCCTCGATGAGGACGGCGAATTCGTCGCCCCCGAGGCGCGCGACGGTGCCGGTGTCGCCCAGCGCCGCGGTGAGCCGCCCGGCGACCCGGATGAGCAGCTCGTCGCCGGCCGGGTGACCCAGTGCGTCGTTGACCGCCTTGAAGTTGTCCAGGTCGAGGCACAACACCGCCACGCTCACCCCGTCGCGGCGCTGCCGCGCGACGGCCTGCTCCAGGCGGTGCAGGAAGTGGGCCCGGTTGGCCAGGCCGGTCAGGCTGTCGCGGAACGCTTCCCGCGCGACTTCGGACAGCAGGCCCTGGTTTTCGACGAGCACGATGAACTGCCGCGCGAGCACGGCGGCGACGAGGATGCCCAGCGCGGCCAGCAGCGGCCCGTGCGCCATCAGGCCCACCGCCTGACCCAGGCCGACCGTCGCGGCCACCAGCAGCGGCAGGTAGGGCAGCCACAGCAGGGCGGGGGACAGCATCTCGGTCCGCGTGTTCGCCGCGGACACCTCGTGCACGCTGGTCAGGCCGGCCAGCGCGATCAGCCCGAAACCGGCCACCCGCCCCAGGTCGGTCAGGTCGCCCATGTGATAGCTGCCCACCCCGGTCTGGAACACGATCGCGATGTCGGCGACGGCGATCGTCGCGATGCCGCCGGCCAGCAGGCTGCGGCTGGGCAGGTCGTTGGAGCGGATGCGGGCCAGCATCAGGATCGCCGTTGTCAGCAGGACCACGTCGACGAAGATCTCCTCGAGCGTGGCCAGCCGCCAGCCGCCGTTCTCGCGCAGCTGCTTGTCGAGGACGAACACCCACGAGATGACGAACAGCGACGTCGCCACGATGAGGCCGTCCAGCACCAGCCGCCGGGGGCTGTGGCGCGACAGGTGCGACAACAGCGCCAGGGACACCATCGCGCCGACGGGATACAGCGTGAACACGACCTCGGCCGCGGCCGGGTGGGTGGCGTGCTCCACGGCCGGCCGCACCTCGTACACCGACCAGAGGACCTCGCCGACGGCCCAGCCGACGAGGGCGATCATCACGGCCAGCCATCCGAATCTGCGCCGCCCCGTTGAGAATCGCGCCGCGTAGGCGGTGCAACTCGCCGCGAACAGCAGGCACAGCACCAGCACGGTCTCGTCGACCGGGCGCGACCCGTACGCGCCGCGAAAGCCCCAGACCGAGGACGTCACGACCAGCAGCGCCGCGACGCCGTAGACCCCGACGACCAGCCACCCGACGGGCGCGGACAGCCCGAAGCGCCGCCACGGATTTCCCGTCCAGCGTGTCATAGCCGCTCCACCCGATCCCGCGCGTTGCGGTGAACGCAGAAAAAGTGCCACCGCGCGCTACAGGAGAATAATCCGCTGCGCGCTTGTCGTGGTCTACCTGGCAATATTCAGCGCGGTCTCAGGGCGACGACGGGGATGGGCCGCGTGGTGCGGCGCTGGTAGCCGTTGTAGCGATTCCCGTTGTTCGCGTTGACGATGTCCCACAGCCGCGCGTAGTCGGCGTCGTCGGGCCCGACCCGCCGGGCGGTGACCGCGACCCGCTTCGCGCCGACGTTGACCTCGCAGTCGGGGTGCTCGCGCAGGTTGTGCAGCCAGCCGGGGGACCGGTCGCCGCCGCCGTTGGACGCGACGATCAGGTAGGAGTCGCCGTCGCGCGCGTACGTCAGCGACGTGGTGCGCGGCTGCCCGGTCTTGGCGCCGACGGTGTGCAGCAACAGGTTCGGGGGCATGCCCGGGATGCGGTGCCCGATCCGGCCGTTGGTCTTCTGGTAGATCGCGTTGTGCAGGCGCAGCGCCGGCATGCCGACGTATCGCTCGAACGCGTTGAGGCTGCTCATCGGCTCACTCCGACTGGCTCGCGTCGATCCGGGCCAGGGCCTCGCGCAGGATCTCCGCGGTGCCCTCCCGGTCCGGGTCGCGGCGCAGCAGCATCCCCTTGGCCACCGACAACTTGTCGCCGTTGCGCCGCGGCAGCACGTGCAGGTGGATGTGCAGCACCGTCTGGAAGGCCGCCCGGCCGTCGTTGAGCGCGATGTTGGTCGCGTCGGCCAGCTCCGTCGCGCGGGCGGCGCGGGCGACCCGCTGGCCGATGGTGACCATGTCGGCCAGGGTCTGCGGCGGGGTGTCGGTGAGGTCGACGCTGTGGCGTTTGGGGATCACCAGCGTGTGACCGCGGGTGAACGGCCGGATGTCCAGGATCGCCAGGTAGTCGTCGTCTTCGTAGATCTTGAGCGCCGGGGCCTCCCCGGCGGCGATCGCACAGAACACGCAAGCCATGTCGCCCACGGTACTGGCCGGCCCCCGTCGGGTGTGAGCGCACGGCTTCCGCTGTGAGCCCAGGGCGGCCTGCACGCCCGGATCGCCGCCCTAGCTTCACACTCAATCCGCAACGGCGGGATACGCTGCGGCGGTGGACGCTCGCGAGGTGGCCTTCGCCGGCGCGGCCGCGCAGGCACGGATGCTGGCCGACGGCGAACTGACCGCGCCGGAGCTGCTCGAGATCTACCTGGACCGGATCGCCGCCCTGGACAGCCGGCTGCGCTGCTACCGGGTGGTGCTGTCCGACAGCGCGCGCTACGAGGCCGCCGTGGCCCAGGACCGCCTCGACGACGGCGAGCGGCTGCCGCTGCTCGGCGTGCCGATCGCGATCAAGGACGACGTCGACGTCGCCGGCGAGGTGACGACGTTCGGCAGCGGAGCGCACGGCCCCGCGGTGACCTCCGACGCCGAGGTGGTGCGCCGGCTGCGCGCCGCGGGCGCCATCGTCATCGGCAAGTCCAACGTGCCCGAGCTGATGATGTTCCCCTACACCGAGTCGCTGACGTTCGGGGCGACCCGCAACCCGTGGAACCCCAAGCGCACGCCGGGCGGCAGCAGCGGGGGCAGCGCCGCCGCGGTGGCCGCCGGGCTGGCCCCGCTGGCGCTCGGCTCCGACGGCGGCGGCTCGATTCGCATCCCGGCGGGCTGGTGCGGCCTGTTCGGCATCAAGCCGCAACGCGACCGCGTGCCGCTGGAACCGCACGACAACGCCTGGCACGGGCTGAGCGTCAACGGCCCGTTGGCCCGCTCGGTGCTGGACGCGGCGCTGTTCCTGGATGCGACGGCTGGGGTTTCCGACGTCCCCGACTCCGAGTTCGTCGCCGCCGCACAGCGCCCACCCGGCCGGCTGCGAATTGCCTTGAGCGCCAAGAGTCCAACGCCGCTGCCCGTGCGGGTGGGCAAGCCCGAGCTGACCGCGCTGCACGAGGCCGGCGCGCTGCTGCGCGACCTGGGCCACGAGGTGATCACCCGCGACCCCGACTACCCGCCGTCGGCCATCCTCACCAACTACCTGCCCCGCTACCTGCGCGGCATCAGCGACGACGCCGATGCCCAGGCCCACCCCGATCGCCTCGAAGCGCGCACCCGCAACCTGGCGCGCGCCGGCTCGTTGTTCTCCGATCGCCGGATGTCCGCACTGCGCGACGCGGAGGAGCAGGTGACCGCGCGCATCCAGTCGATCTTCGAGGACGTGGATGTCGTCATCACCCCGGGCAACGCGTCCGGCCCGTCGCGCATCGGGGCCTACCAGCGCCGCGGCGCGATCTTCACGCTGCTGGCGGTGGCCCAGCAGGTTCCCTACCAGCAGGTCTGGAACCTCACCGGGCAGCCCGCCGCGGCGGTGCCGTGGGACTACGACGGCGACGGCCTGCCGGTCGGGGTGCAGCTCGTCGGCCGCCCGTACGACGAGGCGACGCTGCTGTCGCTGGCGGCCCAGATCGAGACCGCCCGGCCGTGGGCCCACCGGCGACCGCCGGTGTCATGAACATCGACGACCTGCTCGAGGGACTCGACGGCGACGCGCGCGCCGAGCGGGCCGAGCTCATCGAGTGGCTGTTCGAGCAGGGCATCACCGCCGACGAGATCCGCGCCACCAACCCGCCGCTGTTGCTGGCCACGCGCCACCTCATCGGCGACGACGGCACCTACGTCTCGACCCGCGAGATCAGCGAGAGCTACGGCATCGACATCGGGCTGCTGCAGCGGGTGCAGCGCGCCATCGGCCTGGCCCGGGTGGACGACCCCGACGCCGTCGTGCACATGCGCGCCGACGGCGAGGCCGCCGCCCTGGCCCAGCGGTTCGTCGAGCGGGGCCTGGACCCCGAGCAGGTGGTGCTCGTGGTCCAGGTGCTCGCGGAGGGGCTGTCGCGCGCGGCCGAGGTGATGCGCTACAGCGCCCTGTCGGCGATCATGCGCCCGGGCGCCACCGAACTCGAAATCGCCAAGGCCTCAAAGGCTTTGGTCAGCCAGATCGCGCCGCTGCTCGGCCCGATGATCCAGAACATGCTGTTCATGCAGCTGCGGCACATGATGGAGACCGAGGCGGTCAACGCCGCGGAGCGCGCCGCCGGCAAGCCGCTCCCCGGCGCCCGCCAGATCACCGTGGCCTTCGCCGACCTCGTCGGCTTCACGCGGATCGGCGAGGCGGTGTCGGCCGAGGAGCTGGGGCACCTGGCCAACCGGCTGGCCGCCCTCGCCCGCGACCTCACCGTCCCGCCGGTGCGGTTCGTCAAGACCATCGGCGACGCGGTCATGTTCGTCTGCCCCGACCCGCGGCCCATGCTCGACGTCGTGCTCAAGCTCGTGGACGCGGTCGACAGCGACAACGACTTCCCCCGCCTGCGGGCCGGCGTGGCGTCGGGCATGGCGGTCAGCAGGGCCGGCGACTGGTTCGGCAGCCCGGTCAACGTCGCGAGCCGGGTCACCGCGGTGGCGCGCCCGGGCACGGTGCTGGCCGCCGATTCGGTGTCGGAGGCGCTCGGCGAGCACGGGGACTACAACGCCTCGTTCGCCGGCGCGCGCCGCCTCAAGGGCATCAAAGGCGAGGTCAAGCTCTTCCGCATCCGCCGGGCCTAGCGCATAGGGCAGGCCCGGGCGACATCAGGGGGCGTCTGACACTTAAGTCGTACGCGGCCGGTTTCCTACCCCATATCCGGCGCTTCGAATTGGTCGCTTCCGGGCCTGCTTCGCTACCAAAAATACGCCGCCGAGCAGCACATATCAACGGGTCTTCCGCCACCACAAAGCCCCCGGGCGGCCGCCAGACGTTCGCCGCCGGCGAACGGCCTTCCATTACATCTGTAACGGTGTAATTATGTAATCATGAAAGCGCATCACCACACATCGCGGCGGTACGGCCGCCCCGGGGGTTGGCAGCAGGCCCAGCAGCCCGACGCCAGCGGCGCGGCGGAATGGTTCGCCGGCCGCCTACCGGAAGCCTGGTTCGACGGCGACCCCACCGTCATCGTCGACCGCGAGGAGATCACCGTCATCGGCAAGCTCGCCGACCCGGAGAACGCCCAGGAGAGCGAGGCCCGCGCCGAGGGCCGCGTCTCCCGATTCCGCGAGGAAACCCGTTCGGAGCGAATGCGAATCGCCGACGAAGCGCAGGATCGCTACGGGCGCAAGGTTTCCTGGGGCGTCGAGGCCAACGGCGAGCGAATCCTGTTCACCCACATCGCCGTACCGGTGATGACGCGCCTCAAGCAACCCGAGCGCCAGGTGCTCGACACGCTGGTGGACGCCGGCGTCGCGCGTTCGCGCGCGGACGCGCTGGCCTGGTCGGTCAAGCTGGTCGGCGAGCACACCGAGGAGTGGCTGGCCAAGCTGCGCGAGGCCATGTCGGCCGTCGACGACCTGCGCGCCCAGGGCCCCGACCTGCCGTCGTAACCCGCAGCGCCCGTTGGCTATTCGTTCTCGACCTTGGTCATGACCTTGTCCACGATCTGCGCGCCCTGATCGACGACGTGGTAGCCGCACGCGCTGACGTCGACGATCACGTTGTTGGACACGCCCATCGCGCGCTGGCACGCCCAGCCGTCGGCGCCCTCCTGCGTCTCGACCATGGTGATCTTCGGTGGGGCGCCGTTGAGTTGGGCGAACGTCCACCGGTGGACCTTCGTCTTCTTTGTCACCGTCACCGTCTTGCCCGAGCAGTCCTTCCACTTGTCGGCCGAACTCTGCAGGAACGCTTTGGCTTTCGCGGCCGACGGGAATCCCACGGCGGCCTGGCTGACCCAATGGTCGTAGTTATCGCCCGGCTCCGACGACACCAGCCCGCTCACGCCGGTGTAGCCGCTGCCCGCATACGCCGGGTCCTGGCTGGTGTACAGCGCCCCCTGGCAGCTCGGCATCGAGATCGTCGCCGGGGAGGTGTCCATCGACGTGATGGGGTCGCCGGGGGTCATCGACGACGACTCCATCACCGAGTTGATGCCCGACGGGTCCAACAGCATGGCGCCGAGCCGATCGGGGGGCACCGGGTCCAGCGGCGGCGGTGGAGGCGGTGGTGCGGGCCGGGTGAACAGCCAGATTCCCACGCCGCCGGCGGCGACGGCGATCAGCACGGCGACGGCTGCGACGATCGGCCACGGGTTGCGCTTGCGCCTGGGCTGCTGGCCCCACGGCGACCCCCCGGCGAATCCCGGGGGTGGGCCGCCCCAGTTCCCGCCGCCGCCTTGGTAGTACGGGCCGGCGGCGGGCATGGGGCCCGAACTCGGACCGGCCGTCGCGGCGTAGGGCACCGGCGCGGGCGGCGGGGTGGCGGCCTGCGGCTGGGGCGGCGGGGCCATGGCCGTCGCGGTCTGGGTCGGCTCGGCGGTGGGCAGGGTGGCTTCCTGGCTGCGGCGCACGATGTTGGCGGCGTGGTCCTGGTCGGGGTTGCTGAGGGCCTCGTGGGCGGCCAGGGCCAGATCGCCCGCGCTGGCGTAGCGGTCCTCGGGCTTCTTGGCCATCCCGCGCGCCATGACGGCGTCGAAGGCCTTGGGGACGCCCGGGCGCAACGCGCTGGGCTGCGGGATGGGGTCCAGCAGGTGCGCGGTGACCAAGGTGCTGGCGCTGTCCGCGCGGTACGGCGGCGACCCGGTCAGCGCCTCGTGCAGCACGCAGGCCAGCGCGTAGATGTCGGCGCGGTAGGTGACCTCGTCGTTGGAAAACCGTTCGGGCGCCATGTATTTCCAGGTGCCCACGGCGGTGCCCAGCTGGGTGAGCTTCTCGTCGGTGGTCGCGCTGGCGATGCCGAAGTCGACCAGGTACGCGAAATCGTCGCGGGTGACCAGGATGTTGGGCGGCTTGACGTCGCGGTGCATCACCCCGGCCGCGTGCGCGGCATCCAGCGCCGAGGCGATCTGGGTGATGATCGCCACCGCGCGCGGGGCGGTCAGCGGGCCGAACCGCTTGAGCACGGTGTCCAGGTCGACGCCCTCGATCAGGCGCATCTCCATGAACATCTGCCCGTCGATCTCGCCGTAGTCGTGGATCGGCACCACGTGGGGTTCCTGCAACCGGCCGGCGATGCGGGCCTCGCGCTTCATCCGCTCGCGGAACACCGGGTCCTTGCTGAACGTGTCCGACATCAGCTTGACGGCCACCGTCCACTCCTTGACGGTGTGCTCGGCCTCGTAGACCTCGCCCATGCCGCCGCGGCCCAGCAGCCGCTTGAGGTGGTAGGGCCCGAACATCGAACCCACCCGTGAGGCCTGCGCGTCGCTCATCTGTGACCCTCCAAAGCAAACCCCGGACCCGCCGACCTTATCAACAAGGCGGCATCAGGTCCGGCCGGACCGCGAATGCGCCCGCGCCGCAACCGACCTCGAGCACCCGCTCGCAGCGGCCGCCTCAAGAGTGCGACGACCACCACTTGTACAGCTGATCCATGTTCGGCCCCTGCGGATTCCCGCTGACCACCGCGAACATCAGGGTCTGCTGGTTACTCCACATCACCTGCGGCTCATCGCCCTTGTAGGTGCCGCAGGCGATCTGGCCGAGGATCGTGTTCGGGTCCTTGTTGTGCCACCAGGTGCCCGGCGACGCCTTGTCGCCGGGGCACTTGACGAGCGTGTCGCTTCCGGTGAAACCGGTGAAGGCGTCCTGCACGCCCTGCAGGTTGGCAAACAGCCCGAACGCCGACACCGACGGCCCGTTGGGATCGGTGTTCTGCCCGCACATGACCGACACGACGGCGCCCGGCATCGCCGCCCGGTCCGGCTTGCACGTGCCGGGCGGGTAGCCCGGCGGCAGCAGGCCCAGCAGCCGGTTCAGCGCACCCGCCGGAGGTGTCGACGACGGCGGGCTGGTGGTGGTCGTGGTGGTCGTCGTGGTCGTGGTGGTGGTCGCCGCGTTGGGTGTTTGGTTGTCGTCGTTGCCGACGGCCAGCGAGATGCCGACCACGACGACGACGAGGACGAGCACGACGGCGGCCGCGCCGGCGACGATCGCCCACGGGTTGCGCTGCCGCGGCGGCGGGTGCCCGTAGTACGGCGGCGGGCCGGCGAACTGCGGCGGCGGGCCCGTCCATTGCGGTTGGTAGGGCGCGGGATTCGGTGCGGGCGCGCCCGCGCGCTGCATCGGGCCGCTGGCCGGGTCGGGGTTCGGGTTCCACGCCGGCGCGGGCGGCCGGGACGGCGGCTGGACCGGGGGAGCGGCCGGCAGCTTCGGCAGCGTGGATTCCGTACTGCGGCGCAGGATGTCGACGGCCTGGGTCTGGTCGGGGTTGGTGAGCGCGTCGTGCGCGGCGCGGGCCAGGTCGCCGGCGCTGGCGTAGCGGTCCTCGGGCCGCTTGGCCATGCCGCGGGCGATCACCGCGTCGAAGGCCCGGGGGATGCCCGAACGCTTGGCGCTGGGCTGCGGGATCGGCTCCATCAGGTGGGCGCTGACGAGCACGCCCGCGCTGTCCGAGGCGTAGGGCGGGGAGCCCGTCAGGCACTCGTAGAGCACGCAGGCCAGCGAGTAGATGTCGGCGCGGTAATCCACCGCGCCGTCGGAAAACCGTTCGGGCGCCATGTATTTCCAGGTGCCCACGGCGGTGCCCAGCTGGGTCAGTTTCTCGTCGGTGGTCGCGCTGGCGATGCCGAAGTCGACCAGGTAGGCGAAGTCGTCGCGGGTGACCAGGATGTTGGGCGGCTTCACGTCGCGGTGCGTCACCCCGGCCGCGTGCGCGGCGTCGAGCGCGGAGGCGATCTGGGTGAGGATGGCCACCGCGCGCGGCGGGCTCAGCGCGCCGTACCGCTTGAGCAAAGTGTCCAGGTCGGTGCCCTCGATGAGGCGCATCTCCAAAAACATTTGCCCATCGATCTCGCCGTAGTCGTGGATGGGCACCACGTGCGGTTCCTGCAAACGGCCGGTGATGCGGGCCTCACGGCGCATCCGCTCGCGGAACACCGGGTCGCTGCTCACCGATTCCGACATCAGCTTGACGGCCACCGTCCACCCCTTGACGGTGTGCTCGGCCTCGTAGACCTCGCCCATCCCGCCGCGGCCGAGCGCGCGTTTGAGCTCGTAGGGTCCGAACGTCGACCCTGCCCGCGAGCCCGGCGCCCCGCTCATCGATCCTCCCAAGCACACCGCAACTGCGCCGACAATATCAACAATGATTGCGGGCCAACCCGTTTGAGCTAGCTCCCCGCGATCTCGAAGGTGAACTCGTGCTCGCCGATGCGGACGTGGTCGCCGTCGCGCAGCGTGGTCGCCTTGCGGATGCGCTGGTATTGCACGTGCACCCCGTTGGACGAGCGCATGTCGTTGATGATCCAGCTGGTGCCTGTGTCGACGATGACGGCGTGCAGTCGGCTGACCTTGGGGGTGGCCAGCACGATGTCGTTGTCGCTGAGGCGGCCGATGCGCGTCGCCGCCTCCTGCAGCGCGTAGCTCTCCCCGGACTTTTCGCGCAGGTACGCGACGGCGTTGCGGTCGGAGACCATGCTGTGCTCGTCCATGACGGTCAGCGTGACGGCGGCGGTGGTCACGGCGGTCTTCTTGACGTCCAACGGCTCCTGGCGCAGGATCCGGTCGTTGAGGTCGCGCAGGGTCTGGCCCGGGTCGATGCCGAGGTCGTCGGCCAGCGTCTGCTTGACGCGGCGGTAGGCGGCCAGCGCGTCGGTTTGGCGGTCGGTGAGGTAGTAGGCCGTGATCAGCTGCGCCCACAGCGGCTCGCGGTAGGGGTGCTCGGCGGTCAGCGCCTCGAGTTCGGTGGTCACGCCAACGGCGCGTCCGCAGGCGATTTCGGCCTCCGCCTTGGCGGTGTGGACGAGGATCTTCTCCTCGGTCAGGGAGGTGGCGAAGGTGTCGACGAACTGAAAGTCGCGCAGGTCCTCGAGCACCGGCCCGCGCCATTCCGCCAACGCCGCCGACAGGTGCTTGCTGGCCTGTTCGAAGTGGCCGGCGGCCGCGGCCTGCACGCCCGCGGTCTTTTCGGCCATGAATCGCCCGAGGTCGCACGCGTTGTCGGGGATGGTCAGGCGGTAGCCGGGCGGCGCCGCGGCCAGCACGATACGCGAGTCGATCCCGGCCCCGCTGAGCAGCTTTCGCAGGTTGGACACGTACGAGTGGATGCTGGCCCGCGCCCCGGACGGCGGCCAGTCCTCCCACAGCGCCGTGCTGAGGCGGTCGATGCCGACCGGGCTGTTGCGGTTCATCAGCAGCATGGCCAGCACCGCCCGCTGTTTGGGGGTGCCCAGCGGCACCAGCGTGCCGTCCACGCTCATTTCCAGCGGTCCGAGCAGGCCGAACTCGAGACGCTTGTCCATCATGGTCTTGTAATTGTGATACGAACCTTTCGCCCAGCGTGAAGCCATGGCGAGATTTCGCCGATTTTTTCGCCATGGCTGCACGTTCGGCGAACTAGGGGCTCGAACTAGGGGCAGTACGCTTCCGCGGCGGCGCCGACGAAATACCCCGCCTGCCGGGCGGACAGTCGCGCGTGGCTGATCATCATCAGCGACACGGCGACCTTGCTCTTGCCGGCGCCCAGTTCGGTGCACACCTGGTGGCCCTGCTGGACGGCCTCCTGGGCCGAGCCGAAGGAGATGCCCTGGCTTTCCAGCTGGGCGACGAAGGCGTCGTCGTCGGTCCCATGGGCCGCCGCGGTGCCGGCGGTCGCGAGTCCGAGGGCCGCAAAACCAAGGGCGGTGGCGATGATGCGTCGTGCGAACATGCGCCCAGGCTCGGGCGCGCGCCTTGAGGGATCCTCAACGAATCCTTGGCGTCCCCCTTTATCTACGCCTGGGTCATCGCGTAGTAGGCGCCCCGGCGCGCGAGCAACTCGGCGTGGTTGCCCTGTTCGACGATGCGGCCTTCCTGCACCACCAGGATGCGGTCGGCGTCGCGGATCGTCGAAAGACGGTGCGCGATAATGAAACTCGTTCGGTCCCGGCGAAGCTCGCGCATGGCGCGCTGAACCAGCGCCTCGGTGCGGGTGTCCACCGAACTGGTCGCTTCGTCCAGGATCAACAGCTGCGGGCGGGCGAGGAACGCCCGGGCGATGGTGATGAGCTGCTTCTCGCCGGCGCTGATGTTGGCGCCGTCGCCGGAAACCCGGGTCTGGTAGCCGTCCGGCAGCGTGTGCACGAAGCGGTCGACGTAGGCCGCGCGGGCGGCCTCGACGATCTCGTCGTCGCTGGCCCCGGGCCGCCCGTAGGCGATGTTCTCGGCGATCGTCCCGTCGAACAGCCAGGTGTCCTGCAGCACCATGCCGATGCGCGAGCGCAGCGATTGCCTGCTCACGGTGGTGATGTCGACCCCGTCGATGAGGATCCGGCCGGAGTCGACGTCGTAGAAGCGCATGAGCAGGTTCACCATCGTGGTCTTGCCCGCCCCGGTCGGCCCCACGATCGCCACCGTGCTGCCGGGTTCGGCCACCAGCGACAGGTCCCGGATCACCGGGGCGCCCGGCCGGTAGGCGAAGTCGACGTGCTGGAACTCGACGCGCCCGCCGCCACGCGGGAGCGCCGGCACGGGGTCCGTCGGCTCCTCGGGCTCGTCGAGCAGGTCGAACACCCGCTCGGCGCTGGCCACGCCCGACTGCAGCGTGTTGTACATCCCGGCCACCTGGCTCAGCGGTGCGTTGAACTGCCGGACGTATTGGATGAAGGCCTGGATGCTGCCGAGTGTGATCTGGCCGGTGGCCACCTGCAGGCCGCCCACCACGGCGACGGCGACGTAGCCGATGTTGCCGATGAACGTCGTCGCCGGTCCCACCAGGCCGGAGAAGAACTGGGCGCCGAAGCTGGCCCGGTAGACGTCGTCGTTGTAGCGGCGGAACTGCTCGCGCGCGGCGGCCGCGTGACCGAACGTCTTGACCACGGTGAACCCGCTGTAGGTCTCTTCGATGTGGGCGTTGAGGCGCCCGGTGCTCTGCCACTGCGCCACGAACAGGCGCTGCGAGCGCCGCGCGATCGCGCGGGTCGCCAGCAGCGAGACGGGCACGGTCAGCAGCGTGATCACGGCCAGCAGCGGCGAGATCGACACCATCATCGCCAGCACGGCCACCACGGTCAGGATCGCGGTCACCAGCTGGCTGATCGTCATCGACAGCGACGACTGCACGTTGTCGACGTCGTTGGTGACCCGGCTCAACAGCTCGCCGCGCTGGCGCCCGTCGAAATACGACAGCGGCAGCCGGTGGATCTTGTCCTCGACGTCGGAACGCAGCGCCACCATGGTGCGCTGCACGGTCAGGTTGAGCAGCCGCGCCTGCGCCCAGATCAGCAGCGCGGCAACGAGGTAGAGGCCCAGCGCCAGCGCCAGCGTCCGGCCCACCGCGCCGAAGTCCACGCCCCGCCCCGCCACCACGTTCATCCCGGACAGCAGGTCGGCAAAGGCGCGGTCACCGCGGGCCCGGGCCGCGGCGACGGCCTGCGCCTTGCCGATCCCGGCGGGCAGTTGCCGGCCGATGACGCCGTTGAACAAGAGGTCGGTGGCGTGGCCGAGGATCCGCGGGACGACCACCCCGATCGCCGTGCCGGTGACGCCCAGCGCGATCACCGCGACGCTCAGGCCCCGTTGCGGCGCAAGGCGTTTCGCCAGCCGGGCGGCGGTCGCCCAGAAGTCGCGAGAACGGCCGGCCGGGGCCACGGGACGGACGGGGGCCACCGTCATGGCGCGCCCCGCAACGCGCCCACCGACTGCGAGTCGGCGAATTCCGCGTAGGTGGCGCAGTCGGCCAGCAGCGACTCGTGGGTGCCGGCGCCCACCAGCCTGCCGTTGTCGACGACGATCACCTGGTCGGCCTGGGCGGCCGTCGAAACGCGTTGGGTGACAACGATTACCGTCGCCCCGCCCGACACCTCGCCCAGCGCCGCGCGCACCCGCGCGTCGGTGTGCACGTCGAGCGCGCCGAAGGAGTCGTCGAACAGGTAGATGGCGGGGCGGCGGATGACGGCCCGCGCGATCGCCAGCCGTTGCCGCTGACCGCCGGAGAAGTTGATGCCGCCCTGGGCGACGCGCATCCGCAGCCCGTCATCATGGGCCCGTACGAACCCGTCGGCGTCGGCCACCCGCAACGCTTCCCACATCTCCTCGTCGGACGCGGCGGCAGCGCCGTACCGCAGGTTGTCGGCCACGGTCCCGGAGAACAGGTAGCCGCGCTGGGGGACCAGCCCGATCGCCGACCACAGCCGCTCGGTGTCGTAGTCGCGCACGTCGACGTCGTCGATCAGCACCGCGCCGCCGGTCACGTCGTAGAGCCGGCAGATCAACGACACCAGCGTCGACTTGCCCGACCCGGTGCTGCCGACGATCGCGGTGGTGGTGCCGGGCCGCGCGGTCAGCGAAATGTCGTGCAGCACCGGGCGATCGGCGCCCGGATAGGTGAACGTCGCGCCGTCCAACCGCACGACGCCGGTGATCCCGCCCGACGGGAACGTCGGGCGGGGCGGATCCTGCACCGCGGCGCGGGTGGCGAGCACCTCGGTGATCCGCTCGGCGCAGACCGACGCGCGCGGCAGCACCACCAGCGTCATCGTCGCCATCAGCACCGCCATCAGGATCTGGGTGAAGTAGGCCAAAAACGCGATCAGCGATCCGACCTGCATCTGGCCGCGATCGATGCGCAGCCCGCCGAACCAGATCAGCGCGACGCTGGACACGTTGACGGTCAGCGTGGTCACCGGCAGCATCAGCGCCTGCAGGTTTCCGGCGTGCAACGAGGTGTTCGACAGCGCGGCGTTGGCGCGGGCGAACCGGTCGCGCTCGAAGCCCTCGCGGGCGAACGCCCGCACCACGCGGACACCGGAGAGCTGGTCGCGCAGCACCCGGTTGATGCCGTCGATCAGGCCCTGCATCCGGCGCAGCAGCGGCAGCATCCGCGACATGATCAAGTAGTTGGCCACGGCCATGATCGGCACGCTGACCAGCAGCAGCCACGTCAGCGCGGCCTCCTGGTGGATGGCCATGACGATGCCGCCCGCGCACATCAGCGGCGCGGTGACCAGGACGGTCGCGCTGATCTGAATCAGGTATTGGATCTGCCGGACGTCGTTGGTGCTGCGCGTCAGCAGGGTCGGGGCGCCGAACCGGGCGGTCTCGCGCTCGGAGAAGGTGGTGACGCGCTCGAAGATCGCCCGGCGCAGGTCGCGGCCGAATCCCATGCCGGCGCGCGAGCCGAAGTAGACGGCGCCGACGGCGCACAGCACCTGCAGCCCGGTGACCGACAGCATCACCATGCCGAGGCGGACGATCGCCGCGGTGTCGCCCTTGGCCACGCCCTCGTCGATGATCGCGGCGTTAACCGTGGGCAGGTACAGCGACGCCAGGGTGCTGGTCAGCTGGAGCGCCATCAGCACCGCAACCAGCCGGCGGTACGGCCGGATGTACTGGCGCAGCAGTGCCAGGAGCATGTGGTAACTGTCGCACATCGGCGGCGCGCCGGTCGCCCGCACCGCCGCGAAACGCCTGCTCAGAAGCGGCTTCCCCGGTTGACGCCGGGGCTGCCGCTACAGTGCATCGTGTGACCGGGAGAAGGAAAGTTAGGGCGCTGGCCCTCGCGGTGTCGGCCTTGACGATCCTGATCTCCGGTTGCTCGGGTTCCGGCGACAACAAGCCAGGAGCGACGGCATCGTCGACGCCCGGGGGCGGGGACGGCCACCACGGGCCGATGTTCCCGCAGTGCGGCGGCATCAACGACCAGACGGTGGCGGAACTGACCAGGGCGACCGGGCTGGTGAACACCGCCCGCAATTCCGTCGGCTGTCAGTGGCTGGCCGGCGGCGGCATTCTCGGGCCGCACTTCTCCTTCTCCTGGTATCGCGGCAGCCCGATCGGGCGCGAACGCAAGACCGAGGAGCTGTCACGCGCGAGCGTCGACGACATCAACATCAATGGCCACGGCGGATTCATCGCGGTGGGCAACGAGCCCACCCTGGGCGACTCGCTGTGCGAGGTGGGCATCCAGTTCCAGGACGACTTCATCGAGTGGTCGGTCAGCTTCAGCCAGAAGCCGTTCCCGCCGCCGTGCGACATCGCCAAGGAGCTGGCCCGTCAGTCGATTGCGAACGCGAAATGATCAGGCGAAGCGTCGTCGTGTTGCTCGCCGCGCTGTTGGTGTTGACCGGGTGCTCGCGGTCCATCGGCGGTAACGCCGTCAAGGCGGGCGGAAACGTGCCGCGCAACAACACCTCTCAGCAGCAGTATCCGAACCTGCTCAAGGAATGCGAGGTGTTGACCAGCGACATCCTGGCCAAGACCGTGGGCGCCGATCCGCTCGACATCCAAAGCACGTTCGTCGGCGCGATCTGCCGCTGGCAGGCGGCCAACCCGGCCGGCCTGATCGACATCACCCGGTTCTGGTTCGAGCAGGGCAGCCTGAGCAACGAGCGCAAGGTGGCCGACTTCCTCAAGTACAAGGTCGAGAACCGTTCGATCGCCGGCATCGAGTCGATCGTGATGCGCCCCGACGACCCCAACGGCGCCTGCGGGGTGGCCAGCAACGCGGCGGGCGTGGTCGGCTGGTGGGTCAACCCCCAGGCGCCCGGCATCGACGCCTGCGGGCAGGCGATCAAGCTCATGGAGCTGACGCTGGCGACGAACTCCTAGCTGGGCGCGCCTCGAACGTCGACTTGTTGTCGACGATTTCGGCTGTTGAGCTCAACAAGTCGACGTTCGGCCGGCTAGCGCGGGACCTCGAAGCCGGTCAGCGCCGCCCGGCCCGGTTCCAGGTCGCCCCACGCGCCCGGAACCGCCAGCACCGCGATCGCCGACGTCGGGAACTTGGTCGAAATGCGTTCCAGGACAGCGGTGTCCGTGCCGTCGTCGTCGGCCAGGATGATCGCCAGCCCGGACATGGTCGGCTCGTGCCCGATGACCAGCAGCGTGGCGACGTCGCCGGCGGTCGCGTTGATCTCCTCGATCACGTTTCCTGGCGTGGCGCCGTAGAGCCGCTCGCTAAACCGCGCCGGGGCGTCGATGCCGGTGTTGGCCAGGGTCTGCCGGGCGCGGGTCGCGGCGGAGCACAGCACGGCGTCGACGGATGCGTTGGCGCGCAGCCAGTCCCCGGCCAAACCGGCCTCGCGAATCCCGCGCGGCGCCAGCGGCCGGTCGTGGTCGGCCACGCCCTCCGGATAGTCCGACTTCGCGTGCCGCATCAGCAGCAACGTGCGCCGCTCGTTCATCGGCTCACCGTAGTCAACGCGACGCCAAAGCACTACGGCACGTCGTCGTCGTTGTCGGTGAATCGTTCGGGGTGGTGGTAGGCGTTGGTTCTTGGCTGGCCGTGGTCGAGGTGTGCGGGTGGGATCCATTCGGTTTCGCCGTGGGCGTTGATGCGGGTGGTCCAGCCTTGTTCGGCGAGGCGGTTGTCGGGGCCGCAGGCTAGGGTGAGTTCGTCGATGTGGGTGCGCCGGCTGGCTTGCCAGCCTTTGATGTGGTGGACCTGGCTGTGATAGGCCGGGGCGGTGCAGCCGGGTTTGGTGCAGCCGCGATCGCGGGCGTAGAGCATGATTCGCTGCGCCGGAGAGGCTAGGCGTTGGGTGTGATACAGCGCCAGCGGTTTGCCGTCGTGGAAGATGGCCAGGTAGTGACGGGCGTGGGAGGCCATGCGGATCACGTCGGCCATCGGCAGCAGGCTGCCGCCGGCGGTCAGGGCCTTGCCCGCGGCGGCCTCGAGCTCGCGCAGCGAGGCGATGGCCACGATCCCCACCGGTAGCCCATAATGCGAGCCCAGCTTTCCCGAGGCGAGCAGGGCGCGCAGCGCGGCCACGAAGGCGTCGTGGTTGCGCTGGGCTGTCGAACGGGTATCGCGGCGCACCGCGGCCTCATCCGGAGGATCATCGACCACCGGCTTTTCGTCCTCGGGGTTGCAGGCGCCGGGGGCGGCCAGCTTGGCCAACAGCGCCTCGATCGCGGCGCGCAGCTCCGGGGTGACCAGCCCGCTGATGCGTGGCATGCCGTCGAATTCCTGCTTGCCGAAGACGATGCCGCGGCGGCGGGCGCGCTCGCGGTCGCTGTATTCGCCGTCGGGGTGGATCCAGTCCATGATCCGCTGGGCGTATTGGGCGACCTCGTCGGGGCGGTACTGGGTGGCTTTGCCGGCTAAATCCTTCTCGGCGGCCTCGCGCAGCGCCGGGTCCACCTCGTCGGGCAGATGGGCGAAGAAACTGCGGATCACCTTCACATGCCCATCGCCGATCAGCCCGTCGCGGTGGGCGGCCGCGGTCGCGGCAAGCCGCGGCGCCAACGGCTGGCCGGTCAACGCGCGCCGCTCGCCGAGATCCTCGGCCTCGGCGAGGCGCCGAGAGGCCTCGGCCTTGGTAATGCGCAACCCGTCGGCCAGCGCCGTGACCAGGCTGCCGCCCAGCTCCGCGGGGCCGGCCTGGGCGTCGAGCTGATTGATCAGCGTGTGCTGCGGGGCGCGCAGCCGCCGCGCGGCGCGCTCCAGGCGCTCCAACACACGCAACCGCTCCGGAGTCGTCAATACGTCAAACGACAACGCGCCCACCAGGTCCAGGCCAGCGTCGAGCGCGTCGAAGGCTTCGACGATCTCCTCACGACTGCTGCAACCCATACCGCCGACACTACGAACCACCACCGACAAGAAACCCCGAAATGTGACGCCTGAAACCACAGTGACACAAGAAATTTCGCGAACCGAAGACCCGCCGTTAGACGCACAAACCCGCCCCCCGGTTCCATCGAATCGGCCGACCCGCGACGCACCAACCCGAGGGCATGCCGGTGCGCTTCCCCGGACTTGTCGGCCACCAGTCCTAGACTTCGGCACGACCAAGAAAGGGGGTCGCCGGGATGCGATTCCTGCACACCGCCGACTGGCAGCTGGGCATGACGCGGCACTTCCTCGCCGGCGACGCCCAGCCGCGGTATTCGGCCGCGCGCCGCGACGCGGTGGCCGGCCTGGGCGCGTTGGCCAGGGAGGTGGGCGCCGAGTTCGTCGTGGTGGCCGGCGACGTCTTCGAGCACAACCAGCTCGCCCCGCAGGTGATCGGCCAGTCCCTGGAAGCCATGCGCGCCATCGGGATTCCCGTCTACCTGCTGCCGGGCAACCACGATCCGCTCGACGCGTCGTCGGTCTATACCAGCGCGCTGTTCAAGGCCGAATGCCCGGACAACGTCACCGTGCTCGACCGCGCCGGCATCCACGAAATCAGGCCGGGCCTCGAAATCGTCGCCGCGCCCTGGCGGTCCAAGGCCCCGACCACCGACCTGGTCGCCGACGTCCTCGACGGCCTGACCCCGCAGCCTGTCACCCGGATTTTGCTCGCCCACGGCGGCGTCGACGTCCTGGACCCCGACCGCGACAAACCCTCGCTGATCCGGCTCGCAAAGCTTGACGACGCCCTGGCCCGCGGCGTGATCCATTACGTCGCGCTGGGGGACAAGCATTCGCTGACGCGGGTCGGCGACGGCGGTCGCGTCTGGTATTCGGGCTCGCCGGAAGTCACCAACTTCGACGACGTCGAATCCGACCCCGGCCACGTCCTGGTCGTCGACATAGACGACATCGAACAAGAGGTCACCGTGGCATCCCGCGACGTCGGGCGCTGGCGGTTCGTCACCCTGCACCGCCAGGTCGACAACGGCCGCGACATCACCGATCTCGACATGAACCTCGACCTGATGACCGACAAGGACCGGACCGTGGTGCGGCTGGCGCTCACCGGCTCGCTGACGGTCACCGACCGCGCCGCGCTGGACGCGTGCCTGGACCGCTACGCCCGGCTGTTCGCCCACCTGGGCACGTGGGAACGCCACACCGACCTGGCGGTCGTCCCCGCCGACGGTGAGTTCAGCGACCTGGGCATCGGCGGGTTCGCCGCCGCGGCCGTCGACGAGCTGGTGGCCACCGCCCGCGACGACGACGACCCCGCGGCCGCCGATGCCCAGGCCGCGCTGGCCTTGTTGCTGCGCCTGGCCGATCGGGGCGCCGCGTGAAGCTGCACCGGCTGATCCTCACCAACTACCGCGGCATCGCGCACCGCGAGGTCGAGTTCCCCGACCACGGCGTGGTGGTGGTGTGCGGCGCCAACGAGATCGGCAAGTCGTCGATGATCGAGGCGCTCGACCTGCTGCTGGAATCCCGCGACCGCTCCACCAAGAAGGAGGTCAAGCAGGTCAAGCCGACCAACAGCGATGTCGGTTCCGAGGTCACCGCCGAAATTAGCTGCGGCCCTTACCATTTCGTCTACCGCAAGCGGTTCCACAAGAAGTGCGAGACGGAGCTGACGGTGCTGTCGCCGCGGCGCGAACAGCTGACGGGCGACGAAGCCCACGAACGGGTCCGTGCGATGCTCGCCGAGGCGGTCGACAACGACCTGTGGCACGCCCAGCGGGTGCTGCAGGCGACGTCGACGGCCGCGGTGGACCTGTCCGGGTGCGACGCGCTGTCCCGCGCGCTCGACGTGGCCGCAGGCGCCGATGCCGCGCCGTCCGGCACCGAACCGCTGCTGATCGAGCGCATCGACGCCGAGTATGGCCAATACTTCACCCCGACCGGGCGTCCCACCGGCGAATGGGCCGGCGCGATCAAGCGACTGGACGACGCCGAGGCCGCGGTCGCGGAATGCGCGGCGGCGGTGGCCGAGGTCGACGACCGGGTGCGTCGCCACGCCGAGCTGACCGAGCGGGTGGCCGAGCTGTCCCAGCGGCGCGCCGCGGCCGCGCCAAGGCTGACCGCCGCGCGGCAGGCCGCCGAGCGGATCGCCGAGCTCGCCGGCCACGCCCGCGAGGCCAAGCTGCGCGCCGACGCCGCGGCCGCCACCAGCGCCGCCGCCGGCGCCGCCCACCAAGGGCGGGCGCGGCTGCTTGCCGAGATCGCAACCCGCACCGCGGCCGTCGCCGCCGCCGACGCCGACGCGCAACGGGCCGCCGACGCGCAGGCAATAGCCGCAACCGACGCCGAGACCGCGAACGCCGCCGCCGAGCAAGCCACCCAGCTCCTGGCCGGCGCGCAGCGCCGCGCCGAAACCGCCAGGCGCACCGTCGATTTCCTGGCGCTGGCCAAGATCGACACCATCCAGCGCGACCGCGACCGGATCCGCGCGGAGCTGTCCGCCATCCTCGTCACCGAGGAGCTGCTGCAGCGAATCGAAAGCGCCGCGGCCGCAGTGGACCGCACCGGTGATCAATTGGCGGCGATCTCGGCGGGGGTGGAGTTGACCGCCGCCGCAGACATCGAGGTTACTGTCGGTGACCAACGGATATCGTTGCGTTGCGGTCAAAGCTGGGCGACCACCGTGACCGGTACCACCGAGGTCGAGGTTGTCGGTGTCGTGAACGCCCGTGTCGTTCCCGGCGCGACGGCACTCGATGTTCAGGCCAAACACGTTGCCGCACAACAAGAACTGGCGGCGGCGCTCAAGGCCGGTGAGGTGGCCGACCTCGCCGCCGCACGGCTCGCCGGCCAGCGGCGCCGCCATCTGCAAGCCAGTTACGACCAATTGAGCGCTACCCTGGCCGGCCTGTGCGGCGACGAGCAGGAGGACCAACTGCGCGCGCGATTCGCGCAGTTGCGCGCCGATGCACCCGAGTGCGCCGTCGACGCGGCCGCCGCCCGCGCCGAGCTGCAGGCCGCGGAGGCCGCCCGAGACCAGGCCCAAGCGGACTGCGACGCCCGCCGCAGCGCGGCGGCCACCGCCGAGGCCACCCGCGCCGAAGCGGCAACGCGCGCAACGGTCGCCCACAACAATCGCGACGCCCAGCGCGCCGAGCTGGACGCGGCCACCGGGCGGCTGGCCCAGGAGCGGGCGTCGGTCAGCGACGAGGACCTGGCGTCGGCGGCCGAGGCCGGCGACCGCGCCGCGGAAGAAACGCAACAAAGGGTCGCCGAGCTCACCGCCGCGCTGGCCGAAGCGCAACCCGACGCCGTGGACGCCGAATTGACGGCCGCCACGACCGAAGCCGACGAGCTGCACGACACCTACGAACAAACCGCACAGGCGCTGCGCGAAATCGACATCGAACTCTCGGTTTTCGGCAGCGAGGGCCGCCAGGGCAAGCTGGACGCCGCCGAGACCGAACGCGAGCACGCCGCGAGCCAGCACGCCCAGATCGGCGGCCGGGCCCGCGCCGCGCAGTTGCTGCGCTCGGTGATGACGCGCCACCGCGACACCACCCGGCAGCGCTACGTCGAGCCCTACCGCGGGGAGCTGCAGCGGCTCGGCCGCCCGGTGTTCGGGCCCAGTTTCGAGGTCGACATCGACAGCGACCTGTGCATCCGCAGCCGCACGCTCGACGGCGTCACGGTGCCCTACGAATCGCTGTCCGGAGGGGCCAAGGAGCAACTCGGCATCCTGGCGCGCCTGGCCGGCGCCGCGCTGGTCGCCAAGGAGGACACCGTTCCGGTGGTGGTCGACGACGCGCTGGGCTTCACCGATCCCGACCGGCTGGCCAAGATGGGGCAGGTGTTCGACACGGTCGGCGCGCGCGGGCAGGTGATCGTGCTGACGTGCAGCCCCGACCGCTACGACGGCGTCACGGGCGCGCACCGCATCGACCTCGCCGTTTAGCGTTTAGCGCTCGACGGCCGGGGCAAGTGCTATAGACCATGAACTCCAAGCGGCGCCGGATGCAGGAGAAGCTGGCGGCGCTGCCGGGCGTTCGTGCGGTGCGCAGGCCGGTCTCGCAGGGCAGCGGCGACGACTTCGACCTCTACTACGTGCGCGGCGGCCGCAAGTCCGCGCACCCGCTGGTGATCATTCCGGGCGGCCCGGGTGTGGCGTCGGTGCAGATGTACAAGGGGCTGCGCCGCCGGGCCGCGGCCGCGGGCCTCGACGTCATCATGATCGAGCATCGTGGCGTGGGCATGTCGCGCCACGACGACGCCGGCGACGACCTGCCGCCGCGCGCCCTGACCGTGAGCCAGGTCGTCGACGACGTGGCCGCGGTGCTCGACGACGCCCGCGTGGACTCGGCCGTCATCTACGGAGCGTCGTACGGCACGTACATCGCCGCCGGGGTCGGCGTGCGCCACCCCGACCGGGTGCACGCGATGGTCCTCGATTCGCCGCTGCTGTCGCGGCACGACATCGTGATCGTGCGCCGCGCGATCCGCCGCCTGTTGCTGCGTGGCGACAGCCCCGAAACCGCGCCCCTGGCACCAAAAGTCCGCAAACTCGTCGACGCCGGGGTGATGACCGCGTCGGCGACCCAGGTCGTCGCGACGATCTACGGCTACGGCGGCGCCACGCTGCTCGACCGGCAACTCGACCTGCTGCTCGACGGCCGAAAGGCGTTGTGGTGGGCGTTATCCCGTTTCGCGACCCTGAGCAACCTGCCGTACCGCTACGAGGAAGACCTGGTGAGCCGCATCGCGTTCCGCGAGCTCGACTACGCCGCCCACCCCGACGGGCTGCCGCTCGATCCCGCCGTGGCGGAACGCGAAACCCGCACCCAGCGGGTGAGTTTCGAGGACGAACCCTACGATCTGCCGGCCGAGATGCCGAACTTTGGTTGGCCCACCGTGGTGATTTCGGGTGGCCGCGACCTCATCACCCCACCGGCGGTCGCCCAGCGGGTGGCGTCGCTGGTCCCCGGCGCGGTGCTGATGAAGCTGCCCACCATGGCGCACAGCGCGCTGGACTTTCGCGAGCCCGCCGCCCTGTACATCGCCGACGCGGTATGCCGCGGCGACCTCGACGGGCTGGCCGCGCGGGCGCCCGCGCTGGACACGCTTCCGCCGCGACCCTCAATTCGGTTGCTGTGGAAGGCGATCGAGGTGGCGGCCATCGCCGAGGCTGCCGTCCCGACCCTGTCGGCAACCCGCCGGCTCAGCTCCGAATGAATCCGACCGCGGTGTAGTTCAGGTCGGCCAGGCCGGGCGCGCCGAAGTTGGCCAGCGTGCTGCGCACCGCGGCGACGCCGGCGGCCTGGGTCAGCGGCAGGCTGAATCCCTCGGCCCAGATGAGCTTGTCGAGCTCGTTGGCCAGCGCCCGCGCCTTGGCGGGGTCCAGTTCTTCCAGCGTCCGCTCGATCGCGGCGTCGATCTCCGGGCTGCCGATCTTGCCGAAGTTGCTCGCCCCGTCGGACTGGTAGATCTGGGTCAGGCCGGAGAGCGGGAACGCGTCGCCCTGCCAACCGAACTGGGCGATGTCGAAGTCTCCGACGTTGATGTAGTTGGTGAAGAACCCGCTGCCGGACCGCGAGACGAGGTCGAGCTTGACGCCGATCTGGGCGAGGCTGTGCTGGGCGATCTGTGCGAACACCCGGCTGCCCGGCGCGTCGTAGAACAAGTCGCGGATGACCAGCCGGTGGCCGTCGCGCTCCCGGAACTGCCCGTTGAGCTTCCAGCCCAGGGCGTCGAGCTCGCGGCGCGCCGCGGCGGGGTCGTAGGGCACGACGTCGCCGTTGTCCTGATAGCCCTCCTGCCCGGCGACGTAGATGTGGTTGCCCAGCGCCACCGGGTTGCTGGTGAGGCCGTACTGGACGACCCTGGCGATGGTCTGCCGGTCGATGCCTTTGGCGACGGCGACCCGCAACGCTTTGTCTTCGAGGATCGCCCCGTGGGCGCCGTTGAACGTGAAGTGCGACCAGCTCGGGGCGGGGGCGCGCCGGATCGAGATGCCCTTGGTCCGCTGCGCGATGGTCAGGTCGTCCACCGAGCCGATCCCGGCCGCGTCGATCGTGTTGTTCTGCAGTGCCGGCAGCCGCGCCGAGGTGTCGAGCACCAGGTAGGTGATGCTGTCCAGGCGCGGCCGCGGGCCCCACCATTTCGGGTTGCGGGTCAACGTGATTCGCTGCGCGGTCCGGTCGAGCGAGGACACGACGAAGGGGCCCGCCGACGGGCCCGGGGCGTCGAGCTGGCCCTTGTTGAAGGCCTCGGGCGTGGCGGTCGCGCTGGCCGGCAGCAGCATCCCGTTGCCGGCGAACATGCCGCGCCACTCGGCGTACGGCTTGGCGAAGGTCATGACGGCCTGGCGGTCGTCGACGCCGCGGGTCACGGAGGCGACCCGGTCGGCGCCGCCGGGGCCGGCGATCGCGAACTCCTTGTCGGCGCCGCTCAGCGCGTGGATCTGGCTGGCGATGTCGCGCCACGTGATGGGCGTGCCGTCCGACCACACCGCCTTGGGGTTGATGGTGTAGGTGACGACCTGCGGGTTGGTGCCGGTGAGCTCGACGCTGGTGAAGTAATTGGTGTCGACGGTCGTCGAGCCGTCGGGGCCGATGGCGAACGCCCGCGGCAGGGTCGCCTTCATCAGCGAGGCGATCTCGGCCGAATTGCCGTCGACGTTCAGGATGTTGAAGTTCGGCGGAAATTCGCTGAGCGAAAGCCGCAGGGTGCCGCCGTCCTGCAGCGTGGCGGGGTCGCGCGGGTTGAGGTCGCTGGTGCTGCCGATCTTCGCGTTGTTGCCGGCCGGCGGCGCCAGGTCGATGGCCGGCGAGCACCCGGCGAGCACCACGGCGGCCAGCACCACGCCCACTCGCCGCCGAGACTGCGTCCAGAGCGTGCAAAAGTCCCCAAACCGCGCGCTGAGCGCAGTCTCGGCGCGCCTAAAGCCCCTAGACATGCGGCACCGCGCTCAGCAGCCGCCGCGTGTACTCGTGCTGCGGGTTGCCGAAAAGCTGCTCGCTGTCGCCCTGCTCGACGATGGCGCCGGCATACATCACCGCCACCTCGTGGGCGAGGTGCTTGACCACCGAAAGATCATGGGACACAAACAGATACGACAATCCGAAGCGCTCCTGCAGGTCGAGCAGCAGGTTGATGATCCCCGCCTGGATGGAGACGTCGAGGGCCGATACCGGCTCGTCGAGGGCCAGGATCTTGGGCTGCAGCGCCAGCGCCCGCGCGATGCCGATGCGCTGTTTCTGCCCGCCGGAAAACTCGGCGGGGTAGCGGGCCGCATCCCCGCGGCGCAACCCCACCACGTCCAGCAGCTCGGCGACCCGCGCGTGGGTGTCGCCCTTGTCGAATCCGTTGGCCCGCAACGGTTCGGCGAGCAGCTCGAAGACCGGCAGCCGCGGGTCCAGCGACGCCACCGGGTCCTGGAACACGACCTGGATGTCGCGGCGCAGCGCGCGTCGGTCCTTGCGGCTCAAACCCGCGACGTCGCTGCCCAGCACCTCGATCGAGCCGGACTGCGGCGCAACCAGTTCCAGAATCTCGTGCAGCGTGGTCGACTTGCCCGACCCGGACTCACCGACGATGCCCAACGTGCGGCCCGCCCGCAGCTCGAAGCTGACGCCGTCGACGGCGCGGACCTCGCCGGCGGCGCGGCGCAGCACCGCGCCCCTGGTCAGCCGGTAGGTCTTGACCAGATCGCGTACCCGCACCACCACGCTCGAGTCGGCGGCCGAAGCGCCGCGGGCGGCGGTGTCGACCCGGTAGATGTCCGCGGCGCTGCGGTCGCCGACCGCGTCGGTGCGGATGCACGCCGCCCGATGCTCCGCGCCGACCTCGATGAGTTCGGGCTCCGCGGCGCGGCATTCGTCGATCACCAGCGGGCAGCGCGGCGCGAACGGGCACCCCGGCTCCAGTGCGGCCAGCGACGGCGGCGCCCCGGGGATGGGCACCAGCCGGGTGCCCTGCGCGGCGTCCAGTCGCGGGACCGACCCCAACAACCCTACGGTGTAAGGCATTCGGCGGGCGCGGTACAGGTCGGCCACGCCCGCGAACTCGACGACCCGGCCGGCGTACATCACCAGCGCGCGGTCGGCGAACTCGGCGACGACGCCGAGGTCGTGGGTGATGATGAGCACGCCGGCGCCGGTGACGTCGCGGGCGGTCTTGAGTACCTCGAGGATCTGGGCCTGCACGGTGACGTCCAGGGCGGTGGTCGGTTCGTCGCAGATCAGCAGGTCGGGGTCGTTGGCGATCGCGATCGCGATGACGACCCGTTGCCGTTCGCCGCCGGACAGCTCGTGCGGAAAGGCCCGGGCGCGTCGCTCAGGTTGCGAAATGCCCACGAGTTCAAGCAGTTCGACGGCCCGGCGGCGCGCGGCCGCCCGGCCCACTCGCGGCTGATGCACCTCGATGGCCTCGGCGATCTGGTCGCCGACGGTGTAGACCGGCGTCAGCGCCGACATCGGATCCTGGAACACCATGCCGACCGCCTTGCCGCGGAACCGCGACATCGCGTCGTCGGACAGCCCGAGCAGCTCGGTGTCGTGCAGCCGGACCGACCCGCGTACCTGGGCGTGCTGCGGCAGCAGGCCCATCACCGCCATCGCCGACACGGACTTGCCGGACCCCGATTCGCCGACCATGGCCACGACTTCGCCGGGCTCGACGTGGTAGCTGATGCCGCGTACCGCGGTCACCGGCGGCCCGCCGGTGGGGAACGTAACGGCGAGGTCGGTCACCTGAAGCAGCGGGCTCATCGGGTCGCGCTGCCCGGGTCGAGCGCGTCGCGCAGCCCGTCGCCGGCCAGGTTGGCGCACAACAGGATCAGCACCAACACGCCGGCCGGGAACAGGAACACCCACGGGAAGGTGGTCGCGGACTGGGTGCCGTTGGCGATCAGGGTGCCCAGCGACACGTCGGGCGGCTGGACGCCGAAACCCAGGAAACTCAGGCCGGTTTCGGCCAGGATGGCCGCGGCGACGTTGAGCGTGGCGTCGATGATCAGGATGGACGCCACGTTGGGCACCACGTGGCCGACGATGATCCGGCGGCTGGAGACCCCCATATACCGTGCGGCGCGGATGAATTCGCGCTCACGCAGGCTCATGGTCATGCCGCGGACCATGCGCGAGCTGATCATCCAGCCGAACCCGGCCAGCAGCAGCACCAGCAGCAGGATGCCCGACGACTTCTTCGTCCGCGGCGTGACGATCGTGATGATGATGAAGGCGGGCACCACCAGCAGCAGGTCGACCACCCACATCAGCACCCGGTCCCGCCAGCCGCCGAAATATCCGGCGATCGACCCGACGGTGGCCGCGATGCCGGTGGAGATGACCGCCACGCACACACCGATCAGCATCGACTTCTGCATGCCGCGCAGGATCTGGGCGAGCAGGTCCTGGCCCAGCGCGTTGGTGCCCAGCCAGTGGCGGGTGTTGGGCGGTTGCAGCAGCGCGTTGAAGTCCAGGTCGTCGTAGGAGTAGGGCAGCAGCGACGGCAGCGCGTAGCAGCCGACGAACAGCAGCACCAGCACCGCCAGCGCTGCCACCGCCAGCCGGTTGCGGGCCAGCCGGCGCAGCACCAGGGTGCGGCGCGAGGCGAACTCCGTGACCTCCGATCCGGAAACCCCCTGCGCCGCAGACACTTCCGAGGCCGTCATGAGACCCGCACCCTCGGATCGAGCGCCGCGTAGAACACGTCGGACAGCAGGCCGGCCAGCAGCACCACGGTGCCGGAGAACAGCGTGATCGCCGCGATGATGTTGGTGTCCTGGGTCGTGATGCCCACCAGCAGCCATTCGCCCATGCCGTGCCAGCCGAAGATCTTCTCGACGAACACCGCGCCCGTGACCAGCCCGGCCACCCCGTAGGCGAACAGCGTCGCGAGCGGAATCAGAGCGGTGCGCAGCCCGTGCTTGAGCAGCGCGCGGCGGCGGGTGAGCCCCTTGGCGCGGGCGGTGCGAATGAAGTCCTGGCCCAGCACGTCGAGCATGGCGTTGCGCTGATAGCGGCTGTATCCGGCCGCGGCGGCCAGCGCCAGCGTCAGCGACGGCAGGATCAGATGCCGCAACCGGTCGACGAGGTGCGGCCACCACCCGCCGGTCACGCCGGGCGACGTCTCGCCGGTGTAGTCGAACAGCTGGACGCCGAAGGCCCAATTGACCCGCAGCGCACCGAGAATCAGCAGGTTGGCGATGACGAACGTCGGGCCGCTGAGCACCAGCAGCGCCAGCATGGTGACCACGCGGTCGCTGAGCCGGTACTGGCGGATCGCGCCCCACGCCCCGGCCGCGATACCCAGCACCGTGCCCACCACCGAGCCGATCACCAGCAGCCGCAGGCTGACTCCGACGCGGCGCCACAGCGTCTCGGCGACGGGCTGGCCGGTGATGGTCGTGCCGAAGTCGCCGCGCACCGCGTGCGAGGCCCAGTGCGCGTAGCGGACCGGGATCCATTGGTCCAACCCGAGCGCGTGGGCCTTGGCGTCGATGATGGCCTGCGGCGGGCGCGGATTGCGCTGCAGCAGGTTGTCCAGCGGCGAGAAGGTCAGCGACGTCAGGCAGTAGGCCAAAAACGACACCAGCGCCAGCAGCACGACGTAATTGAGCAACCGGCGCGCCAGGAAGCGAATCATGCCCGACCGAGCCGCCCGTGCCGCATTGGGACAGGTTAACCAGCCCGGCCTAAAGTCCTTGTGATCCGGCTGATTTTCATGGGTGAATTGGGGCTGGCCGGCAACTAAGATCCAGCGCGACACCCCCGAGGAGGCTTGCGTGACCGTTACCGACGACTACCTGGCCAACAACGCCGAATACGCGGGCGCGTTCACGGGCCCGCTGCCGATGCCGCCGGGCAAGCACGTCGCCGTGGTGGCGTGCATGGACGCCCGGCTGGACGTCTACCGCCTGCTCGGCCTCAACGAGGGGGAGGCGCACGTCATCCGCAACGCGGGCGGGGTCGTCACCGACGACGTCATCCGCTCGCTGGCCATCAGCCAGCGGCTGCTGGGCACCCGCGAGATCATCCTGATCCACCACACCGATTGCGGGATGCTCACGTTCACCGACGACGACTTCAAGCGCGCCATCCAGGACGAGACCGGCGTCAAGCCCGCGTGGGCCGCGAAGGCGTTCCCCGACGTCGCCGAGGACGTCCGGCAGTCGCTGCGCCGCATCGACCAAAGCCCGTTCGTGACCCTGCACTCCTCGGCGCGCGGCTTCGTCTTCGACGTCGCCACCGGCAAGCTCGACGAAGTCACCCTCTAACCGTCAGCCCACCTTGTACGTCGCGATCGCCTTGGCGACCAGTGTGCCCTGCGGGTCGACGATCTCGGCCTCGCAGTTGACCAGCGACTTGCCCCGCCGCAGTACCCGGCCCACCCCGATGACGTCGGTCGCCCGCGCCGGCGCCATGAAGTCCAGCGCCATCGACACCGTCACGCCGCGCAGCTGCGGGGGCGCGTCGGCGCCGCACCACGCCGCGGCCATGACGGTCAGGTCGGCGAGCGTGGCGATGGCGCCGCCGTGCACCATGTCGCCAAGGGTGACGTTGGAGGGGTCCCACGGCAGCCGCAGCCGGACCTCGTCGTCGCCGAGCTGCTCGGCGACGATGCCCAGCTTCGCGACGAAGGGGGACTGGGGGAGGAATTGCGCGATCACGTCGCGGCCGCTCGGGGTTTCGGATGTCATGCGTCCATGTTTTCGTATCGCCCGCCCGCCGCGTAATCTGACACCCCCTGGAGCGAAAGGGCCGCTCGATGAGTGATGTATCGCAGGGACCCGACTGGTGGCAGGCCTCGGATCTCAAGTGGTATCCGCCGGAGCTGCACGCCGACTACCAGGCAACCCTGCCGCCCCCGCCCGCGCCACCACCCGCGCGCGGTGATCGCAAAGTCGCATTCGTTATCGGGGGGTCCGCCGTACTCGGCATCGCTTTGCTGGTCATTGGGGCCCTGTTCGTTCCAACGGCACTGCGATGGCTGGATTTTGCGGTGATGGGCGCGATCGGGATCGTCGGCGCGACGGCCGCGCTCCGTTCGAGCCAATCGGCCGCGCACAAAGTCGTGACCGTCGTCGCGACGGTGCTCGTCGCACTCGCGGTGCCCGTGACCGCCTATACCCTCTGCCGATTCACCGCGTGGGGCTATTACGCCACGGTCGGCCAACGCTCCACCGGCGCCGCCGCCACCGGCGACAGCTCGTCGTTCTGCTCCGACTTCCTGCAATTCTGGATGGGCCCCCAAGGAGTGCAGAACGCCATCATCGCCGTACAGAGCGCCGACAAGCACTATCACGAGGCTCCGGCCGGGTGGAACGACAGCGAGCTGCAAACCGCCGCCAGCAACGCGCGCACGTTGGCCGCCGAGGCGCCCACCGCCCAGCTCAAGACCGATTTCACCAACATCGCGGACACGCTGTCGGCCGCCGTCAAGCACGACTACAACTACTACGGCACCGGCAACGAGCAACTCGACGTGACCAAGGCCGGCGTCGCGCCCAAGTGCCGGCTGCACATGCCGCTAACTAACTAGCCGCCCTACGCATTGACACCGGCCCACAAGGCTGGTTCCATAGATGGCAATGACCATAAATATGGTCAATTCGACCAAGTTTACCAGAGATGCTCCCCCCGATTCGAGAGGACGCCGATGACCGTGACGACGGCCCCCGCCGCCGGCCAATACGAGTTGAGCCACCTGCGCTCGCTCGAGGCCGAGGCGATCCACATCATCCGGGAGGTGGCCGCGGAGTTCGAGCGGCCGGTGCTGCTGTTCTCCGGCGGCAAGGACTCCATCGTGATGCTGCACCTGGCGCTCAAGGCGTTCCGGCCCGGGCGGCTGCCGTTCCCGGTGATGCACGTCGACACCGGCCACAACTTCGACGAGGTGATCGCCACCCGCGACGAGCTGGTCGCCGAGCACGGGGTGCGCCTGGTGGTCGCCTCGGTGCAGGAGGACATCGACGCGGGCCGGGTGGTCGAGACGATCCCGTCGCGCAACCCGATCCAGACCGTGACGCTCCTAAGGGCCATCCGGGAGAACAAGTTCGACGCCGCGTTCGGCGGGGCGCGCCGCGACGAGGAAAAGGCGCGCGCCAAGGAGCGGGTGTTCAGCTTCCGCGACGAGTTCGGCCAGTGGGACCCGAAGGCGCAGCGCCCCGAGCTGTGGAACCTGTACAACGGCCGCCACCACAAGGGCGAGCACATCCGCGTCTTCCCGCTGTCCAACTGGACCGAGTTCGACATCTGGTCCTACATCGGCGCCGAGAAGGTCAAGCTGCCGTCGATCTATTTCGCGCACCGGCGCAAGGTGTTCAGCCGCGACGGCATGCTGCTGGCCGTGCACCGGCACATGCAGCCGCGCGCCGACGAGCCGGTGTTCGAGGCCACGGTGCGGTTCCGCACCGTCGGCGACGTCACCTGCACCGGGTGCGTGGAATCGGAGGCGGCCACGGTAAGCGAGGTCATCGCCGAGACGGCGGTGTCGCGGCTGACCGAGCGGGGCGCGACCCGCGCCGACGACCGTATCTCCGAGGCCGGAATGGAAGACCGCAAACGGCAGGGGTACTTCTGATGGGCGCTCCCGCAACACTTCTGCGGCTCGCGACGGCCGGCTCGGTCGACGACGGCAAGTCCACGCTGATCGGGCGCCTGCTGTACGACTCCAAGGCCGTGATGGAAGACCAGTGGGCGTCGGTGGAGAAGACGTCCAAGGAGCGCGGGCACGACTACACCGACCTGGCGCTGGTGACCGACGGCCTGCGGGCCGAGCGGGAGCAGGGCATCACGATCGACGTCGCCTACCGCTATTTCGCCACGCCCAAGCGGAAATTCATCATCGCCGACACCCCGGGCCACATCCAGTACACCCGCAACATGGTGACCGGGGCGTCGACGGCGCAGCTGGTGATCGTGCTCGTCGACGCCCGCCACGGCCTGCTCGAGCAGTCCCGCCGGCACGCCTTCCTGGCGTCGCTGCTGGGCATCCAGCACATCGTGCTGGCGGTCAACAAGATGGACCTGATCGACTGGGACAGAACGAAATTCGAGACCATCCGCGACGAGTTCCATGCCTTCGCCGCGCGGCTCGACGTGCAGGACGTGGCCACCATCCCGCTCTCCGCGCTCAACGGCGACAACGTGGTGACCAAGTCGGACAACGCGCCGTGGTACGAGGGGCCGGCGCTGCTCTCCCACCTCGAGGAGGTCTACATCGCCGGCGACCGCAACCTGGTCGACGTGCGGTTCCCGGTCCAGTACGTGATCCGGCCGCAGACCCGCGAGCATCAGGATCACCGCAGCTACGCCGGCACCGTCGCCAGCGGTGTGATGCGCCCCGGCGACGAGGTGGTGGTGCTCCCGGTCGGCAAGACCACCCGCATCACCGCGATCGAGGGCGCCAGCGGGCCGGTGGACGAAGCGTTTCCGCCAATGGCCGTCTCGGTGAGCCTCGCCGACGACATCGACATCTCGCGCGGCGACATGATCGCCCGCACCCACAACCAGCCCAGGGTCACCCAGGACTTCGACGCGACCGTGTGCTGGATGGCCGACGGTTCGGCGCTCGAGCCCGGCCGCGACTACCTCATCAAGCACACCACCCGCACCACGCGGGCGCGGGTCACCGCGCTGGAGTACCGGCTCGACGTCAACACCCTGCACCGCGACAAGACCGCAACGACGTTGCAGCTCAACGAACTTGGGCGCATCTCACTGCGCACCCAGGTCCCGCTGCTGCTCGACGAGTACACCCGCAACGCCAGCACCGGCTCGTTCATCCTGATCGACCCCAACACCAACGGCACGGTGGCGGCGGGCATGGTGCTGCGCGACGTCTCGACCCAGACGGCCAGCCCCAATACGGTGCGGCACAAGTCGCTGGTCGACGCCGAGGCGCGGCCGCGCGGCCGCACGATCTGGTTCACCGGCCTGTCGGGCTCCGGAAAGTCGTCGGTGGCCATGCAGGTCGAGCGGATCCTGCTCGAAAGCGGCGTTCCCGCTTACGTTCTCGACGGCGACAACCTGCGCCACGGCCTGAACGCCGACCTGGGCTTCTCCATGGCCGACCGGGCCGAGAACCTGCGCCGGCTGGCGCACGTGGCGGCGCTGCTGGCCGACTCCGGCCAAACCGTGCTGGTGCCGGCGATCAGCCCGCTGGCCGAGCACCGCGAATTCGCCCGCAAGGTCCACACCGAGGCCGGTTTCGAGTTCTTCGAGGTGTTCTGCGACACCCCGATCGACGAATGCGAAACGCGTGATCCCAAGGGGCTGTACGCCAAAGCGCGCGCCGGCGAGATCGCGAACTTCACCGGCATCGACAGCCCGTACCAGCAGCCGGAGAACCCGGACCTGCGGCTGACGCCGGATCGCGGCGTCGACGAGCAGGCCCGGCTGGTCATCGACCTGCTGCAGTTGCGCACCTAGCCCGCACCCCGCGAATGGCACAATCCTCAACATGCGGATGTCGGCCAAGGCGGAATACGCGGTACGGGCGATGGTCCAGCTGGCCACGGCTCCCGCCGGCACGTTGGTGACCACCGACGAGCTGGCGCACGCGCAGGGCATCCCGCCGC
The DNA here is from genome assembly GCF_059812295.1 of Mycobacterium sp. NGS63. Lineage (NCBI taxonomy): Bacteria > Bacillati > Actinomycetota > Actinomycetes > Mycobacteriales > Mycobacteriaceae > Mycobacterium > Mycobacterium sp. NGS63. The sequence goes on from NZ_JCALCJ010000002.1 coordinate 300,350, forward strand.
AGTTTCTCGTCGACATCCTCACTAACCTGCGCACCGACCGCCTGGTGCGCAGCCACCGCGGCCGCGAGGGCGGCTACGAACTGGCCCGGCCCCCCGAGGAGATCAGCATCGCCGACGTGCTGCGCTGCATCGACGGCCCGCTGGCCAGCGTCCGCGACATCGGGCTGGGCGACCTGCCCTATTCCGGGCCCACCGCGCCGCTGGCCGACGTGTGGCGGGCGCTGCGGGCCAGCATGCGCTCGGTGCTGGAGGAGACGACGCTGGCCGACGTCGCGGCCGGCGACCTGCCCAAGCATGTCGCGCAGTTCGCCGACGACTATCGCGACCAGGAACACGTGCGGCACGGCTCGCCCCGCGGCGGCGATTAGCCCGAGCCGTACGGCCGCGTCAGGATCTCCATCGCGTGCCCCGACGGGTCCAGGAAGTACACGCCGCGCCCGCCGTCGCGCTCGTTGATCTCGCCGGGCCGTTGTTGGCGGGGGTCGGCCCAGTGCGGCAGGCCGCGCGCGGCGATCTTGCCGTAGATGGCGTCGAAGTCGTCCTCGGAAACCAGGAACGCGTAGTGCTGGCGCCGGATCTCCTCGCCCTCGGGCGCGTCGGTGTAGTCGAGGGTGGCGCCGTGCTCGAGGGCGACGGCCATGAAATGGCCGAACGGTTCAGGGGCGGGCAGCCCGAACAGCTCGGCGAGGAATTCCGCGGACTCGCGCTTGTCGCGCGCGGCGACGATGGTGTGGTTGAAAGCGATCGCCATGTTTCCTGTCTACCCCTCCCCGCGAGCCCCCCTCCCCGCGAGCGGCCGCGTCTGTACGCCGACACGCCGCCAAGGCCGGCATTTTGCGGACGCTCGCGCCCCCAAGACGACCCCCTACTTCGGCGCCGTCAGCTCCAGCGCGATGTTGTCGGGGTCGCGGAACTCCAGGATGTACGACGGGCCGATGTCCTTGACGGGCTCGTGCTCGACGCCGACCTCGTCGAGATGGGCTGTGGCGGCGTCCAATTCGGCCTTGCTGGACAGCCGGAACGCGATGTGGTCGAGGCCGACGCGGTCCTCGTCGAAGCGGTCGGTGGCGACCGGCCGCAACCCTAAAAGCGTGCCGCCGAGGTCGTAGATGACGCCGCCGAACAAAAAGCCGTACTGGTTGCGGACGGCCTCGTCGGCGTTCTCGGGGACTTCCAGCAGCACCGGCCAACCGAAGACGCTCTCGTAAAACCGCCGGGATCGCTCGATGTCGGTGACGGTCAACCGGACGTGCGCGATCGAAGTGCTGGTGAAACCCATCCAGCCCATCGTGCCAGAATCCGGTCCGTGCGGATAGCGATGACGATGCCGGTGATGGAGCCCGACCTGGACGCGGCGGTGCTGGAAAACTGGGCGCGCGCGATAGACGAGGGCCCGTTCTCGTCGCTGTGCTGGGGCGAGCGGATCACGTTCGACAACCCCGACAACCTGACGCTGCTCGGCGCGCTGGCCGCCTGGACCCACCGGGTGCGGCTGGTGACGACGGTCATCGTGCCGCAGCTGCACGACCCCGTCATGCTGGCCAAGGCCCTGGCCACCGGCGACGTGCTCTGCGGCGGGCGGCTGACGGTCGGCGTCGGTGTCGGCGGCAGGGACGAGGACTATCACGCCGTCGGGGCCGACCTGGCCACCCAGACGATGCGCGGCATGGCCGAGCGGGTGGCGGTGATGAAGCGGGTGTGGGCCGGCGAAAAGACCACCGACTCGGTGCTGCCGGTCGGCCCGGCCCCCGTCCAGCCCGGTGGGCCGCCGCTGCTGGTCGGCAGCATCGGGCCCAAGACCATCCGCAGCGCCGCGACCTGGGCCGACGGGCTGGCCGGCACCACGCTGGACCTCGACGTCGCCAAGCAGGGCGAGCTGTTCGACGTGGCGCGGCAGGCGTGGGCCGAGGCCAACCGGCCCGCGCCGCACCTGGCGACGTCGTTCTGGTTCGCGTTCGGCCCGCCCGAGCAGGCCCGCGCCCAGATGTATCGCCACCTGCGGCGTTACATGAACTGGATACCGGCCGAGTACGTCGACGCGATGGCGCCGACGACCGGCTTCGCCGGCGGCGAGGACGAGCTGCTGGCGGTGTTGCGCAAGTTCGCGGACATCGGCACCGACGAGGTGCAGCTCATCACGACGAGCTCGGACCTCGACCAGGTGCGCCGCGCCGCCGACGTCGCCGCGAAGCTCTAAACGGGCTGTCCCTTGCGCAGCGTCGCCAGCAGCTCGCGGTAGGGCCCGACGAGGTAGACGGTGTCGCCGGCGCGCAGCCGGGCGTCGCGCCGCGGGTGGAGCTGGTCGGGCTCGTCGTCGCGGGTGATCGCGATGACGCGGGTCTGGGTGGACAGCTCGAACATCCGCAGCCCGTCGAGCTCGCTGCCGGCCGCGACGTGCATTCCGCCGACCATGAACGAGCGCTGCCCCACCCAGAACGTCCCCAGCACCTGCAGCCCCATTGCGGCCCCGATGAACCACGGCGCGGCCAATTCGACTGTGGAACGGACGTTTTCGAAGCCGAACCGCTGCGCCACGGCCGCGCCCAGCGCACGGTCGAAGATGCGCAGCACGATCGGCACATCGGGCCGCACGACCTCGGGCATCACCCGCGGGCCCAGCATCTCGCGCAGCACGATCCCGGTTTCGATGTTGACCATGTCGTCCTGGGTCAGCACCGCCACGGCGCGGGCGCGGTCGACGCGGGCGGCCTCGAGCGTCTTGCGCAGCGTGGCGTCGCCGAAGATCACCGGCACCTCGAGGTCGGCGGCCGTCGACAGGAAGCGGTTGTTCTCGTCGCGCTCGATGACGGCGACGTCGTAGCCGGCGGTCGTCAGGTCGCCGACGACGCGGATGCCGAACGAGCCCAGCCCGACGACCACGACGTGGTCGCGCAGGTGGCGCGCGCGGCGCAGCCCCGCCGAGTGCACGAAGCGGCGCGACAGCAGCAGGTCGGCGAGGAACGCCACCAGCAGCGCGGTGATCGTGATGCCCGCGAACATCATTGCGACGCCGAACAATCGGAGCCATGCGGCCTGATGCCCGAACCCGAATTCGCCGTAGCCCACCGTGGTGATCGTCTCGCCGGTGAAGTACAGCGCGTCGATCCACGACAGCCGGGGCCGGTAGGACACGCGCACCACGACCGTCGACCCGAAGATCAGGATCAGCCCGAGGACCAACGCGGGGAACAACATCGGGTTGACGTCGTCGCGGAACGCGCGCGCGGCGTCGAGGATGCGCCGCAGCCACGAGTGGTGGGAGCGCGTCGCCGTCGGGCGGGGGACTTCGATGCCGCGGGCGGCCAGTTCGTCGGTGGTGCCGATCATCGACGTGCAGTCACCCGGGTGCACGGGCAGGTCGCGTCCCGGGCACGCCACGATCGCGCCGGGGGTGGGGGAGTTCTCGCCGTGGACCACCGCCACCGGCGCCAGGTCGCCGTAGATCTCGCGCAGGGTTCCCCCGCGCGGCGCCTCGGCGTCGGAGACCACGAACTTGATGCCGGCCGCCTCGAACGGGTGCGTGTGGTGTTCCAAGCACGCCTCCACCACCGAGGGCGCCGCGAGGTCGGCGACGTCCAGGATCGCCCCCGGCCCGTTGTCGTCTGCCACCGCCTCGCGCAGCACGTCGTTGGCCAGCCGCGCCACCACCCGCACGTTGGGGTTGGCTTTCCTTGTCAGCAAGGCGATTTCGAGGTTGCTCGCGTCGTCGTCGCCGGCGCAGACCACGGCGCTCGCCTGCGTGAGGTCGGCGGTGGCCAGCTCGTGCGGCTTGAGCTCGACGATGCTGGCGCCGGCGTTCTTCAGCTCCTCGGCGATCGTCGTCGCCAGGGCGTCGTCACCGCTGACGATGATCTGACCTCGCATGCGAGAGGCCCCGACTACAGCACCCGGACGTCGGAAGGCGACCAGAAGGCCCGCATCGAGGTGATCTTGGCGTCCTCGTCGAACGCCATCGTCGAGATCGGCGAGATCCGGGTGCGGGCGTCACCGGCGTCGAGCGTCAGGTGCCAGAAGAACGCCGCCTCGCCGGCGCCGACCCGCAGCTCGACGAGTTCGGTCTCCTTCTTGGCATCCTGGAACGCCGCGTAGAACTCGTGGATGGCGTCGTGGCCGCGGCGCAGGTCCGATCCGATCGGGTCCTCGACGGTGGCGTCGGGGGTGTACAGCGTCACGATGTCGTCGGCTTTGCCGTCGGCGACGAGCGCGAGATAGCGATTCACGGTGTCTGCGATGGCTTCCTGGGATGGCATGGATTCGGACGCTACTCCCTTGCCCGCAATACTGGCGGGATGCCGTTCATCGAATGCGTGGCGTCGCGCGAGGTGTACCGAAACCGATGGCTGGTGGTCCGCGAGGACGACATCCGCCGCCCGGACGGCAGCCCGGGCATCTACGCGGTGGTGGACAAGCCCACGTACGCGCTGGTGATGCCCTACGACGGGCGCCGCTTCCGGTTGGTCGAGCAGTTCCGCTATCCCCTTGGGGAGCGGCGCTGGGAGTTCCCGCAGGGCAGCGCGCCCGACCTGGCCGAGGTCGAGCCGCAGCGGCTGGCCGAGCGCGAGTTGCGTGAGGAAACTGGGTTGCGCGCCACGACGTTCGAGGCGCTGGGCCTGCTCGACGTGGCCGCCGGGATGAGCAGCCAGCGCGGGTGGGTGTTTCTGGCGACCGGGATCGTCGAGGGCGAGGCCGAGCGCGAGCACGAGGAACAGGACATGCGCAGCGCGTGGTTCGCGCGCGAGGAGGTCGAGGAGATGATGCGCACCGGGGTGATCACCGACGCGCAGTCGATCGCCGCCTACGGCCTGTTCCTGTTGCGTGAGCGGTGACTTCCGGCGCACGCGCTCTATATTCAGCGTCATGACCCTGGACCCCTCGAGCGTTCTGCTGACCGACCGCGTCGCGGTGGTCACCGGCGGCGGCGCGGGCATCGGCCGCGGCATCGCGAAGGGGCTGAAGGCCTTCGGCGCGCGGGTTGCGATCTGGGAGCGCGACCCGGACTCGTGCGCGTCGGCCGCCACCGAGATCGGGGCGCTGGGCATACCGGTTGACGTGCGCGACGCCGCCGCGGTGGACGCCGCGCTGGCGCAGACGTGCGCCGAGCTCGGGACGGTGACGATCCTGGTCAACAACGCCGGCGGGGTGTTCTGGTCGGGGATCCTCGACACCACCGAAAACGGTTGGGACGCACTGTATAAGTCGAACCTGCGCCATGTGTACCTGTGCACGCAGCGGGTGGCCCGCATCCTCGTCGAGCGGCAGTTGCCGGGCAGCGTCATCAGCGTCACCTCGATCGAGGGCGTGCGCGCCGCACCCGGGTACGCGACCTACGCGGCGGCCAAGGCCGGTGTCATCAACTACACCAAGACCGCGGCGCTCGAGCTTGCGCCGCACGGCATCCGGGTCAACGCGCTGGCGCCCGACATCACCATGACCGAAGGGATCCGGCGGATGGCGCCGCCGGGCGCCGAGGAGCGCATCGGCTGCACCGTCCCGATGGGGCGCGCGGGCCATGTCGACGAGATGGCCGGTGCGGCAGTGTTTCTCGCCTCCGACATGTCCAGCTACATCACCGGGCAGACGATCCACGTCGACGGCGGCACGCACGCCGCCGGCGGCTGGTATCACCATCCGGAGACCGGCGCGTACGCGCTGGGCCCGACGAGCGGCTGATCACGTGGGCCCTATTGAGGCGGCACTTTGGCGGCGATCTGATGCGCGATGTCGATCGCGGCGCCGGCCGGAGCGCCGCCGCACGTGTTGACGTCGACGGCGATGTTGTCGGCCACGGTCAGCGCCCGCTGACACGACGTGCCGTCGCGGCCCTCGAGGGTGCTGGTGTAGCTCAGGGTGCCGTTGGTGTTCGAAACCGGCCCCACGCTCCACACGACACCGGGTTTGCCGGCCCAGGTCTCGGTATGTTGCCGGTTGGAGCAGGCCGGCCACTGCTGGGCGGAGGCACTGAAAAACGCTTCTGCGTCGTGCGGGGAGGGAAACGAGACCACACCCTGGTCGGCGGAACGAGCCGGAGTGTTGGCGGGCGCCTTGAGCACTTGTTCGCGAAAGGCGGTCCACCCGCTGCCGGCATAGGCCTGCGCTATCAGCACGCCGCTCAGGGGTCGGCACGCCGGATCCGAAACCTGGGCGCTCACGTCGGTCATCGTGGTGGTGAAGTGGTCGACCGTCATCCCGGTGGTGTTCATCGCGGTGTTGATCTGGTCGGGGCTGAGCAGCAGCCGTTCCAGCGCGGCCTCCGCCGGAGTGGCCATGGCGAAGGGCTGCGTGGCGGACCACTTCCAGGAATGCATGATGGCGTCGAACTCGGCGTGGTCGACCGCGGCATCATCGGGCTCGCCGATGAAGTTGACCACGTACTCGACGGTGCGGTGCTGGACGATGTAACTCTGGCCGTGCGCGCCGGCGGGCGCCGCGCCGGTGGGCCGCGTCAAGGTGTAGGAGAAGCGCAATGCGGCCTCGCCGTCGACGGTCGTCGGTTGCAGGTCCCCGCCCGGGTCGACGGCTCCCTTCGTCTGATTCACCATCTGATCCATGCCCGATTTGCCGCTCTCCTGCAGCGCCGACGTGGCGGGGCTTTCGCCCACGACCATGCTTCCGCCGTGCGCACGAGCCAGGAGGAGAACGAGGGCCTTCGCGTGGGGTATGTTCGCCGCCTGCCAGTTGGGCGGGACACTCACCGCGAAGCTGTTGTCCTCGGCGTTCATAGCGATCGGCGGGGGACCGTGCCGGACGAGATGTCGGTACCCGACAACGCCGCCCACGCCCAGCGCGACGAGGGCAACGATCACCCCGAGCGCGACGGCCGGGTTGCGCGGCGTTTCTTCGGAGCCGCGCCGCCGAGCGGCGTATTTGTACAGGTAGTACACAAAGCCGATAACCAGGACGGCCTGTAGCGCGGCGTTGAACCACCGGTGGTCCATCGCGCTGACGGTGGCCGCGAAGACCGCCGCCGGCAGCCCGACGACACAGGCGACGAATCGAAACTTTTCGAACCCTGACAGTTGCCGCCACATCGTCGCAGCCTCCTGAAACACCCCGGAACCGCCGCGTCCGGAGGACGAAATCATATTCCGTTCGTCAGGTTGGGGGAGTTGTCTTGGCGGATCCTTGGAACGCTCGTCGTACAGTTCCTTTCGGATTCCCCCTATCGGGTATATGAGGAGCGCGCAATGACGATCGTGCTGGTGCATGGCAATCCGGAAAGCGACGCGATCTGGGGCCCACTGGTCGATGCCCTCGGCCGTGAGGACGTGGTGCGGCTGTCCCCGCCGGGATTCGGCGTGCCGCTGCCCGACGACTTCCCGGCCACCTACCTCGCCTACCGCGACTGGCTCGAGGGCGAGCTGGAAAAGATCGACGGCCCGATCGACCTTGTCGGCCACGACTGGGGTGGCGGGCACGTGGTCAACGCGGTGATGCACCGCCCCGAGCTGGTGCGCAGCTGGGTCAGCGACGTCCTCGGCATCTTCGACCCCGACTACGTCTGGCACGACCTGGCGCAGGTCTGGCAGACGCCGGACGCCGGCGAGCAGCTCGTCGACACCATGATGGGGGGGACGGTGGAGGACTGGGTGGCCCAGGTGGGGCCGATGGGCATCCCCGCCGACGTCGCGGCCTCGATCGCGCAGGCGCACGGCCCGGAGATGGGCCGCGCCATCCTGGCGGTCTACCGATCGGCGACCCAGCCGGTGATGGCCGAGGCCGGCCGCGCGCTCGAGAAGGCGGCGGCCCGCCCGGGTCTGTCGATACTCGCCACCGAGGACACCTACGTCGGGTCGGCCGAGAGCCGCCGTCGCGCGGCCGAGCGGGCCGGGGCGCGCACGGAAGTGCTTGAGGGACTGGGGCATTGGTGGATGCTGCAGGACCCGGCCGGCAGCGCCGCCGTCCTCACCCGTTTCTGGGATTCGCTCGACTGAGCGACTAACCGTGGTCGGGCGGCGGGAAGCGGGTGAGGCAATACGCGGTGAGGTCCAGGGTCAACTGGTCGAGCTGAGCCTGCCGCGGCAGCCGGCGCGCACCGGCGGTGAACCCCGCCACGAACACTGCCGCGATGGTGCGAAGGTTCTTGCGATTCGCCGCGGCCGCAGCGCTTTTGAGCAGCTTGATGATGTCGGCGCTCTCCACCGCGGCCAGCGCCATCATCTTGCGGATCCCGTCGGTGATCTCGGGTTCGTCGGTCAGGTTGCAGATGGCCTGGCCGTGCGCGGCGATCCGGTCGTACAGGCCGCCGAGGCTTTCGGCGTAGACCCGCGTGAGTTGCTCGAGGTATTGCTGCCGAGCCTCGGCGTCGTCGGAGGTGGGCACTTCGATCGCGGCCGTGCGCTCCCGGATGGTCTCGTCGCGGTGCAGCCGTTCGTCGAGCGCGCCCAGGAACGCTCGGACCTGAGCCTCGAGCGCGGCGTCGGTTGATTCGCCGGCCACGGCTCCCCACGCTAATGGCCTCTGAGCTGCGAAAACAAGAGTCTTCCCGGCAGGGCTCGAATGTGACACTCGGACGGCCGAGCCCATACGATGAAGGACAGCTGCGCGGACAGCTCCCGCGCGACGTGTGGGGCTGGTGAGAGGGGAGTGACGGTGCCTCGGGTATACGACATCGAGTTGCGGTTCACGCCCGGCGACAACGATCCTGACGACGGTGCCCGGTTTGCGGAATTCTTGGATTCCGTTACCGACGAGTTGGCCAAAGCCGGCATTGACGCTGACTACGCGGCGGCGATTGCTGATATGCGTGCCCTGGGAAGGCTAGCGGCAGCGGTTGTTTCGACGTGGACGAATAGCAAACAGGTCGGCAGATTCGCGACGCGCTTTCACCAACACCCCAACGGCAGGCACCGATCGTTACATTATTGCGCTGTCGCGTAATCGCGTTCCGGATCGCAGCCGGGATCTGCGGCGCCGTTGTTGTACTGCTCCTCGCACACAACGCAAGCTGGTTTGTGGTAGACAGCGACGCCACGTTCAGCAAGTTTCTGCATGGCCCATTGGTTTACGGATACGCCTTGCTCCGCCGCCTCGATAGTCAGCCGGCGGTGGAGCTCGGGCGACGTACGCACGAACACCTTCCCGCTGTATTTACGATCGGCGAGTGGCTCGGGTGGCGTTTCACCCTCGCTTTGCATATCGACGACAACGTTGGCGACCAGCGTGCGGATACCCCGGAGCGCCTCGACCATGTCGCGGTCCAGCCACGATAGCGAGGGGAACTCGGTAACAAGGCCGACCCATTCCTCGTCTTCTGGCGACCACTCGACGCGGTATGTGTAATGCAGTTCGTTCATTCCTGCCCACCCCTTTCTTTTTCGACTTTGTCTATGGCTAGCAATACTTGTTTAACCTGGTATGGCTTCGCCTGGCCGCTCTTGCCAGGTTGAATATTGGCCCGCGGGTCCCCCGCCCAAGGCATCTTGAAGACGGCGTGACTCGTGCTCTTCTGACGTGGTGCGCCGAAATATTCGACACACACCTTGTACAGGTCCGCGTATTTGACGTTCGCTGGGTTCTCGCGCATCTGCGCGACGATTTTGGCGACCCGTCCTGCACCCACACCCCAATGCTAGCGCATATGTTAGCATACCCACAGATGTTGACGCGCTGTACGACACATCTCTTCTCGCAACTCGGAGCCCCGGGCCCGCGAATGCCGGCGCCCGCCTTGGCATCTCTCGACGGAGCGCTGCTTCTAAGGGGTTCATGGCTGGGCGCACCCACCATGCGACGTCCGCGATTGCGACCGCCGCGATAAGGCGGCAGAAGAGCAAGAATCGGCGCAACTGATGGACGGTCGCCCAGGCTGGCCGATCGGGTCCGTCTGAAGTGGCAGTAATACGACATCTAGCTGCGAAAATAGGAGTGCCCCCGGCAGGATTCGAACCTGCGGCCTTCTGCTCCGGAGGCAGACGCTCTATCCCCTGAGCTACGGGGGCGCACCGACGTGAATGTCGCGCCAATTGGGCCCCGCTAGACTAGCGCATCCCGGTGGCTGCTTCGTCACTGCGACGATTCGGGGGGAGAGCACCCGAGCCAATAGGATGGACGCTCGTGACCCCCGCCGACCTGGCTGAGCTGCTCAAAGTCACCGCCTCCGCGGTGCTTGCCGAGCGCGGGCTCGACGCTGCCGCGCTGCCGGCGACGGTGACGGTGGAGCGGCCGCGCAATCCCGAGCACGGCGACTACGCCAGCAACCTGGCGCTGCAGCTGGGGAAGAAGGTCGGCGCCAACCCGCGCGAGCTGGCCGAATGGCTGGCCGCCAAGCTCCAGCAACAAGACGGCATCGCCGAGGCCGACGTCGCCGGGCCCGGCTTCATCAACATGCGCCTCGAATCCCAGGCGCAGGCCAAGATCGTCACCAACGTCATCGACGCCGGCGACGGCTACGGCCACTCCGACGCCCTCGCCGGACACAAGATCAACCTCGAGTTCGTGTCGGCCAACCCGACCGGGCCCATCCACATCGGCGGCACCCGCTGGGCCGCCGTCGGTGACGCGCTCGGCCGGCTGCTGACCACCCAGGGCGCCGCCGTCACCCGCGAGTACTACTTCAACGACCACGGCGCCCAGATCGACCGGTTCGCCGCCTCGCTGATCGCCGCGGCCAAGGGCGAGCCCACCCCGGAAGACGGCTACGCGGGCGCCTACATCAACGACATCGCCGCGCAAATCGTCCAGAAGGCGCCCGGCGCGCTCAACTTGCCCGACGCCGAGATGCACGAGACCTTCCGCTCCATCGGCGTCGACCTGATGTTCAGCCACATCAAGGAGTCGCTGCACGAATTCGGCACCGACTTCGACGTCTACACCCACGAAGACTCGATGCACACCAGCGGCCGGGTCGAGGAGGCCATCGCCCGGCTTCGCGAGAGCGGCAACATCTACGAGAAGGACGGCGCAATCTGGTTGCGCGCCAGCGCCTTTGGTGACGACAAGGACCGCGTCGTGATCAAGAGCGACGGCAAGCCGGCCTACATCGCCGGCGACATCGCCTACTACCTGGACAAGCGGCAGCGCGGCTTCGACCTGTGCATCTACATGCTCGGCGCCGACCACCACGGCTACATCGCCCGGCTGAAGGCCGTGGCCGCCGCCGTCGGCGACGACCCGGCCACCGTCGAGGTGCTCATCGGGCAGATGGTCAACCTGGTCCGCGACGGCCAGCCGGTCCGGATGAGCAAGCGCGCCGGGACCGTGCTTACCCTCGACGACCTGGTCGAGGCCATCGGCGTCGACGCGGCGCGCTACAGCCTGATCCGCTCGTCGGTGGACACCCCGATCGACATCGACCTGGCGCTGTGGTCCTCGGCCTCCCACGAAAACCCGGTCTACTACGTGCAATACGCGCACGCGCGGCTCTCGGCGCTGGCCCGCAACGCCGCCGAACTCGGCCTGATCCCGAGCACCGAGCACCTCGAGCTGCTCGGCCACGACAAGGAGGGCACGCTGCTGCGCACCCTGGGCGAGTTCCCCCGGGTGCTGCAGACCGCGGCCAATCTCCGCGAACCGCACCGGATCTGCCGCTACCTCGAAGACCTCGCCGGCGACTACCACCGGTTCTACGACTCGTGTCGCGTGTTGCCCCAGGGCGATGAGCCGCCCACCGACCTGCACACCGCGCGCCTGGCGCTGTGCCAGGCCGCCCGCCAGGTCATCGCCAACGGGCTGACCATCCTCGGCGTCAGCGCCCCGGAGCGAATGTGAACGTCCATCCCGCCGGTCCCCGGCACGCCGAGGACACCCGCCCCGCCGAAAGCCCGCAGCGCCCGCAGTCCCCCGAGGAGCTGCTGCGGCTGGCCCCGAACGTGTGGCCGCGCAGCACAACTCGCGACGACGCGGGCGCCGCGGTCATCGGGGGAGTGGGCCTCACCCAGCTGGCCCAGGAGTACGGCACCCCGCTGTTCGTCATCGACGAGGACGACTTCCGCTCCCGTTGCCGCGACATGACCAAAGCCTTCGGCGGCGGCCACAACGTGCACTACGCCGCCAAGGCGTTCCTGTGCACCGAAATCGCGCGCTGGATCAACGAAGAGGGCCTGTCGCTGGACGTGTGCACCGGCGGCGAACTGGCCGTCGCGCTGCACGCCGACTTCCCGCCGGAGCGAATCACCTTGCACGGCAACAACAAATCCGTCGCGGAACTCACCGCCGCGGTCAAGGCCGGTGTCGGCCACATCGTCCTGGACTCGATGACCGAGATCGAGCGCCTCGACGCCATCGCGGGCGAGGCGGGCGTCGTGCAGGACGTGCTGGTGCGCCTGACCGTCGGGGTGGAGGCCCACACCCACGAATTCATCTCCACCGCCCACGAGGACCAGAAGTTCGGGCTGTCGGTGGCCAGCGGCGCGGCGATGGCCGCGGTGCGCCGGGTGTTCGCCACTGACCACCTGAGGCTGGTCGGGCTGCACAGCCACATCGGCTCGCAAATCTTCGACGTCGCCGGCTTCGAGATCGCCGCCCACCGGGTCATCGGCCTGCTGCACGACATCGTGGCCGAATTCGGCCAGGAAAAGACCGCACAGCTTTCGACGGTCGATCTCGGCGGCGGCTTCGGCATCTCGTATTTGGCGCCCGACGACCCGCCGCCGATCGCCGAACTGGCCCAAAAGCTTTCCGCGATCATCAGCAGCGAGTCGGCCGCCGTCGGCCTGCCCACGCCGAAGCTGGTGGTCGAGCCCGGGCGCGCCATCGCCGGGCCGGGCACCATCACCCTCTACGAGGTCGGCACCGTCAAGGACGTCGACGTCAGCACCACCGCGCACCGGCGCTACGTCAGCGTCGACGGCGGCATGAGCGACAACATCCGCACCGCGCTCTACGACGCGCAGTACGACGCCCGGCTGGTCTCGCGAATCAGCGACGCCCCCGCCGAGCTGGCCCGCATCGTCGGAAAGCATTGCGAGACGGGCGATATCGTCGTCCGCGACACCTGGGTCCCCGGCGACCTGGAGCCCGGCGACCTGCTCGGGGTCGCCGCCACCGGCGCCTACTGCTATTCGCTGTCGAGCCGTTACAACATGATCTGCCGCCCCGCGGTGGTGGCCGTGCGCGGCGGGCGGGCCCGCCTGATCCTGCGCCGGGAGACGGTCGACGACCTGCTTAGTCTGGAAGTGAGGTGACCCGTGTCCGGTGACGAAAAGACCGTCGGCGTAGCAGTTCTCGGGCTGGGCAACGTCGGTAGCGAAGTCGTCCGCATCATCGAGGACAGCGCCGAGGACCTGGCGGCCCGCATCGGCGCCCCGCTGGTGTTGCGCGGGATCGGCGTGCGCCGCGTCGCCGCCGACCGCGGCGTTCCGGTCGAGCTGCTGACCGACGACATCGACGAGCTGGTCGCGCGCGAGGACGTCGACATCGTCGTCGAATTGATGGGACCGGTCGAGCCCGCCCGCAAGGCCATCCTCGCGGCGCTCGAGCGCGGCAAGTCCGTCGTCACCGCCAACAAGGCGCTGCTGTCCACCTCCACCGGCGAGCTGGCGCAGGCGGCCGAAAGCGCCCACGTCGACCTGTATTTCGAGGCGGCGGTCGCCGGCGCGATCCCGGTGATCCGCCCGCTGAACCAGTCGCTGGCCGGTGACACGGTGCTGCGGGTGGCCGGCATCGTCAACGGCACCACCAACTACATCCTGTCCGCGATGGACAGCACCGGCGCCGACTACGACAGCGCCCTGGCCGACGCGAGCGCGCTGGGCTACGCCGAGGCCGACCCCACCGCCGACGTCGAGGGCTACGACGCCGCCGCCAAGGCGGCGATCCTGGCGTCCATCGCCTTCCACACCCGGGTACACGCCGACGACGTCTACCGGGAGGGCATCACCAAGGTCACCCCGGAGGATTTCGCCTCCGCAAAATCCCTGGGCTGCACCATCAAGCTGCTGTCCATCTGCGAGCGCATCACCACCGATGAGGGACAACGGGTTTCGGCCCGCGTCTACCCGGCGCTGGTGCCGCTGACGCACCCACTCGCCACGGTCAACGGGGCGTTCAACGCGGTGGTCGTCGAGGCCGCGGCCTCGGGGCGGCTGATGTTCTACGGCCAGGGCGCCGGCGGCGCGCCCACCGCGTCGGCGGTCACCGGCGATTTGGTGATGGCGGCCCGCAATCGGGTCCTGGGCAGTCGCGGGCCGAGGGAGTCCCGGTACGCCAAACTGCCCGTCGCGCCGATGGGTGTCATCCCCACCCGCTACTACGTCAGCATGAACGTCGCCGACGAGCCCGGCGTGTTGTCCTCGGTGGCATCGGAATTCGCCAAGCGCGAGGTGAGCATCGCCGAGGTCCGCCAGGAGGGCATGGTGGACGAGGGCGGCCGGCGGGTGGGCGCCCGCGTCGTCGTGGTCACCCATACCGCCACCGACGCCGCGCTCTCCGAAACCGTCGCCGCGCTCGCCGATCTCGACGTCGTGCAGAGCGTGACAAGCGTGCTCCGACTGGAAGGAAACGGCCTGTGAGCGCTCCCCGGGTGACGGCCACCCACCAACCCTGGCCGGGCGTCATCGCGGCCTACCGCGACCGGTTGCCGGTCGGCGACGACTGGACCCCGGTCACCCTGCTCGAGGGCGGCACCCCGCTGATCGCCGCCGGCAGGCTGTCGGAAAAGACCGGCTGCACGGTGCATCTCAAGGTCGAGGGCCTCAACCCCACCGGCTCCTTCAAGGACCGCGGCATGACGATGGCCGTCACCGACGCGCTGGCCCGCGGCCAGCAGGCCGTGCTGTGCGCGTCGACCGGGAACACCTCCGCGTCGGCGGCGGCCTACGCCGCGCGCGCCGGCATCACCTGCGCCGTGCTCATCCCGCAGGGCAAGATCGCGATGGGCAAGCTGGCGCAGGCGGTGATGCACGGCGCCAAGATCATTCAGATCGACGGCAACTTCGACGACTGCCTGGAGCTGGCCCGCAAGATGGCCGCCGACTTCCCGACCATCTCGCTGGTGAACTCGGTCAACCCGGTGCGCATCGAGGGCCAGAAGACCGCGGCGTTCGAGATCGTCGACGCGCTGGGCGCCGCGCCCGACGTGCACGCGCTGCCGGTCGGCAACGCCGGCAACATCACCGCGTACTGGAAGGGCTACACGGAATACCACCAGGACGGCGTCATCGAGCGGCTGCCCCGCATGCTGGGCGCGCAGGCCGCCGGCGCGGCGCCGCTGGTGCTCGGCGAGCCGGTCAGCCACCCGGAGACCATCGCGACCGCGATCCGCATCGGCGCGCCCGCGTCGTGGACGGCCGCGGTCGCGGCGCAGCAGCAATCCAACGGGCGCTTTCTGGCCGTCACCGACGAGGAGATCCTCGCGGCCTACCACCTGGTGGCCGCCTCCGAGGGCGTGTTCGTCGAGCCCGCGTCGGCCGCCAGCATCGCCGGCCTGCTCAAGGCCGTCGACGACGGCTGGGTCGCCCGCGGGTCGACGGTGGTCTGCACGGTCACCGGCAACGGCCTCAAGGACCCCGACACCGCGCTGAAGGACATGCCCGTCGTGTCCCCGCTGCCGGTCGACCCCGTGCTGGTGGTCGAACAGCTGGGGCTGGCCTGAACATGATGCTCCCCGCCGGGCTGGTCGGCAGCGCCGTGGTGTCGGCGTCCAGCGCCAACCTCGGCCCCGGCTTCGACAGCATCGGCCTGGCGCTCAGCCTGTGCGACGAGATCGTCGTGGAGACAACGGATTCCGGCCTGACCGTGGTGGTCGAGGGCGAGGGCGCCGACCACGTGCCGCGCGACGCCGAGCACCTGGTGGTGCGCGCCGTGCAGCGCGGCCTGCGCGCCGCGGGGGTCAAAGCGCCCGGCCTGGTGGTGCGGTGCCGCAACGCCATCCCGCACTCGCGCGGGCTGGGCTCGTCGGCGGCGGCCGTCGTCGGCGGCCTGGCGGCGGTGAACGGCCTTGTCGCACAGGTTGATTCGCCCCCGCTGAGCGTCGACCAGCTGATCCAGCTGTCCTCGGAGTTCGAGGGTCACCCCGACAACGCCGCCGCCGCGGTGCTGGGTGGCGCGGTGGTGTCGTGGATCGAGCGCACCGGCGACCGGCCCGACTACCGCGCCGTGCCGCTGCGGCTGCACCCCGACATCCGGCTGTTCTGCGCGATCCCCGAGGAGCGCTCGTCGACCGCCGAGACCCGGGTGCTGCTGCCCGCCCAGGTCAGCCACGACGACGCCCGGTTCAACGTCAGCCGCGCCGCGCTGCTGGTGGTGGCCCTCACCGAACGGCCGGACCTGCTGATGGCGGCCACCGAAGACGTGCTGCACCAGCCCCAGCGCGCACCGGCGATGCCCGCCTCGGCGGAATATTTGCGACTGCTGCGGCGTCATAACGTGTCAGCGACGCTGTCCGGGGCCGGTCCCTCGCTGATCGCGCTCAGCACGGAACCCGAGCTGCCCGCCGAAGCGCTGGAGTACGGGGCCGCGAACGGATTCACCATCGCGAACATGACCGCCGGCGAAGGGGTTCGGTGGAGCCCCGGGGTCGCCGTAGCCGGTTGCAAGCCGGCTGAAAACGCCGGTTGAACAGGCGCGGCCGGAGGGTTTGCTTGCTTCCGCCCCGGATGCAGGTTATCCTCGGACCCGTCCAGCAATCGCAGCATCTAACACTGCCTTGCCGCTAGGACAACACCAATTCTTCTCGTGAACGAGGTTCGCCGTTTTTCTCCGCCGATCCTGGCGATCACCGTTGCAGAGTCGATGATTGGGCGCACTCGGCGATTTGGCTGAATGCAACGAACCCCCTATGACCTGATCAGCAGGGGAAGAAAGGAACTCCGTGACCGATACGGACCTCTTCACGGCTGGCGAGAGCACCGACAGCAATCAGGTGCCCAACCCCGTGACCACAGACACCACCGACACAGCCGACGTCAAACCCGCTACCGGGTCCGGCTCCCTGTCCACCATGGTGCTGCCCGAACTGCGCGCGCTGGCCAACCAAGTCGGCGTCAAGGGCACGTCGGGCATGCGCAAGAACGAACTCATCGCCGCGATAAAGGAAATCAGGGGACAGGCCAACGGCACCCCGGCGCCCGCCGCTTCGGAGGACAAAACCGACTCCGGCAAAACCGACACGGCCAAGACCGACACCGCCCCCGCCGACAAGCCGCACGGCGACCAGAACGGTGCCACCGCCGAGGCGCCGCGCCGGGAACGCCGCGGTGCCGCCCGCGAGGCGGGATCGCCCGAGAAGCAGACGCAAGAAAAGGGCGCCAACACCGCCAACACCGCCGAGACCGACA
Source organism: Mycobacterium sp. NGS63 (assembly GCF_059812295.1). Lineage (NCBI taxonomy): Bacteria > Bacillati > Actinomycetota > Actinomycetes > Mycobacteriales > Mycobacteriaceae > Mycobacterium > Mycobacterium sp. NGS63. The sequence goes on from NZ_JCALCJ010000002.1 coordinate 317,563, forward strand.
AACGCCAAGAGCGCCAACAGGACAGCGGCAACGACCAGGGCGGCCAGCAGTCGCGCGGCTCGAACCAGCAAGACGACGACGGCGAGGGCCGGCAGGGCCGGCGGGGACGCCGGTTCCGCGACCGCAGGCGCCGCGGCGAACGCTCGGGTGACGGCGCCGACGCCGAATTGCGCGACGACGACGTCGTCCAGCCGGTCGCCGGAATCCTTGACGTCCTCGACAATTACGCGTTCGTGCGCACCTCCGGCTATCTGGCCGGCCCGCACGACGTGTACGTGTCGATGAACATGGTGCGCAAGAACGGCCTGCGCCGCGGCGACGCCGTGACCGGCGCGGTCCGGGTCCCCCGCGACGGCGAGCAGCCCAACCAGCGACAGAAGTTCAACCCTCTGGTGCGCCTGGACAGCGTCAATGGCGGCTCGGTCGAGGACGCCAAGAAGCGCCCCGAATTCGGCAAGCTGACCCCGCTGTACCCCAACCAGCGGCTGCGCCTGGAGACCACCACCGAGCGGCTGACCACCCGGGTCATCGACCTGATCATGCCGATCGGCAAGGGCCAGCGCGCCCTGATCGTCTCGCCGCCCAAGGCCGGTAAGACGACGATCTTGCAGGACATCGCCAACGCGATCACCAAGAACAACCCCGAATGCCACCTCATGGTCGTCCTCGTCGACGAGCGGCCCGAGGAGGTCACCGACATGCAGCGCTCGGTCAAGGGCGAGGTCATCGCCTCGACGTTCGACCGGCCGCCGTCGGACCACACCTCGGTCGCCGAGCTGGCCATCGAACGCGCCAAGCGGCTCGTCGAACAGGGCCAGGACGTCGTCGTGCTGCTCGACTCGATCACCCGCCTGGGCCGCGCCTACAACAACGCCTCGCCCGCGTCGGGCCGGATCCTGTCCGGTGGTGTCGACTCCACCGCCCTGTACCCGCCGAAGCGCTTCCTCGGCGCGGCCCGCAACATCGAGGAGGGCGGGTCGCTGACGATCATCGCCACCGCGATGGTCGAGACCGGCTCCACCGGTGACACCGTCATCTTCGAGGAGTTCAAGGGCACCGGTAACGCCGAGCTCAAGCTGGACCGCAAGATCGCCGAGCGCCGGGTCTTCCCCGCTGTCGACGTGAACCCGTCCGGCACCCGCAAGGACGAGCTGTTGCTGTCGCCCGACGAGTTCGGCATCGTGCACAAGCTGCGCCGCGTGCTGTCGGGTCTGGACCCCCACCAGGCCATCGACTTGCTGATGAGCCAGCTGCGCAAGACCAAGAACAACTACGAGTTCCTGGTCCAGGTCTCCAAGACCACCCCCGGCTCGATGGACAACGACTAACCACCTACCGCCGTGGCGGAGACGCTGCAGCAGCTGCTCCGCGAGCGCCTGGAGCAGGACACCACGGCGCTCAAGTACGGCGAGGACGTCTGGACCTGGCGCGAGCACCTGGCCGACGCCGAGAAAGTCGCCGCGGCCCTGATCCGCGCCGCCGACCCGCGCCGGCCGCTGCACGTCGGCGCGCTGCTGGGCAACACCCCCGAGATGCTCACCGCACTGGCCGCGGCCGCGCTCGGCGGATACGTGCTGTGCGCGGTCAATGACACGCGCCGCGGCGCCGCCCTGGCCGGCGACATCCTCCGCGCCGACTGCCAGATCCTGCTCACCGACGCCGCGCACCGGGGCCTGCTTGACGGGCTGGACCTGCCCGGGGTGCGGGTGTTCGACGTGGCCGGCGAGCCCTGGCGGGCCATGCTGGCCGCCGCCGGCCCGCTGACCCCGTATCGCGAGGTCGGGCCCACCGACACCTTCGTCATGATGTTCACCTCCGGGACCAGCGGCGATCCCAAGGCCGTGCAGATCACCCACGCCGCGGTGCTGTTCGCCGGCGCCACGCTGCTCGCGCGGTTCGGCCTGGACGCCTCCGACGTCTGCTACCTGTCCATGCCCCTGTTCCACGCGAACTCGCTGTTCGCGGGGTGGAGCGTGGGGGTGAGCGCCGGCGCGGCCATGGCCCCCGCGACGTTCTCGGCGTCCGGGCTGCTGGGTGACCTGCGCCGCTACGGCGTCACCTTCATGAACTACGTCGGCAAACCGCTCGCCTTCGTGCTGGCGACGCCCGAGCGGCCCGACGACCGCGACAACCCGCTGCGCGTCGCGGTCGGCAACGAGGCGAGCGACCGCGACATCGCCGAGTTCGGCCGGCGTTTCGACTGCACGGTCTGGGACGCCTACGGGTCCACCGAGGGCGCGATCATCATCATGCGCGACGACGGCTGCCCGCCCGGATCGCTCGGCCGCGGCTTCCCCGGAGTGGCCGTCTACGACCCGGACACGCTGGCCGAATGCCCGCCGGCCACCTTCGACGGGGAAGGCGCCCTGACCAACGCCGAGGAGGCGATAGGGGAGCTGGTCAACACCACCGGCGCCGGCCTGTTCGCCGGCTACTACAACGACCGCGAGGCCACCGACGCGCGGCTGCGACACGGCATGTTCTGGTCCGGCGACCTCGCCTACCGCGACGCCGACGGGTGGATCTACTTCGCCGGGCGCAGCGGCGAGTGGCTGCGCGTCGACGGGGAGAACATGACCACCGCGCCCATCGAACGGATCCTGCAGCGGTTGGCGCCGATCAGCCAGGTCGCGGTGTACGCGGTGCCCGACGAGCGCGTCGGCGACCAGGTGATGGCCGCGATCGTGCTGGCCGACGGCGCGGACCTGACGCCTGAGGAGTTCGGGCGTTTCCTCGCCGAGCAGCCCGACCTGTCGCCCAAGGCCTGGCCACGGCACGTCTGGCTCACCGATCGGCTGCCGGCCACGGCGACCAACAAGGTCCTCAAGCGCGAGCTGACCGCGCGCGGCGCCACCCCCGGCAGCGGCGTGGTCTGGACCCGCGACCCCAAAACCCGCGCCTACCGCACCACTTAAGCCACCGGGAATGCCCAGGCGCCGCCCGGCGTTTGGGGAGGTGGCGGTTGACCTGGCATAATCGACGGTCGACTACCCCCGAGGACCAGCTCAGGTCCCTGGAGTTCGCGCCGAGAGCGCAAACGATCGAAGAGGACACATGAAAGCCGATATTCACCCCGCCTACGCGGAGACCACCGTGCACTGCGGGTGCGGGAACACCTTCACCACGCGCAGCACCAAGCCCGGCGGCAACATCGTCGTCGAGGTCTGCTCGCAGTGCCACCCCTTCTACACCGGCAAGCAGAAGATCCTCGACAGCGGCGGCCGCGTGGCCCGTTTCGAGAAGCGCTACGGCAAGCGCAAGGCCGCGGCCGACAACGCCGACGCCGACAAATAGCTGGATCGCCGACGCCCGAACTGTGCGCTACGCCGCGCAGGCCGGGCGTCGGTTCGCGTTTGCGGGAGGAGGTGTGACATGACGAAGCCGGTTCAGACCATCGACGTGCTGCTGGCCGAGCACGCGGAGCTCGAGCAGAAGCTCGCCGACCCCGAGTTGCACAGCAAGCCCGACGAGGCGCGCAAGGCCGGACGCCGGTTCGCCCGGCTGGCCCCGATCGTCGCCACCCACCGCAAGCTGACCGCCGCGCGCGACGACCTCGAGACCGCGCGCGAGCTGTCCGCCGACGACGCGTCGTTCGCCGACGAGGTGACCGAGCTGGAGGCGCGGGTGGCCGAGCTGGACACCCAGCTCACCGACATGCTGGCCCCGCGCGACCCCCACGACGCCGACGACATCGTGCTCGAGGTCAAATCCGGTGAGGGCGGCGAGGAATCGGCGTTGTTCGCCGCCGACCTGGCCCGGATGTACATCCGCTACGCCGAGCGGCACGGCTGGACGGTCACGGTCCTGGACGAGACCACGTCGGACCTCGGCGGCTACAAGGATGCGACGCTATCCATCGCCAGCAAGGGCGACACCGCCGACGGCGTGTGGTCGCGGATGAAGTTCGAGGGCGGGGTGCACCGGGTGCAGCGGGTCCCGGTCACGGAATCCCAAGGCCGCGTTCACACTTCGGCCGCCGGCGTGCTGGTCTATCCCGAGCCCGAGGAGGTGGGCGAGGTGCAGATCGACGAGTCGGACCTGCGCATCGATGTCTACCGCTCGTCGGGCAAGGGCGGCCAGGGCGTCAACACCACCGACTCCGCGGTGCGCATCACCCACCTGCCCACCGGGATCGTCGTCACCTGCCAGAACGAGCGCTCCCAGCTGCAGAACAAGGCCCGCGCCCTGCAGGTGCTGGCCGCGCGCCTGCAGGCCATGGCCGAGGAGCAGGCCCTGGCCGACGCGTCGGCCGACCGCGCCAGCCAGATCCGCACCGTGGACCGCAGCGAACGCATCCGCACCTACAACTTCCCGGAGAACCGGATCACCGATCACCGAATCGGTTTCAAGGCACACAATCTCGACCAGGTGCTCGACGGCGACCTCGACGCGTTGTTCGACGCGCTGGGCGCCGCCGACAAGCAATCGAGGCTGCAACAGGCATGACGGCCCTGCGGTGCGCGATCGACGCGGCGGCGGCGCAACTGGCCGAAGCCGGAATCGATTCCGCGCGCTACGACGCCGAAGAGCTGGCCGCGCACCTGGTGGGCACCGAACGCGGCCGGCTGCCGCTGCTTGACGCGCCCGGCGACGAGTTCTTCGGGCGCTACCGCGACGCCGTGACCGCGCGCTCGCGGCGGGTGCCGCTGCAGCACCTCACCGGGACGGCGGCATTCGGGCCGGTGACGCTGCGCGTCGGCCCCGGGGTGTTCATCCCGCGCCCGGAGACCGAGGCCATCCTGGCCTGGGTCACCGCGCAACCGCTCGCGGCCCGGCCCGTCGTCGTCGACCTGTGCACCGGGTCGGGCGCGCTGGCCGTCGCCCTGGCCCGCCACCGGCCCGCCGCGCGGGTCATCGGCGTCGACGACTCCGACGAGGCGCTGGCCTACGCGCGCCGCAACACCGAGGGCACCGCGGTGGAACTCGTGCGCGCCGACGTCACCGAGCCGGGACTGCTTCCCGAGTTGAACGGCCACGTCGACCTGGTGGTGGCCAACCCGCCGTATGTGCCCGACGGCAGCGCCGTGGAAGCCGAAGTCGCCCAACATGATCCGCCGCATGCGGTGTTCGGCGGGGCCGACGGCATGGCGGTGATCGCCGCGGTGGTCCGCCTCGCCGGGCGCTGGCTGCGCCCGGGCGGGCTGTTCGCCGTCGAGCACGACGACACCACCCCGCAGCGAACCGTCGAAATGATCACGACCACAGGGCTTTTCGAGGAGATTCGGCCCCACCACGACCTGGCCGGGCGACCGCGGTTCGTGACGGCCCGAAGGGGGCGCGCATGACAACCGTGTTCGACTGCGCCGACCCCGACCAGCGTTCGGTCGGGATCTCCTCGGCGGTGGGGGCGCTCAAGGGCGGCCGGCTGGTGGTGATGCCCACGGACACCGTGTACGGCATCGGCGCCGACGCCTTCGACAGCACCGCGGTGGCCGCGCTCCTGGCCGCGAAGGGCCGGGGCCGCGACATGCCGGTGGGCGTGCTGGTCGGCTCGTGGCACACCATCGAGGGCCTGGTCTACACGATGCCCGACGGGGCCCGCGACCTGATCCGCGCGTTCTGGCCGGGCGCGCTGAGCCTGGTGGTGACGCAGGCGCCGTCGCTGCAGTGGGACCTCGGCGACGCCCGCGGCACCGTCATGCTGCGCATGCCCCTGCACCCGGTCGCGATCGAGTTGCTGCGCGAGGTGGGGCCCATGGCGGTGTCCAGCGCCAACGTCTCCGGCCGCCCGGCGGCCGTCACCGCCGCGGACGCGCGCGACCAGCTCGGTGACTCGGTCGATGTCTACCTCGACGCCGGCCCGTCGCAGCAACAGGCGGCCTCCACGATCGTCGACCTCACCGCCGACGCCCCCCGTATCCTGCGCGCGGGCCCGGTGAGCGCCGAGAGGATCGCCGAAGTGCTCGGCGTGGACGCCGGCGGCCTGATCGCCTAGTTCTCACCCCCACCGAGACTGCAACCAGCGCGCCTCTGAGGCCGTCATTCGCGATCTCAGCGCAGGATCGATGCCGTCGCCTCAGGTTGGTGAAGTACGGTCTCGGTGATGTCCAGCCTGCTCGCCCTGGCCGGTCGCGGCGCCGGCGTTCCCCTGCGCGAGCTCGCGCTCGTCGGGCTGACCGCGGCGATCGTCACCTACTTCGCGACCGGGCCGGTGCGCCTGCTGGCCACCCGGCTGGGCGCGGTCGCCTACCCGCGCGAACGCGACGTGCACGTGACGCCCACCCCGCGGATGGGCGGGCTGGCGATGTTCCTCGGCGTCCTCTCCGCCGTCTTCCTCGCCTCCGAGCTGCCCGCGCTGACCCGCGGCTTCGTCTACTCCACCGGCATGCCCGCGGTCCTGGTGGCCGGCGCGGTGATCATGGGCATCGGCCTCATCGACGACCGCTGGGGCCTGGACGCCCTGACGAAGTTCGCCGGCCAGATCACCGCGGCCAGCGTGCTGGTCACCATGGGCGTGGCCTGGAGCGTGCTGTACATCCCGATCGGCGGCGTCGGCACCATCGTGCTGGACCAGGCGTCGTCGATCCTGCTCACGCTGGCGCTGACGGTGTCGATCGTCAACGCGATGAACTTCGTCGACGGCCTCGACGGCCTGGCCGCCGGGCTGGCGCTCATCTCTGCCCTGGCCATCTGCATGTTCTCGGTCGGCCTGCTGCGCGACCACGGCGGCGACGTGCTGTTCTACCCGCCCGCCGTCATCTCCGTCGTGCTCGCGGGGGCCTGTCTGGGGTTTTTGCCGCACAACTTCCACCGCGCCAAGATCTTCATGGGCGACTCCGGCTCGATGCTGATCGGGCTGATGCTGGCGGCGGCTTCCACGACGGCGGCCGGCCCCGTCTCGCAGAGCGCCTACGGCGCCCGCGACGTGTTTGCTCTGCTGTCGCCGTTCCTGCTGGTGGGCGCGGTCATGTTCGTGCCGGCGCTGGACATGCTGCTGGCGATCGTGCGCCGCACCCGCGCCGGGCTCAGCCCCTTCAGCCCCGACAAGATGCACCTGCACCACCGGCTGCTGCAGATCGGCCATTCGCATCGCCGGGTGGTGCTGCTGATCTATCTGTGGGTGGGCATCGTCGCGTTCGGCGCCGCCAGCACGATCTTCTTCAACCCGCGCGACACCGCCGCGGTGATGCTGGGCGCCATCGTGGTGGCCGGGGTGGCGACGGCGATCCCGCTCCTGCGCCGCCGCGGCGACGACTACGACGTGGACTGAGTAGCCCTACGACAGGCGGTAGTAGTGCCGCCTTCCGTGTGGTACGGTGCTGGTAGAACCCCAAAACCGAACCTCGAGGGTTGCCGGCCAGCCGGCCCACCGGACGCCCGTCCGGCCGCGTCGATTCGGGACCGACGCAGCGGACTACCCCTTGGGTGATGCCAGTGTGACGTGCGATACGCTCGGCGGGCCACCGATCGGTCGGTCGTGGGGTTCCCGCACAACTACCTGGGATTGAGGTGCTGCAGTGACGACACCAGCGCAGGACGCGCCGTTGGTGTTTCCCTCTGTTGCTTTCCGTCCCGTTCGGCTGTTCGTCATCAGCGTCGGGATCACCGCGGTGGCGGTGCTGGCCGCCGGGCTGTCCGGCCACCTCATGGTCGGCGTGTTCTTCGGCGTCGGGTTGCTGCTGGGTTTGCTCAACGCGCTGATGGTGCGGCGCTCGGTGGAATCCATTACCGCCAAAGACCATCCGATGAAGAGGTCGATGGCGCTCAACTCGGCGTCCCGGCTGGCGATCATCACGATCGTCGGGCTGGTCATCGCCTACGTATTCCGGCCCGCGGGGCTGGGGGTGGTCTTCGGCCTGGCGCTGTTCCAGGTGCTGCTGGTCGCGTCGACCGCGCTGCCGGTCTACAAGAAGCTGCGCACTGGTCAGCCGGCCGAGGCCCCGGGCCCGGCGGCGGCGGACGGAAGGAACACCAGCGATGACTGACCTGACGATCCTGGCCGAGTCCCAGATCGAGGTGGGCGAGCACACCACCGCGACGTGGCTCGGCATGACCGTCAACACCGACACCGTGCTGTCGACGGCGATCGCCGCAGTGATCGTGATCGCCCTGGCGTTCTTCCTGCGCGCCAAGATCACCTCCAGCGGCGTGCCCAACGGCGTCCAACTGTTCTGGGAAGCGCTCACCATCCAGATGCGCAACCAGATCGAGAGCGCCATCGGGATGCGCATCGCGCCGTTCGTGCTGCCCCTGGCCGTGACGATCTTCGTGTTCATCCTGATCTCCAACTGGCTGTCGGTGCTGCCGCTGCAGTACACCGACAAGTCCGGTCACACCAGCGAGTTGCTCAAGTCGGCGGCGGCGGACATCAACTACGTGCTGGCGCTGGCCCTGTTCGTGTTCGTCTGCTACCACGTGGCCGGCATCTGGCGCCGCGGCATCGTCGGGCACCCGATCAAGGTGCTCAAGGGGCACGTCGCCTTCCTGGCGCCGATCAACCTCGTCGAGGAGTTGGCGAAGCCGATCTCGTTGTCGCTGCGACTCTTTGGCAACATCTTCGCCGGCGGCATCCTGGTGGCGCTGATCGCGCTCTTCCCGCCGTACATCATGTGGGCGCCCAACGCGATCTGGAAGTCGTTCGACCTGTTCGTCGGGGCGATCCAGGCCTTCATCTTCTCGATCCTGACGATCTTGTACTTCAGCCAGGCCATGGAGCTCGAGGAGCACCATGACTAGGAATGACTAGGACCCCAGCCCGGTAGACCGCTACCACACAAGCCAGCAGATAAAGCTGAATAAAGGAGGAAGAGAATGGACCCCACTATCGCTGCCGGTGCCCTCATCGGCGGGGGACTGATCATGGGCGGCGGCGCGATCGGCGCCGGTATCGGTGACGGTGTCGCGGGTAACGCGTTGGTTGCGGGCATCGCCCGGCAGCCCGAGGCGCAGGGCCGGCTGTTCACGCCGTTCTTCATCACCGTCGGTCTGGTCGAGGCGGCCTACTTCATCAACCTGGCGTTCATGGCGTTGTTCGTCTTCGCCACCCCCGTCACGTAATTCGCTGTGATGGGTGACCCGAACCCCATTGTGCTGGCGGCCGGCCAGGCGGTAGCGGAGGGAGGCAAGGGGGGCAGCAACTTCCTTGTCCCCAACGGCACCTTCTTCTTCGTGCTGGCCATCTTCCTGATCGTGCTCGCCGTCATCGGCACCTTCGTGGTGCCGCCGATCATGAAGGTGCTGCGCGAGCGCGACGCCATGGTCGCCAAAACCGCCGCCGACAACAAGAAGTCGGCCGAGCAGTTCGAGGCCGCCCAGGCGGACTACGACGAGGTGATGAAGGAGGCGCGCGTGCAGGCGTCGTCCTTGCGCGACGGCGCCCGGGCCGAAGGTCGTAAGGTCGTCGAGGACGCGCGCGCCCGTGCCGAGCAAGAGGTGATGTCGACGTTGCAGTTGGCCGCCGAGCAATTGAAACGGGAGAGGGACGCCGTGGAACTCGATCTGCGCGCCAACGTCGGCACCATGTCGGCGACGCTGGCCAGCCGGATCCTCGGCGTCGACGTCACGACCTCCGCTGCGACAAGGTAAGGGCATGTCGACTTTTTTCGGGCAGTTGTTCGGGTTCGCGGTCATCGTGTTCCTGGTGGTGCGCTACGCCGTGCCGCCGGTGCGCCGGATGATGACCGCCCGGCAGGAGCTGGTGCGCCAGCAGCTGGCCGATTCGGCCGCCGCCGCCGACCGGCTGACCGAGTCGACCACCGCCCACAACAAGGCCGTCGAGTCCGCCAAGGAAGAGGGGGAGCGCGTCGTCGAGGAGGCCCGCGCGGACGCCGCACGCATCACCGAACAGTTCCAGGCCCAGGCCGGCGTCGAGGCCGAACGCATCAAGGCGCAGGGCCTGCGCCAGAGCGAGCTGCTGCGGTCGCAGCTGACCCGCCAGCTGCGCCTGGAGCTGGGCTACGAATCCGTCCGCCAGGCAGGGGATCTGGTGCGCGACTACGTCGCCGACGCGGCCCAGCAGTCGGCCACCGTGGACCGGTTCCTGGACGACCTCGAGGCCATGGCCCCGGCCTCCGCCGAGGTCGAGTACCCGCTCATGACAAAGATGCGCTCGGCCAGTCGGCTGGCGCTGGGCAACCTGTCGGATCGGTTCGGCACCATCGCCAAGAACCTCGACAATAAGGCGCTGTCCACCCTCTCCAGTGAGCTGGTCGCGGTGGCCAAGATGCTGGACAGCGAAATCGTCGTCACCCGATACCTCACCGTGCCGGCCGAAGACGCGACCCCGCGGATCCGGCTGATCGAGCGGCTGGTGTCCGGCAAGGTCGCCGACGCCGCGCTCGACGTCCTGCGCGCCGCCGTGTCCGAGCGCTGGTCGGCCAACTCCGATCTGATCGACGCCATCGAGCACATCTCGCGGCAGGCGCTGCTGGAGGTCGCCGAACGCGACGACCGGGTCGACGAGGTGGAAGACCAGCTGTTCCGGTTCTCCCGCATCCTCGACGAGCAGCCGCGGCTCGGCATCCTGCTGGGCGAGTACCGCACCCCCGCTGAAGGCCGAATTGGCTTGCTGCGCAAGGTGCTCGACAACGCCGGCGGGCGGGTCAACCCGGTCACCAAGGCGCTGCTGAGCCAGACCGTGGAGCTGCTGCGCGGTGAGCCGGCCGAGGAGGCCATGAAGTTCCTGGCCGAGGTCGCGGTCGCGCGCCGCGGCGAAATCGTCGCGGCGGTCAGCGCGGCGGCCGAGCTCAGCGACGCCCAGCGCACCCGCCTCACCGAGGTGCTCAGCCGCATCTACGGCCACCCGGTGACCCTGCAGGTGCAGATCGACAGCGGCCTGCTGGGCGGGCTGCTCATCGCCGTCGCCGACGAGGTGATCGACGGGACCCTCTCGTCCCGGCTCGCCGCCGCCGAGGCCCAGCTGCCCGACTAGACCTGAACTAAACCAGAATCATCAAGTAGGAAGACGAAAAGCCATGGCAGAGTTGACAATCTCCGCTGACGACATCCAGAGCGCCATCGAGGAGTACGTAGGCTCCTTCACCTCCGACACCTCCCGCGAGGAGGTCGGCACCGTCATCGAGGCCGGGGACGGCATCGCGCACGTCGAAGGCCTGCCCTCCGTCATGACCCAGGAGCTGCTCGAGTTCCCCGGCGGCGTCCTCGGCGTCGCGCTCAACCTCGACGAGCACAGCATCGGCGCGGTGATCCTGGGTGACTTCGAGAAAATCGAAGAGGGCCAACAGGTCAAGCGCACCGGCGAGGTGCTGTCGGTGCCCGTCGGCGACGGCTTCCTGGGCCGCGTCGTCAACCCGCTCGGCGCGCCCATCGACGGGCGGGGCGACATCGAGACCGACACGCGGCGCGCGCTGGAGATCCAGGCGCCGTCGGTGGTGCAGCGCCAGGGCGTGAAAGAGCCGCTGCAGACCGGGATCAAGGCCATCGACGCCATGACGCCGATCGGCCGCGGGCAGCGCCAGCTGATCATCGGTGACCGCAAGACCGGCAAGACCGCGGTCTGCGTCGACACCATCCTCAACCAGCGCCAGAACTGGGAGAGCGGCGACGAGAAGAAGCAGGTGCGCTGCGTATACGTGGCCATCGGCCAGAAGGGCACCACCATCGCCGCGGTCCGCCGCGCGCTCGACGAGGGCGGCGCGATGGACTACACCACCATCGTCGCGGCGCCGGCATCCGACTCCGCCGGCTTCAAATGGCTTGCGCCCTATACCGGTTCGGCCATCGCCCAGCAGTGGATGTACGACGGCAAGCACGTGCTGATCATCTTCGACGACCTGAGCAAGCAGGCCGAGGCCTACCGCGCGATCTCGCTGTTGCTGCGCCGCCCGCCCGGCCGCGAGGCGTACCCGGGCGACGTGTTCTACCTGCACTCGCGGCTGCTGGAGCGCTGCGCGAAGCTGTCCGACGACCTCGGCGGCGGGTCGCTGACCGGGCTGCCGGTCATCGAGACCAAGGCCAACGACATCTCGGCCTACATTCCCACCAACGTCATCTCGATCACCGACGGGCAGTGCTTCTTGGAGTCCGACCTGTTCAACCAGGGCGTGCGGCCGGCCATCAACGTCGGTGTCTCGGTGTCGCGTGTCGGTGGCGCGGCGCAGATCAAGGCGATGAAGGAGGTGGCCGGCTCGCTGCGGCTGGACCTGTCGCAGTACCGCGAGCTGGAGTCGTTCGCCGCCTTCGCCTCCGACCTGGACGCCACGTCCAAGGCGCAGCTGGAGCGCGGTGAGCGGCTGGTCGAGCTGCTCAAGCAGCCGCAGTACCAGCCGATGCCGGTTGAGGAGCAGGTGGTTTCGATCTTCCTGGGCACCGGCGGCCACCTGGACTCCGTGCCCGTCGAGGACGTCCGGCGGTTCGAAACCGAACTGCTGGACCACATGCGGGCCTCCGAGGAGAGCTTCCTGGCCGGCATCCGCGACAGCCAGAAGCTGTCCGAGGAGGGCGAGAACCAGCTCACCGAGATCATCAAGAAGTTCAAGAAGGGCTTCGCGGCCACCGGCGGCGGTTCGGTGGTGCCCGACGAGCACGTCGAGGCGATGGACTCCGACGAGCTGGAGAAGGAGTCCGTGCAAGTCAAGAAGGAAAAGCCGAAGGACAAGAAGCAGTCCAAGGGCTCGGGCAAGGACAAGAACTAGCTAGATGGCTGCCACACTTCGCGAACTGCGCGGCCGGATTCGTTCGGCCGGGTCGATCAAAAAGATCACCAAGGCCCAGGAGATGATCGCGACCTCGCGCATCGGCAGGGCGCAGGCCCGGCTGGAATCGGCGCGGCCCTACGCGTTTCAGATCACCGCGATGCTGACCACCCTGTCGGGCGAGGCGGCCCTGGATCACCCGTTGCTGGTCGAGCGGGCCGAGCCGAAGCGGGCCGGCGTCCTGGTGGTGTCCTCCGACCGCGGCCTGTGCGGCGCGTACAACTCCAGCATCTTCCGCCGCTCCGAGGAGTTGTTCTCGCTGCTGCGGGAGGAGGGCAAGACGCCGGTCCTCTACACCGTGGGCCGAAAGGCGCAGAACTACTTCAGGTTCCGCAACTGGGACATCACCGAGTCGTGGACGGGCTTCTCCGAGCAACCCCAGTACGAAAACGCCGCGGAGATCGCGTCGACGTTGGTCGAGACCTTCATGAAGGGCGCGGGCGACGACGACGGGCAGCCGCAGGAGGACCAGGGCGTGGACGAGCTGCACATCGTCTACTCGGAGTTCAAGTCGATGATGTCGCAGGCGGCGGTGGCCCACCGCATCGCCCCGCTGGTGGTGGAATACGTCGAGGACACCGACGACCTGCACACGCTGTACTCGTTCGAGCCCGACGCGACAACGCTTTTCGAGTCGCTGCTGCCGCGGTACGTGACGACGCGCGTCTACGCGGCGTTGCTCGAGTCGGCGGCGTCGGAGCTGGCGTCGCGCCAGCGGGCGATGAAGTCGGCGACCGACAACGCCGACGACCTGATCAAGGAGCTGACGCTGATGGCGAACCGCGAGCGGCAGGCTCAGATCACCCAGGAGATCAGCGAAATCGTCGGCGGCGCAAACGCGCTCGCCGACGCCAAGTAGCACACGAGGAAGAAGAGAAACTATGGCTGCTACTACCGAAGCGTCCAAAAAGACCAAGGCCGACAAGGATTCCGAGACCAGCGGCCGCGTCGTACGCGTCACCGGTCCGGTCGTCGATGTCGAGTTCCCGCGCGGGTCGGTGCCCGAGCTGTTCAACGCGCTCAACGCCGAAATCACCTTCGAGGAGCTGAAGAAGACCCTGACGCTGGAGGTCGCCCAGCACCTCGGCGACAACCTGGTTCGCACGATCTCGTTGCAGCCCACCGACGGCCTGGTGCGCGGCGTCGAGGTCACCGACAGCGGCAAGTCGATCTCGGTGCCCGTCGGCGAGAACGTCAAGGGCCACGTCTTCAACGCCCTCGGTCACTGCCTGGACAAGCCGGGCTACGGAGAAGACTTCGACCACTGGTCGATTCACCGCAAGCCGCCGGCCTTCGAGGAGCTCGAGCCGCGCACCGAGATGCTCGAGACCGGCCTGAAGGTCGTCGACCTGCTCACCCCGTACGTCCGCGGCGGCAAGATCGCGCTGTTCGGCGGCGCCGGCGTGGGCAAGACCGTGCTCATCCAGGAGATGATCAACCGCATCGCCCGAAACTTCGGTGGCACTTCGGTGTTCGCCGGGGTGGGGGAGCGCACCCGTGAGGGCAACGACCTGTGGGTGGAGCTCAAGGAAGCCGACGTGCTCAAGGACACCGCGCTGGTGTTCGGTCAGATGGACGAGCCGCCCGGCACCCGTATGCGGGTCGCGCTGTCGGCGCTGACCATGGCCGAGTGGTTCCGCGACGAGGCGGGCCAGGACGTGCTGCTGTTCATCGACAACATCTTCCGGTTCACCCAGGCCGGATCCGAGGTGTCGACGCTGCTCGGCCGCATGCCGTCGGCGGTGGGATACCAGCCCACGCTGGCCGACGAGATGGGCGAGCTGCAGGAGCGCATCACCTCGACGCGTGGCCGGTCCATCACGTCCATGCAGGCGGTCTACGTGCCCGCCGACGACTACACCGACCCGGCGCCGGCGACCACGTTCGCGCACCTGGACGCCACCACCGAGCTGTCCCGGTCGGTGTTCTCCAAGGGCATCTTCCCCGCGGTGGACCCGCTGGCATCGAGCTCGACCATCCTCGACCCCGGCGTCGTCGGCGACGAGCACTACCGGGTGGCGCAGGAGGTCATCCGAATCCTGCAGCGCTACAAGGACCTTCAGGACATCATCGCCATCCTCGGCATCGACGAGCTGTCCGAGGAGGACAAGCAGCTGGTCAACCGGGCGCGGCGGATCGAGCGGTTCCTGAGCCAGAACATGATGGCGGCCGAGCAGTTCACCGGCCAGCCGGGTTCGACGGTTCCGGTGAAGGAGACCATCGAGGCGTTCGACAAGCTGACCAAGGGCGACTTCGACCACATCCCCGAGCAGGCGTTCTTCCTGATCGGCGGCCTGGACGACCTGGCCAAGAAGGCCGAGAGCTTCGGCGCCAAGCTGGACTCCTGAGGGCTTGGGTCAATGGCCGAGTTGAACGTCGAGATCGTCGCCGTCGACCGACAGATCTGGTCGGGTGAGGCAACGTTCCTGTTCACCCGCACCACCGTCGGCGAGATCGGCATCCTGCCGCGGCACATCCCGTTGGTGGCGCAGCTGGTTGACGACGCCATGGTGCGCGTCGAGCGCGAAGGCGAGGACGACCTGCGCATCGCGGTGGACGGCGGGTTCCTGTCGGTGACCGAGGAGGGCGTCAGCATCCTCGCGGAATCCGCGGAGTTCGAATCGGAGATCGACGAGAGCGCCGCCCGGGAGGACGCCGAGTCCGACGATCCCCGCATCGCCGCGCGGGGGCGCGCCAGACTCCGCGCCGTCGGCGCGATCGACTAAGCGCCTCGGGCAAGGGGATGAGCGCGCCCATGGTCGGCATGGTCGCGCTCGTCGTCGTGTTGGGGGCCGCCGTCCTGGCTCTGAGCTACCGGCTGTGGAAGCTGCGCCAGGGCGGAACCGCGGGCATCATGCGCGACATTCCCGCCGCCGGGGGCCACGGCTGGCGCCATGGCGTGATCCGTTACCGCGGCGGTGAGGCCGCCTTCTACCGGCTGTCCAGCCTGCGGCTGTGGCCGGACCGCCGGCTCAGCCGGCGCGGGGTGGAGATCGTGGCGCGGCGCGCGCCGCGGGGTGACGAGTTCGACATCATGACCGACGAAATCGTGGTGCTGGAGCTGCGCGACACCACCCAGGACCGCCGATCCGGCTACGAGCTGGCGTTCGACAAGGGCGCGCTGACCGCGTTCTTGTCCTGGCTGGAATCGCGGCCCTCGCCGCGCGCCCGCCGCCGCAGCGTCTGACGCTCTTTTCTCTCCGTCGAAACTGCGCTGAGAGCGAGATTTTCGCACGAATCGCGATCTAGGCGCAGACTCGACGAAGCGCTAGGACGCTCAGCCGCCGGGCTTCCAGAGCACATCCCCTTCGGGGTTGGCCCGGCGCGCCAGGATGAACAGCAGGTCCGAGAGCCGGTTGAGGTATTTCGCCGGCAGCACGCTGACCCCGTCGGGCTGCGCATCGACCGCGGACCACGCCGAGCGCTCCGCCCGCCGCACCACGGTGCGGGCGACGTGCAACAGCGCCGACAGCGGCGAACCGCCCGGCAGCACAAAGGAATTCAGCGCCGGCAGCGGCTCGTTGTAGGTGTCGCACCAGCCCTCGAGCCGATCGATGTAGGCCTGCGCAACCCGCAGCGGCGGGTATTTCGGGTTCTCCACCACCGGCGTCGACAGGTCCGCGCCGGCGTCGAACAGGTCGTTCTGGATCTGGCGCAGCACGCCGGCGGTTTCCGCGTCGGGCGCTCCGAGGGCGATCGCGACGCCGATCGCGGAGTTGGCCTCGTCGCAGTCGGCGTAGGCCACCAGCCGCGGGTCGTTCTTGGACACCCGTGAGAAATCGCTCAATCCCGTCGTTCCGTCGTCGCCGGTACGGGTATAGATGCGGGTCAGGTGCACGGCCATGTGCGAAACGGTACCCGGCCGGCCGACTCGGCCAACTGACAAGCCCCGGGGGCCTTAACTAGACTGACGCGGGTGGCGGAGCGATTCGTGGTGACCGGCGGCAACCGGTTGACCGGCGAAGTCGCCGTCGGGGGCGCCAAGAACAGCGTGCTCAAGCTGATGGCCGCGACCCTGCTGGCCGAGGGCACCAGCACCATCACCAACTGCCCCGACATCCTCGACGTGCCGCTGATGGCCGAGGTGCTGCGCGGCCTGGGCGCCACCGTCGAACTCGACGGCGACGTCGCCCGCATCACCTCGCCCGACGAACCCAAGTACGACGCCGACTTCGCCGCGGTGCGCCAGTTCCGGGCGTCCGTCTGCGTGCTCGGGCCGCTGGTCGGCCGCTGCAAGCGCGCCCGGGTCGCGCTGCCCGGCGGCGACGCGATCGGCTCGCGCCCGCTGGACATGCATCAGGCCGGCCTGCGGCAGCTGGGCGCGCACTGCAACATCGAGCACGGCTGCGTCGTCGCCCAGGCAGACACGTTGCGCGGCGCGGAGATTCAGCTGGAGTTCCCGTCCGTCGGGGCCACCGAGAACATCCTGATGGCCGCCGTCGTGGCCGAGGGCGTCACCACGATCCACAACGCGGCGCGCGAACCCGACGTCGTCGACCTGTGCACGATGCTCAACCAGATGGGCGCGCGGATCGAGGGCGCGGGCTCGCCGACGATGACGATCACCGGCGTGCCGCGGCTGCACCCGACCGAACACCGCGTGATCGGCGACCGCATCGTCGCCGCCACGTGGGGCATCGCCGCCGCGATGACCCGCGGGGACATCTCGGTGACCGGCGTCGACCCCGCCCACCTGCAGGTGGTGCTGCACAAGCTGCACGACGCGGGCGCCACGGTGACCCAGACCGACGACAGCTTCCGGGTGACCCAGTACGAGCGCCCGAAAGCCGTCAACGTCGCCACGCTGCCGTTCCCCGGCTTTCCCACCGACCTGCAGCCGATGGCGATCGCCCTGGCGTCGATCGCCGACGGCACCTCGATGATCACGGAAAACGTGTTCGAGGCGCGCTTCCGGTTCGTCGAGGAGATGATCCGCCTGGGCGCCGACGCCCGCACCGACGGCCACCACGCCGTGGTGCGCGGGCTGCCGCAACTGTCCAGCGCGCCGGTCTGGTGTTCGGACATCCGCGCCGGCGCCGGGCTGGTGCTGGCCGGGCTCGTCGCCGACGGCGACACCGAGGTCCACGACGTCTTCCACATCGACCGGGGCTACCCGTTGTTCGTCGAGAACCTGGCGATTTTGGGAGCGGAGATCGAGCGGGTAGAGTAGTCAAAGTCAGTGCCCCACAAGGGCGGTCACCTCTCGAGGGGGACCGAGAACCGGGGCTTTGACTCCCCGCCGGAACGGTACTAACCTGGCACGGCCGCCCCGCAGAGGTCACCACGCAAGTTGGCCAAAACTGGGGCTTGACGCCCCCGCCAGATCGGTATTAAGCTGGCAGGGTTGCCCGCAAAGCGGGCGAAAACAAGCGTGAGTGTTGTTTGAGAACTCAATAGTGTGTTTGGTCTTTTTGTTTTGTTGTTGTTTTTTTGGCCATACCTTGCACTCCCCGTGTGTGGGTATGGCTGTTTTTTGATGCCAGATATTGGCGTCTTGTCAGGTATCTCTGATTGTAAATTCACCTCGTTATCGAGGGGTTTTTGTTTGGAGAGTTTGATCCTGGCTCAGGACGAACGCTGGCGGCGTGCTTAACACATGCAAGTCGAACGGAAAGGCCCCTTCGGGGGTACTCGAGTGGCGAACGGGTGAGTAACACGTGGGTAATCTGCCCTGCACTTCGGGATAAGCCTGGGAAACTGGGTCTAATACCGGATAGGACCGCGAGGCGCATGCCTTGTGGTGGAAAGCTTTTGCGGTGTGGGATGGGCCCGCGGCCTATCAGCTTGTTGGTGGGGTGACGGCCTACCAAGGCGACGACGGGTAGCCGGCCTGAGAGGGTGTCCGGCCACACTGGGACTGAGATACGGCCCAGACTCCTACGGGAGGCAGCAGTGGGGAATATTGCACAATGGGCGCAAGCCTGATGCAGCGACGCCGCGTGGGGGATGACGGCCTTCGGGTTGTAAACCTCTTTCACCATCGACGAAGGTCCGGGTCTTCTCGGATTGACGGTAGGTGGAGAAGAAGCACCGGCCAACTACGTGCCAGCAGCCGCGGTAATACGTAGGGTGCGAGCGTTGTCCGGAATTACTGGGCGTAAAGAGCTCGTAGGTGGTTTGTCGCGTTGTTCGTGAAATCTCACGGCTTAACTGTGAGCGTGCGGGCGATACGGGCAGACTGGAGTACTGCAGGGGAGACTGGAATTCCTGGTGTAGCGGTGGAATGCGCAGATATCAGGAGGAACACCGGTGGCGAAGGCGGGTCTCTGGGCAGTAACTGACGCTGAGGAGCGAAAGCGTGGGGAGCGAACAGGATTAGATACCCTGGTAGTCCACGCCGTAAACGGTGGGTACTAGGTGTGGGTTTCCTTCCTTGGGATCCGTGCCGTAGCTAACGCATTAAGTACCCCGCCTGGGGAGTACGGCCGCAAGGCTAAAACTCAAAGGAATTGACGGGGGCCCGCACAAGCGGCGGAGCATGTGGATTAATTCGATGCAACGCGAAGAACCTTACCTGGGTTTGACATGCACAGGACGCCGGCAGAGATGTCGGTTCCCTTGTGGCCTGTGTGCAGGTGGTGCATGGCTGTCGTCAGCTCGTGTCGTGAGATGTTGGGTTAAGTCCCGCAACGAGCGCAACCCTTGTCTCATGTTGCCAGCGGGTAATGCCGGGGACTCGTGAGAGACTGCCGGGGTCAACTCGGAGGAAGGTGGGGATGACGTCAAGTCATCATGCCCCTTATGTCCAGGGCTTCACACATGCTACAATGGCCGGTACAAAGGGCTGCGATGCCGCAAGGTTAAGCGAATCCTTTTAAAGCCGGTCTCAGTTCGGATCGGGGTCTGCAACTCGACCCCGTGAAGTCGGAGTCGCTAGTAATCGCAGATCAGCAACGCTGCGGTGAATACGTTCCCGGGCCTTGTACACACCGCCCGTCACGTCATGAAAGTCGGTAACACCCGAAGCCAGTGGCCTAACCCTTTGGGAGGGAGCTGTCGAAGGTGGGATCGGCGATTGGGACGAAGTCGTAACAAGGTAGCCGTACCGGAAGGTGCGGCTGGATCACCTCCTTTCTAAGGAGCACCACGAAAAGCACTCCAATTGGTGGGGTGCAGGCCGTGAGGGGTTCCCGCCTGTAGTGGGCGGGGGCCGGGTGCGCAACAACAAGCAAGCCAGACACACTATTGGGTCCTGAGGCAACACTCGGATCGTTTCGAGTGGTGTCCTCCCCATCTTGGTGGTGGGGTGTGGTGTTTGAGAACTGGATAGTGGTTGCGAGCATCTAGACGAATGCGCCGCCGATGGTGGTGTGTTCGTCAAAATGTGTAATTTTTCTTTGGTTTTTGTGTTTGTAAGTGCTTAAGGGCGCATGGTGGATGCCTTGGCATCGAGAGCCGATGAAGGACGTGGGAGGCTGCGATATGCCTCGGGGAGCTGTCAACCGAGCGTTGATCCGAGGATTTCCGAATGGGGAAACCCAGCACGAGTGATGTCGTGTTACCCGTACCTGAATATATAGGGTGCGGGAGGGAACGCGGGGAAGTGAAACATCTCAGTACCCGTAGGAAGAGAAAACAATTGTGATTCCGTCAGTAGTGGCGAGCGAACGCGGAACATGGCTAAACCGCACGCATGTGTAACCGGGTAGGGGTTGTGTGTGCGGGGTTGTGGGATTGATACGTCTCAGCTCTACCTGGCTGGGAGGTAGTCAGAAAGTGTCGTGGTTAGCGGAAGTGGCCTGGGACGGTCCGCCGCAGACGGTGAGAGCCCGGTACGCGAAAACCCGACACCTACCTTGTATCAAAACCCGAGTAGCAGCGGGCCCGTGGAATCTGCTGTGAATCTGCCGGGACCACCCGGTAAGCCTAAATACTTCTCGATGACCGATAGCGGATCAGTACCGTGAGGGAATGGTGAAAAGTACCCCGGGAGGGGAGTGAAAGAGTACCTGAAACCGTGTGCCTACAATCCGTCAGAGCCTCTTTATGGGGTGATGGCGTGCCTTTTGAAGAATGAGCCTGCGAGTCAGGGACACGTCGCAAGGTTAACCCGTGTGGGGTAGCCGCAGCGAAAGCGAGTCTGAATAGGGCGCTTGAGTGGCGTGTTCTGGACCCGAAGCGGAGTGATCTACCCATGGCCAGGGTGAAGCGCGGGTAAGACCGCGTGGAGGCCCGAACCCACTTAGGTTGAAGACTGAGGGGATGAGCTGTGGGTAGGGGTGAAAGGCCAATCAAACTCCGTGATAGCTGGTTCTCCCCGAAATGCATTTAGGTGCAGCGTTGCGTGTTTCACCACGGAGGTAGAGCTACTGGATGGCCGATGGGCCCTACTAGGTTACTGACGTCAGCCAAACTCCGAATGCCGTGGTGTTAAAGCGTGGCAGTGAGACGGCGGGGGATAAGCTCCGTACGTCGAAAGGGAAACAGCCCAGATCGCCGGCTAAGGCCCCTAAGCGTGTGCTAAGTGGAAAAGGATGTGTAGTCGCAGAGACAACCAGGAGGTTGGCTTAGAAGCAGCCACCCTTGAAAGAGTGCGTAATAGCTCACTGGTCAAGTGATTATGCGCCGATAATGTAGCGGGGCTCAAGCACACCGCCGAAGCCGCGACAACCGCAAGGTTGGGTAGGGGAGCGTCCCTCATTCAGCGAAGCCGCCGGGTGACCGGTGGTGGAGGGTGGGGGAGTGAGAATGCAGGCATGAGTAGCGATAAGGCAAGTGAGAACCTTGCCCGCCGTAAGACCAAGGGTTCCTGGGCCAGGCCAGTCCGCCCAGGGTGAGTCGGGACCTAAGGCGAGGCCGACAGGCGTAGTCGATGGACAACGGGTTGATATTCCCGTACCCGTGTGTGCGCGTCCCTGACGAATCAGCGGTACTAACCACCCAAAACCGGATCGACCATTCCCCTTCGGGGGCATGGAGTTTCGGGGCTGCGTGGGACCTTCGCTGGTAGTAGTCAAGCAATGGGGTGACGCAGGAAGGTAGCCGTACCAGTCAGTGGTAACACTGGGGCAAGCCTGTAGGGAGAGCGATAGGCAAATCCGTCGCTCACTAATCCTGAGAGGTGATGCATAGCCGATTGAGGTGAATTCGGTGATCCTCTGCTGCCAAGAAAAGCCTCTAGCGAGCACACACACGGCCCGTACCCCAAACCAACACAGGTGGTCAGGTAGAGCATACCGAGGCGTACGAGATAACTATGGTTAAGGAACTCGGCAAAATGCCCCCGTAACTTCGGGAGAAGGGGGACCGGAACACCGTGAACAGCCTTGCGCTGGGAGCGGGATCCGGTCGCAGAAACCAGCGAGAAGCGACTGTTTACTAAAAACACAGGTCCGTGCGAAGTCGCAAGACGATGTATACGGACTGACGCCTGCCCGGTGCTGGAAGGTTAAGAGGACCCGTTAACCCGCAAGGGTGAAGCGGAGAATTTAAGCCCCAGTAAACGGCGGTGGTAACTATAACCATCCTAAGGTAGCGAAATTCCTTGTCGGGTAAGTTCCGACCTGCACGAATGGCGTAACGACTTCTCGACTGTCTCAACCATAGACTCGGCGAAATTGCACTACGAGTAAAGATGCTCGTTACGCGCGGCAGGACGAAAAGACCCCGGGACCTTCACTACAACTTGGTATTGGTGTTCGGTACGGTTTGTGTAGGATAGGTGGGAGACTGTGAAACCTCAACGCCAGTTGGGGCGGAGTCGTTGTTGAAATACCACTCTGATCGTATTGGACACCTAACGTCGAACCGTATATCCGGTTCACGGACAGTGCCTGGCGGGTAGTTTAACTGGGGCGGTTGCCTCCTAAAATGTAACGGAGGCGCCCAAAGGTTCCCTCAACCTGGACGGCAATCAGGTGTTGAGTGTAAATGCACAAGGGAGCTTGACTGCGAGACCTACACGTCAAGCAGGGACGAAAGTCGGGATTAGTGATCCGGCACCCCCGAGTGGAAGGGGTGTCGCTCAACGGATAAAAGGTACCCCGGGGATAACAGGCTGATCTTCCCCAAGAGTCCATATCGACGGGATGGTTTGGCACCTCGATGTCGGCTCGTCGCATCCTGGGGCTGGAGCAGGTCCCAAGGGTTGGGCTGTTCGCCCATTAAAGCGGCACGCGAGCTGGGTTTAGAACGTCGTGAGACAGTTCGGTCTCTATCCGCCGCGCGCGTCAGAAACTTGAGGAAACCTGTCCCTAGTACGAGAGGACCGGGACGGACGAACCTCTGGTCCACCAGTTGTCCCACCAGGGGCACCGCTGGATAGCCACGTTCGGACAGGATAACCGCTGAAAGCATCTAAGCGGGAAACCTTCTCCAAGATCAGGTTTCTCACCCTTTTAGAGGGATAAGGCCCCCCGCAGAACACGGGTTCGATAGGCCAGACCTGGAAGCCCAGCAATGGGTGAAGGGAACTGGCACTAACCGGCCGAAAACTTACCAACACAACCAACTCGCAACCACGATCCCAGGCACACGACAATTAGTCGTGCGAATGCCACACCCCCCACCAGAACAAATTTAAATAGAGTTACGGCGGCCACAGCGACAGGGAAACGCCCGGTCCCATCCCGAACCCGGAAGCTAAGCCTGTCAGCGCCGATGATACTGCCCACCAGGGTGGAAAAGTAGGACACCGCCGAACATATACAAAAACACCCCCGGCAACGGGGGTGTTTTTGCATTGTCTAGTCAAATAATGTCAGGTCGACCGCGGCGCGCTTTTTCTCCAATTCGAGCAGGGTCCGCTTTCGGTCCAGCCCACCGCCGTAGCCGGTGAGGCTGCCGCTGGCGCCGATCACCCGGTGGCACGGCACGACGATCGCGATCGGATTGTGCCCGTTGGCCCAGCCCACGGCCCGCGCGGAGCCGGGGGCGCCGATCTGGCCGGCGATCTCCCCGTAGGAGCGGGTCTCGCCATACGGGATCGTCAGCAGCGCCTTCCACACCCGCCGCTGGAATTCGGTGCCCCGCAGTTCGAGCTCGATGTCGAAGTCGGTCAGCTCGCCGGCGAAGTACGCGGTGAGCTGCTCGACGACGCCGTCGAAGGCCCGCGCATCGGGCGACCAGCCGGCGCGGCTGGGTTCGTGGGTCTGGTCGACCATCCTGAGATTCGTCAAAACCGAGCCGTGCCCGGCCAGGGTGAGCGGGCCGATCGGGCTGTCGACGGTGCGGTAGTGGATCATGCGACTTCCTTCGGAGTCTTTGGCGGCCAATGGTTTACCGGATGCTCGAGCGTCGTCCACAGGTGTTGGGTGGCATAGGAGCGCCAGGGGCGCCACGCCGCGGCGCGCTCGACGAGCACCCGCGGGTCCGACGGTAGGCCGAGTTGCCGCGCGGCCAGCTGGACCCCGAGGTCGCTGGCGGGAAAGGCGTCCGGGTCGCCCAGGGCGCGCATCGCGATCACCTCCGCGGTCCAGGGGCCGATGCCGGGCAGGGCCAGCAATTGGGCGCGGGCGCCGTCCCAGTCGCTGCCGGCGTCCAGGACGACGCTGCCGTCGGCGAGCCCGGCGACCAGGGCGGTGAACGTCTTCTGTCGGGCCTGGGGCACCGCCAGGTGGGCCGGGTCGACGTCGGCGAGCGCTTCGACCGAGGGGAAGGTGTGGGTCAGCGTGCCCTCGGGATCGTGCGCCGGCCGCCCGTAGGCCGCGGCCAGCCGGCCCGCGTGGGTCCTGGCTGCCTTGGTGGACACCTGCTGGCCCAGCACCGCGCGGACGGCGAGCTCGGCCTCGTCGACGGTGCGCGGAATCCGTTGGCCTGGGGCCTTTTTCACCACCGGGGCCAGCTCGCGGTCACCGGTCAGCGCGTCGACGACGGCCTCGGGGTCGGCATCGAGGTCCAGCAGCCGCCGGCAGCGGGCGATCGCGGTGGTCAGGTCGCGGAAGTCGTCGAGCACCAGCTGGCAGCGGACGTGGTCGACGGCCGGGGTCAGCGCCACGATGCCGCCGCCGCGGGGCAGGCGCAGGGTGCGCCGGTAGGCGCCGTCGCGGACCTCCTCGCAGCCGGGCACCAGGCCGGCCGCCAGGTGGCCGAAGACGCCCTCGTACGCGAACGGGGTGCGGACCGGCAGCCGCAGGCACACCGCGCCGGGCGAATTGATACCGGTCGGAAAGGTCGCGCGTCTGCGCAGTGCCGTCGGCGTGGCTTCGAACACCAGGCGCACGGTGTCGTTGAACTGGCGGATGCTGGAGAACCCGGCGGCGAAGGCGACGTCGCCGAACGGCAGGTCGGTGGTCTCGATGAGCACCCGCGCGGTCTGGGCGCGCTGGGCGCGGGCCAGGGCCAGCGGGCCGGCGCCGACCTCCGCCTGCAGGAGCCGCTCCAGCTGACGGGTGGTGTAGCCGAGGTGGGCGGCGAGGCCGCCGACGCCTTCGCGGTCCACCGTGCCGTCGGCGATGAGCCGCATCGCGCGCGCCACGATGTCGCCGCGGACGTTCCATTCGGGAGACCCCGGGGACGCGTCGGGGCGGCACCGCTTGCAGGCCCGGAAACCCGCGCGCTGGGCGGCGGCCGCGGTCGGGTAGAAGCGCACGTTGCGGGCGAACGGCGGCCGCACGGGGCAGCTGGGCCGGCAATAGATCCGTGTGGTCAGCACGGCCGTGACGAACCAGCCGTCGAACCGGGCGTCCTTGGACTGGACGGCCCGGTAACAGCGTTCGAAATCGTCGTGCACGGTTCCACCCTTACACCCGCCGACCGACAAAACTGGCGGAAAAGCGACATCAACGTGGCCGCTAGCCAACCGACACATCGACCAGCACAATGACTTGCTGTGACGGATGACACGACACTGACCTACGCGTTCGACCCCGAGCTCGCCGCGGTGGTCCCGCTGCTGCCCTCGCTCGAGGCGACCGACGCCCCGACCATGCGCGCCGCCTTCGCCGAGATGATCGCCCAGATGCCGGCGCCGGACACCGCCGGCCTGCGGATCGAGGATCGCGAAATCCCCGGCCGCGACGGCGATCCCGCGGTCGGAGTCCGCATCTACACGCCCGACGAGCGCAGCGGCCCCGCTGCGGTGTACACCGTCCACGGCGGCGGATTCATCGTCGGAGACCTCGAGACCGAGCACGGCATCGCCGTGCGGCTCGCCCGCGAGCTCGGCGTCGTCGTGGTCTCGGTGGACTACCGGCTGGCGCCGGAAACGCCCTTCCCCGGGCCGCTGGAAGACGTCTACGCCGGCCTGGTCTGGACGGCCGACAACCCGGCCGAGCTGGGCATCGACCCGCAGCGCATCGCCATCCACGGCGTCAGCGCCGGCGGCGGGCTGTGCGCGGCGCTGGCGCTGCTGGCCCGCGACCGCGGCGGCCCGCACATCGCGTTCCAGTTCCTGTCGGTGCCGGAACTCGACGACCGGCTCACCACCGGCAGCATGACCGATTTCGTCGACACACCGCTGTGGAACCGTCCGAGGGCGATATTCAGCTGGGACTGCTACCTGGGGACCGGCCGCGCCGGTTCCGACGACGTCTCGGCCTACGCCGCGCCGGCGCGCGCGACCGACCTGGCGGGCCTGCCGCCGGCCTATGTGTCGGTGATGCACTTCGACCCCTTGCGCGACGAGGGCATCGCCTACGCGCTGGGCCTGCTGGCGGCCGGGGTTCCCGTCGAACTCCATTTGTTCCCAGGGACTTTCCACGGCTCGGCGCTCGTCCAGCACGCGGCGATCTCCCGGCGGGAAGCCGACGAGGCGATCTCGGTGCTGCGCCGGGCGCTCGCCCAATAACGCGGGATCAGGCGTCGATGAGCGATGCCAGCCGCGTGGGCCGCTCGTACCCGCGCAGGGTGACGGTTTCGCCCAAAGCCCAACGGGCCCTTTCCTCTTCGCCCGCGCCGTCGAGCGTGTCGGCCGTGGCGAGCAGCCCACCCGGATGCGACTTGGCCAGCTCGCACAACCGCGCGGCCTCGTTGACCGGCTCGCCGATCACGGTGTATTCGAAGCGTTCCTTGGCGCCCACGTTGCCGGCGACGACCTGGCCCGCGGCCACCCCGATGCCGGCCTGACAGTCGGGCATCTCGTCGCACAACCGGTCGGCGATGCAGCGCGCGGCGCCCAGCGCCTGGTCCTCGGGCGACTCGAGGCGGTTGGGCGCGCCGAAGATCGCCAGCGACGCGTCGCCCTCGAACTTGTTGACCAGGCCGCAGTGGCGGTCGACCTCTTCGAACACGATCGCGAAGAAACGATTAAGCAGCGCAACGACTTCCGCCGGCGGCTGGCTGGTCACCAGCTGCGTGGAGCCGATGATGTCGACGAAGACGACGGCGACGTGGCGCTCTTCGCCGCCCAGCTTCGGCCGCTCGCGTTCGGCAGCCAGGGCGACTTCGCGCCCGACGTGCCGGCCGAAGAGGTCGCGCACGCGTTCGCGTTCGCGCAACCCGTCGACCATCGCGTTGAACCCGCGTTGCAGCTCGCCGAGTTCCGTGCCGTCGAACACCACCAGATCGCCGCGCAGGTTGCCCCGCTCGACGCGTCGCAGCGCCGCCCGGACCACCCGCACCGGCGTCGCCGTCAGCCAGGCCAGGATCCACATCAAGACGCAACCGAAGATGAGCGCGACCGTCGAGACGATCAGGATGCCCACCGCGAACTGGGTCTCGGTCAGGTTTCGCAGGAGGATCTGGAACATCGCCAAGAGGGCGATGCCGATGACGGGCACGCCCGAACCGAGGAACCAGACCACCATCGTCCGGCCCATGATGCCCGCCGACAGCCGCCGCGGGGGCGGGCCCGCTTCGAGCGCCTGGGCGGCCACCGGGCGCAGCGCGAACTCGGCCAGCAGGTAGCTGCCGGTGGCCACCAGCACCCCGCAGAAGCTCACGCAGAGCAAAAACCGCGGGATGAACAGCGTGTTGACCAGCCCGTAGAGGATCGTCAACACCACGGTGCCCAATCCCCACAGGACGAGGTCGGCGATGGCGATGCGCCACGGGGCCACAAAGGTGTTGCGCTCGTCGGTGGGATCGGGTTGGCGCTCTTCGATCGCCCAGCGCAGCGCCACCACCGTCTGCCGGGTGATCCAGTAGGTGCCCAGCGCCAAAGCGATTGCGATGTAGGCCGGCACGACCCCGAACGACAGCCACGCCGGCGCGTCGTCGAACACACTGGGTTCGGGAATGGCGACCGTCACCAGCAGCAGCGCGACGACGATGCCGATCAGGTTGGTGCCCAGGATGAGGACGGTCAGGATGATCTGGATGCGGATGCGCCGGCGTTGCTGGCTTTCCGTCACCCGGCCCAGTAGCAACGAGCCGTAGGCGGGGGTTTCCGGCAGGCGACCGCTCTGACGGGTGACCTTTTCCAGCACCCGGCCGATGCGTTGCGCCACGGACTGCTTGGCCGTCATGGTGGCGCCAGCCTAATTTGTGCCGCACGCTCTAAGGTGAGTCGGGTGCGTCTAGTGATCGCCCAATGCACCGTCGACTACATCGGCCGGCTCACCGCACATCTGCCCTCGGCGCGCAGGCTGCTGCTGTTCAAGGCCGACGGGTCGGTCAGCGTGCACGCCGACGACCGCGCCTACAAGCCGCTGAACTGGATGAGCCCGCCGTGCTGGTTGACCGAACAGCCCGGCGAGCAGGCGCCGTTGTGGGTGGTGGAGAACAAGGCCGGCGAGCAGCTGCGCATCACCGTCGAGGAGATCGAGCACGATTCCAGCCACGACCTCGGTGTGGACCCCGGCCTGGTGAAGGACGGCGTCGAGGCCCACCTGCAGGCGTTGCTCGCCGAACACGTGCAGCTGCTGGGCGAGGGATACACGTTGGTGCGCCGCGAGTACATGACCGCGATCGGCCCCGTCGACCTGCTGTGCCGCGACGAGCGCGGCGGCTCGGTCGCGGTGGAGATCAAGCGACGCGGCGAGATCGACGGCGTGGAGCAGCTCACCCGATACCTGGAATTGCTCAACCGCGACACCGTTCTGGCGCCGGTCAAGGGGATCTTCGCGGCCCAGCAGATCAAGCCGCAGGCGCGCACGCTGGCCACCGATCGTGGGATCCGTTGCGTCGCACTGGATTACGACAAAATGCGGGGCATGGACAGTGACGAGTACCGGCTGTTCTGATGCCTAGGCGTCGCGAACCCCCGCGCCGGCAACCGCCGTTGCCGCCGGCGCCGCGCCGGGTGGAGACCGGGCCCGACGGGCACGAGTACGAAGTGCGTCCGGTCGCCGCGGCCCGCGCGGTCAAGACCTATCGCTGCCCGGGCTGCGACCACGAAATCCGTTCCGGCACGGCACATCTGGTGGTGTGGCCGACCGATGCGGGGCAGGGCGCCGACGACCGGCGGCATTGGCACACGCCGTGCTGGGCCAACCGCGCCACGCGCGGCCCGACCCGGAAGTGGTCCTAGGAGGCCTGCTCGACCAGCTCGATGAGGACGCCGCCGGCGTCCTTGGGGTGGATGAAGTTGATCCGCGAGTTCGCTGTGCCGCGCCGGGGCGCCTCGTAGACGAGGCGGACGTCCTGCGCGCGCAGGCGTTCGCTGATGGTGTCGAGGTCGCTGACCCGCACCGCCAGCTGCTGGATGCCGGGGCCGCGCTTGTCGAGGAACTTCGCGATCGCCGAGGAGTCGTCGTTGGGGGCCATCAACTGGATCTGCGCGGTGCCGGCCAGCGCGCCCGGCACCGACAGCATCGCTTCGCGGATTCCCTGGTCGTCGTTGACTTCCTCGTGCACCAGGATCATGCCGAGGTGCTCGTGGTACCAGGCGATGGCCGCGTCCAGGTCGGCGACTGCGATGCCGACGTGATCGATCGCCGTCACCAGCTCGGTGGCCAGGATCTGACGGGCGTCAACTTGATCGGTCGTCATCACATAACGGTAACCTGACGGCAAAGATCGCGCTTCTCGGGGATCGGTAATCCGCCTTCCCCGCACGCCTAGGAGGTAGTTATGACGACGTCGGTGATAGTTGCTGGGGCGCGCACACCGATCGGCAAATTGATGGGTTCGCTGAAGGATTTCTCGGCCAGCGACCTGGGTGCCATCGCGATCAAAGCCGCCCTGGAGAAGGCCAACGTGCCGGCGTCGGCCGTCGAATACGTGATCATGGGCCAAGTGTTGACGGCCGGGGCCGGCCAGATGCCGGCGCGGCAGGCGGCCGTGGCGGCGGGCATCGGCTGGGACGTTCCGGCGCTGACCATCAACAAGATGTGCCTGTCCGGGATCGACGCGATCGCCCTGGCCGACCAGCTCATTCGCGCGGGCGAGTTCGACGTGGTGGTCGCGGGCGGCCAGGAGTCGATGACCAAGGCGCCGCACCTGCTGATGGACAGCCGCGCGGGCTACAAGTACGGCGATGTCACGGTGCTCGACCACATGGCCTACGACGGTTTGCACGACGTGTTCACCGACCAGCCGATGGGCGCGCTCACCGAGCAGCGCAACGACGTCGACCAGTTCACCCGCGAAGAGCAGGACGAATTCGCTGCGCGGTCGCACCAGAAGGCGGCCGCGGCGTGGAAGGACGGCGTTTTCACCGATGAGGTGGTGCCGGTCGACATCCCGCAGCGCAAGGGCGATCCGCTGCAATTCACCGAGGACGAGGGGATCCGCGCCAACACCACCGCGGAGTCCCTGGCGGGCCTCAAACCGGCGTTCCGGCGCGACGGCACCATCACCGCCGGGTCGGCGTCGCAGATTTCCGACGGCGCGGCGGCCGTCGTCGTGATGAACAAGGACAAGGCCCAGGAGCTGGGGCTGTCCTGGCTGGTCGAGATCGGCGCGCACGGCGTGGTGGCCGGGCCGGATTCGACGCTGCAGTCGCAGCCGGCCAACGCGATCAAGAAGGCGCTCGCCCGCGAGGGCATCTCGGCCGACCAGCTCGACGTCGTCGAGATCAACGAGGCGTTTGCGGCGGTGGCGCTGGCGTCGACGCGGGAACTGGGCGTCGATCCCGAGATCGTCAACGTCAACGGCGGCGCGATCGCGGTCGGGCACCCGATCGGCATGTCGGGCGCCCGGATCACCCTGCACGCCGCCCTGGAGTTGGCCCGGCGCGGCTCCGGTTACGGCGTCGCCGCGCTGTGCGGCGCCGGCGGCCAGGGCGACGCGCTGATCCTGCGGGCCGGTTAGCCGGCCCACGACGAAGTTGCTGGCGCGCGCCCTCGGCGTGCAGTTGTGATCTTCGTCATAAACGCCGTTCAGCCGCGTTCCGGGCCGGTGAGGCGCGCTCCGGCCGAGTGGAGCGGTTGCCGGCGCGCATGACAAACTTGACGGCGTGACGCGTCCGCGACCCCCGATCGGGCCCGCCTTGGCCGGTGCGGTCGACCTGTCGGGTCTCAAGCAGCGAGCCCAGCAGAGCGCCCCTTCGGCCGGCCCCGACGGAAGCCCGACGCCGACGGCGCCGGGAGTCACCGCGGTCACCGAGGCCAACTTCGAAGAGGAAGTGCTGGTCCGGTCCGACGAGGTGCCGGTCGTGGTGCTGCTGTGGTCGCCGCGCAGCGACGCGTGCGTCGAGCTCGTCGAGACGCTGTCCGCCATGGCGGCCGAGGACAACGGCACGTGGTCGCTGGCGACGGTCAACGTCGACGTGGCGCCCAGGGTGGCGCAGATATTCGGCGTCGACGCGGTCCCGACCGTGGTGGCGTTGGCCGCCGGCCAGCCGCTGTCCAGTTTCCAGGGTGTCCAGCCGCCCGAGCAGTTGCGCCGCTGGGTGGACTCGCTGCTGTCGGCGACGGCCGGAAAGCTCAGGGGCCCAAGCGGTTCCGAGCAAGCCGACGAAGTGGACCCGCAACTCGCCCAGGCCCGCCAGCAGCTCGAGGACGGCGACTTCGCCGCCGCCAAACAGTCGTATCAGGCGATCCTGGACGCCAATCCGGCCAGCGTCGAGGCCAAGGGCGCGATCCGCCAGATCGACTTCCTCTCACGCGCAACGGCGCAACGGCCCGACGCGGTCGCGGTCGCCGACGCAGCGCCGGGCGACATCGAGGCCGCCCTGGCCGCCGCCGACGTGCAAATCCTCAACCAGGACGTCGGCGGGGCGTTCGAGCGCCTGATTGCCTTGGTGCGCAGCACATCTGGCGACGAGCGCACCCAGGTGCGCACCCGGCTGATCGAGCTGTTCGAGCTCTTCGATCCCGCCGACCCCGAGGTGATCGCCGGCCGCCGCAACCTCGCCAACGCGTTGTACTGAGCCCCCGCGAGCAGACGCAAAAGCACCCAATTTCGTACCGAAATGGGTGCTTTTGCGTCTGCTCGGCAGGCTGCGTTACGAGCCAGTAAAGCCGTTGATCCCCGGCAAACCGATCAGCCCACCGTTGCCGCCGGCTCCACCCGCGCCGGGCGTCCCACCGGCTAGGACGTCGCCGCCGTTGCCGCCGTTACCGCCGTTCCCGATGAACTGTGCGTTGCCTCCGGCACCGCCCGGCCCGCCGGCCCCGCCGGCGCCTAAGCCGCCGGCCCCACCGGTGCCGCCATTGCCGATCAGCCCGGAGTTGCCGCCGTGCCCCCCGGCAGCGCCGTTGCCGCCGTTGACTCCCGTCCCACCGGTGCCGCCGGTACCGCCGTCGCCATAGAGCAGGCCGGCGTTTCCACCGGCTCCACCGGCCCCGCTGGTATTACCGGTCCCACCCGAGCCGCCGGCCCCGCCCCAGCCGGCGAGCGCGCCGGCATTGCCGCCGGCCCCGCCGGCGCCGCCGACCGAGCCGGTATCAACGCTGAACCCGCCTGCGCCACCAGCGCCGCCGGAGCCGAACAATCCGCCGGCGCCGCCGGCACCGCCCGCGCCGGCGTTGGTGTGCGACGCGTCGCCGCCAGATCCGCCGGAGCCGCCGGAGCTGAACAGACGGCCCAGCCCGCCGGCACCGCCGGTGCCACCGGCGCCGTTCGTCGACGTGTTCCCGCCGGCGTGTCCCCCGACGCCGCCCGAGCCACCGGAGCCACCGGGTCCCATCAACCCACCGATTCCGCCGGCACCCCCGACCCCGCCCGCGCCGGCCGTGGAGTTGTCCCCGGTGGTGAACCCACCGTCGCCGCCGGCCCCGCCGGAGCCACCCACGCCGAACAACCCGCCGGCACCTCCGGCACCTCCGGCCCCGCCCGCCCCGGCGGTCCCGCCGGTCCCCGCGCTGAGCCCGCCGGCGCCACCGGCGCCGCCGGCGCCGCCCACGCCGAACAGCCCGCCGGCACCGCCGGCACCGCCGACGCCGCCGGCCGTGCCATTGGCGCCGAAGCTGCCCAGCCCGCCGGTGCCACCGGCCCCGCCGGCCCCCGAGAGGAGCCCGCCGGCGCCGCCGGCCCCGCCGTTCCCACCGACGGAGTCGTTAAAGCCGAAACCGCCGGCGCCGCCGGCGCCGCCACTGCTGAACAATCCGCCGGCCCCGCCGGCGCCGCCCGCGCCGCCACTGCCGCCGCCGCCGCCGGACCCACCGACACCGCCGGCCCCACCGGTTCCGAACAGTTCGAACAGCCCGCTGTGACCACCCGCCCCGCCGGCCCCGCCAGTGCTGCCCAGCCCGCCCGCGCCGCCGGGGCCGCCCGCGCCGAACAGCAAGGAGTTGCCGCCGGCGCCGCCGACGCCGCCAATCGCGCCGAGGCCGCCGAGCCCACCGGTTCCGCCGGCGCCCCAGAACAAACCACCGCGGCCCCCGGCACCGCCGGCCCCGCCATTGCCGGCGGCGTTGGATCCGCCGGCGCCGCCCGCCCCACCGGTGCCGAACAGCCCCGCGGCCCCGCCGTGACCGCCGGGCAGGCCCGGGGCGCCGGACCCGCCGGCGCCTCCGTTGCCGATCAGGAGTCCGCCGGCGCCGCCGGCCGCCCCGGTGCCCGGCGCCCCGTTGGCCCCGTTACCGATCAGCGGGCGCCCCAGCAGCAATTCGGTGGGGGTGTTGATCGCGTTGAGCAGCTGCTGCAGCGGCGAGGCGTTGGCGGCCTCGGTGGCGGCGTACGAGGCGCCGCCGGCGGCCAGCGCCCGCACGAACTGGTCGTGAAAGGACGCCACCTGCGCGCTGAGCGCCTGATACTCCTGGCCGTGGGCGGACAGCAGCGCGGCAATGCCGGCCGACACCTCATCGGCGGCCGCGGCCACCACGCCGGTCGTCGGGGCCGCCGCGCTCGCGGTGGCCGTGCTGATTGTGGAGCCGATACTCGCCAAATCCGAAGCCGCCGCCGAAACCATTTCTGGCGCTGCGAACACGAATGACATGCATGCCTCCCAGCAAGTATGGCGAGTTAGTCGATAGCGCCCGGGTCGCGGCGATCATCGACTAATTACGGCAGCAGATCATATCGCGACACTAGCCCATGTAAATAGATGCGAACGGAAATCGTTATCTAATTTGCGGGCGATTTATGAACGCGGCTTATTCGGGTTCGAACCACAACGCCGACGTGGGTGGCAGGACCATTACCGCCGAGGCCGGGCGTCCGTGCCAGGGATCGTCTGTGGCGTCCACGCCGCCCATGTTGCCGATTCCCGAACCGTTGTAGACGGTGGCGTCGGTGTTGAGGACCTCGCGCCAGCGTCCGGCGGCGGGCAGGCCGAGCCGGTAGCCGCTGTGCTCGGAGCCCGCGAAATTGAATACACAGGCCATTACCGAGCCGTCTTTGCCATATCGCAGAAAGCTCAACACGTTGTTGGCGGAGTCGTTGGCGTCGATCCAGGAATAGCCGTCGGGAATGGTGTCCTGGCTCCACAGCGCGGGGCGGCTGCGGTAGATCTCGTTGATGTCGCGCACGAGGCGCAGAACACCGTTGGAGAAACCCTGCTCGTCGAGCTGCCACCAATCGAGGCCGCGCTCTTCGGACCACTCGGCGCGCTGCCCGAATTCCTGGCCCATGAATAACAATTGCTTGCCCGGATGCGCCCATTGGTAGGCGAGCAGGCTGCGCAGCCCCGCGGCCTTGACGTGGTTGTTGCCCGGCATCCGCCCCCACAGCGTGCCCTTGCCGTGCACCACCTCGTCGTGGCTGAGCGGCAGCACGTAGTTCTCGCTGAACGCATACAGCATCGAGAAGGTCATCTCATGGTGGTGGAAGCTGCGGTAGATCGGGTCGCGGCTGATGTAGTCGAGCGTGTCGTGCATCCAGCCCATGTTCCACTTCATCGAGAACCCAAGGCCGCCAAGGTTTGTCGGGCGGGTCACCCCGGGCCACGAGGTGGATTCCTCGGCGACGGTGACGATGCCGGGCGCGGCCTTGTGCGCGGTGGCGTTCATCTCCTGCAGGAACTGCACCGCCTCCAGGTTCTCCCGCCCGCCGTAGATGTTCGGGGTCCAGCCGCCGTCCGGGCGCGAGTAGTCCAGGTAGAGCATCGACGCGACGGCGTCCACCCGCAGGCCGTCGACGTGGTACTCCTCGAGCCAGTACAGCGCGTTGGCCACCAGGAAGTTGCGCACCTCGGCGCGGCCGAAGTCGAACACGTAAGTGCCCCAGTCGAGTTGCTCGCCCCGCTTGGGGTCGGCGTGCTCGTAGAGCGGGGTGCCGTCGAAGCGGCCCAGCGCCCAGGCGTCCTTGGGGAAGTGCGCGGGCACCCAGTCCACGATGACCCCCACCCCGGCCCGGTGCAGCGCGTCGACCAGCGCCCGGAACTCGTCCGGCGTGCCGAATCGAGAGGTCGGGGCGTAGTAGGACGTGACCTGGTATCCCCATGACCCGGCGAACGGGTGCTCGGCCACCGGCAGCAGCTCGACGTGGGTAAACCCGTGCTCCACAACGTAATCCGTCAGCTCGCGGGCGAGCTGGCGGTAGGACAGGCCCGGGCGCCACGAGCCCAGGTGGACCTCGTAGGTGCTCATCGGCTCGAACACCGGGTTGCGCTGCGCTCGGCGCGCCATCCAGTCGGCGTCGGACCAGGTGTAGGCGCTGCGCGTCACCCGCGACGCGGTGTGCGGCGGCACCTCGGTGGCGAAGGCGAACGGGTCGGCCCGCTCGGTCACCACGCCGTCGGCGCCGTGCACGCGGAACTTGTACAGCCCGCCAACCGGGAAATCGGGCCAGAACAACTCCCACACCCCGGAGGAGCCGAGCACCCGCATGGGCGCCTCGCCGCCGGTCCAGCCGTTGAACTCGCCGATCAGGCTGACGCCCTTGGCGTTCGGCGCCCACACCGCGAACGACACCCCGTCCACCACGCCGTCGGCCGTGGTGAACGAGCGGGGATGGGCGCCGAGGACTTCCCAGAGCCGCTCGTGGCGGCCCTCGTTGAACAGGTGCAGGTCGACGTCACCCAGGGTGGGCAGGAAACGGTAGGCGTCGGCGACGACGTAGGGCTCGGAGCCCTCGTAGGTCACCTCCAGCCGGTAGTCGATCAGGTTGACGAACGGCAGCGCCACCGCGAACAGGCCGGATTCGATGTGCCGCAACTCGAACCGGTCGTCACCGACGAGCGCGACGACCTCGCGCGCGTGCGGCCGAAACGCGCGGACGACGGTGTGGTCGCCGTACTCGTGGGCGCCCAGGATGCCGTGTGGGTTGTGGTGCGCACCGGCGAGCAGGCGCGCCAAGTCGGCCGGGTCGGGCGCCAGGTCCAACCCGGCGAGTTCGTCGGTTCGGCGCACGGCCGTCACCTCCTACGCAGCAGCGTGATCCGGGATTCGTACGGGATGAGGGGCATGTTGATGATGTGCGCGACCGCCTGTGCGGGATCCAGACGGATGTAATTGGTTTGTCCCCATTGGAATTCCTGTCCGGTGATCTCGTCGCGCACCCAAAATCGTTCATAGGACTCCATACCCAATGCCTCCATGTCCAACCACAGCGTCGCCTCCTCGGGACCGAACGCGTTGAGTGTCACCACCACCAACACGCAGTCACCGGTGGCGGGGTCGAACTTGCTGTAGGCCAGCAGGGCGTCGTTGTCCACGCCGTGGAAGTGAATGGTGCGCAGCTGTTGCAGCGCGGGATGCAGACGGCGAATCGTGTTGAGCTGCTTGATGAACGGCTCGAGCGATCGGCCCTCGGCGAGGGCGCGCGCATAGTCGCGGGGCCGCAATTCGTACTTCTCGGAGTTCAGGTACTCCTCGCTGCCCTCGCGCACCGCGCGGTGCTCGAACAGCTCGTAGCCCGAGTAGACCCCCCAGGCCGGGCCCATCGTCGCCGCGAGCACCGCGCGGATGGCGAACATGCCCGGCCCGTGGTGCTGCAGCACCGCGTGCAGGATGTCGGGGGTGTTGACGAACAGGTTCGGCCGGCGAAAGTCCGCGAGGGCGGCGATGTCGTTGCCGAACTCGGTCAGTTCCCACTTGGCGGTCCGCCAGGTGAAGTAGCTGTAGGACTGCGTGAACCCCAGCTTGGCCAGGCCGTACTGGCGGGCCGGCGGCGTGAAGGCCTCGGACAAAAACAGCACGTCGGGATCGACGTCTTTGACCTGGCCGATCAGCCAGGCCCAGAAGTCGGGCGGCTTGGTGTGGGGGTTGTCGACGCGAAAGAACTTGACGCCGTGGTCGATCCAGTGCCGCACCACCCGCAGCACCTCGTCGTAGAGGCCGGCGGGGTCGTTGTCGAAGTTGATCGGGTAGATGTCCTGGTACTTCTTCGGCGGGTTCTCCGCGTAGGCGATGGTGCCGTCCGGCAACTCGGTGAACCACTGGCGGTGCTCGCGGGCCCACGGATGATCCGGGGCGCATTGCAGCGCCAGGTCCAGCGCCACCTCCAGGCCCAGATCGCGTGCGGCGGAGACGAAGTCGTCGAAGTCGTCGATCGTGCCCAGCTCCGGGTGAACGGCGTCGTGCCCGCCCTCGTCGCTACCGATCGCCCACGGGGATCCCACGTCGCCGGGGGCGGCGGCGGGGGAGTTGTTGCGGCCCTTGCGATGTACCTTGCCGATCGGGTGGATCGGCGGCAGGTAGACGACGTCGAACCCCATGTCCGCGATCCGCGGCAGCTGCGTGGCCGCCGTGGCGAAGGTGCCGTGCACCGGCTTGCCGTTGGCGTCCCAGCCGCCCGTCGAGCGCGGGAACAGCTCGTACCACGCGCCGAAGCGGGCCAGCGGCCGGTCGACCCACACCGCGCACTGCTCGCCCCGGGTGACCAGGTCGCGCAACGGATGTTCGGCCAGGATCTGTTCGACCCCGGGAGCCAGGGCCAGCGCGGTGCGCGTGACCGGGTCCCCGGGGGTGCGCAGCGCCTCGGCGGCCACCAGCAGCGGCTC
Organism: Mycobacterium sp. NGS63; assembly: GCF_059812295.1. Lineage (NCBI taxonomy): Bacteria > Bacillati > Actinomycetota > Actinomycetes > Mycobacteriales > Mycobacteriaceae > Mycobacterium > Mycobacterium sp. NGS63. The sequence goes on from NZ_JCALCJ010000002.1 coordinate 355,303, forward strand.
CCGCCGCGACCGCGGCACACCGGCCGCGGCGCGCTCGAACAGCGCGGCCCCGACCAACAGGTCGTTGGACAGTTCCTTCTCGCCCTGGCCGGCGTCCAGTTTGGCGACCAGCCCATGCCGCCACGAGTGGATGGGGTCGCCCCACCCGTCGACGCGAAACGTCCACAGCCCGACGCGGTCGGGCGTGAACACACCGTGGAAGACGTAGGGTTCCTGCCCCTCCGTCATCGGCAGCAGCAGCGGCTTGGCGCGCGGCTCGGCGGCCTTGCCGTCCACCGCGGGAGCGGGGCGGGTCGGGGCCGCGGCGGCCTTGATCCGGCGGGATTCGGCGGGCTGGGGATAGCGCGGCCCGTGGTAGCGCACGACCAGCGTCGCGGCGACGGCCTCGTGGCCTTCTCGCCAGACCGCGGCGCTGACCGGGACCATCTCACCGACGACGGCCTTGGCGGGGTACGCGCCGCAGGACACGACGGGCTGGACGTTATCGATCTCGACACGACCGGGCACAACACTCCGTTCGATTCTTCCGGTTCCTCGTCGGCCCGCTAGGCGGGCCGCCTCGTCACCCTCGGTGTTCGATTTCCGTGCGGCCAGACCGCGGTGCCTCTCGTCTCGGGCTGGGGTGCATCGGTGGGCCCCAATTACTAACCGATACCCACCCTAGTGTCCGGTCACACACCTCCGCTCGCCCAAAGACGCCGTGCGGGCGGGCGAATCCTCAGTAAGGTAGAGACGCGTGAAAGCCCTCCGCCGGTTTACCGTCCGAGCTCATCTGCCCGAGCGTCTCGCCGCGCTGGACCAGCTGTCGAACAACCTGCGGTGGTCCTGGGACAAGCCGACACAGGACCTGTTCGAGACCATCGAGCCCGCCCTGTGGGAGCGGTGCAGTCGCGATCCGGTGGCCCTGCTCGGCGCGGTGAAACCCGCCCGGCTCGACGAGTTGGCGCTCGACGAAGGATTCCTGGGCCGGCTCGACGAACTGGCGGCCGACCTCGACGACTATCTGAGCCGCCCGCTGTGGTACCAGCTACGGCAACAGGCCGGGGTGCCGGTGCCCACCTCGATCGCCTACTTCTCGATGGAGTTCGGCGTCGCCGAGGTGCTGCCCAACTACTCGGGCGGTTTGGGCATCCTCGCGGGCGACCACCTGAAGTCCGCATCGGATCTGGGGGTGCCGCTCATCGCGGTGGGGCTGTACTACCGGTCCGGGTATTTCCGCCAGTCGCTGACCGCCGACGGCTGGCAGCACGAGACGTACCCGTCGCTGGACCCGCAGGGGCTGCCGCTGCGGTTGCTCACCGACGCGGCGGGCGAGCCGGCGCTGGTCGAGCTCAACCTGCCCGACTCCGCTCAGCTTCGGGCGCGGATCTGGGTCGCTCAGGTGGGGCGGGTGCCGCTGCTCCTGCTGGATTCCGACGTCCCCGAGAACGAGCACGACCTGCGCGGCGTCACCGACCGGCTCTACGGCGGTGACCAGGAACACCGGATGCGCCAGGAGCTGCTGGCCGGCATCGGCGGGGTGCGGGCGATCCGCGCGTTCACCGCCATCGAAGGGCTGCCCGCGCCCGAGGTGTGGCACATGAACGAGGGCCACGCGGGCTTCCTCGGCGCCGAACGCATCCGCGAACTGATCACCGATTCGGGGCTGGACTTCGACACCGCCCTGACCGTCGTGCGGTCGTCCACCGTGTTCACCACCCACACCCCGGTGCCCGCGGGCATCGACCGCTTCCCGGTCGACATGGTGCGGCGCTACTTCGACGGCGCCCCCGACGGCCCCGACGGCCCTGGCGACAACGGCGACGGGGCTCGCGATTCCCGGCGCGGCCCCGCGTTGCTGCCGGGCGTGCCGACGGAGAGGATCCTCGGCCTCGGCGCCGAGGACGATCCGGCCAAGTTCAACATGGCCCACATGGGTTTGCGCCTGGCACAACGGGCCAACGGCGTCTCGCTGCTGCACGGCCGGGTGAGTAGGGCCATGTTCAACGAGCTGTGGCCGGGCTTCGACGCCGACGAGGTGCCGATCGGCTCGATCACCAACGGGGTGCACGCGCGCACCTGGGCGGCGCCGCAGTGGTTGCAGCTGGGCCGCGAGCTGGCCGGGTCGGACTCGTTCGGCGACCCGGGGGTGTGGCTGCGCCTGCAGCAGGTCGACGCGGGCCACCTGTGGTGGATCCGCTCGCAACTGCGCTCGCTGCTGGTCGACGACGTCCGGGTGCGGTTGCGCCGGTCATGGCTCGCACGCGGCGCGTCGGATGCCGAATTGAGTTGGATCGCAACGGCTTTCGATCCCGACGTGCTGACCGTGGGGTTCGCCAGGCGGGTGCCGACCTACAAGCGGTTGACGCTGATGCTGCGCGATCCCGCCCGGCTGGAACAGCTGCTGCTCAACGAGGAACGGCCGATCCAGCTGATCGTCGCCGGGAAGTCGCACCCGGCCGACGACGGGGGCAAGGCGCTGATCCAGCAGGTGGTTCGCTTCGCCGACCGGCCCGAGGTGCGCCACCGCATCGCGTTCCTGCCCGACTACGACATGTCCATGGCCCGGCTGCTGTACTGGGGCTGCGACGTCTGGCTGAACAACCCGCTGCGGCCGCTGGAGGCCTGCGGCACCTCGGGGATGAAGAGCGCGCTCAACGGCGGGCTGAACCTGTCCATCCGCGACGGCTGGTGGGACGAATGGTATGACGGCGAAAACGGTTGGGAGATACCGTCTGCCGACGGGCTGGCCGACGAGAACCGTCGCGACGACCTGGAATCTTCCAAGCTCTACGACCTGCTGGAACAAGCGGTGGCGCCGAAGTTCTACGAGCGCGACGAGCGCGGGGTGCCCCCGCGGTGGATCCAGATGGTGCGCCACACGCTGCAGACGCTCGGCCCCAAGGTGCTGGCGTCGCGGATGGTGCGCGACTACGTCGACGACTACTACACCCCGGCGGCGCAATCGCTGCGCAGCACCGTTGGGGCCCCCGACGGCGGCGCTGAGTTCGAGGCGGCCCGCGAGCTGGCCGGCTACCGCAGGCGCGCCGAGCAGGCCTGGCCCAAGATCGACATCACCGACGTCGACAGCACCGGCCTGCCGGACACCCCGGTGCTGGGCTCGAAGCTCACCCTGACCGCGACGGTGCAGCTGGGCGGGCTGGCGCCCGACGAGGTCACGGTGCAGGCGGTGGTGGGCCGGGTGGACGCCGGCGACGCCCTGCTCGAACCGCTGACCGTCGAGATGTCGTACACCGGCACCGCCGAGGGCGGCAACCAGGTGTTCTCGACGACGATGTCGCTGCCGCTGGCCGGCACGGTCGGGTACACGGTGCGGGTGCTGCCGCGCCACCCGATGCTCGCCGGCAACGAGCTGGGCCTGGTCACGCTGGCTTAGGGCGAGCCGAGCTGCAGAGCCGTCGCAGCGCCGCGCGCACCTGTTCGCCGTCGGTGGTCGGCCAGAACGGCGGCAGCGACGCGCGCAGGTAGCCGCCGTAGCGGGCCGTCACCATCCGGGAGTCCAGCACGGCGACGACGCCGCGGTCGTCGACGCGGCGCAGCAGCCGGCCCGAGCCCTGCGCGAGCAGCAGCGCGGCGTGGCTGGCGGCGACGGCCATGAAGCCGTTGCCGCCGCGCGCGGCCACCGCGCGCTGCCGCGCGCCCAGCAGCGGGTCGTCGGGCCGGGGAAACGGGATGCGGTCGATGAGCACCAGCGACAGCGACGGCCCCGGCACGTCCACGCCCTGCCACAGCGACAGGGTGCCGAACAGCGAGGTCTCCTCGTCGGCGCTGAACCGCTCGACCAGCGCGGAGGTGCTGTCGTCGCCCTGACACAGCACCGGCGTCGCCAGCCGCTCGCGCATGGCCTCGGCGGTGGCCCGCGCGGCCCGCATCGACGAGAACAGCCCCAGCGTGCGCCCGCCGGCGGCGGTGACGAGCTCGGCAATCTCGGTCAGCTGCTCCGCCGAACCGGTGCCGTCGCGGCCCGGCGGCGGCAAATGGGCTGCCACGTAAAGGATTCCGGCCTTGGCGTGGTGAAACGGCGACCCGACGTCGAGCCCGCGCCAGGGTTGCTCGTCGCTCAGGCCCCAGGCCGCGGCCATCGCGTCGAAGGACCCGCCGATGGTCAGGGTCGCCGAGGTCAGCACCGTCGTCGAACGCGCGAATACCTCGTCGCGCAGCAGCCCGGCCACCGACAGCGGGGCCACCCGCAGCACCGGCCGCACCGCACCGCGGTTGTCCTCGTGGTCGAGCCAGACCACGTCGGTGCGGTCCGGGATGTCGGGGGCGAACGACGCCAGGATCCGCGAGGCCGTCTCGGAGATCTCGCCCAGTGCGGCAACGGCTTCGGCGCGCGCCGACGCCGCTTTGGCGTCACTGGTGGTGTCGATCGCCGACCGCGCCGCGGTGGCCACGTCGCGCAGCGCGGTCAGGTACGTGGCCAGCTCCTCGTCGAGGCGATCGATGCGGCCCGGCTGCGCGTCGTGGATGGCGGCGGCGAAGTTCGCCGTCGTCGCCTCCAGGCGTTGGGTCAGTTCGGGATCCACCAACCGGGTGATCCGCCGCGCGACCACGCCGAGCGCGGCCGACGTCAGCTCCGCGGTGGCCACCGACGTCACCCGGTCCACCAACTCGTGCGCCTCGTCGACCACCAGCAGTGAGTGTTCGGGCAGCACCGCCGATTCCGCGACGGCGTCGATGGCCAGCAGCGCGTGGTTGGTGACGACGACATCGGCGGCGCCGGCCAGCCCGCGCGCCCGTTCGGAGAAGCACTCGGAGCCGAACGGGCAGCGCGCCACGCCCAGGCATTCCCGCGCCGAGACGCTCACCTGCGACCAGGACCGGTCCGGCACGCCGGGCTTGAGGTCGTCTCGGTCGCCGGAATCGGTGCTCGACGCCCAGGCGGTCAGCCGTTGCACGTCGCGGCCCAGGGCGGTGACCGCGACCGGGTCGAACAGCTCCTCCTGCGGCCGCTCGTCGTCCGAGTCGTCGGATGCGGCGCCATTGTGAATCTTGTTCAGGCACAGGTAGTTTCGCCTGCCCTTCAGCAGGGCGAAACGCGGCCGGCGCGGCAGCGCGTCGGCCAGCGCGTCGGCGAGCCGGGGCAGATCGCGGTCGACGAGCTGGCGCTGCAGCGCGATCGTGGCCGTCGACACGACGACCGGTCCATCCTCGTCGAGCGCGCGGACCACCGCGGGAACCAGGTACGCCAGCGACTTGCCGGTGCCGGTGCCGGCCTGCACGACGAGGTGCTCTCCGGTGTCGAAGGCTTGCTCGACGGCCCCGGCCATCTCCACCTGGCCCGCGCGCTCGCTGCCGCCGAGCGCGGCCACCGCGGTGGCGAGCAGATCGGGCACGGACACCGACATGTCAGGCCCGGATTTGTGTCGTCGGGATCGCGGGGTCGCCGTGCGACAGGTTCAGGCCCTCCCACGGCAGGCTGCGCAGGCCGGAGGCCACCAGCTCGCGCGCCGCCGACAGGTCCGCCCCGGACACCACCTCGCCGCCGCGCACCAGCGGTGTCGTCAGCACCCGGCACGGTTCGGTGGTCTCCGGCGGTCGGCCCGCCGGATGGACGACCTCCTCGGTGATCGTGCCCGTCGGCCGCGCCAGCCGCAGCGCCTCCTTGCGGCCGCCGCGGGATTCCTTGTGGCTGCTGCGCTTTTGCACGGGCCCGCCGTCCACCTCGACCAGCTTGTAGACCATGTTCGCGGTCGGGGCGCCGGAGCCGGTCACCAGCGACGTGCCGACGCCGTAGCTGTCCACCGGCTCGGCGCGCAGCGCGGCGATGCCGAACTCGTCGAGATCGCCGGACACCACGATGCGGGTTCGGGTGGCCCCCAGCCCGTCGAGCTGTTCGCGCACCTGGCGGGCCAGCACCCCGAGTTCGCCGGAGTCGATGCGCACGGCGCCGAGCCCGGTGCCGGCGGCCGCCACGGCGTTGGCCACCCCGGCCGTCACGTCGTAGGTGTCCACCAGCAGCGTGGTGTCGGCGCCCAGCGCGTCGACCTGGGCGCGAAACGCCGCCAGCTCGTCGGGGCGGCCGTCGGGGCGGGTATGCAGCATGGTGAACGCGTGCGCGGCGGTGCCCCCGGTCGGTATCCCGTAGCGGCGCTGGGCCTCCAGGTTGGAGGACGCGGCGAAGCCGGCGATATAGGCGGCGCGGGCCGCGGCGACCGCGGCCCGTTCGTGGGTTCGGCGCGACCCCATGTCGATCAGCGGGCGCCCGCCGGCCGCGCTGACCATGCGCGCCGCGGCCGACGCGATCGCCGTGTCGTGGTTGAAGATGGACAACGCCAGGGTTTCGATCACGACACATTCGGCGAAGCTGCCCGTCACCGAAAGCACCGGCGACCCGGGGAAATACAGCTCACCCTCGGCGTAGCCGTCGATGTCACCGCCGAATCGAAAATCGCGCAGGTAGTCGACGGCGTCGGTGTCGAGGAATCGCGCCAGCAATGCGCACGCGTCGTCGTCGAACCTGAACTGCGGCAACGCTTCCAGCAGCCGCCCGGTCCCGGCCACCACGCCGTAGCGGCGGCCGTCGGGCAGCCGGCGGGCAAACAGTTCGAACGTGGTCCGGCGGCCGGCGGTGCCGTCGCGCAGCGCCGCGGCCAGCATGGTCAGCTCATACTTGTCGGTCAGCAACCCGGCCGGGACCGGCTCGTTCATGCCGCAACGGTAACTTCCGGCGGCGGCGGGCATCAGTCTCGGTATCCTGGAGGCCATGGTTGTTGCGTCAGCGCCCACCAAACCGGGCACGACCGGGCAACGCGAGTCCGCTCCCGTGCACGTCACGGCCAGCCCGTGGGTCACCATCGTGTGGGACGACCCGGTCAACCTGATGACGTATGTGACGTACGTCTTCCAAAGGTTGTTCGGCTACACCGAGCCGCACGCGACCAAGCTGATGCTGCAAGTGCACAACGAAGGCAAGGCCGTGGTCTCGGCGGGCAGCCGGGAATCCATGGAAGTCGACGTGTCCAAGCTGCACGCCGCCGGTTTGTGGGCGACGATGCAGCAGGACAAGTGAACACGAGGTCGTCCGGGATTCCTTGTGCGCAGATGGAAGCGCGTCGAGACCGCCGGCGGTCCCCGCTACCGGTCCGCCTTGGCTTCCCATGAGGCCGCCCTGCTCACCAACCTCGTCGGCGCCATGATCGGTTTGCTCGACGAGCGCGAATCGTCCGCCCCCGCAGACGAACTCCACGAGATCACCGGCATCAAGACCGGCAACACCGAACCGCCGCGCGACCCGACGCTGCGCCGGCTGCTGCCGGACTTCCACAAGGCCGACGACACCGCCGACAGCGCCGAGGATGCCGACAGCACCGAGAGCGCCGACAGCCTCAACGCCGCGCTGCGCAGCCTGCGCGAGCCGGAGATCATCGACGCCAAACGCGCTGCGGCGCAACAACTTCTGGACACCGTCCCGGAGAACGGCGGCCGCTTCGAGCTGACCGAGGACCAGGCCAACGCCTGGATCGCGGCGGTCAACGACATCCGGTTGACGCTGGGGGTGATGCTCGAGATCGGCCCGCAGGGGCCGGACCGGCTGCCGGCCGACCATCCGCTGGCCGTGCACCTCGACGTCTACCAATGGCTGACCGTCCTGCAGGAGTACCTGGTCCTGGCGCTGATGCGGAAGCCGGCCGGATGAACTCCATCACCGACGTCGGGGGCATCCGGGTTGGCCATTGCCACAAGCTCGACCCCGACGCGTCGCTGGGCTCCGGCTGGGCCAGCGGCGTGACGGTGGTGCTCACCCCGCCCGGGACCGTCGGCGCCGTCGACTGCCGCGGCGGCGCGCCGGGCACCCGGGAGACCGACCTGCTGGACCCGGCCAACACCGTGCGCTTCGTCGACGCCGTGCTGCTGGCCGGGGGCAGCGCCTTCGGTCTGGCGGCCGCGGACGGCGTCATGGCCTGGCTGGAGGCCCAGGACCGCGGCGTGACCATGGAGGGCGGCGTGGTGCCCATCGTGCCGGGCGCGGTGATCTTCGACCTGCCCGTCGGCGGCTGGGACCGCCGGCCGACGGCCGAGTTCGGCTTCGCGGCGTGCGAGGCCGCGGGGGCCGCGGTGGCCGTCGGCACCGTCGGCGCGGGGGTGGGCGCGCGCGCCGGGGTGCTCAAGGGCGGCCTGGGCACGGCGTCCATGGCGTTGCCGTCCGGGGCCACCGTCGGCGCGCTCGTCGCGGTGAACTGCGCCGGCGACGTCGCCGACCGTGCCACCGGCCTGCCGTGGATGGCCGACCTGATTGCGGAGTTCGAACTCAGGCCGCCGCCGGCCGAGCAGGTCGACGCGTTCGCGCGGCTGCCGTCGGCGCTGAACCCGCTGGACACCCCGCTCAACACGACGATCGCGGTGGTCGCCACCGACGCCGCGCTGAGCCCGGCCGCGTGCCGGCGGGTGGCGATCGCGGCCCACGACGGCCTGGCCCGCACCATCCGCCCCGCGCACACCCCGCTGGACGGCGACACGGTGTTCGCGCTCGCCACCGGGGCCGTCGAGGTGGCCCCGCCGGTGGGGGCGAAGCCGGCGCCCGCCGCGTTCTCGCCCGAGGCGGGGCTGGTCACCGAGATCGGCGCGGCGGCGGCCGACTGCCTGGCCCGCGCGGTACTGGCCGGGGTGTTCGCCGCCGAATCGGTGGCCGGACTACCGACCTACCGCGACGTGTTGCCCGGTGCGTTCGGCCCCGTTCGAGCGGGGTAAAGGGGCCGGTGCCGGTAGCCTGAACGAGGCATGAACGCGTCAACTACAGAGTCGAAGAAGCGACCGCACTGGCTGGTCGGCGGGGTCACGATCCTCACGTTCGTGGCTTTGCTGTACCTCATCGAGCTCGTCGACGACCTCTCGCACCACTCGCTGGACGGCAACGGCATCAGGCCGCTGGAGGCCGACGGGCTGTGGGGCATCATCTGGGCGCCGTTCCTGCACGGCAGCTGGACCCACCTGTTCGCCAACACGGTGCCCGCCCTGGTGCTGGGCTTCCTGATGACCCTGGCCGGCATGTCCCGGTTCGTCTGGGCCACCGCGATCGTGTGGATCGTCGGGGGCTTCGGCACCTGGCTGATCGGCAACTGGGGCGGCTGCCGCTTCGAGTCCGACCACATCGGCGCCTCCGGCCTGATCTTCGGTTGGCTGACGTTTTTACTGGTCTTCGGGATCTTCGTGCGCCGGTTCTGGGACATCGTCACGGGCCTGGTCGTGCTGTTCGCCTACGGCGGCATCCTGGTCAGCGCCGTGCCCGTCCTGGACAAGTGCGGCGGCGTCTCCTGGCAGGGGCACCTGTGCGGCGCGCTGGCCGGCATCCTGGCCGCGTACGTCCTGTCCGGCCCGGAGCGCAAGGCCCGCGCGACGAAACGGGCCGCCCCGCGGCGGACCACGACATGAGTTCGGCTCTGGCGCCCGTCGGGGTCTTCGACTCCGGCGTCGGGGGACTGACCGTCGCGCGGGCGATCATCGACCAGCTGCCCGACGAGGACATGATCTACGTCGGCGACACCGCCAACGGCCCGTACGGTCCGCTCACCATCCCCGAGGTACGTGCCCACGCGCTGGCCATCGGCGACGACCTCGTCGCCCGCGGCGTCAAGGCGCTGGTGATCGCCTGCAACACGGCGTCGGCGGCCTGCCTGCGCGACGCCCGCGAGCGCTACGACGTGCCCGTCGTCGAGGTGATCCTGCCGGCGGTGCGCCGCGCGGTCGCCGCCACCCGCAACGGGCGCATCGGCGTCATCGGCACGCGGGCGACCATCAACTCGCACGCCTACCAGGACGCGTTCGCCGCCGCCCGCGACACCGAGATCACCGCGGCGGCCTGCCCGCGGTTCGTCGACTTCGTCGAGCGCGGCGTGACCAGCGGGCGCCAGGTGCTCGGGCTGGCCGAGGGTTATCTCGAGCCGCTGCAGCGGGCGCAGGTCGACACGCTGGTGCTGGGCTGCACGCACTACCCCTTGCTGTCCGGGCTGATCCAGTTGGCGATGGGCGAGAACGTCACGCTGGTGTCGAGCGCCGAGGAAACCGCCAAGGAAGTGCTGCGCGTGCTCACCGAACGGGACCTGCTGCGCCCGCACGACGCCCCGCCGGCCACCCGCGTCTTCGAGGCCACCGGCGACCCCGAGGCGTTCACCAAACTGGCCGCGCGATTTCTGGGTCCCGCGGTCACCGGCGTCCAGCCCGTGGGGCACTCCCGCCTGGGGTGAGCGGGCCGGGAGATTCTGATCACACCAAAGCGGCCATGTTTTCTCCATCGCCCTATCGGGCATGGCACAGTAGTGTCCGTGCGAATAACCGTGCTCGGCTGCTCGGGCAGCGTGGTCGGTCCGGATTCGCCGGCATCGGGTTATCTACTTCGGGCGCCTGATACCCCGCCTCTGGTACTCGACTTCGGTGGCGGCGTGCTCGGCGCGCTGCAGCGCTACGCCGACCCCGGTTCGGTGCACATCCTGCTGTCCCACCTGCACGCCGACCACTGCCTGGACGTGCCGGGCCTGTTCGTGTGGCGCCGCTACCATCCGTCGCGCCCGCTCGGCAAGGCGTTGTTGTACGGCCCGAGCGACACGTGGTCCCGGTTGGGGGCCGCATCGTCGCCCTACGGCGGCGAGATCGACGACTGCTCCGACATTTTCGACATCCATCACTGGGTCGACGGCGAGCCGGTGACGTTCGGTGCGCTCACGGTGACGCCGCGGGTGGTGGCGCACCCCACCGAGTCGTACGGCCTGCGGATCACCGATCCCAGCGGCGCCTCGTTCGTCTACAGCGGCGACACCGGCCCGTGCGACCAGCTCGTCGAGCTGGCCCGCGGCGCCGACGTGTTCCTGTGCGAGGCCTCCTGGACCCACGCGCCGGACCGCCCGCCGGCGCTGCACCTGTCGGGCACCGAGGCCGGGCGGGTCGCGGCGCAGGCCGGTGTGCACGAGCTGCTGTTGACGCACATTCCGCCGTGGACCTCGCGGGAGGACGTGATCACCGAGGCCAAGGCCGAGTTCGACGGACCGGTGCACGCCGTGGTCTGCGGCGAGACGTTCGACGTGCGCCGCTCCGAAAGGGTCTGACCCCCGGCGCTAGGGTGGCGTCGTGTCCAAACGAGAAGACGGCCGCCTTGACGACGAGCTCCGCCCCGTCGTCATCACCCGCGGATTCACAGAGCACCCGGCGGGGTCGGTACTGGTCGAATTCGGTCACACCAAGGTGATGTGCACCGCCAGCGTCACCGAGGGGGTGCCGCGCTGGCGCAAGGGATCGGGCCTGGGGTGGCTGACCGCGGAGTACGCGATGCTGCCGTCGGCCACCCACACGCGCTCCGACCGCGAATCGGTGAAGGGCCGGCTGAGCGGGCGCACGCAGGAGATCAGCCGGCTGATCGGCCGGTCGCTGCGGGCCTGCATCGACCTGGCGGCGCTGGGGGAGAACACCATCGCCGTCGACTGCGACGTGTTGCAGGCCGACGGGGGCACCCGCACCGCGGCAATCACCGGCGCCTACGTCGCGCTGGCCGACGCGGTCACGTATCTGTCTGCGGCGGGCAAGCTTTCGGACCCGCGGCCGCTGTCGTGTGCGATTGCCGCGGTCAGCGTCGGCGTCGTCGACGGGCGGATCCGGGTGGACCTGCCCTACGAAGAAGACGCGCGCGCCGAGGTCGACATGAACGTCGTCGCCACCGACACCGGCACCCTGGTCGAGGTGCAGGGGACCGGCGAGGGTGCGACGTTCCCGCGCTCGACGCTGGACAAGCTGCTCGACGTGGCGCTGGCCGCGTGCGACCAGTTGTTCGCCGCCCAGCGCGAGGCGCTCGAGCTGCCGTACCCGGGCGTGCTGCCCGAGGGGCCGGCGCCGTCGAAGGCGTTCGGCAGCTGAGCCGGTTATTGGTCGCCAGCCGCAACGCGAAAAAGCTGGCCGAGTTGCGACGGGTGCTCGACGGCGCCGGCCTGACGGGGCTGACGCTGGTGTCACTGCACGACGTGCCCCCGTTCGACGAGGCGCCCGAGACCGGGGCGACCTTCGAGGACAACGCGCTGGCCAAGGCGCGCGACGCCTTCGCCGCGACCGGCCTGGCATCGGTGGCCGACGACTCGGGCTTGGAGGTCGCCGCGTTGAACGGCATGCCCGGCGTGCTGTCGGCGCGCTGGTCCGGTCGGCACGGGGACGACGCGGGCAACACCTCGTTGCTGCTGGCGCAGCTGCGGGACGTGCCCGACGCGCGGCGCGGCGCCGCGTTCGTGTCGGCGTGCGCGCTGGTGTCGGCGGGCGGTGAGGTCGTCGTCCGCGGCGAGTGGCCCGGCAGCATCGCGCGGGAGCCGCGCGGCGACGGAGGATTCGGCTACGACCCGGTGTTCGTCCCGTGTGACAGCGAGCGCACCGCGGCGGAGCTGAGCCCGGCGGAGAAGGACGCCGTGTCGCACCGCGGCCGCGCGCTGGCGCTGCTGGTGCCGGCGCTGCGCGAGCTGGCGCCGCCGCGAACATGAAGCTGGCCGCACGCTGGGCGTCGAGTGTGCGGCCAGCCGCGCACCCGACGGCTACAGCCCGAAGCGCGCCTTGACGTCCCTGCTCTGGAAGTGCTCGACGATGATGCCCAGCAGCGGAATGGTGCCGGACAGCAGCACGCCGACGGTCTTGGCGATCGGCCAGCGCACCTTGATCGCCAGGTTGAACGCCGCCAGCACATAGACGAAGTAGACCCAGCCGTGCACCACCTCGATCCAGCGGATCTCGTGATGAAAGGCCACGTGCGAGACGATCTCGTAGCACAGCGCGATGAGCCAGATACCCGTCGTCCACGCCATGATCCGGTAGGCGAGCAACGCGGTGCGGACCTTCTCGACGGGGACGGCGGGTACCGGTGCCTCGGGCGTCTCGGGTGTGGTCATGCGGTGGTCCTGTTCTCCTTCTCGGCGTCCTGGTGGGCGAGCTCGGCCAGGTAGGCGTTGTACTCCCGCAGCGCGGGATCGTCGGGCGGTGGCTTAATCGGCTTGGGCCGCTCGGGCAGCAGCCCGGCGGGTATCTCGGTCATCTCGCCGGCCTTGCGGGTCGGGGGTGGCTCCACTTCGTAGCGCACGAACTTGCGGTACGCGTACACGCAGAACCAGGCGAACAGCGGCCACTGCAGCGCGTAGCCCAGGTTCTGGAACGTGCCCGAGGTCGACTGAAACCGGGTCCACTGCCACCAGCCCAGCGCCAGGCAGCCGCAGGCCGCGACGATCACCAAAGCGATCAGCGCGACCCTGCGACGACGGGTGATGGGCACCCCTTGAACCTACCGCCACCGACAGCTGCGCCGGCACCGCGAGCGGTACGATCGGCACCGCTGCGGGCGTGGCGAAACGGCAGACGCGCCGGTTTTAGGTGCCGGTGCTCGAAAGAGCGTGAGGGTTCGAGTCCCTCCGCCCGCACACACCTCCACCCGGAGTGCTATGGGCCGGCGTTGCCACCGTTGCCGCCGGTGGCGCTGCCGTTGCCGGCACTGATCACCACGGCGCTGCCGCCGCCGCCACCACCGCCTGAACCGGGGATTACCAACGTCACGCCGCCGCCGTTACCGCCGGTGCCGCCGCCGCTTCCGGTGCCGTTGGTACCGCTGACGGCCGGGCTGAAGAGATTGCCGCCGGCGCCGCCCGCGCCGCCGGCGGTCGTAGTGGCAGCGCCCCCGTTCCCACCGGCGCCGCCGGTGCTCAGGACGCTGGTGCCACCACCGCCACCACCGCCACCGGCGGCGTCGACTGCGGACGCGGTGGACCCGGCGACGGTGGCGCCCGTGCCGCCGGCGCCGCCGACGTTGGGGGGGCCGAACCCGCTTACGCCGGTGCCGCCGTTGCCGCCGGTGATCGTGGTGGCGCCGACGTTGACGGCGGCACCGCCGCCACCGCCGCCGCCGTCACCGCCAAGACTCACGGAGTTGGCGCCGCCGCCGTGACCGCCGCCGCCGCCGGTGCTGGTGACGTCGAGGGAGGCGCCGGTATCGATGATTTCGGCGCCGCCGCCCCGACCGCCGGTGCCGCCGCTGCCGCCCTGGACACCTGCGCCCCCGGAGCCGCCGCCACCACCACCGCCGCCGGCGATGGCGCCGCTGGTGCTGGTGGTGAGGGTGCCGTCGCCGCCGTGGCCGCCGGTGCCGCCGGCGCCGCCGTGGAATGCGGCACCGCCGGTGCCGCCGTTGCCGCCGCTGCCGCCGACGGCGCCGGTGAAGGTGGCGTCGCCGCCGTTGCCGCCGTTGCCGCCGATGCCGCCCGTGCACGAGAAGTTGCTGGTGCCGCCGTTGCCGCCGACGCCGCCGTTGCCGCCGTTGCCGTTGAGGGCACCGGCGACGCTGGCGGCGCCGCCGTTGCCGCCGTTGCCGCCGTTGCCGCCGTGGACGCCGTAGCCACCCCCGCCGCCGTTCCCGCCGTTGCCGGCGGTGGCACCGGCAACGCTGGTGGTGCCGCCGTCGCCACCAGTGCCGCCGGTGCCGCCGTCGCCGCTGGTGCCAGTGCTGCCGCCGAGCGAGCCGGTGCCGTTGCCGCCGGTCCCGCCGTTGCCGCCGAGACCACCGGCGCCACCGTTGCCGGAGACGCCGGCGCCCCCGGTCCCGCCTTGGCCGCCTTGGCCGCCCTGGCCGCCGGACCCGCCGGCGCCCAACAGCCCGCCGGCCCCGCCGGACCCGCCCATCCCGCCGTTACCGCCGAAACCGCCGGTCGCGCCCGGTCCGCCGGTCCCGCCGGTTCCGCCGGCCCCGCCGATCGCGCCCGACCCGCCGATGCCGGAGAACAGCCCCCCGCTTCCGCCGGCGCCCCCGTTTCCGCCCGCCCCGCCATCGAGGCCGGTGCCGCCGGTGATGCCGGTGCCGCCGGCGCCGCCGGACCCGCCGTTACCGAACAAGAAGGCCGATCCGCCGGCCCCTCCGTTCTGGCCCGGTCCGCCCGACCCGCCGTTTCCGCCGTTACCGAAAAGCCAGCCACCCGCCCCACCGGCCTGCCCCGTCCCCGGGGCCCCGTTGGTGCCGTTGCCGAACAGCGGCCGCCCCGTCAGGGTCCGCCAGGGCGAGAACGCCGGAATGCCGGCGGCCGCGTGTTCGAGGGTTTGCAACCCGGACACGTTGGCCGCCTCGGCGGCCGCATACCCACCGCCCGCCCCGCTCAGGGCTTGCACGAACTCGGCGTGAAACGCCGCCGCCTGAGCGCCGACCGCCTGAAACTGCTGGCCGTGGCTGGAAAACAGCGACGAGACCGCCGTCGACACCTCGTCTTCCGCCGCGGCCACCACCCCGGCCGTCGGGGCCGCCGCCGCGGCATGCGCGGCGCTGACCGCCGCGCCGATCTTCGACAAATCCACTGCGGCCGAACTGACAAACTCTGGGGCCACCGCCAGATACGACATCGCCACCTCTAATCGGGTCGTCACCACATCCGAAAATCGAGATTTCCGGTGCAAGTGACGAGAGAATAAGGCGTCGGGTGGCGGCTGCGGAAGGGTTTCGTCGCGCATTGCGCGGGTAGACGCGATGCACCGCAATCAAGGAAGGCGCCATGGCCACCGGACCCGAGCACACCGAAAAAGCCTTCACCACAGAGGATGTGAAACTCGCCGAACGCAGAGTCGCCGAGGCCCGCGAACGCGCCGCCCACGCCGGGCTTTCGGCCGCCCGCAGCATCGAGGAATCGGCACGGCACCATGAACAAGTCGCAAAGATGCAAGACCGTACCGTCGAACTAGGGTTATCCCACATCGAGGTACACGCGGAGTCCGCCTCCCGGCACCGCCAGGCCGCCTCCGACGACCGCAAGATGGCCGAGCAGAAGCGAAAAGAGTCCGAGGCAGACCTCACACTCCGCTCCGACCGGTAAGCCCCGGTTGACCGCGGGTAAGGCAACCCTTAGTTTGTGGGGGTAACTTACCTACGCGAAGGGTGCCGGATGCAGACGGTTGCGTCTCGTCAGGGAGGGCGACCTCCCCTGATCGCAGTGGAGGATGTCGTCCGGGCGGGACGCGAGCTCGGGATGCAGCGGCTGAGCGTGAACGCCGTCGCGACGCGGCTCGGCGTGTCGGCCACCGCCCTCTACCGCCATGTCGACAGCCGGTGGGAGCTCGAGCGCCTGGTCGGCGAAAGCCTGCTCGCCGAGCTGCAGTTGCGCGACGACCCGACGGCCGACACCGAGGCCCACCTGCTGTCGTTCGCCCTGCAGCTCCGTGAGTTCACCGCCGCGCACCCGGGACTCGCGACCTACCTGCAGGTGTTGTTCCCGCGCGGCGAGGCCGGCGCGCGGTTGCTGGCCACCGAGGTCGAGGCGCTGAGCAGGCGCGGGTATTCCGCGGACGCCGCCCTGGTGTTGAGCAGCGCGGTCGCCACCCTCGCGATCAGCCTGGCCGCGCGGGAAGAGAACAACGCCACCGCAACCGCCGGGGACCACGCGGGCGGCTTCGCCGTGGAACGCGACGCCGCGGCCGCCCGGTTGGCCGACGACGCGCGGCTCGGCGCGGCCCACGCCGGGCTGCCGCAGCTATCGGAGGTCGAGTTCGTGCGGCTGCTGCTGGCCGCGTCGATCCGGGGCCTCGTCGCGGCGATTCCGCCCGGGCGCCCCATCCACGAGGCGATGGCGGGGCTCGGCGCCGCCGGGGAGGACCGCTGATGGCGCGCGGATTCCAGGGGGCGGTGCTGCGCGGCTTCGGCGCCCGCGACCACCTGGCGACGGTCCTCGAAACCGTCCGCATCGCACCGCATTTCGTGCGGATACGGATGGTGTCACCGACCCTGTTCGAGGACGCGCAGGCCGAACCCGCGGCATGGCTTCGGTTCTGGTTTCCCGACCCGGGCGGGTCGAATACCGAATTCCAGCGCGCCTACACGATCTCCGAGGCGGACCCGGCCAGCGGCCGCTTCGCGGTCGACGTCGTGCTGCACGAGCCGTCGGGCCCGGCGTCGGTGTGGGCGCGCACGGTGCAACCCGGCGCGACGATCGCCGCGATGTCCCTGATGGGCTCGTCGCGGTTCGACGTGCCCGACGAGCAGCCCGCCGGCTACCTGCTGATCGGCGACTCCGCCTCGATCCCCGGCATGAACGGGATCGTCGGAACCGTCCCGCACGACGTGCCGATCGAGATGTACCTCGAACAGCACGACGACGACGACCCGCTGATTCCCGTCGCGAAACACCCTCGGCTGCAAGTGCATTGGGTGGCCCGCCGCGACGAGCGGTCGCTGGCCGCGGCGATCGAGGACCGGGACTGGTCCGACTGGTACGCGTGGGCAACGCCCGAGGCGACGACGCTCAAGCACGTGCGGACCCGGCTGCGCGACGAGTTCGGGTTTCCCAAGTCCGAGATCCACGCCCAGGCCTACTGGAGCGCCGGCAAGGCGATGGGCACGCGCCGCGGCGACGACCCCGACGAGCACGAAGCCACCGCGAAAACCCCTCAGCCGCAGCCGGAACCGGCGCCCGCGTCCCGCGGCAGCTGGCGCGCGCAGGCCGCGGGCCGGCTGCTCGCGCCGCTGCGGTCGGCGCTGATCGTCTCCGGTGTGCTGCAGGCGGTGATCACGCTGTTGCAGCTGGCGCCGTTCGTGCTGCTGGTCGAGCTGGCCCGGCTGCTGGTGTCCGGCGCCGGAGCGTCACGCCTGTGGACGGTGGGCGCCGCGGCCGTCGCGCTGCTGGGCGCCGGCACCGTGCTCGGCGCCGGGCTGACGCTGTGGCTGCACGTCGTCGACGCGCGCTTCGCGAACCGCTTGCGCGCCAGGCTTTTGACCAAGCTGTCCCGGTTGCCGCTGGGCTGGTTCACTGCCCGCGGGTCGGGGTCGATCAAGCAGCTGGTGGCCGACGACACGCTGTCGCTGCACTACCTGGTCACCCACGCGATCCCGGACGCGGTCGCCGCCGTCGTCGCCCCGGTGGCGGTGCTGGTCTACCTGTTCGTGGTCGACTGGCGGGTGGCGCTGGTGCTGTTCGTGCCCGTCCTGGTCTATCTGGTGCTCACGTCGTCGCTCACCGTGCAGTCCGGGCCGCGCATCGCCCAATCGCAGCGCTGGGCCGAGAAGATGAACGGGGAGGCCGGCGCCTATCTCGAGGGGCAGCCGGTGATTCGGGTGTTCGGCGGCGCCGCGGCGTCGAGCTTCCGGCGCCGCCTCGACGAGTATGTCAATTTTTTGGTGGCCTGGCAGCGCCCCCTGGCCGGCAAGAAGACCCTGATGGACCTGGCCACCCGCCCCGCGACGTTCCTGTGGCTCATCGCGGTCACGGGCACCCTGCTGGTCGTCGGCGGACTGATGGACCCGGTCAACCTGCTGCCGTTCCTGTTGCTGGGCACCACATTCGGCGCCCGCCTGCTCGGCATCGCCTACGGGCTCGGGGGCATCCGCGCCGGGATGCTGGCCGCCCGGCGGCTGCAGAACACCCTCGACGAGCCCGAGCTGGCCGTGCAATCACAAGGAGCCCACGGCGATTCAGCGGCGGCGGTGGTCTTCGACCGCGTCACCTTCGGCTACCGGCCCGGGGTACCCGTGATCCGGGACGTGTCGCTGACGCTGCGCCCCGGCACCATTACCGCCCTCGTCGGGCCGTCCGGGTCCGGCAAGTCGACGCTGGCCGCGCTGCTGGCCCGCTTCCACGACGTCGAGCAAGGCGCGATACGGGTTGGGGGACAAGACATCCGATCGCTGACCGCCGACGAGCTGTACGCCCGGGTCGGGTTCGTGCTGCAGGAAACGCAGCTCGTGCACGGCACGGTCGCGCAGAACATCGCGTTGGCCGCGCCCGACGCCCCCGCCGCCGAAATCGAGGCCGCCGCGCGCGAGGCGCAAATCCACGACCGCATCATGCGGCTGCCGGACGGCTACGACACGATGCTGGGCGCCGGCACCGGGCTGTCCGGCGGCGAGCGTCAACGGCTGACCATCGCCCGAGCCATCCTCGCCGACACCCCGGTGCTGATCCTCGACGAGGCCACGGCCTTCGCCGACCCGGAATCGGAATACCTTGTGCAGCAAGCCCTCAACCGCCTCACCCGGGAACGCACCGTGCTGGTGATCGCCCATCGACTGCACACCATCACCCGGGCCGACCAGATCGTCGTCCTCGATCACGGCCGCATCGCCGAACGGGGCACCCACGACGAGCTGCTCGCCGCCGACGGACGCTACCGCCGGCTGTGGGGCACGGGTCAGGCCGACGCGGTGAGCGCCATACGGGAGGGCGCGCGATGATCCGCACGTGGATAGCGCTGGTGCCAAAGGAGCGCCGCGCCAAGGTAATCGCGTATGCGACGCTGGCCCTCGTCTCGGTGGCGGTGCGGGCGGTGGCCGCGGTGCTGCTCGTCCCGCTGGTGGGCGCGCTGTTCGGCGACGCCCCGCAGCGCGCCCTGGCATGGCTGGGCTGGCTCACCGCCGCGACCCTCGCCGGGTGGGTGATCGACACCGCGACCGCGCGCCTCGGCTTCGACCTGGGTTTCGCCGTGCTGGACCACTCCCAGCACGACGTGGCCGAACGCCTCCCGGACGTGCGGCTGGACTGGTTCGGCGCCGAGAACACCGCGACGGCGCGCCAGGCGATCGCCGCGACGGGGCCCGAGCTCGTCGGCCTGGTGGTCAAC
Organism: Mycobacterium sp. NGS63; assembly: GCF_059812295.1. Classification (NCBI taxonomy): domain Bacteria; kingdom Bacillati; phylum Actinomycetota; class Actinomycetes; order Mycobacteriales; family Mycobacteriaceae; genus Mycobacterium; species Mycobacterium sp. NGS63. The sequence goes on from NZ_JCALCJ010000002.1 coordinate 374,836, forward strand.
CTGCTCACCCCGCTGGTCACCGCGATCCTGCTACCGGCCGCCATCGCGATCGCCCTGCTGCCGGTCTCGTGGCGGCTGGGCGTGGCCGCGCTGGCCGGCGTGCCCCTGCTGCTGGGCGCCCTGTGGGCCTCGGCGCGGCTGGCGCGCCGCGCCGACGCCGCGGCCGGCGAGTCCAACACCGCGCTCACCGAACGCATCATCGAGTTCGCCCGGACCCAGCAGGCGCTGCGCGCCGCGCGACGCGTAGAGCCGGCCCGAAGCATGGTAGGGGACGCGCTCGCCGCGCAGCGCGGCGCCACGATGCGGTTGCTGGCCATGCAGGTGCCCGGCCAGCTGCTGTTCAGCCTGGCCAGCCAGTTGGCCCTGATCCTGCTGGCCGGGGCGACCACCGCGCTGACGGTGAACGGCACGCTGTCCATGCCGGAAGCCGTCGCGCTGATCGTCGTGATCGCCCGCTACCTGGAGCCCTTCACCACCATCAGCGAACTGGCCCCGGCCCTGGAGAGCACCCGCGCCACCCTGGACCGGATCCGTTCGGTGCTCACCGCGCCGACCATGACCGTCGGGGGCGCCGCGCTGCCCGACGCCGCCACGGCCCCCCGCATCGAATTCGACGACGTCACCTTCGGCTACGGAGCGGCGCCCGTGCTCGACGGCGTGAGTTTCACGTTGCGGCCGGGCACCACGACCGCGATCGTGGGCCCCTCCGGCTCGGGCAAGAGCACCATCCTGGCGCTGATCGCCGGGCTGCACCAGCCCTCGAGCGGCCGGGTGCTCATCGACGGCGTGGACGCGGCGACGCTGGACGCCGAAACCCGGCGCGCGGCCAGCAGTGTCGTGTTCCAGCACCCGTACCTGTTCCACGGCACGATCCGCGAAAACGTCATGGCCGGGGACCCGTCCGCGGCCGACGAGCGGTTCGCGCGGGCCGTCGCGCTGGCCCGCGTCGACGAACTCACCGCCCGGTTGCCCGAGGGCGCCGACACCGTCGTCGGCGAGGCCGGCTCGACGCTGTCCGGCGGCGAACGCCAACGCGTCAGCATCGCTCGCGCCCTGCTCAAGGGCGCGCCGATCCTGCTGGTCGACGAGGCGACCAGCGCCCTGGACAACGAGAACGAGGCGGCGGTGGTGGACGCGCTGACCGCCGACCCGCAGTCGCGGACCGGGGTGATCGTCGCCCACCGGCTGGCCAGCATCCGGCACGCCGACCGCGTGCTGTTCCTTGACGACGGCCGGATCGTCGAGGACGGCACCGTCGACGAACTGCTCGTCGCCGGCGGGCGCTTCGACGAATTCTGGCGGCAGCAGCGCGAAGCGGCGGACTGGCACATTGGCTCTTGCCGTATGCCTTACAGTTGATCCGTCAGTCGAGGAGTCGACGTACTGGAGGCCTGCGTATGAGTGCGGTGGTGTCGATCCCGCGGTATCCCGCCGACGTGACCCCGGAATGGCTGTCGGCGGCGCTCAGTGGACACCACACCGCCGTCGAGGTCTCCGGCGTCGAGGTGGCGCCCATCGGCACCGGGCAGACCGGGGCGACCTACCGGGTGACGGCGAAATATGCGACCGATCCGGGCGACCTGCCGGGAACGTTCGTCATCAAGCTGCCCGCCCAGGACGACACCGTGCGCGACCGCGTCGTCATCGGATATCGCAGCGAATGCGCGTTCTACGCGTCGGTGGCCGACCGGGTGCAGGTGCCGACGCCGCAGTGCTTCTACTGCGAGATCACCGAGGACGCAATGGATTACGCCCTGCTGCTGGCCGATCAGGCGCCGGCGGTGCAGGGCGACCAGCTCGCCGGATGCGGCGAAGCAGAGGCGCGTCTCGCGGTCAACGCCCTGGCCGGCCTGCACGCGCCCAGCTGGTGCGACCCGTTCTGGCTGGATTTTCCCGGCATCGCGTTCGGCCGGCCCGACGAGGCCGGCGCCAACGGAATGGGCGAGGTCGCCAAGATGAGCGCCGACATCACGATCGAGAAGCTGGGCGATCGCATGACCGCCGAGGACCGCGACACCTTCAGCGCGGCAATGGGTTTGGTGGCGCCGTGGCTGCTGTCCGAGTATGACCGGTTCGCCCTGATGCACGGGGACTACCGCTTGGACAACATGCTGTTCGACCCGGAACGCACCCGGGTCAGCATCGTCGACTGGCAGACGCTCGGCGTGGGGCTGCCGGCCAGGGATCTCGCCTACTTCACCGCCACCAGCCTGGATTCGCAACTGCGCGCGAGCATCGAGGAAGACCTCGTTAGCGAGTATCACCGCGCGTTGACCGACTGCGGGGTCGCCGACTACGACCGCGAAACCTGTTGGCGCGACTACCGGCTCGGGGTGCTGCAGGCGCCGCTGATCTCGGCGCTGGGGTTCGCCTTCGCCGCGGCCACCGAGCGCGGTGACGACATGGTGCTGGCCATGCTCAGCCGCGGCTGCCGGGCGATCCGCGAGCTGGGCACGCTGGAGTTGATCGCCTAGAGGTCGCCGGTGAAGTCGGCGCTGAGCCACCGGTCGGGCCGGATCGTGTACAGCACCTCCTCGACGCCTTCCATGCTGCGGACGAACGCGCGCCCGCCCTCCTCGCCGAGGTAGCGGATGGCGATGGCCTCCTGCACGTCGGCCGGGGCCGGCTTGGTGGTCTCCACCACGCTGCCCTCGACCACCACGTACTGATACGGCGGCTCCTCGCGCTGGGCGACCAGCGTCACCACCCCGGCCCGCTCGATGAGCCGCGCCTTGCGGCTGGATGCCCCGGTCATGATCCGGACGTTCCCGCCCGGTGTGTAGTCGTACCAGATCGGGACGCTGGCCGGCGGCCGGCCGTCGGCGGCCGCGACAGACAGCACACCGACGTGCTGGGCGGCAAGGAACTCCTGACGTTCGGCTTCGCTAAAACTTCGCATAGCGACTAAAAGCGCCGAACCTAAGCCGCTATTCCCGCGCTCATCGCTGCGCCCCCTTGACCAGGTTGGAGCCGATGATCAGGCGCTGGATCTCGCTGGTGCCCTCGTAGAGCCGCAACAGGCGCACGTCGCGGTAGATGCGCTCGACGGGAACCCCGCGCATGTAGCCGCTGCCGCCGTGCACCTGCACCGCGAGATCGGCCACCCGGCCGGCCATTTCGGTGCAGAACAGCTTGGCCGCCGACGGCGCCACCCGGCGGTCGGAGTTGGTGACCCACAGCCGCGCGGCCTCGCGCACCAGCGCGCGTCCGGCCAGCACGTCGGTCTGCTGGTCGGCCAGCATCGCCTGCACCAACTGAAAGCTTCCGATCGGCGCCCCGCCCTGCGTCGCCGTGGCGGCGTACGCCACGGACTCATCGAGCGCGCGCTGGGCGGCGCCCACCGCCAGGGCGGCGATGTGGACGCGGCCGCGCGCCAGCGACGTCATCGCCGCCCGGTAGCCGATGTCCTCGGCGCCGCCGATCAGCGCGTCGTTTCCGACGCGGACGTCGTCGAAGCCGACGTCGGCGGTCCACGCGCCCTCCTGGCCCATCTTCGCGTCCTTGGCGCCCACCTGGACGCCCGCCGCGTCGGCGGGCACCAGGAAGACGGCGATCCCCGGGCCCTGGTCGTCGGCCGGGCGGGTACGCGCGAACACCACGAAGAGGTTGGCGACGGGCGCGTTGGTGATGAAGCGCTTCTCGCCCGAGATCACCCACTCGGACCCGTCGCGAACGGCCTTGGTGCGCAGGCCCGCCGGGTTGGATCCGGCGCCGGGCTCGGTCAGCGCGAACGACGCGACCACCTCCCCGGACGCGATCGCCTCCAGCCACCGGCCCTTCTGCCCGTCGGTGCCGAAGCCGACGAGCACCTGCCCGGCGATGCCGTTGTTGGTGCCGAACATCGACCGCAGCGCCAGCGACGTGTAGCCCAATTCCATTGCCAGCTCGACGTCTTGGGCGAGGTTCAGGCCCAGGCCCCCCCACCGCTGCGGAATCGCGTACCCGAACAGGCCCATCTTCTTGGCCTGCTCGCGCAGGTCGTCGGGCACCCGATCGTCGGCCAGGATTTCCTGCTCGCGCGGGACCACGGCGCTGCGAACGAACTGACGCGTCTGGGCGAGGATCTCCCGGAAGTCGTCATCGGAAACTTCGGCGGTGGTCATCGTGCGAATGCTCCTCATGGTGGGACCGGACACCGCCCAAGATCCTATATGAAATATGATCTTGGGCTGACGGCGGTCCGAGGGTGGTCCCCCGTGGGCGGAACAAATCGAGGAAGGCGTGATTGGAGTGTCGTTGCTGAACGGTCAGACCGCGGTCGTCACCGGTGCCGCGCAGGGTTTGGGCTTTGCCATTGCGCAGCGATTCGTCGCCGAGGGCGCGCGGGTCGTGCTCGGCGATGTAAACCTGGAGACCACCGAACTCGCCGCCAAGGAGCTGGGCGGCGGCGACGTCGCGCTGGCGGTGCGCTGCGATGTCACAAAGGCCGCCGACGTCGAGGCGCTGGTCGCGATCGCCGTCGAGCGCTTCGGCGGGCTGGACATCATGGTCAACAACGCGGGGATCACCCGCGACGCGACGATGCGCAAGATGACCGAGGAGCAGTTCGACCAGGTCATCGACGTGCACCTGAAGGGGACCTGGAACGGCCTGCGGGCGGCGGCGGCCATCATGCGGGAGAACAAGCGCGGCGCCATCGTGAACATGTCGTCGGTGTCGGGCAAGGTCGGCATGGTCGGCCAGACCAACTACTCGGCGGCCAAGGCCGGGATCGTGGGCATGACCAAGGCCGCCGCGAAGGAGCTTGCGTACCTGGGGGTCCGGGTGAACGCGATCGCCCCGGGCCTGATCCGCTCGGCCATGACCGAGGCCATGCCGCAACGCATTTGGGACCAGAAGGTGGCCGAGATCCCGATGGGCCGCGCCGGCGAGCCCGGCGAGGTCGCCGGCGTCGCCCTGTTCCTGGCCTCCGACCTGTCCTCCTACATGACCGGCACCGTCATGGAGGTCACCGGCGGCCGCCACATATGAGTACTACCGCGAGCAGACGCAAAAGCACCGAATTTGCGCCCGATTCGGGTGCTTTTGTGTCTGCTCGACGGGGAAGGGGTAGCCATGCGCGAGACCGTCATCTGTGAACCCGTCCGGACACCGATCGGCCGCTACGGCGGAATGTTCAAGTCGCAGACCGCTGTCGACCTCGGGGTCGTTGCCCTCAAAGGGCTGCTGGAACGCACCGGCCTCGCCCCCGAGGCGGTGCAGGACGTCATCCTCGGGCACTGCTATCCCAGCAGCGAGGCGCCGGCCATCGGGCGGGTGGTGGCGCTGGATTCCGGCCTGCCGGTGACGGTTCCGGGCATGCAGGTCGACCGGCGCTGCGGGTCGGGTCTGCAGGCGGTGATCCAGGCGTGCCTGCAGGTGGGCAACGGCGACCACGATCTCGTCGTCGCCGGCGGCTGCGAAAGCATGAGCAACGTCGCCTTCTACTCCACCGACATGCGCTGGGGCGGCGCCCGCGGCGGCGTGCGGGTGCACGACGGCCTGGCGCGGGGACGCACCACCGCCGGTGGCCGGCACTACCCGGTGCCGGGCGGGATGCTGGAGACCGCCGAAAACCTGCGCCGCCAGTACGGCATCTCCCGCCTGGAGCAGGACGAGCTCGCGGTGCGCTCCCACCAGCGCGCGGTCGCCGCACAGAAGAACGGCATCCTCGCCGAGGAGATCATCGCGGTGCCGGTGCGCACCCGCCAGGGCGAGGAACTGATCGACACCGACGAACATCCGCGCGCCGACACGTCGGTCGAGTCGTTAAGCAAGCTCAAACCCGTTCTGCTGGGCGAGGATCCAGACGCGACCGTCACCGCCGGCAACGCCAGCGGCCAGAACGACGCCGCGTCGATGTGCGTGGTGACCACGCCCGAGAGGGCGTCAGAGCTGGGCCTGACGCCGTTGGTGCGCCTGGTGTCGTGGGGGTCGGCGGGCGTGGCCCCCAACGTCATGGGCATCGGGCCGGTGCCCGCCACCGAGGCCGCCCTCGCCAAGGCGGGCCTGCGCCTGGCCGACATCGACCTCATCGAACTCAACGAAGCCTTCGCCGCGCAGGCGCTTGCGGTGATGCGCGAATGGAACTTCGGCGCCGCCGACCGCGACCGCACCAACGTGCACGGGTCGGGCATCTCCCTGGGCCATCCCGTCGGTGCGACCGGCGGCCGGATGCTGGCCACCCTGGCGCGCGAGCTCAACCGCCGTCAGGCGCGCTACGGGCTGGAGACCATGTGCATCGGCGGTGGGCAGGGGCTCGCCGCGGTCTTCGAACGGGTCGCCTGAGATGACCGGCCCGCTGAGCGGCCTCACCATCGTCGAGGTGTCCAGCTTCGTCGCCGCACCGCTGTGCGGCATGACGCTGGGGCAGCTTGGCGCGCAAGTGATCCGGGTGGACCCCATCGGCGGCGCCTCCGACGTGCAGCGGTGGCCGCTGGCCCCCGGCGGCACGTCGATCTACTGGACCGGTCTGAACAAGGGCAAGCGCTCGGCCACCATCGACCTGCGCTCGCAAAACGGCCAGGAGTTGGTGCGACGGCTGATCGTCGAGGGCGACGGCATCGTCGTCACCAACGCCGTCCTGCCCTGGCTCGGCCATGAACTGTTGGCGGCCAAGCGTTCCGACGTCATCCACGTCCAGTTGCTCGGGCGCGGCGACGGCTCCACCGGGGTCGACTACACCGTCAACGCCGGCCTCGGGTACCCGCTTGTCACCGGCCCGGCCGCGCACGCCGGCCCGATCAACCACGTGCTGCCGGCCTGGGACGTGTGCTGCGGGCTGTACGCCGCGCTGGCCGTCGTCGCCGCCGTGCGCGACCGCGACCGGTCCGGGCGGGGCGCGCGCGTCAGCCTGGCACTGGAGGACGTCGCGCTGGCCACGGCGGGCAACCTCGGTCTGCTGACCGAGCCCCAGGTCACCGGGACGCAACGCGAACGGCTGGGCAACGCCATCTACGGACAGTACGGCCAGGACTTCACCAGCCGCGACGGGGCCGCGTTCATGGTTGTGACCTTGACGCGCAGGCACTTTCGCGACCTCGTCGAGGTGACCGGCACGGGCGCCCCGGTGTCGGCGCTCGAGGAGGCGCTGGGCGCGGACTTCGCGTCGGAGGGCGACCGCTATCGCTACCGCGACGTCCTGTCGGGGCTGTTCGCCACCTGGTTCGCCGATCACAGCGCCGACGAGGTCACCGCCGCGCTGTCGGACACCACCGTGCTGTTCGAGCGATACCGCACCTTCGCCGAGGTCGCCGCGGGCCCGAAGGTGACGGCCAACCCGCTCTTCACCCGGCTGCACCAGCCGGGTGTCGGCGACTACTTCGCGCCCGGCCTGCCCGCCGCGTTCGACGGCGCCCACCCGTCCGGCGCGCCGGCCCCGGCCCTGGGCCAGGACACCGCCGACGTCCTCACCGAGTGCCTGGGCCTGACGACCGATGACATCGCACGCTTGACGAGCGCCAACACGATAGGGAAGACCAGCACATGACCAAGCTCGCCCAGACCCTGGGCCTGACCGAGTTCCAGACCGAAATCCTCGCGACCGTACGGCAATTCGTCGATAAGGAGGTCATCCCCACCGCGCCCGAGCTCGAGCGCGGCGACACCTACCCGCAACGCATCGTCGACCAGATGCGGGAAATGGGGCTGTTCGGGCTGATGATCCCGCAGGAGTACGGCGGGCTGGGGGAGTCGCTGTTGACCTACGCGCTGTGCGTCGAGGAGCTTGCGCGCGGCTGGATGAGCGTCTCCGGGGTGCTCAACACCCATTTCATCGTGGCGTACATGCTGCGCCAGCACGGCACCGACGCACAGAAGGAGCGCTTCCTGCCCCGCATGGCGACCGGCGAGACCCGCGGCGCGTTTTCCATGTCCGAGCCGGAGCTCGGTTCCGACGTGGCCGCGATCCGCACTCGGGCGCAACGGGATCCGGATGGCGGCTACACCATCGACGGGCAGAAGATGTGGCTGACCAACGGCGGGAGTTCGACGCTGATCGCGGTGCTGGTGCGTACCGACGAGGGCGCGGACAAGCCGCACCGCAACCTCACCGCGTTCCTCGTCGAAAAGCCCACCGGGTTCGGCGAAGTCGTGCCGGGCCTGGTGATCCCCGGCAAGATCGACAAGCTGGGCTACAAGGGCATCGACACCACCGAGCTCATCTTCGACGGGTATCACGCCAGCGCCGACGACGTTCTCGGCGGCACCCCCGGGCAGGGCTTCTTCCAGATGATGGACGGCATCGAGGTCGGCCGGGTCAACGTCTCGGCGCGGGCGTGCGGGGTCGGCATCCGCGCGTTCGAGCTCGCGGTGAGCTACGCCCAGCAGCGCCACACCTTCGGCAAGCCGATCGCCGAGCACCAGGCGATCGCGTTCCAGCTGGCCGAGATGGCCACCAAAATCGAAGCGGCACACCTGATGATGGTCAACGCGGCCCGGCTGAAAGACTCCGGCGAGCGCAACGACGTCGCCGCCGGCATGGCCAAATACCTGTGCAGCGAATACTGCACCGAGGTCACCCAGCAGAGCTTCCGCATCCACGGCGGCTACGGCTACTCCAAGGAGTACGAGATCGAACGGCTGATGCGCGACGCGCCGTTCCTGCTCATCGGCGAGGGCACCAGCGAAATCCAGAAGAACATCATCAGCAAGCGGCTGCTGGCCGAGTATCAGGTGTGACGCGATGACCATCCCGGATTTCGCTGCGCGCCCGCAGCTTTCCGACGACGTCGCGCGCCTGATCCGCGCGAGGATCTTCGACGGCACCTACGTCGCGGGATCCTACGTTCGCCTCGATCAGCTGGCCGCCGAACTGGGCATCAGCGTCACGCCGGTGCGCGAGGCGCTGTTCGCGCTGCGCGCCGAGGGCCTCATCGCCCAGCAACCCCACCGCGGCTTCGCGGTGCTGCCGGTGACCGGGCGCGACGTCGCCGACGTCGCCAACGTGCAGGCCCACGTCGGGGGGGAACTGGCGGCGCGGGCCGCCGCCAACATCACCGACGATCAACTGCGCGAACTCAAGCAGATCCAGGCCGAGCTCGAAGACGCCTACGCCGGCGACGACGACGAGCGAACCGTCCGCCTCAACCACCAATTCCACCGTGCGATCAACGTCGCCGCCGATTCGCCCAAGCTCGCCCAGCTGATGTCCCAGATCACCCGCTACGCACCGGAATCGGTGTTCCCCACCATCGAGGGTTGGCCGGCACAGTCGATCCGGGATCACCGCCGGATCCTGTCGGCGCTCAAACGGCACGACGACGCGCTCGCCCGGGCCGCGATGTCCGAACACCTCGCCGCCGGTGCGGTCCCGCTGATCGACCACCTCACCGCGCGGGGCGTCGTGGTGGACGGGTAGCTAACCGCCGCTCGTTTCCGTCAGCATCTCGCGCAGGCGACGGACGTCGACCTTGCCGGTGGCGCCGCGCGGCACGTCGTCGTCGCAGGCCAGCAACAGCCACATGGTCGGAACTTTGAAGGCGCTCAGCAACTTTCGGGCCGATGCGTGAAGTCGCTCGGCGGTGAGCTCCGCACCGCACACCACCACCGCGCCCACCCCGTCGCCGGCGGCGCCGGGCACGTTGGTCACATAGGCGTTGTGGACGCCGTCGATCGAGCGCAGCGCCCGCTCCACCTCGCCGGGGTAGACCGTGGCGCCGCTGACCTTGAACATGTCGTCGGACCGGCCGTGGTAGAACAGGAATCCGTCCCCGTCGAGGCGGCCGAGGTCGCCGGTGGGGTAGAAGCCGTCGGCGGTGAACAGCTCCTCCCGGCCGCGCCCGCAGACGCCGCGCAGGGTATGCGGGCCCCGGATCTGGATCGCGCCAACGGTTCCCGGCGCAACGGCCACGCCGCTGTCGGGATCGACGATGCGGACCTCCATGCCGGGGAACGGCTTCCCGCAGCTGCCCCACGCGCTCGGCGGCATGTCGGTGTCGGCGGCGTAGCCGCAGTACGGTCCGAACGCCTCGGTCATGCCGAACAGCGTGGCCCGCGCGCCCGGTTGCGAGCGCCGCTCCGGCGGCAGCAGGGCCTCCAGGCTGCCCGGCCGCAGGGCCGACAGGTCGGCGCCGATCGTGGCGGCGTGCCGCGCGAGCGCCTCGGCCTGGTCGGGCCACCCGCGAAACAGGTTGACCCGCTCGGCTTCCAGCAGCCGCAGGGTCGTTTCGGGCCGCGGGATTTCCTCGGTCACCAGGGTGGCGCCGGCCAGCAGCGCGGACAAAAGTCCGCTGCCGAAGCCCCCCACCCAGAAGAACGGCATCGGCAGATACAAGCGGGTATCCGGCGTGATGCAGCGCGCCGCGAGGCCCGAGCGCACCGCGGCCAACGCGTTGCCGTGGGAGTGCACGACCCCCTTCGGCGCCCCGCTGCTGCCCGAGGTGAACATGACGACCAGCGGGTCGGCGGGCGTGACGGTCTCGGCCAGGGCGTCGACGACCCGCCGGGGGCCCTCGCCGGCTTGGCGGTTCAGCCGGTCGACGGGCCAAACCTCGCGCAGGGCGGGAAGTTCCAGCCGCGGCACGGCGCGCACGTCGTCCAGGTAGCGGTGGCCGCGGAATTCCTCGACGCTCAACAAAAATTGCACCGACGCGGCCCGCAACTGGGCGACCAGTTCGGCGGGCTGCAGCAGGGTGCTCAGCGGGACCAGCACGGCGCCGATGCGGGTCAGCGCGATCGCCACCTGCACCCAGCGGGCGCCGTTGGGCATGATCAGCCCGACCCGGGTGCCCTTGCCGACGCCGGCCTCGACGAGGACCGTGGCCAGATCGCGTGTGGTGGCGTCGAGTTCGCGATAGCTGATTCGCGCCGCCGGGTCGATCACCATCGGCTTGGTGTCGTGCTGCGCGGCCCGCGACCGCACCAATTGGTCGATGGTGTCAGGCATCGAACAGCTTCCGCAGTTGCCGCAGGTCGACCTTGCCGCTGGACAGCAGCGGTATCTCGCTGCGCGACAAGCCCAGAAACCACTTGGGAATCTTGTACGACGACAGCTCCTCCTTGAGCCGTTCCCGCAGCGCGGCCGCGTCGAGGTCCGGTTGGACGACGACCGCGGCGACCAGCTCTCCCCGCTTGGGGTCGGGCACGCCGACGACGTGGGCCTGCGCGCCGGTAACCCTGGCGATGGCCCGCTCCACCTCGGCGGCCGAGACGTTGGCGCCGGCCGTCTTGATCATCGCGCCGATCCTGCCGACGTAGTAGAAGAATCCGTCGGCGTCGGCGCGCACCAGATCGCCCGTGTGGAACCAGCCGTCGGCGTCGAAGCACTCCTCGCGACTGCGCTTGTGATAGCCCTGCATCACGTACGGGCCGCGGATGCACAGTTCGCCGACGCCGGAGGCGTCGGTGTCGACGATCATGGTGTCGAACCCGGGCGCCGGCCTGCCGAACGACCCGCGGCGGCTTTCCGGCTGGTCGGATTCGTCACCGCTGATCAGCAGAACGCTGCCGGCCTCGGTCAGCCCCAGCATGTTGTGCCGCAGCTCGGGGTCGACCGGGCGGGCGTCGGGCGCCATGATCGGGTAGAGGTTGCCGCGGCGCATCGACGACAGGGCGCGGCCGGGAAAGCTGGGATGATCGGCCAGGTGGGCGATGCCGGCGGCGAAACCGTTGGTGATGGTGGGCTTTTCGGCTTCCAGCAGGTCGAGCGTGCGGGCTGGGTCGGTCGCGTTGGAGCACACCAGCGTCGAGCCGGCCACCAGCGTGGCCAGCAGGCCGAACGCGAACCCGCCGATCCAGAAGAACGGGGAATTGCAGAACAGCCTGTCCGGGGCCGTCAGGCCGCGGATCTCGTTCAGGTTGCGCTGATGCTCGAGCAGCCCGGCGTGGGTGTGCACCACCCCCTTCGGGGTGCTGGTGGAGCCCGAGGTGTAGACGATGGCCAGCGGGTCGCAGCCGTCGACGTCGTCTTCCATGGCCGCCAGCAGCGCCGGATCGACGGTACCGGCCGCACGGCGCATGCGCTCGCCACCGATGGCGACGTGACGCAATTGCGGCGCGGCGGTGCAGAACAGCGGGGCATCGGAATCCAACTCCGCGCCGGGTAGCGCCTGGGCCAACCGGTCAACGTAATCGTGATTGCGAAACGACTTGGCGGCCAGCAGGATCCGGGCATCGCTGTCGACGAGCTGCTCGCGCAGCTCGCGGGCGGTTGCGAAGGTGGAGAACGGGATCACCACCGCGCCGATCCGCGCCGCCGCGAGCATGCCGACGACGAACTCGGTCCCGTTCGGGTAGAGCAGCCCCACCTGGGTGCCCTTGCCGGCCCCGTGCGCGATCAGCCCGCGGGCCAGTTCCGCCGAGCGGCGCTCGGCTTCGGCGTAGCTGATGCGATCGGCGTCGCACACCAGCAGCGTGTGCTCGGCGCGCGTGTCGGACCGCTGTCGCAGGATCTCGGCGACCGTCGGCGCGTCACCGGGCATGGTCGCGCTGGGGGGCATCGCGGAAGAAGAGCCTGACCGCCGCGAGGTCGGGCTTACCCGACGGGGTTCGCGGGATCGCCTCGACGATGGCGATCTCGGTGGGGATTTCGTAGCGGGCCAGCCGCGTTCGCAGGAATTCCACCAGCGTGTCGGCGTCGGCGGACGCGGTCTCGCGCAGCTGCACCATCGCCACCGGGGTCTCGCCGAGGCGCTCGTCGGGGCGCCCCACCACCGCCGCGCCCGCCACCGCGGGGTGGGCCTCCAGCGCGACGCGCACGTCGTCGGGCATCACCTTGAACCCACCGCGAATGATCGCCTGGTCGGCGCGCCCGACGATCCAGAGGAAGCCATCGGCGTCGATGCGCGCGAGGTCGGTGGTCCGCAGCCACGCCGCCGAGGGCCCCAGCTGTCCCGGCTTGACCTCCAGCAGGCCGACGCGGTCCGGTCCGAGCGCCGTGCCCTCGTCGTCGACTACCCGCAGCTGTGCGCCCGGGTTGGCCCGCCCGACGCTGCCGCGCTTGGCGCGCCAGTGCTTTTCGTAGTCCGGCAGGGTCCAGCCGGCGACGCCGCCGCCGAATTCCGTTGCGGCGTAGGAGGTCAGGACGGGTATGCCGAACTTTTCGGTGAAGGCGTCGGCGTCGTCGGCGGACAGCGGCGCCGTGCCGCACGTGACGGCGCGGATGCTTTCCAGGTCGGCGCGCGTCAGGTCCGAGTGCAGCACCGTCCGCAGCGCGGCCGGCACCAGCGACACGGTGCGGGGCCGGTGGGCGCGCACCGCCTCGGTCCACGCCGCGAGCTCGAATCGTTCCAGCAGGACAAAGGGTCTGGCCTCGGCGACGCATTGCAGCACCCGGAACACGCCGCCGATGTGCACCAACGGCGAGTTGACGATGGCGACGCCGCGGCGCAGCTCCGTCGGTGCCGGCGCGCGCTCGGGATCGGGGCCCATCACGCTGCGCGCCAGCATGTCGTAGCGGAGGTCGATGCGTTTGGGCGGGCCCGTCGTTCCGCTGGTCAGCATCCGCACCGCCACGTCGGCGTGCGCGCCGGTTCGGTCCGTGCGCTCCGGCGTGGCTTTGCCGACGGTGTCCAAGCGGGGCGAAATTGTTGCCGTCGCGGTCCCCGGCGGGACCAGCGTCGCCAGGTCGTCGGCTTCGCCGATGACCAGCGGCAGCTCCAGCGCGGCGATGTCGGCCCGGGTGCGCTCGTCGCCGCGCGCCGGATTGATGACGACGACGGTGCCGCCGCCCAGCAGCACCCCGAGGAAGGCAGCCACCTGCCCGGGCCGGTTGCGCAGCAGCATCCCGACCCGTTCGTGTTCGGCGGCCAGCGACGCGACAGCCCGCGCGGCCTCGCCCACCCGGCGCCACGGAATCCAGTGGCCCGCATACTCGATCGCGTTCGAGTCCGGCTGCAGCCCCAGCACATCGGCGATGCGCCGGGTGAGCGGGTGAGCGGGCATCAGCGAATCTTCGGCTCGCGCGCACCGGCCTCGCCCTGCCGGGCGGCCAGTTCGGCGGTACCGAGCGGGTTGCCGAGCCGGGTGTAGATCAGCCCCTGCTCCAGGGCGGCGCGATACGGCTTGTCCAGCGACTCCCAGATCGCCTTCACGCTGCCCTGGGTCGCCGACGGCGGCTTGGCGGCGATCGTCGCCGCGATCTCGTGGGCGCGGGTCCACAGCCGGTCGGCGGGGACCACCTCGGTCACCAACCCGATGCGCAGCGCGGTCTCGGCGCTGACCCGCTCGTCGTTGCCCATCAGCGCGATGCGCAGCGTCTCGCCCAGTCCGATGCGCCGCATCAGCCCGATCGGCTCCAGCGCACACACCAGTCCGGCCGACACGTGGGAGTCGAAAAACGTTGCGTCGTCGGAGCAGATGACGACGTCGGATTCGTTGACGAAGTAGAAGGCGCCGGCGGTGCACATGCCTTGAACCGCGCACACCACCGGCTTCCACATCTTTTGCCACTTGGGGCTGAGCGCCTCGCCCGGATCCTCGTGGTTCCACACGTTGTCGGGCTGGCCGTAGGGCGTCTTGATGTCCAGCCCGGCGCTGAACGCCCGCTCGCCGGCGGCCCGCAGCACCACCGCGTGCACGGATTCGTCGAGCTTGACCGCGTGCCAGGCCCGGGCCATCTCCTCGCACATGGTGCGGTTGAACGCGTTGAGCTGATCGGGCCGGTTCAGCGTGATGGTGGCGACGTGGTCGTCCGCGTCGACGTCGAGCAGGATGGTTTCGAACGAAGTCATCGGCACTGCCAGTTCGGCTTGCGCTTCTCCACGAACGCCCGAGGCCCCTCGGCCGCGTCCTCGGTCCGCAGCACCCGCTCGCGGAAGGTCTCGGCGAGTATCTCCGCTTCGTGCAGCGGCACGTTCAGGCCCTTGAGGATCGCCAGCCGGGTTCCCCGTACGGCAAGCGGCGCATTGGAATTGACGATATCGGCGATCTCGTGGGCTCGCTCCAGCAGGCGGTCGTGCTCGACGATCTCGCTGATCAATCCGAGCTCGTAGGCGCGCTGCGCGCTCATCCGCTCGTGCTTGCCCATCAACGCCATCCGCAGGGCGATCGAGCGGGGCAGCACCCTGGATATCCGCACCAGTTCGCGGCCGGCCACCAGCCCGATGCTGACGTGCGGATCGAAAAACGTTGCCTGCTCGGATGCGATGACGATGTCGGTCGTGGTGACCCAGTCCATGCCGGCCCCGCAGCACAGGCCGTTGACGGCGGTCAGCACCGGCTTGGCCATGGTGCGAAACGGCGGCGCGCCCTCCTGCGGGGCCTCCCATTGGTCGTATGTCGACAGGTAGGGCCGCTCGTAGATCACCTTGCCGTCTTCGGGAATCTCTTTGACGTCGGCGCCGGTGCAGAACGCGCGGCCGGTGCCGGTGACGATGGTCAGCCACACCTTGTCGTCGTTCTCGGCCTCGTCGTAGGCCGCGCGCAGCTCGGTGATCATGTGCGGGCTCAGCGCGTTGAGGGCGTCCGGGCGGTTGAGCGTGACGGTCGCGGTGTGCCCGTCGACCTCGTACTTGATCGTGTCGAACGAATCAGTGGGCATCAGTCATCCCTTCATACTCCGCTCAGCGGCCACGAAAATCCGGGTTCCGCCGCTGCCGGAAGGCCTCCAGGCCCTCCTTGAAATCGGCCGTTCGGCAAGACAACTCGAGGTTGAACAGTTCCTGGTTCAGCGACTGGCTCAGCGTCGCGTGCTGGCCGAATGCTAGGCCCTGCTTGGCCAGCCCGATCGCCGCCGTCGGCCCGGCGGCCAGCCGCTCCACCAGCCGCCCGGCGACGTCGTCGAGTTCGGCATCGGCGACGGTCTGGTGGATCAGCCCCCACTCGGCCGCGTCCGCCGCGCTGATCTTTTCGCCCAGCAGCAGCATCCGCCTGGCCCGCGCCACGCCGACCAGCCGGGGCAGCAGCCAGGTGGAACCGCTATCCGGGCTGAAGCCACGGTCGAGGAAAGGTTCCCAGAACACCGCGCCGGTGGCGGCCACGGTGAAATCGGCGGCCAGCGCGAGGTTGCAGCCGAATCCCACCGCCCAACCGCGCACGCTGCACACCACTGGCAGCTGGACGCTCGCGACGAGTTCTATCACCCGGTGGGCGGCGTGCGGAATCCGCCGCACCAGGTCGCCGGCGCGGGGACGCGGCCCGCCCGGCTCGTTGGTGGCCACCCAGTCGGCGCCGGCGCAGAAGTCGTCGCCCGCGCCGCGGAGGTGGATCGCCCGCAACGAGTCGTCGGCGGCGGCATCGGTCAGCGCGCCCACCAACGTGCCGATCATCAAGTGTGTCAACGAGTTACGCCGAGCGGGCCGGTCGAGCGTGACGCGCAGAACCGCGCCTTCTCGGCTCACCACCACCGAACCCTCGGCGCCGGCCGTGTCGGCCCCCTGACTCACCGTCTATCCGGCCTTTCTCCGCCGTTACGGTTACCCATACAGTAGGCAATACGATTGATACGCTGTATAAGTTAGCAAGGAAACGCTACCGACGGAAATAGTCCGGTGAAAGAGGGAAGGCATGGCCGCAACGGACGCCCGATTCGGCGAGGCGCCGCTGGACCAGACGGTGGCGGCCGCCGGCGCCATGCGCCGCCTCGGCTCGCTGCTGGTGTCCCTCGAGCACCCGCATCCCGCCGTGGACGACATGCTCGCGAAGTTCGCCGAGTGGGAACGCGAGCTGTCGGCCGCCGCCCCGACGGACAACGCGCCGCGAATCGGGGAGACCGACGGCGATCCCCGGCGGGTATACCTCAACCACGCCACCGACATCGGCGCCTACAACGCGTGCTTTCCCGAGTACCGGTTCGACCAGGTCGATCCCGAGCGGGCCGTCGGCGCCGTCAGCTTCCCGCTGATCTACGAGGGCCCGCCGGGACTGGTCCACGGCGGCTTCCTCGGGGTTTTCTTCGATTGCGTTATCCAGCACCACAATTGCGTCACCGGCCTATCCGGCAAAACCCGATCGTTGCTGGTCACCTTCCGCCGGCCCACCCCGCTGCTGACCGAGCTGCGATTCGACATCGCGCGCACACAGGTCGACCGGGGCATCACGTCGACGGCCCGGTTGCTGCTCGGCGACGAGGTGCTCTGCACCGGCGAGGTCAACACGCTGGCGTCGCCGCCGGAGAAGCTGGCCACCACCAGATTTGGCAGGCGGCGAAGGGAGTCCGACACATGAGCGCCTCCAGCGCATCCGACGATCGCGTCCTCTTCGACGTCGATCCCGACCGGCGAATAGCGACGATCACGCTGAACAATCCCAAGCAGCGCAACTCCTACGACGCCGCCATGCGCGAGACCGTCGCCCGCTGCCTGGACCGGGTGGCCGAGGACGACGACCTCACCGTGGTGCTGTTGCGCGGGGCCGACGGGGTCTTTTCCACCGGCGCCGACATGAACAACGCGTACGGCTGGTACGGCAAGGCCGACGACGAGCAAGCCAAGCGCCGCCCCAGCCAACGCCGGCGGCTCACGGTGGACCGCAAGTCGTTTGGCTTCTACCACAACTTCATGGGCTTTCCGAAGGTGACGGTTGCCGAGATCGCCGGCTACGCGCTGGGCGGCGGCTTCGAGATAGCGCTGATGGCCGACATCTCCGTGATCGCGCGCGATGCGAGGGTCGGCATGCCCGCCACCCGCTTCCTGGGACCGGCGCTGGGCAGCCTGCACATGTTCTTCCATCGGCTGGGGCCGGTGCTCGCCCGGCGCTTGCTGCTGACCGGTGACATCGTCGCGGCCGGCGAGCTCGAGCACCTCGGAATCTTCACCGACACTTGCGAACCCGGCGCGGTGACGGCGCGCGCGCGGTACTGGGCGGAGAAGGCGGCGAAGATGCCCGCCGACGGGGTCGTCATCGCCAAGGAAGCCTTCCGCCTGGTCGAGCAGAGCCAGGCGTACAACGGCGAGGAAGTCGCCAGCTACCTGTTCCACGCCTTCGGCACCAACCTGCAATTCGGCCCGGGGGAATTCAACTTCGTCAAGACGCGCGCGCAGCACGGCGCCAAGGAGGCCTTCCGGCTACGCGACGAGCATTTCCACGTGCCGAAGCCCCCGGAATCGTAAGCGCGGCAATCCAATTCGGCTAGTGGGCCTTGCCCGCTTTGCCCTGCCGGGACGACGTCGACTTGGCGCCTTTGGCGCGCTTCTGGATCAGGCCGGCGGCGTAATCGAGGATGCAGTTCAGGCCGAATTCGAAATTGGTCTCGTCGGCGGCCGCGATGCGGTGTCCCTGCCCGGTCACCTGGGCGATCAGCGGAGTGGTGGCCGGGTCGATGGCCACGGCGTCCTCGATGGCGCGCGGTCCGCTTTCGTTCGTCTGGTTCTTTTCGTAGAGGCGATTCAGCACTACCGATCCGTGGACGTGCACCGAAACCGCGGAATAGGTGTCGAACGCGTCCTCGGGCGACAGCCCGGCCTCGACCAGGTTGGCGATCGCCTTCTCCACCTCCTGGGCGCCGATCCGCGCCGCCTTAGGACTGAGCGCCGTGCGAATCAGAATCAGGTCGCACAGAATCGGGTTGCCGATGAACGTCTTCCGCATCAGGCGCGCGTGGTTGCGCAGCGTTTCACGCCAGTCGCTCGCTTCGACGTACGGGGTGGCGAACACGTACTTGCTCAACGCGCGGTCGGTCATCGCGTTGAGCAGATCGTCCTTCTTGCGGAAGTACCAGTAGATGCTGGTGACACCCACGCCCAGGTGTTTGCCGAGCAGTGGCATGCTCAGGTTGTCTATCGAAACCTGTTCGGCGAGTTCGAATGCGCCGCTGATGATGTCGTCGGGGTTGATGGACCCGCGTTCGCGTCGTTGGCGCTTCTCAGCGGTTGCCTGCTTTGCCACTACGGGCACCTCCATCCAGACCTATCCTGGAACAATTTACCGGCGGCTTTGGCGTCTTTCGTCGTTATTTCCTTCTGCTACTGTAATACCTATCGTAGGCTTTGTGGTAAACCGACGCTTTCGGTGGACAACGTTGGGCGGGCGAAGATGACCGGGCTGACGGCATGGATCTAGGGCTGGCCAACGCCGCCACGGTGGTCGTCGGCGGCAGCCGCGGCATGGGCCTGGCGACGGCGCGCTGCTTCGCCGACGAAGGCGCCCGGGTGGCGGTCGTCGGCCGCAGCCGCGACGCGCTGGATGCCGCGGTCAAGGAGTTGAGCGATCGCGGCAGCCCCGAGGCCGTCGGGCTGGTCGCCGACGTCGCCGACGCGGCCGCGGTCGACAACGCGTTCGCCGATCTCGGTGAGCGATGGGGCGGCGAGCTCAACGCCCTCGTGATCACCGTCGGCCCCGGCGCGGCGGGCAACTTCGAGGCGCTGACCGACGAACAGTGGCTCCAGGCCGTCGAGGACGGGGTCATGGGGATGGTGCGCTGCGTCCGTACGGCACTTCCGTTGCTGCGCAAGGCGCAATGGGCGCGGATCGTCACCTTCTCCGCACACTCGACCCAGCGCCAAAGCGTCCTGCTGCCCGCCTACACGGCGGCCAAGTCGATGCTGACGAGCGTCTCGAAGAACCTGTCCCTGCTGCTGGCCAAGGACGAGATCCTGGTCAACGTGGTCTCGCCGGGCAGCATCGCGTCCGAGTCGCTGGTCGGATGGGCGACGTCCGTCGGCGTCGACGGCAACGATCCCTACGCCCTGATGGACGCCATCGCCGAGCATTTCGGCCACCCGGCGCACCTGCCCCGCGCCGGCCTGCCGGACGAAATCGGGCCCGTCGCAGCCTTTCTCGCGTCGCGGCGTAACTCCTACATGACCGGCGCCAACGTCAACGTCGACGGCGGTTCGGATTTCACCTGAGGTCACGACGGAAAGGAGTCGGCTGTGGCGACGGCGAGCGAGGCGCGTGCCTGGGCGCGCGGTGCGTTGCGGGGAATCGGCGACTCCCTCTACACGCCGTTCTGCGGCGACGACGGTGACGACATCGACTGGGACGCCTACCGGACGCTGGTGCGTTACTGTGTCGGCGATCTCGGCCACCCGATGCTGTGGTGCACCAGCGGCATCGCCGAGTTCTGGTCGTTGACCCTCGACGAGCGAAAGCGCTTGCTGGAGGTCGCAATCGAGGAGGCCAGGGCCGTCAACCCCGACGTGGTGGTGCAGGCGTGCACCGCGGCGATGTCGGCCAAGGACTGTCTGGATCTGACCCTGCATGCCCAGCGGGCCGGCGCCGACATCGCCTACATCCAGACGCCGATGATGGAAGCCCACGGCGGCGAGGGCGTGCTGCGATTCTTCCAATACGTCGCCGCGCGCACCGACATCGCCCTGGGCATGTTCAATTCCCCGTCCTCGGGCTACGTGCTGACCCCGGCCGAGGGCGCGCGGATCTACGACGAGGTCACCGCCGTGTGCGCCACCAAGGAGGGCGCCTTCCGCCCTGGCGCCAGTCGCATGCTGCACGAGCTCGCGCCCGACCTGGTGCTGTGGGAGTGCGACAGGACGGTGTATCGGGCCGGCTGGCTGCGCGATGGGCTCGTGTGCCCGGCGCAGCTGGGCACGGCCGGCTATTTGTTCGAAACCCCGCAGCGGCGGCTGTTTTCGGAGTATTGGGATCTGATCCAAAACGACAAGCTCGTGGAGGCGATGGACTACGGGCGGGATTCCGGCATGGATCAGTTCGACCTCGACGTCGGGTCCTGGTGGACGTGCTACCCCGGGCGGTCGGACTACTTCACCCACTGGGGCGGCGCCTTCAAGTACGCGGCCTCGCTGCTGGGCCTGCCGATCGGCGACTATCCGCATTCCCGCCCGCCGCAGGCGAAGCTGCCCGACGAGGCGAAGACCCAGATGCAGAAGGCCTACCGGCGGCTAGGGCTCATCGACGCCTGACCGCGTTGCGGCGCAATCGGTTACGAAAAGGCGGACCCGGCCGGCGACCGGGTCCGCTCCTTCGACTGGCCGTTACTGCTGCTCGGCCCGCTCGCGCTGCTCGTAGGCCTTGGCCTTGCCGCGGGCCTTCTCGGCCGCGGCTTCCTTGCGCCCGGCCTCGCGTTGCGCGTCCGCCTTGTCCTGCTGGGCCTCGCCCTCGTTGATCAGGTCGTTGCGGCCGAGCACCGTGCCGACGAATTCCTTGGCCTTGCCGAGCACGCCTTCGACGATGCCCCTGACGAGCTCAATCGGGCCGCTCTTTCTGTCAACCATTGTGTTCCTCCCCTTTTTGAAACCCTTGTTGGACGGCTTGCCCTTCCGGGTTCCCGACCGGGCCGCCGACGCAAACCTCACGCCGGCGTGGCGCGCGCCACAGGTGCACCACCCACAGGGAGACGCCCCCGGCGAGCGCGACCCAGAACAGGATCTGCGCGCCCGTCACCGCCAACTCGATGCGCAGCGCCGCCGTGCGCGCCTGGCGCAGCCGGTGCACCAGCGTCCTTGCCGCGGTATTCATCCCTGCCTGGTACCCCGCCGGGTCACCGTCCGAAACCCCGGGCGCGGTAGAGCGCGTCGAGACCGGGAAATCCGCTGTTCCGGCCGGGTTTCCCGAAGGTTTGGCGGCAGTTGTGGAATGCGGTACCGATAGGTATACAGTATGGGTACAAAATCGCGTCGTTGGTCAGCCCTGGGAGGGACCGTTTGATGAGTGCCGCCGACCGTGTGGTCACCGACGACGCGGTGCTGTACGAGACCCCGTCGAGCGGCGTCGCGGTCGTCACGTTCAACCGCCCCGGGCGGCTCAACGCCTGGGGCCCCGACATCTCGCGTGGGTTCTATGCGTGCATCGACCGCGCCGAGGCCGACCCCGCTGTCCGGGTGATCGTGTTGACCGGGGCGGGCAAGGGGTTTTGCGCCGGCGCGGATCTGGGTGGCGCGGGATCCATCGACGAAAAGCTGGGCGACGGCGACACCGACGTCACCCGGCTGGTCGGCGACCGCCACCCACACTTCCTCACCTCGCTGCGCAAACCGATCATCGCCGCGGTCAACGGCGCGTGCGTGGGCATCGGCCTGACCCACGCCCTGATGTGCGACGTCCGGTTCGCCGCCGCCGGCGCCAAGTTCGCCACCGCGTTCACGCGCCGGGGATTGATTGGCGAGTACGGGATCTCGTGGATTCTGCCGCGCCTCGCCGGTTGGGGCGCGGCGATGGACCTACTGCTGTCCGGGCGCACGTTCTTCGCCGAGGAGGCGGCCGAACTGGGGCTGGTCAAGGAGGTCGTCGCGCCCGACCAGCTGATGGCCCGCGCGCTGGAGTACGCCGACGACATCGCCCGCAACTGTTCGCCGGCGTCGCTGGCGGTGATCAAGCGGCAGGCCTACGGCGACGCCCTGCGCGAGGTCGTCGACGTCAGCGCCCGCGCCGAAACGCTCATGCACGAGTCGCTGCTGCGGCCCGACGTCATCGAAGGCATCACCAGCTTCCTGGAGAAGCGGCCACCGCGGTTCCCGCCGCTGGCGGCCACCTAACCAGCCCGGAAAGGATCATCATGACCGCCCTGAACTACCAACCGATCGACGTCGACAACCACTACTACGAGCCGCTGGATTCGTTCACCCGGCATCTGGACAAGAGGTTCAAGCGGCGCGGCGTGCAGATGGTCAGCGACGGCAAGCGCACCTGGGCGGTGATCGGGGACCGGGTCAACCATTTCGTCCCCAACCCCACCTTCGACCCGATCATCGTGCCGGGCTGTTTGGACCTGTTGTTCCGCGGTGAGATTCCCGAAGGCGTCGACCCGGCGTCGCTGATGAAGGTCGAGCGGCTGGCCAACCACCCGGAGTACCAGAACCGCGACGCCCGGATCGCGGTGATGGACACCCAGGACATCGAAATGGTGTTCATGCTCCCGACATTCGGCTGCGGGGTCGAGGAGGCGCTCAAGCACGACATCGAGGCGACGATGGCCTCGGTGCACGCGTTCAACCTGTGGCTCGACGAGGACTGGGGTTTCGACCGGCCCGACCACCGGATCATCGCCGCGCCGATCATCTCGCTCGCCGATCCCGTCCACGCGGTCGACGAGGTGGAGTTCGTGTTGTCCCGCGGCGCCAAGCTGGTGCTGGTGCGCCCGGCGCCGGTGCCCGGCCTGGTCAAGCCGCGCTCGCTGGGCCATCCCAGCCACGACCCGGTGTGGGCGCGGCTGGCCGAGGCGGGGGTGCCGGTGGGATTTCACCTGTCCGACAGCGGCTATCTGCACATCGCGGCGGCCTGGGGTGGCAAGTCGACGTTCGAGGGCTTCGGCGCCAAGGATCCGCTGGACCAGGTGCTGCTCGACGACCGGGCCATCCACGACACGATGGCGTCGATGATCGTGCACGGCGTGTTCACCCGCCACCCGAAGCTGAAGGCGGTCAGCATCGAAAACGGCTCGTACTTCGTGCACCGGCTGATCAAGCGGCTGAAGAAGGCGGCCAACACCCAGCCCCAGCATTTCCCCGAGGACCCGGTGGAGCAGCTGCGCAACAACGTGTGGATCGCGCCGTACTACGAGGACGACCTGCCGGAGCTGGCCGAGCTCATCGGCGTCGACAAGATTTTGTTCGGTTCGGACTGGCCGCACGGGGAGGGCCTGGAGTCGCCGGTGTCGTTCACCGAGGAACTCACCGCGTTCAGCGAGTCCGATGTCCGAAAGATCATGCGCGACAACGCGCTAGACCTCCTCGGCGTCCAGGTCGGTTCGGCCGCTTGATCACGCGAGGCCGGGTACTCCCGTGAGCGAATGGACCATCGGCGCGGTGCTGGACGCCATCGCCGACGTCATCGGGGACCGGACGATGACGATCTGCGGCGACCGCCGCAGCACCTTCGCCGAGTCGGCCGACCGCACCCGCAGGCTGGCGAACTTCCTGGCGGGCAAGGGATTCGGCGCTTACCGCGAGCGGTCGGAACTGCAGAACTGGGAATGCGGGCAGGACCGCGTCGCGCTGGTGATGCACAACGATCTGTACCCCGACATGGTCGTCGGGTGCCTCAGGGCCCGCACCGTCCCGGTCAACATCAACTACTACTACACGCCGCGCGAGGTCGGCGAGCTGCTCGACTACGTGCGGCCCCGGGCGGTCATCTACCACCGCGCGCTCGGCGCGAAGTTCGCCGAGGTGCTCGCCCGCGACGGCGTGGAGCTGTTGGTGTCCGTCGACGACGGCAGCACGGCCCCGGAGCTGCCCGGCGCCGTCTCGATGGATGACGCGCTGGCGCAGGGGGATACCGACCAATCGGTGGCGGCGTCGCCGGATGACCTGCTGATGATCTGCACCGGCGGCACGACCGGCCGGCCCAAGGGCGTGCTGTGGCGACAGTCCGACATCTACGTGTCGTCGATGGTGGGCGCCGATCACGCCAACGCCCAGGAGATCCACGACAAGGTGCGGGCACCGGCGGGGGCCCCATGGTTCGCGGTGTCGCCGCTGATGCACGCGGCCGGCATGTGGACGGCGTTCGCCGCGATCATGGCCGGCACACCGGTGGTGCTCTACGACACCGCCAAAAAGCTCGACCCGCAATCGGTTTGGGAGACCGCGGAACGCGAGAAGGTCGGCATGATGACGATGGTCGGCGACGCCTACGCCGCGCCGCTGGTGGCCGAACTGCGCCGCGGCTCCTATGACCTGTCGTCGATGTACGCGATCGGCACCGGCGGCGCCGCAACCAATCCCAAGTACCAGCGGGCCCTGGTGGAGCTGATACCCCAGCTCACGGTCATCAACGGCTACGGCTCGTCGGAGACCGGAAACATGGGATTCGGCCACAGCCGGCGCGACGCACAGGCCGACACCTTCGTGCTGCGCGAGGGCGGGCTGGTGCTGTCCGAGGACTACAGTCGCTTCCTTTCCCCCGGCGAGCCCGAGGTGGGCTGGGTGGCCCGGGAGGGACGAATCCCGTTGGGCTACTTCAACGATACCGAAGCCACCCGCAAGACCTTTCCCGTGATCGACGGCAAACGGGTGGTGATATCGGGCGACCGCGCCGCCTTGGAAGCCGACGGCACGTTGCGGCTGTTCGGCCGCGACTCGCTGGTGGTCAACACCGGCGGCGAGAAGGTATTCGTCGAGGAGGTCGAGGAGGTGCTGCGCGCCCACCCGGCGATCGCCGACGCGCTGGTGGTCGGGCGACCCAGCGATCGCTGGGGCGAGGAACTCGTCGCGCTCGTCGAACTCCGCGACGGGTCCGAGGTGGCGCCCGAGGCGCTGCACGCGCACTGCACCGATCAACTCGCGCGGTTCAAGGCGCCCAAGGAGTTTCTGTTCGTCGACTACGTCCACCGGCTGGGCAACGGCAAGGCCGACTACCGTTGGGCGAAAAGCCACGCAACAGCGAAGGTGTCCCCATGAAAGCGATCGATTGCCTGGTCAACGTGCACTTCGGCGAGACCGAGAAGCAACCGACGTGGATGCTCAAGGTGCGCGACGACTACTTCAAGGGCCCCCAGTCGATGTTCGCGCCCGTCGACCTGGCGGAGCTGATCGACGAGATGGACGCCAACGACGTGCGCAAGGCCGTCCTGATGGACAACCTCGCCAAGCCGTCGGTGACCGCCCGCAAATTCGTCGAGGCCAAGCCGGAGCGCTTCGCGCTGGCGATGGGCGGGGTGAACCTGCTGCGCCCGATGCCGTCGCTGGCCGAGCTCAGCGCGGTCGTGCGCGACCTTCCCGTCGCGTATGCCGCTGTGGGGCCGAGCTTTTGGGGCGACGGCCAGTACCCGCCCAGCGACGCCGTCTACTACCCGCTCTACACGAAGTGCGCCGAGCTCGAACTCCCGTTGTGCATCAACACCGGCATCCCCGGGCCGCCGATCCCGGGGGAGGTGCAGAACCCGATCCACCTCGACCGGGTGTGCGTGCGGTTCCCCGAGCTGAAGCTGTGCATGATCCATGGCGCGGATCCCTGGTGGGACATCGCGATCCGGCTGCTGATCAAATACGCCAACCTGCGCCTGATGACGTCGGCCTGGTCGCCGAAGCGGCTGCCGGAAAGCCTGCTGCACTACATGCGCACCCGCGGACCGGGCAAGGTGATCTTCGCCTCGGACTGGCCGGTGCTGAGGATGCACCGCGTCGTGCCCGAGGCGGCCGGGCTGGACCTGCCGGCCGACGTGCTCGAAAACTATCTCTACAACAACGCACATGAATTCTTCTTTGGTGGCCAGGAGGAGCGCTGAGCATGGACCGTTACGAACTACGCAGGCTCGACTACAGCCTGACCGCCGACCACCAGGCGTTACAGAGCGCCTACCGGGATTTCTTCAAGACGCACTGCCCGATCGAGACCGTCCGCGCCGCAGAGGAATCCGGCTTCGACAAGAACCTCTGGGAGCGGTTGTGCGCGATGGGTGCGACGACGATGGCGGTCCCGGAGTCCGCGGGCGGCGACGGCGCGACGCTGGTCGATCTGACGTTGGTGGCCGAGGAGATCGGGCGCTCGCTGGCGCCGGTGCCGTGGATCGACCAGGTGTGCGCGGCCCGGCTGCTGGCCCGGCTTGGCGCGATGGAAAGCGACGTCGTCACGGGCAAGCAACTCGCGGCGTTCGACCCGCAGCACGACAACGTCTCCGGGCCCCGGCTGATCCCGACCGGGTCGATCGCCGACCAGATCATCGTGCGTGACGGCAGCGATGTCGTGCGGCTGACGTTCGCCACCCGCCCGACGAAGGTGGACAACATCGGCCGGCTGCCGATGGCCTGGGTCGATCCCGCGACGGCCGACGGGCGCACCGTGCTGGCCAGCGGACCCGGCGCGCTGGCGAAATACCAACGGGCGCTGGACGAATGGCGGGTGCTCACCGCGTCGGCGCTGGTGGGCCTGGTGGAGGAGACCATGACGATCGCGGCGGAGTTCGCCAAGACCCGCTACACGCTGGGCGTGCCGATCTCGACGCTGCAGGGCATTTCCCATCCGCTGGCCAACATCGCGATCACCGTGCAGGGCGGCCGCAATCTGGCCCGGCGCGCGGCGTGGTTTTTGGACAACGAGCCCGACGAGCGCCCGGAGCTGGCGCCCTCGGCGTTCGTGTTCATGGCCGAGGAGGCGGCCAAGGCGGCGACCATGGCGGTGCACGTGCAGGGCGGTCTCGGTGTTTCGGCGGAGGCGGCCGCGACGGCGTACCTGGTGCGCGCCCGCGGGTGGGCGCTGGCCGGCGGGGACCCCGGCGCCAGCGCCAAGTACGTCGGCGAACTCGTCGCCGCACGCGAAGCCAACTCGGGAAGGGACGCATAGGTGGATTTCTCACGAGTCGCGCTGTCCGACGACGATCGGGCGTTCTTCGACGAGGCCCGCGAGGTCCTGCGCACCCACGTCACCGAGGACGTCCGGCGCCGCGACCGCGAAACCGGCGACAACTTCGACGAGGGGGTGCACCTGGCGCTGGGCGCCGCGGGCTACCTCGAGCGGGAGTGGAAGCCCGAGGCCGACGGCGGGTTCAGCCGGGTGCGTCGCCGCATCTGGGAACTGGAGAAGCGGCGCGCGCACGTGCCCTGGGTGACGTGGGGGACCACCGCGATGGTGGCCCGCTCGGTGGCCAGGTTCGGATCGCCGGAGCTGCAGGACGAGGTGCTGCCCGGCGTCTTCAGCGGGCACGTCCGGCTGTGCCTGGGCTACACCGAACCCGAGGGCGGATCCGACATCGCCACCTGCAAGACCCGCGCGGTGCGCGACGGCAACGGCTGGATCATTAACGGCTCCAAGATGTTCACCACCGGCGCCCACAACTGCCAGTACGTCTTCCTGATCACCAACACCGATCCCGAGGCCCCGAAACACAAGAGCCTGACCATGTTCCTGGTGCCCTTGGACTCTCCGGGCATCGAGATCCAGGGCATCCGCACCATCGACGGCGACCGCACCAACATCGTCTACTACAGCGACGTGCGCGTCGACGACAAGTACCGGCTCGGCGACGTGAACGCCGGCTGGACCGTGCTGCGCGAGCCGCTCAACGTCGAGCACGGGGCGGTGGCGGCCGCCCCCGACGGGCTGCAGGACGTGTCGATCATGATGCACCAGGCCGGCTTCATGGCCGACGCCGTCGACAAGGCCGCCGGCAAGGTCGCCCAGCGGGATGCCAACGGGTGCAGGCTCATCGACGACTCGTCGGTGGCCTACCGGCTGGGCCGCAGCGCCGCGCGGATGGAGGCGGCGCTCAGCGCGCCCAGCATCTTCGGCCGGGTCGCCCTGGCGCAGACGATGCGCGACATCTCGCCGGAGCTGATGGACATCCTCGGCACCGCGTCGACGCTGCCGCTCGGCACCGACGGCGCGGCCGACGACGGGGCCGCGGAGTACGTCTACCGGTTCGCCCCGCTGGTCGGCATCTACGGCGGAACGCTCGAGGTGTTCCGCAACATGATCGCGCAGTACGTGCTCGGCCTGGGCAAGCCCGCCTACGCGGCGCCGAAGTAGCGCGAGCAGACGCAAAGGTACCGAAATCCTCGGCGTGTCGGGTGCTTTTGCGTCTGCTCGGCGCAGATCAGGTCGTCAACACCGTCGCCGCGGCGGTGCCGGGCGCACCGTAGAGCTGAGCGAACCCGACCCGCGGCTCGCCGGCGACCTGCCGATCACCCGCCTCGCCGCGCAATTGCCGCACCAGCTCGTGGATCTGGCGCAGGCCCGACGCCCCGATCGGCTCGCCGTTGGCGATCAGCCCGCCGTCGGTGTTGATCGGCATCGACCCGCCGATCTCGGTGGCCCCGTCGGCCAGCAACCGTTCCTGCTCGCCGTCGGCGCAGAACCCGCATTCGGCCATGTGGATGATCTCGGCGCCGGCGTCGGTGTCCTGCAGCTGGATGACGTCGACGTCACCCGGTGCCACACCCGCCTTTTCGAACGCCGCGCGCGCGGCGTACACCGTCGGCGACACGTCCTCGTCGACCGGCGCGAAGGTGGTGTTCACCTCGTAGGCGCCGTAGCGACGGGTGCGCACCTCGACCGAGCGCAGGAAGACCGGCTTGTCGGTGTAGCGGTGCGCGATGTCCGCCCGGCACATGACCACGGCGGCCGCGCCCTCGTCGGGCGCGCAGAACATGTACTGGGTCAGCGGGTAGTTCAGCATCGTCGAGTTGAGGATCTCGTCCTCCGGGATCGGCTTGCGCCGGAACGCGTTCGGGTTCAAGGCGCCGTTGCGGAAGTTCTTGGCGGCCACCTTCGCCAGCGTCCGCTGGGAGATTCCGTGCTCGTGCAGGTAGCGGTTGGCCTTCATGCCGAAGAATTGCGTGGTGAGGTACTGGCCGTTCTCGGCGTACCACCGCGGCATCCCCACCAGGGCCGGATCCTCGGTGAACGCGCCGCGCGGATGCTTGTCCAGTCCGACGGCGATGCCGATCTCGTAGTCGCCCAGCCGGATTCCGTCGGCGCAGGCCTTGGCCGCGCTGGCCGCCGTCGCGCAGGCGTTGAACACGTTGGTGAACGGGACGCCCGACAGGCCGACCATGCCGACGATCGCGTCGGGATTGGCTACCGTCCAGCTGCCCCCGGTGGCGGCCTGGATGTCGTTCCACTCCACACCGGCATCGGCGACCGCGGCGAAGATCGCGTCGACGCCCATCTGCATCGCGGACTTGCCCTCGAAACGGCCGAATGGGTGTAGGCCCACCCCGATGATCGCGACATCATTCATGCGCGCCACTCCTCTCTCGTTGATTCTGCGTTGGTGGCGGGAAAAGTCGAGTAAGCCCCGCCCTCACCGCAGACTCAACGTCTCACGCAATTGCTCCCGATTCCTTGAGTTCGGCGATGCGGTCCCAGTCCATCCCGATTTCCATCAGGACGATCTCGGTGTGCTCGGACGCCTGCGGCGCCCGGGTGGTCTCCAGCGGTTCATGATTGAACTGCACCGGCCCGCGCACCACCTTGAACGGCGCGCCGCCGCTGGCGACCTCGACCTCGGCCACCATGTCGTTGGCGAGCGCCTGCTCGTCGTTCGCCAGGTCGAGCAGACTCTGGAACGGCGCCCACTGCCCCTTCATCGTCTTGAGGTGCTGGCGCCAGTAGTCAAAGGGCTTGGCGGCGAAGGCCTTCGCGATGAGCTCGGCGGCCGCATCCGCGTTCTGGATCAGCGGCAGCACCTCGGAGAAGCGGGCATCGTCGGCGGCCTCGGGGATGCCGAGATGCTCGAACGTGTCGCGGATCAGGCCGGTCGGGCTGATGATGCACAAGTTGATCGTGCCGCCGTCAGACGTCAAGTAGTTGCCCATGAACGGATTCACCGACGGCGCGAGCGACCCCGGCATCGGGGTGCGCATCACCTCCCCGGTCTCCATGCCCTGCGTGACGCTTGCGCCGGCCGCCCACCACGCCGTGCTCAGCAGCGACACGTCCAGCTCGACGGCCTCGCCGGTGCGCTCGCGGTGCAGCAGCGCGGCCGAGATGCCGCCGGCGATGAACATGCCGCCAATGGAGTCGCCGAACGCGGGAATGCCCTGTCCCAGCGCGCCGCCCAGCTCCTCGGGCGTCAGCGCGTACCCCACGCCGCTGCGCGTCCAGAACGCCGTCCCGTCGTAGCCGCCGACATCGCGTTCCGGCCCCTTGTCGCCGTAGGCGCTGCCGCGGGCGTACACGATGTTCGGGTTCGCCGCGCGGATGTGCTCGACGTCGAACTTGTGCTTTTGCCGCTGCGCGGGCATGTAATTGGTCAAAAACACGTCGGAGACCTTCGCCAGTTCGTAGATCACCTCCTGGCCGCCCGGCGTGGAGAC
The DNA here is from genome assembly GCF_059812295.1 of Mycobacterium sp. NGS63. Lineage (NCBI taxonomy): Bacteria > Bacillati > Actinomycetota > Actinomycetes > Mycobacteriales > Mycobacteriaceae > Mycobacterium > Mycobacterium sp. NGS63. Next base: position 405,363 of record NZ_JCALCJ010000002.1, read on the forward strand.
GTCGATGCCGACGCTGCGCTTGCCCCGGTTGGGATGCTCCATCAGCGGGTGCCGCTCCGGGTCGACCTGGATGCCCCCCATGTTGAGGAAGCCGCGTTGGGTGTCCCCGCGCGCCGGGTGCTCGACCTTGATGACGTCGGCGCCCCAGTCGGCCAGGATGGCACCGGCGGCCGGGACGAACGTGAACTGAGCGACCTCGAGGACCCGAATGCCCTGCATTACCTTGATCATTCCGAAAACCTACTTCGCCTGGAACGTAACCGGAAGCGCCGTCGGCGACCGGAACGGATGGCCGTGAATGTGCGGGTCGTCATCGGTGACCAGCCGGATGTCGGCCAGCCGGTCCAGCAGGCACTCGAGGGCGACCCGGGTCTCCATGCGCGCGAGGTGCAACCCGAGGCAGGTGTGCTCGCCGGCGGCGAACGAGATGTGCGGCATGTGCGCGCGGAAAATGTCGAACTTCTCCGGGTGCTCCCAGCGGTGGTCGTCACGGTTCGCCGAGCCGATGCACACGTCGATCGCCGAGCGCGCCGGGATCTCGACCCCTTCCAGCTCGGTGTCTTCGGTGGTGAACCGCTGCACCGTGGTTAGCGGCGTCTCGAAGCGCAGCCCCTCCTCGATCGCCGGGGCGACCAGCGCGCGATCGGCCTGCACCGCGGCGAATTGCTCAGGGTGGGTGAGCAACAGGTAGAGCAGGTTGCCCGACGACCGGTAGGTGGTCTCCAGCCCGGCGGGCAGCAGCAGCCGCAAAAACGAGTAGATGGCCTCGTCGCTGAGTTTCTCGCCGTCGAGCTCCGCGGCGACCAGGTCGCCGATGATGTCCTCGGTCGGATTGGCCCGGCGCGCTTCGATCTGCTCGACGAAGTAGTCCTTCAGCGCCGCCGACGCCTCGAAGGCGCGCTCGTACTTCACCGCGTAGCTGATCAGCTCCACCGCGCGCTTGCGGAACATGGGCAGGTCTTCCGCCGGCAGGCCCAGCAAGGTGGCGATGACCCGGGTGGGGAACTCGAACGTGAACTGCCGCACCAAATCGGCCCGGCCGGCGCGCACGAAGTCGTCGATCAGGGTGTTGCAGATCGGCCGCACCACCGTGGGCTCCCAGCGGGCCAGGGCCTTGGACTTGAACGCCGCCGACACCAGATTGCGATGATCGCGATGCTTTTTGCCCTCCATCGCCAGGATGGTCGGCCCCATGAACAGCCCGATGGTGCTGTCGTACATCGCCGAGGTGAACACCCGTCCATCGCGAAACGCCGTATTCACCGCGTCGAACGACACCGCCGCGAAAGACCGCTTGGGCCGCAGCGAATCCGGGGTCTTGGAATAGTCCATGACCGTGCCACGAAACACCCCACCTTCGCCGCGCTTTTCGGCGAAGTGGGGGTACGGGTCACGCAGGTAGTCGGCCGGCAGGTCCGTCATCTCAGCACCCGCACCGGAACATGGGACCACCCGGCCACGTTCTGCATGCTCACCCGCTGGCAGCGATCCCACAGCACCTCGTAACGCGGCATGTGCTCGAGCAGCTTCTCCAGCGCGATCGCACTTTCCATCCTCGCCAGCGCCGCCCCGAGACAGCTGTGAATGCCGTAGCCGAAGCCGAGGTTCTGCGCCTCGGCCCGGTCGCGTTCGATGTCGAAGACGTCCGGGTCGGTCCAGGCTTCGGGGTCGCGGTTCGCCGAAGCGCCGATGAGGAAGACGGGCTTGCCCGCCGGGATCGTGATGCCGTGCAGCTCAATGTCTTTCATCGAGCGGCGCACGTTGTACTGTGACGGCGCCTCGTAGCGCAACAGCTCTTCGACGGCGGCGGGGATCTTGCTGCGGTCGTCGAGCAGCTTCTGCCACTGCTCGGGGTTGCGGGCGAAGACCACCGCCGCGTTGCCGATCAGCTTGGTCACCGTTTCGGCGCCCGCGCCGCCCAACAGCGTCGCGAACCCGGCGATCTCGGAGCCCCTGAGCCGGGTCGTTTCGCCGTCCTCGCGTTCGATCTCGGCGGCGATCAGGTGCGAGATCATGTCGTCCTGCGGTTCGGCGCGGCGCTGCCGGATGAGCTCGTAGTACATCACCCAGGAATTCGCCATCGCCTGCGCGCCGGCCTCGGACATGTCGATCTGGCCCGGCTCGCGGTGCAACAACTCGTCGATCCAGAGCCGGACCTTCTGCCGGTGCTCGGCGGGCACACCGAGCATCCGGGTGATCACTTCCACCGGGAACAACGCCGAGAAGTCTTGCACGACATCGAATTCGCCGGGATCGGCCGCCGCCAGGCAGTGCTCGATCTGCTCGGTCACCATCGCCTTGAGCGCCGTGATGGCCCGCGGGGTGAATACCTTGTTGACGAGGCTGCGCATGTGGCGATGCTCGGGCGGGTCCAGCGAGATGATCATCTTCGCCGGCACCTTCTGTCCCGTGCGCACCATCCCCAGGTCGACCCCGTATGCCGACGAATACGTCTCGAAATCCCTGAACGCGGCCGCGACGTCGGCGTGCCGGCTCAGCGCATAGAAGTCGTACCGCTCGCTGTAATAAACCGGGGCTTCCGCACGCATCCGGCGGTACGTCTCATACGGCCCGTTGAAGAAGTCCGCCGAAAACGGGTCAAATACCAGGTCGGCGACCGTCATCGAGGCACGCTGCCTGCGGAGGGCTCCACCTGGAAAACCATCCCGTAATACTAACAGTATCTACGCCAGTATGGGATCGCCGATCACCGACCGGAGCGCGAGCTCGTCACGCGCGCGGCGCGGGCCAGCAGGGCCGCGTAGCCGACGCCGAGCAGCCGGGGCATCGCCGCCATCGCGCGCCCGTCGGGCCCGATGAGGATTCTGGCCCGGTTCTTCTCCGCGCCGCGCAGGATGACGCGCGCCGCCTTCTCGGGGGACGTGAGTGCCGCGCGCGCAAAGAGTTTGGCCGCCATGTCGGGGTCCTCGGTGTCGGCGGCGCGCATGCTGGTGCCGAAGTTGGTGCGCACGACGCCGGGATGCACGCAGTGCACGGTCACCGGGCGGCGTTCGATGATCATCTCCTGACGCAGCGCCTCGGTGAAGCCTCGCACGGCGAATTTCGCGGTGCTGTAGGCGCCCTGGTACGGGACGGCGATGAGCCCGAAGGCGCTGGACAGGTTCACCAGCCGGGCGGGGCGCTGGGCGGTGCCGGCGTCGACCAGCTGCGGCAGGAAGGCCTTGGTGCCGTTGACGACTCCGCCGATGTTGATGCCGGTGAGCCAGTCGAAGTCGGCCCACGACATGTCGGCCACGCTGGCGAACAGGTCGACCCCGGCGTTGTTGAACAGCAGCGAGGCGGGCCCGAGGTCGCGGCGCACGTCGTCGGCGTGGGCGAGCACGGCGTCGCGGTCGGCGACGTCGAGCTGATACGTCGTCACCCGCCCGGCGGGGCAGATCGCCCGGGTCTCGGCCAGGCCGGCCAGGTCGATGTCGGACGCGGCGACGTGGGCGCCGCCCTCGGTGAGCGCGCGGGTCAGGGCACGTCCGATGCCCGATCCGGCGCCGGTGACGACGGCGACGCGGTTTGCGTACGTCATGATTCGCTGATCGCCTGTTCGCGCGCCCACCGGTAGTCCGCCTTGCCCGACGGGCTGCGCTCGATCACCGGGCGGAACACCACGGCCTTGGGAAGCTTGTAGCGCGCCAACGAGTTTGACGCGTGGGCGATCAGTTCTTCGGCGGTGGCATCGGCGCCCTCGGAGAGCGCGACGACGGCGACGACCTCCTGGCCCCACCGCTCGCTGGGCCGCCCGGCGACCACCACGTCGGCCACCGCGGGATGCGACGCGACCGCGGTTTCGACCTCCTCGACGAATATCTTCTCGCCGCCGGAATTGATGCACACCGAGTCGCGGCCCAGCAGTTCGATGCTGCCGTCGGCGCCGTGGCGCGCGCGGTCACCCGGCACGGCGTAGCGCACCCCGTCGATGACCGGAAATGTCTTGGCGGTCTTGGCCGCATCGCCCTTGTAGCCGAGCGGAACGTAGCCCCGTTGCGCCAGCCAGCCCATGCCGTCGTGGCCGGGCGGCAGGATCGCATCGAGGTCTTCGGCGGCGACGAAGGTGTCCGGGCCGGGATTGAATGTGCCGGTCGACACCGCCCCGGTCGTCGACAGGTGGCTCATCTGTGCGCCCGTCTCCGACGATCCGACGCCGTCGATGACGAGCGCGTTGGGCAGCGCCTCGATCAGGCGCTGCTTGATGTGGGGGGTCAGCAGCGCGCCGCCGTTGGCGACCACGGCCAGCGACGACACGTCGGCGATACCCTTTTCGATCGCTGCGAGCAGCGGGCGGGCCACCGCGTCACCGACCACGGTCACGACGGAGACCTTCTCGCGCTCGATGGTGCGCACCACGTCGTCGGCGTCCAAATGGTCGACGACGGAAGGGAAGACGACGGACTGCCCGGTGGTGATCGCGGTCATCACGCTCCACTGGGCGGCACCGTGGATCAGCGGCGGGAGGATCATCAGCTTGGTGCCGGGGCTCGCGGCCGCGGCCGCTACGATCTCGTCGACGGAGCCGAAGGGCTGGCCGGTCACCAGGTTTCGGCCGCCGAAGGACGTCATGAAGATGTCGTGCTGGCGCCACAGCACGCCCTTCGGCATGCCCGTCGTGCCGCCGGTGTACAGGACGTACAGGTCGTCGGGCGAGTGCCGAACGGGCGGCGGTTCCGGCGAGCTGGACGCCAGTGCGGCCTCGTAATCGACCGCGCCGTAGAGCAAGTCGTGGCCCGAGTCGTCGGCGATCTGGATCAGCACGCGCAGCTGCGGAAGGTCCGGCAGGATTTCGGCCACCCGGGGCGCGAACGCGGCGTGGTAGAGCAGCGCGGTCGCGCCCGAATCCTTGAGCAGGTAGTGCAGTTCGTTCTTGACATAGCGGAAGTTGACGTTGAACGGGGCCACCCGCGCCTGGAAGGAACCCAGCAGCGCCTCGACGAATTCGGTCCCGTTATAGGCGTACAGGCCCAGCAGGTCCTGGCCCACCTCGTGGCCGGCCAGCCCGGGGCGCTCGGTGTGGCAGCCCAGCCCGCGCGAGTGCAGGTACGCGGCGAGGCGGTTGGCCCGGTCGAGGACCTGCGCGTAGCTGTACCGCCGTTCGCCGTGAATCACCAGTTCGCGGTCGGGGAGCGCCGCGGCGACGGCCCTGGCGACCGCTGGCACGGTGAATTGCGTTGCGGTATCTGACATCGTGCCTCTCACGGCTGGTGGGGTAGCAGTCGGACCATCAGGCCGGTGGCTTCGCTGAGCAGCGTGCCGTCGGCAGCCGTCATGCTAGCGGCCACGAAGTATTTCCTGCCGTCGACCTCGGTGATCCGCCCTGCGGCCGTCAGGGGCTCGTCGATGGGCGTGACGTTGCGGAAGTCGACGTGCAGGAACGCGGTGCGGGTCGGCGGGCAGCCGGCGGTGGACACCACCATGCCGAACAGCCAGTCGTAGAACAGCGGGATCATGCCGCCGTGCACGGCGTTGTTCCCGCCGACGTGAGCCCGGGTGAAGTGCCCGTCCATGGTGACGCCGTCCGGCCCGGACTCGGTGGCCAGCCAGGGCGGCAGCAGGGGATGGCCCAGCCCCGGCAGCCCGATGACCCGCCCGCCCGGGGCCACGCCCTGGGGCGCCGGGTGTCCGTCCAGCAACGCGCAGGCCTTTTCGACGTGCTCGGCCGCCGCCTCCCACGCCGGGCTGTCGGTCGAGACGGCCAGGTCCTGAAGGCGGCGCACGGCCGAGACGAACCGTTCCAGCCCGGGCGGCGCCTGCTCGGCCGGCTTGATATGGGGGAATCCGCCGGGCGAGCCCGAGGGCGCTTCGGTCTCGGTCACGGGCACCCCCACGCGTCGAGCAGGCCGTCGGTCGTGGTGATGGTCGCGAGCAACGACAGCGTGTTGGCGATCACGGCTTCTCCGTACTCGGTCGGGACGCCGGCGACGGCGTCCTTGGGGACGACGACGCGGTAGGCGGCGTTGACGGCGTCCATGACGACGTTGGGGATGGCGATGTTCAGCGAGACGCCGACCACGACGATGGTGGACACCCCGAGGTTGCGCAGCACCGCGTCGAGGTCGGTGCCGCCCATCGGCCCGACGCCGTGCCAGCGGCTGAGCACCAGATCGGTTGGCTCCGGGCCGAATTCGGGCAGCAGCGTTGACCCAGGGCTGCCGGGAGCGATGTCCACCTGTCCCCGCCCGACCCCGAAGATCTTCGCGTTGTGGTTGGAGCCGAGCCCGTCGGCCCGTCGCCGCACCAGGCAGTGCACGACGTGCACCCCGGCCGCGCGCGCCGCCGGCAGCAGCCGCGCGATGTTCGGCAGCGCGATGCGCCGCGCCTCCGCGGCGAGCACGCCGAGCCCCGCGTCGGGGCCGACGACGGCGCCCTGCAGCTCCTGGGTGACGACCGCGGTGTGCCCGGGCGCCGCGAGGTCTTCGAGCGCGGTCATGCCGGCACGTCGTAGAACTGGGTGGCCCACTTCCGCAGCGCCATATAGCCTTCCGCGTCGACCCTGGACAGGGGCGGGCGTTCCATGTACTTCTGGTAGCGCCAGATTTGCAGGTCGTCGAAGACGGTGGACAGGAACTGCTTTTCGATGACCTCACGCAGCTTGCCCGACGGCACGTCGGCGGCGTCGCCGGGGTTGCGGGGCCACCAGATCGAGTAGAAGAGGTCGGAGCACTCGTCGTCGACCGGCGTGCAGGTGAAGATCAGCCGGTGGTTCTGCGCGCCCTCGAACACGCTGATCGCCCCGCCAAGGCCGAACAGGTGGCTGTGGAAGCGCAGCGCGAGGTCCTCGGGGTCGTCACTGTTCGCGTCCGGCCAGCCGGCGACGAACTGCCATTCCTGGTCGACGATCTTCCAGTCCAGCACCCGTGGCGTCACGGTGGCGTGATGCACGTACTCGAAATGGGCGCTGTCCGGGGCGTTCTCGGCCACGATCTGCGGGTGCACCGGCTCGCGCTCGGCGCGCCGGGAGAACTCCGGATAGGCCCGGTAGTAGGCCGCGGGGTCGGTCTCGAATTGCGGGAACTTCTCGAAGATGTCGGGCATTTCCCACTGCGGTTCCTTGCCGTCCGGCTGGTGCCAGATGAACACGCAGTCGTATTGCTCGCGGACCGGGTACACCCGCAGCCGCAGGGCGCGGTTGGGCCGGTCGGGCTGATACGGGATGTACTTGTTGCGGCCGTCGGGTCCCCAGCGCCAGCCGTGGAAGGGGCACTCGACGCAGTCGCCGACGACCTTGCCGCCGTGGCCGATGTGGGCGCCGAGGTGTTTGCAGTGCGCTTCCAGCACGTGCAGCTCACCGGACTCGTCGCGGTAGGCCACCAGGTCCTCGCCGAAATAGTGCAGCGGCCGCACCTCGCCGATCGGGAACTCGGGCGACCAGCCCACCATGAACCACCCGGTGACCTTCCAGGTGAAGGGCACTTTCATGCCGGCGCCTCCCGCGATCATTGATACTAAGTCCGTTACAGTATAGATTTCAGCAGTCCGGCGGCAAGGAGTGCAAATGACCCAACCGGCTGACGAGCTGGAAGCGATCCGCCAGCTCAACGCGCGCTACCGCCGGTTCCTGGACACCAAGGACGTCGCGGCCGGGCGCGTCAAGAGCCCGCATCTGACCCGCACCATGCTGAGGCTGACCGGTGATGGCTGAAGATCAGTTCGACGCAATCGTCATCGGCGCCGGATTCTCCGGCCTGTACATGCTGCACCGGTTGCGCCAGCTCGGCGTCCGGGCACGGGTGCTGGAGATGGCCGAAAACGTCGGCGGCACCTGGCTTTTCAACAGATACCCGGGCGCGCGCTGCGACATCGAAAGCATCGAGTACTCCTACAGCTTCTCCGAGGAGATCCAGCAGGAATGGGTCTGGACCGAGTCGATGCCGGCCCAGCCCGAGATCGAGGCCTACCTGAACTTCGTCGCCGACCGCCTCGACCTGCGGCGCGACATCGCGTTCCACACCAAGGTCGTCGCGATGACCTTCGACGAAGAAGCCGCCGCCTGGCGGGTGCGCACCGAGGCCGGCCAGACCTACACGGCCCCGTTCGTCGTCGCCGCCTCCGGCATCCTGTCGGTCCCGCTGGAACCCGACATCCCCGGCATGGACGCGTTCACCGGGACGTCGCTGTTCACCAGCCGCTGGCCCAAGGAGGGCGTCGATCTCGCCGGCAAGCGCATCGGGGTCGTCGGCACCGGCTCGACCGGGGTTCAGCTCATCCCCGTCGTGGCCCGGGAAGCCGCACAGCTCTACGTTTTTCAGCGTTCCCCGGCCTACACCCTGCCGTGGCGGGTGCGGCCATTGGAGCCCGGCGAGCTGGACGAAATGAAAGCCCGGTACGGCGAAATCCGGGCGGCGCAACGCGCCCACCCCGTCGGCGCCGCGCGGCTGAGCGCCTTCTCGGTGCTGCTCGACATGCTCGCACGGCCGCCGCTGAAGTCGGCGACCCGCGACGAGCAGCTGCGCGCCATCGAGGAGCAGGGCGTGCTGGGCGCGCTGAATTGGGGCGACATCTTCTTCGACATCGAAGCCAACCGGATGGCGGCAAAGCTCTACGGCGAGGCGGTGGCCCGGATCGTCGAGGATCCGGAGACCGCGGCGGCCCTGGTGCCCGAGCATCCCTTCGCGTGCAAGCGCCCGATCATCGACCAGGGCTACTACGAGACGTTCAACCGGGACAACGTCACGCTCGTCGACCTCCGCAGGGCGCCGATCCGCGAGGTGACCCCGACGGGCATCCGCACCGACGACGGCTCCTACGAACTCGACGTGCTCGTCTACGCCACCGGGTTCGACGCCATGACCGGCGCGCTCAGCCGCATCGACATCCGCGGCCGCGACGGGTTGTCGCTCGCCGACTTCTGGGCCGGCCAGGGCCCGTTGTCCTACCTCGGGTTGGCCGTCGCGGGCTTCCCCAACCTGTTCACCGTGCAGGGCCCCGGGAGCCCCAGCGCCGCAACCAACTTCGTGGCCGCGCTGGAGCAGCACGTGGAGTGGATCGGCGACTGCATCGCCCACCTGCGCGCCAACGGGATCCGCACCATCGAGGCGCTGGAAACCGCGCAGCAGGAGTGGATCGACCACGCCACCGCGCTGGTCGCGCCGACGGTGCTGGTGCACCCGTCGTGCAACTCCTGGTACAACGGTGGCAACGTGCCCGGCAAGAAACGGATGTATATGGGTTATACCGGCGGAATCCCCGAATATCGGCGCCGCTGCGACGAGATCGCGGCCGGCGGATACACCGGCTTCAAGCTGGCGTAAATGCTGAATCGCGCACGGGACGTCGCCCGCGAGCTGGGCATGGTGCTGCCGCGCACGGTGGCCGGCCTCAACGAATCGACCGGCTGGGCCCCGGTGTCGCCGCGCGGGCTGCGCCAGTTCGGCGAGGTCATGCTGGACGAGCTTGTGCTGAGCGGCTTTTCGCTGCTGAATGGCCGCCCGGCGGCGATGCGACCGCTGGACGCGTGCACCGCGGCGGCCGAGGAGTTGTCGGCGCTGGGCATCGACGGCGCGCACGCCGAGCCGAACCCGTTGCGGGCGACGTCGGTTCGGCGGCGGCGCCTGCCGGGACCGCGGGGCGGCCTGACCTACGAGCGGATGAAGTTCGAACACGACCCGCGCTTGCCGGCGACGCTGGAGGCCGACGGCCTGGGCGGCCCGGCGCGGGCGGTGGTGCACGTGTGCCGGCACACCGACGGCCCGAGGCCCTGGCTGGTGTGGGTGCACGGCGCCGGCCAGGGCGGCACCGAGGATCTGGTGCTGTCGCGGATCGCGCGGATCCATCACGGGCTGGGGTTCAACGTCGCCCTGCCGGTGCAGCCCGGCCACGGCTGCCGGCGCCGCGAATGGCCGGCCTACCCGGACACCGACCCGCTGGGCAACGTCGCCGGCATGATGCGCGCGGTGTCGGAGGTCCGCGCCGTGGTGCGCTGGGTGCAGCCGCGGGCCAGCGCCGTTGTGGTGGCGGGGATTTCGATGGGCACCCCGGTGGCTGCGCTGGTCTCCCACCTCGAACGGCAGGTGGACGCGGTGGCGCTGTACACGCCGATCCTGGGGCTCAACGCGATGATCGCGCAGCACATGGGGCGCTTCGGGCAGTCCCGCGCGGGGTTCGCCGAGCTGCTGGGGTCGCCGGAGGTCGCGAAGCTGACGTCGGTGATCGACCCGCTGCGGGCCGACCCCGCGCCGCCGCCCAACCGGCGGCTCATCGTGGGGGCGTGGCACGACCGCATGGCCATGCGCGAGCCCGCGCTCGCGCTGCAGGAACGCTGGGGCGGCCGGCTGCACTGGTACGACGGCAGCCACGTCGGGCACGTCTTCTCGCGGCGCGTGCTGAGGGTCACCGAGGGCTTCCTGCGCGAGGTTGCGGGGTGACGGCGGCCGCCCGCAGCGCCCGCGAGGTGGTCGAGCTGTACAACCTGGTGGTCTGGAACGAACCCGACCTCGAGCTGGCCGAGGAGTTGTTCGCCGACACCGTCATTCGCCACGAGGTGGGCGAGGCGCACACGCTGACCCGCGAACAGGCGGTCAACCGGGTCAGGAACATGTGGGAGGCGCTCGAGCGCCTGCACTTCGACCTGAATATCGTCGTCGCGGGCGACGACGGCGAACACGTCGCGATCGTCTACGACTCGACGATCACCGCCAAGGACGGCAGCCGAACCAACATCGCGAGCATAGAGGTGTTCCGCGTCGTCGACGGCAAAATCATCGAGGTCTGGAACTGCGGCTACAAGCAAGGAGTGTGGAATTGAGCGGGCGCGTGCTTGACGAGTTGGGCTACTACCTGCTGGCCGGGGCCGGCGGCGAGGGCCCGGCCACCCTGATGGACGAGGCCCGCCGCGGCGAGGAGCTGGGCTTCGGGACGGCGTTCATCTCCGAGCGCTGGAACGTCAAGGAGGCGTCGTCCCTGGTTGGCGCGGCCTGCGCGGTGACCACCCGGATGCAGATCGCCACGGCCGCAACCAATCACAACACCCGCCACCCACTGATCACCGGGTCGTGGGCGACCACCATGCACCGGCTCTCCGGCGGGCGGTTCACGCTGGGCATCGGGCGCGGCATCGCCGCGATCTACGGCGCGTTCGGCATCCCGGCGGTGACGACCGCGCAGATGGAGGACTGGGCGCAGGTGATGCGCCGGCTATTCCACGGCGAGCTGATCTTCAACCACGACGGCCCAATGGGCCGCTACCCCATCCTGTTTCTGGACCCGGACTTCCACGAGGACATCCGCCTGGCGCTGGTGGCGTTCGGCCCCAACACGCTGAAGCTCGGCGGCCGCGCCTTCGACGACGTCATCCTGCACACCTACTTCACGCCGGAAACGCTGCAGCGCTGCGTGGCGACGGTGAAGTCCGCCGCCGAGCGGGCCGGCCGCGACCCCGACAGCGTGCGGGTGTGGTCGTGCTTCGCCACCGTCGGCGACCACCTTCCCGAGCAGCTGCGGCTGAAGAAGACGGTCGCGCGGCTGGCCACCTACCTGCAGGGCTACGGCGACCTGATGGTGCGGACCAACAACTGGGATCCCGCAGTGCTGCAACGGTTTCGGGAGGACTCGGTGGTGACCTCGATCGCCGGCGGCATCGACCACAAGGCCACCCCCGAGCAGATCGAGCACATCGCGACGCTGATCCCCGACGAGTGGCTGGAGCCGTCGGCCACCGGCTCGGCGCATCAGTGCGTGCAGCGCATCCGCCAGGAATTCGACTACGGCGCCGACGCGGTGATCATGCACGGCGCGACACCGGACGAGCTCGAGCCGATCGTCACGGAATACCGAGCGACCTAGCCCCCGCGAGAGTCCCCAAAATGCCGCGGGATGCCGGCGTGTCGCGTGCAGACGCGCGCGCTCGCGGGGGGAGTCACGGCAAAATCGCGGTCCGCTGCACCGGCTCGGCCGCGGCCTGCCGACTGGAGATGGCGCGCCGCAGCGACGCGAGCAGGGCGTCGCGCGTCTCGCGCGGGTCGATGAGCTCGTCGAAGCCCATGTGCTCGGCCGACCGGTACGACGCCTGCAGCTCGGCGTTGCGCAGCTTGACCGAAAGGTCCTCGCCCGCATGCGATGCCTTGCTCAACGCGGCCGCGCTCATCGCGCCCATCGTCGCGCCCGGGTAGGCGAATGTCGCGGCCTGGTGGTCGAATCCGAGCAGCGACATCACCATGGACCCAAACCCGTACGCCTTGCGCAGCGTGACGTGCAACTTGATCGTCGTGGCCACGGTCTGGGCGGCGAACATCCGCCCGCCGGCCCGCAGCACGCCCTCCCGCTCGGAGCGACTGCCGGGCAGCATTCCCGGGTTGTCGGCCAGAAAGACGATCGGCAGGTGGAAGGAGTCGGCCACCATGATGAAGTGCGCCGCCTTGTCGGCGGCCGCGGCGTCGATGGACCCGGCCAGCACCTGCGGCTGGTTGGCGACGACCGCGACCGGATGCCCGCCGAGATGCGCCAGCGCGCAGATCACCGCCCGGCCGAACCGCGGCTGCACCTCGAACCAGTCCGGGCGGTCGAAGACCACGTCGAGCACCGCGCGCATGTCGTAGACCCGGCGATTGTCCCGGGAGACAATGTCGAGCAACTCCGGCGTCGGCCTCAAAGCGGTGGTGGCATCGGCCCGCAGCGCCGAGGGATACGACCACGCGCTCGGCGGGAAGTAGGACAAATAGCGGCGAACGTCGTCGAGCGCGGCTTCGTCGTCCTCGGCGACGTTGTGGATCACCCCGCTGGCCAGCGCGACGTCCGGGCCGCCCAGGTCCTCCTTTGAAATGTCCTCGCCCGTCGACTCTTTGACGACCGGCGGCCCCGCGGTGAAGATCGCGCCCTGGCGGCTCATGATGCGGAAATCGCACACCGGGGCGACGAGCGCGCCGTGCCCGGCCGACGGCCCGAGCACCGCGGCGACCGTCGGCACCCGCCCCGAGCACTGCGTCTGGGCAAGCAGATCCGTGGGGGAGCGCCCGTAGTGCCCGCCCGTGGGCCGAAAGCCGGCGCCGTCGAGAAGCATGACCAACGGGATCTTGTCGCGCACCGCCAGCTCGGCGATGCGGTAGCGCTTGGAGTTGCCGCCGGGCCCGATGCTGCCGGCAAGGGTCGTGAAGTCCTCGGCGCCCACCATCACCGGAACCCCGTTGACAAGCCCCGAACCGGTGACGATCGCATCGGCGGCGACGTCCCCGCCCACCAGGGTGCCGAGTTCGCGAAACGAGCCCGGGTCGACAAGCCGCTCGATGCGCGCGCGGGCGTCGAGCTTGCCCTTGCCGCGGTGCTTGTCGAGCCGCTCCGCGCCGCCCATCCCCAGCGCGTGCCGACGGCGACGGCCGAGATCGTCGAGCGTCTCCTCCCAATCAGGGGGTTTTGTCATGCCTCTGTCCTACCTCGTGCGGGTTCGGGTCGCGCGCCCGGTCTGCAGGGTCACATACTGGATTGCTTACTGTAAAGTTACCCGCATGCCTGGCGGCCCCCACCCCAAGATCGACGGGGGCATCCCCAATCAACTTGCGCGGGTGGCCGACGCGGCCGGCGAACTGGAGCGCGACGGGTATGCCGGCGGCTGGACCGCCGAAACCAGCCACGACCCCTTCCTGCCGCTGCTGCTGGCCGCCGAACACACCTCGCGCCTCGAACTCGGCACCAACATCGCGGTGGCGTTCGCGCGCAACCCGATGACCGTCGCCAACACCGGCTGGGACCTGCAGGCGTACTCGAAGGGCCGGTTCATCCTCGGCCTGGGCACCCAGATCCGGCCCCACATCGAGAAGCGGTTCAGCATGCCGTGGAGCCATCCCGCGCGCCGGATGCGCGAGTTCGTCGCCGCGCTGCACGCCATCTGGTCGGCGTGGGCGGACGGCACCAGGCTGCGCTTCGAGGGCGACTTCTACACCCACAAGATCATGACGCCCATGTTCACCCCCGAGCCGCATCCGTATCCACCGCCCAAGGTGTTCCTCGCCGCCGTCGGCGAAGCCATGACCGAGACGTGCGGCGAGGTCGCCGACGGACACCTCGGCCACCCGATGGTCTCCAAGCGCTACCTCGACGAGGTGACGGTCCCGGCGCTACGGCGCGGCATGCAGCGCGGCGGCCGCGACGCGGGCGGCTTCGAGGTGTCGGCGGAGGTGCTGATCGCCACCGGCGAGACCGACGCCGAACTCGCGAAAGCCACCGCCGCCGTGCGCAAGCAGATCGCCTTCTACGGGTCTACGCCGGCCTACCGCACCGTCCTCGAGCTGCACGGCTGGGGTGACCTGCACACCGAACTGCACCGCCTGTCCCTGGATGGGCAGTGGGACACCATGGGTTCGCTCGTCGACGACGAGATGCTGGCGGCCTTCGCCGTCGCCGGCCCCGTGGACACCATCGCCGACGGCCTCAAGGCCCGCTGCGCGGACTCGGTCGACCGTGTCCTGCCGATCTTCTTGACCGCTTCGCAATCCTGTATCACCGCCGCACTGAAGGAGTTTCGCGAGTGAGCACGACGACCATGGACGAGGCCGCCAAGCTGTTGGCGGATCCGCTGGCCTACACCGACGAGCGGAAACTGCACGCGGCGCTGACGCACCTGCGCGCCAACGCGCCGGTGTCGCGGGTGGATGTGCCGAACTACCAACCGTTCTGGGCGATCACCAAGCACTCCGACATCATGGACATCGAACGCGAGAACATGCTGTTCACCAACTGGCCGCGCCCGGTGCTGGCCACCAAAGAGGGCGACGAGATGCAGGCCGCGGCGGGCGTGCGCACGCTGATCCACATGGACGACCCGCAGCACCGGGTGGTGCGCGCGATCGGCTCCGACTGGTTCCGGCCGAAGGCGATGCGGGCGTTGAAGGTTCGCGTCGACGAACTGGCCAAGACCTACGTCGACAAGATGATGGCGGTGGGCCCCGAATGCGACTTCGTCCAGCAGGTCGCCGTCAACTACCCGCTCTACGTGATCATGTCGCTGCTGGGCATCCCCGAGGCCGACTTTCCCCGCATGCTCAAGCTGACCCAGGAGCTGTTCGGCAGCGACGACTCGGAGTTCAAGCGGGGCAGCAGCAGTGAGGACCAGCTGCCCGCGCTGCTGGACATGTTCCAGTACTTCAACGGGGTGACCACCGCCCGCCGCGAGCATCCGACCGACGACCTCGCGTCGGCGATCGCCAACGCGCGCGTGGATGGCGAACCGCTGTCCGACATCGACACCGTGTCGTACTACCTCATCGTCGCCACCGCGGGCCACGACACCACCAGCGCGACCATCTCCGGCGGCCTGCAGGCGCTCATCGAGAACCCGGATCAGCTGGAGCGCCTGCGCGACAACCCCGACCTGATGCCGCTGGCCACCGAGGAGATGATCCGCTGGGTCACCCCGGTCAAGGAGTTCATGCGCACCGCCGCGAGCGACACCACCGTGCGCGGGATACCCATCGCCGCAGGGGAATCCGTGCTGCTGTCCTACGTGTCGGCCAACCGCGACGAGGAGGTCTTCGAGGACCCGTTCCGCTTCGACGTCGGCCGCGACCCCAACAAGCACCTGGCCTTCGGCTACGGTGTGCACTTCTGCATGGGCGCGGCCCTGGCCCGCATGGAGGTCAACAGCTTCTTCTCCGAGTTGCTGCCGCGGCTCAAATCCATTGAGCTGACCGGCGACCCGGAGCTCACCGCCACCGTGTTCGTCGGCGGCCTCAAGCACCTTCCGGTGCGCTACTCGCTGGTCTAGCCCGGACCGTAAAGTGACGGCCATGACGGGCAAGACCATCATCATCACCGGCGCCAGCGACGGCATCGGCGCCGCGGCGGCCCGCCGGTTGCGCCGGGGCGGCGACAACGTCGTCGTGGTCGGGCGCTCGGAAGCCAAGACCACCGCGGTGGCCGCCGAGCTGGACGCCGACTACTTCGTCGTCGACTTCGCCGACCTGTCGCAGGTGCGTGCCCTGGCGGACAAGATCCGTGCCCAGTACCCGCGCATCGACGTGTTGGCGAACAACGCCGGCGGCATGTTCACCAAGATCCACCACACCGCCGACGGCCACGAGGCCACGTTTCAGATCAACTACCTGGCGCCGTTCCTGCTGACCACGCAGCTGATGGAGGTGCTGGTCGATTCGCGCGCCACGGTCCTCAACACCACCAGCTCGTCGCAGCGGCTGCTGCCCCGCACCACCGTCACCCAGCTGGAGCAGACGGATCGGCGCCGGCCGAGCACCGCCTACGCCCTGACCAAGCTGGCAATCGTCTTGTTCACCAGGGAATTGCACCGCCGCTACCACGCCGACGGACTGTCGGCCGCGACGTTTCACCCGGGCTATGTCGCCTCCAATTTCGGCGACGCGTCGGGGTCGCGGTTGCTGGCGTTCAGCAAGAAGTACACGCCGACGAAGTTCTTCACCGCGACGTCGGACGAAGGGGCAGACCAGCTGGTCTGGCTGGCGTCGAGCACGCCGGGGGTCGATTGGGCGCCGGGGGAGTACTACTCGAAGGGCAAGGTCGCCAGGGCGCACCGCGCGGCCTACGACGCCCGCCTCGCCGCCGAGCTGTGGGACCGCACCCTGGCCAAGATTCAGCGGTCTTAAGGGTTGCCGAGGTAGCCCAGCGCCCCGACGACGACGACCTGGGCGGCGCAGAACAGCAACGGCACGAAGAACGACCGCCGCCGCTTCGACATGCGCCAGCTGACCAGGGCGAGATCGAGGATCATCAGCACGACGGTGACGCCCACCGCGATCGGGGCCCCGTCGGTGCGCCAGGGGTTACGGCAGTCGAGGTTGTGATACCGGCACCGGGACTCCAGGTATTCCTGCTCGTGGGCGAGCGCGGCCGCCATCCCGATCGTGTACAGCACCAGCAGGCCGTGCCCGATCAGCAGCGTGACCGTCGCGGCCGTGTCGACTACACGGCGGGGGGCAGCGGGACGGCCGGTCGACATGGTCTGATTATGCGCGAAGGTCCCGAAGCGAAGGGGAAGCTCATGGTTTCGGCGAGCGCAACGACGGCCGTGGTGAGCGGCGGCGCGTCGGGCATCGGGCGGGAGGTCGCCGCGCGGCTGCGCGAGGCGGGCCACGACGTCGTGGTGTGGGACCTGTCCGGCGGCGACATCGCCTGCGATGTCAGCGATCCCGAGGCGGTGTCGGCCGCGATGGAGCGCACGGTGCGCGACCACGGCGTGCCCACCCGGGTCGTGACCTGCGCCGGCATCGGCGCGTCGGGCATGTTGCTCGAGCAGCCGCCCGCGGAATGGGACCGGGTGCTGGCGGTCAACCTCACCGGGACCTGGCTGACCATCCGGGCCGCGGCCGGCGCGATGGTCGACGCCGGGGTGGGCGGCTCGATCGTCGCGGTCTCGAGCATCAGCGGCACGCTGGCCGATCGCGACATGGGCGCCTACTGCGTGTCCAAGGCCGGGGTCAACATGCTGGTGAGGGTCGCCGCCGCGGAGTGGGGCGGGCACGGCATCCGGGTGAACGCCGTCGGCCCCGGCGTGACGCGGACGCCGATGCTGGCCAAACCGGAGCAGCTTCCCGGCTGGGTGGAGGGCCTGTCGGAGCGGACGGCGTTCGGCCGCCTGGGCGAGGCCGCCGACGTGGCCGGGGCCGTCGTGGGCGTCCTCGAATTGCCCTGGGTGACCGGCCAAGTCGTGCATGCAGACGGTGGCCTGGCGCTGCACAGCCCGATCGACGCGTACGGCCAGACGCAGCGGGTGCTCGGGGGTTCAGGCCGAAAGTGAATTTTACGACGCCCCGACGGCGTGTCGCGTCGTGAGATTCACACTCGCCGCGAGGCGAGCGGTTAGAGCCCGAAATCGATGATGCCGCGGACGATTTTGCCGTTGAGCAGGTCGTCGTAGGCGTCGTTGACGTCGTCGAGGCGGTAGCGGCGGGTGATCATCTCGTCGAGCTGCAGCTGTCCGGTCTCATACAGCCGCGCCAGCCTGGAGATGTCGGCCTTCGGGTTGCACGAGCCGAAGATGGTGCCCGCCAGGGTTTTGTTGGTCAGGATGAAGTCCTGCAGGTCGATGTTCACCGACCGGGTCAGCTGCGACGTCATGCCGGTGAGCACGCAGGTGCCGCCCTTGCGGGTGAGCTGCACCGCGTCGCGGACGTCGTCGGGGGTGATCAGGGACGGCGAGACGACCACGGCGTCGGCCATGACCCCGTAGGTCAGGCCGCGCACCAGATCGAGCGCCTCGGTGGCCGTGGCCGCGGTGTGGGTGGCGCCGAAGGTCAGCGCCGACTTCTGTTTGAACTCAACGGGATCGACCGCGACGATCTGCGCGGCGCCGTTGATCCGCGCGCCCTGGATCGCGCCGGTGCCGATCCCGCCCACGCCGATCACGACGACGGTGTCGCCGCCGCGCATGTTGGCGCGGTTCGCGACGGAACCGTAGCCGGTCGGGATGGCGCACGACAGCAGCGCGCTCGGCGCGAGCGGCAGGTGCGGCTCGATCTTCACCAGCGAATTCGTCGACACCACGGTGTGTTCGGCGAAGGTGCCGACCTTGGCGATGTGGCCCAGGTTCCGCCCGTCGGCGGTGTGGTGGCGGAAGGTGCCGTCGGTGGGCATCCCGGGGATCATGGTGCCGATGCCGACGTCGCAGATGTACTCCATGCCCGTCGCGCACCAGCGGCACTGCCCGCACACCGCGACGAACGACATCACCACGTGGTCGCCGGGCGCGAAATCGGTGACGCCGTCGCCGACTTCGCGCACGATCCCGGACCCCTCGTGGCCGCCGATTGTCGGGAACATGGTCGGCAGCCCCAGGGATTTCATCACCTCGTTGGGCGCCGACATGTCGCCCTTGAGGATGTGGTCGTCGGAGTGGCACAGCCCGGCGGCGGCCAGCTGCACCAGGACCTCGCCGGCGCGGGGCGGGTCGAGTTCGAACTCCTCGACGGACCAGGGCCCGCCGACGTCATGCAGGATCGCCGCCCGGCTTCTCATGCGGCGGGGGAGAAGGTGACCGGTAGCTTGTTGGGCGACCGGAAGGTCAGGCCGACGATCTTGGACTCCTCGCCGGTCCCGTCGTCGGGCACGAAGGCCAGATCCTTGACCCGGTCGAACAGGCTGTTCAGCATGACCCGGGTTTCCAGCCGCGCCAGGTGCATGCCGAGGCACATGTGGATGCCGCCGGCGAACGCGATGTGGGCCTGCCGCGGCCGGCGGATGTCGAACGTGTTGGGGTCGGTCCAGCGGCTCTCGTCGCGGTTGGCCGAGCCCATGCACATGTCGATCTGCGCGTCGGCCGGGATTGTCTTGCCGCCGATTTCGACCTCCTCGGTGGTGGTCCGCATGACCATGGTCAGCGGGGTTTCGTAGCGCAGGCCCTCCTCGATCGCCGCCGGTATCAGCGACCGGTCGCGGCAGACCAGGTCCAGCTGCTCGGGGTGGGTCAGCAACAGGTACAGCAGGTTGCCCGAGGAGCGGTAGGTGGTCTCCAGGCCGGCGGGCAGCAGCAGCCGCAGGAACGCGATGATGGCCTCGTCGGTCAGCTTCTCGCCCTCGATCTCGGCGGCGACCAAATCGCCGATGATGTCGTCGGTGAGCTTGCGGCGCCGCTGCTCGACCTGCTCGAGGAAGTAGCCGTGCAACTCCGCGGCCGCGTTCAGCCCGGCGACGATGTCGGTGGGAATCGAGATCAGGTCCAGCGACAGCCGCCGGAACAGGTCGAGGTCCTCCGGGGGCAGCCCCAACAGCGTGGCGATGATCCGGGTCGGAAACTCGAACGTCACCGCCTTCACCAGGTCCGCGTGGCCGTCGTTCTTGATCTCGTCGACGAGCCGGTCGCAGACCGGTCCGATCACCGACGGCTCCCACCGCTCCAGCGCGGTGGCGCGGAAGGCCTTGGCCACCAGGCTGCGGTGGTCGTGGTGCTCCTTGCCGCCCATCGCGAGGATGGTGTGGCCCATCACCAGCCCGATCGTCTTGTCGTAGGCGGCCGAGGTGAAGATCCGGTCGTCGCGGAAACCCTGGAACACGCCGTCGTAGCCGAACAGGACCCACTCGTCGTCCGGCCGCAGCTCCTCGGGCATCTGCGTGTGGTCGGCCAGGGAGCCGTGCCATACCGGGTCGGTGCGCCGCATGTATTCGAAGAACGGGTACGGGCTGGTTTCACCGGTGAAGTCCAGGGTGACGGGCTGGCCGTCCGGGTCGGTGCTGAGCGTCATCCGCGCTCCTCCTGAGCAGCCGCCAAGGCGGCATGTGGGTGCCGGGGAATATGGCTATCATAGTATAAATAGCAACGAAGCCCAATGCGGGCTTGCCACGGAGGCGGTGATGCTCAGGTGCCCAACCGGCGATTCGTCTGCTCCCTCGACGAGCTGCCGCCCGGCGGAATGAAGCTGGTCGACGTCGGGAAGTTCGGCGTGGGCGTCTACAACGTGCGCGGCGAGTTGTACGCGATCGTCAATTACTGCTCGCACGAGGGCGCCCCGCTGTGCCTGGGCCTGCTGGGCGGCACCAACGAACCGGCCCCCGACGAGCCCGGCGGGATGCGCAGGGTCCGCGACGGGCAGATCGTCCGATGCCCTTGGCACAACTGGGAATTCGACATCACCACGGGCCAAAACGTGGCCGACCCGCGCCGCCGCGTGCGCACCTATCCGGTCGACGTCACCGACGGGGAGGTGTATTTAACCGCGTGAGCCCGTTAGTCATCGACACCAACGTGCAGCCGCACTTCCGCAACAACGCCGAGATCCGGCGCTATCTCCCCGCGGCGCACCAGCTGCGGGCGATCCCCGACGTCGAGCAGCAGTGGTACCAGGCGCCCGGCGGCGACTATCGGCACGACCTCTACGGCGAGAACTACCCGGGCTCGGATCCTGAGACCGTGACCCGCCACCTGTTCGACGAGATGGGTGTCAGCTACGCCATCTTGAACCCGCTGACCCGCGGCAACATCGCCGACTACCTGCTCAACAGCAGGATCTGCGCGGCGGTCAACGACTGGCTGCTCGACCGCTGGCTGGAGCCCGACACCACCGACCGGTTCCGGGGCACGATCCGCGTCAACCCCGAGGACCCCCGCGGCGCGGTCGCCGAGATCGAGCGCCTCGCCGGGCACCCCAAGCTGGTGCAGGTCGGAGTGCCCCTGCAGTCGCGCGAGCCGTACGGCAAGCCGATGTTCGAGCCCATCTGGGAGGCCGCCGCCGCCCACGGCCTGCCGGTCGCGGTGCACATCAACGGCGGCAACGGCGTCGACTACCCGCCGACCTTCGCCGGGCACGCGCACACCTACCCCGGTTACGCGGCGTTCATGCCGCTCAACTACTTCGTGCACCTGGCCACGCTCATCGTCGAGGGCGCGTTCGGCCGGCACCCGGGCCTGAGGTTCGTGTTCGCCGACGGCGGCTACGACATCCTCACCCCGTTGATGTGGCGGCTGGACACCTTCTGGCTGTCGATGCGCGACCAGACGCCCTGGGTCGACCGCTATCCCAGCGAATACCTGCGCGGCCACGTCCGGTTCTGCTCGTCGGCGTTCGACGGCCCCACCGAGGCCGACACCATGGCCCGCTGGATGGACTTCACCGACAAGTCCGGGCTGCTGATGTACGGGTCGAGCTACCCGCACTGGTCGACGTCACCGCCCGAGGCCGTTGTCGAGGGTCTCGACGCCGCACAGCGCGACAAAGTGTTGTGGGCCAACGCCAGTGAGCTCTACGGGCTGAAGGAGCGTGTGTGATGACGACGATCGAACGGGTCGACTCGCCGGCCGGCCACGAGGACGACATCGCGGTCACCATCGTCGACACCGACGTGCACCCGCTGCCCGTCTCGACCGACGTGCTCAAGTCCTACGCGCCCGCCGAATGGGTGGACAAGATCTGGACGACCGGAAACGAAGCCAGCCCGGTGTCGTATTTCTATGACACCCCGGACGCGTACAAGACGTCGTCGCTGCGCATGGACTCGTGGCCGCCGGGCGGCGGGGCCGCCGGCAGCGACCCGGATTTCGCCGCCAAACAGTTGCTCGTCGACGCCGGCGTCAGC
Organism: Mycobacterium sp. NGS63; assembly: GCF_059812295.1. Taxonomy (NCBI): domain Bacteria; kingdom Bacillati; phylum Actinomycetota; class Actinomycetes; order Mycobacteriales; family Mycobacteriaceae; genus Mycobacterium; species Mycobacterium sp. NGS63. The sequence continues at coordinate 427,332 of NZ_JCALCJ010000002.1, forward strand.
ATCGCGTCGCTGGAGCCGATGTGCGACGCGCAGCTGCCGCAGGCCGAGCACGTGCTCAAGTCGACCTACAACGACTGGCTGGCCGACGTGTGGCTGGACAAGCACAACGCGCACGGCCGCTGGCGCGGGTCGATCAGCGTGAGCGCGCAGACACCGGAGCAGGCGGCGCGTGAAGTCGAACGCTGGGCCGGGCATCCCTATATGGCCCAGGTGCTGATGACACCCCAGACGCGCGGGATCCCGTTCGGCAACCCGCATTTCGATCCGCTCTACGAGGCGGCGTCGCGCAACGGGCTCCCGATCTCCACGCACCTGATGGGACAGACGCCCTTCGAATTGATCCCGATTTATCCCGTCGGCAACCCCGCGCACTGGCACGACTTCTTCGCGGCGTGGCCGCTGCTGTACGTGTCGCACCTGATGAGCCTGGTGTTCGACGGGGCGTTCGATCGCCACCCGGAGCTGCGGGTGGTCTTCATCGAGGGCGGCTTCACCTGGGCGATGCCGGTGATGTCGCGAATGGACCGGATCTGGGAGGCCCGCCGCGGCGACCTGCCGCACGTGCGCCGGCGCCCGTCGGACTATGTGCGCGAACACGTCCGGTTCACCACCCAGCCGCTGGAGGACGCCGACACCGTGCAGTTCCGCGACTACCTGGAGATGATGGACCTCGGCGACAACCTCATGTTCTCGACGGACTACCCGCACTGGAGTTATGACTCGCCGGCGTACGCCATCAACCGGTTCCCCGCCGAGCAGCGCGAAAAAATCATGCGCGGCAACGCAACGGCGCTGTACGGATTGCCCGCGACGGTCAAGGCGCTTCCCGGGGAACGGTGACGCGCCGGCCGGGTCTACCGTGAAGAGGGTTTCCCCCACGGAAGATGAGAGGCATGACGCAAACCAACCTGACGCGGCCGCAAGGTCTCAATCGCATCGACCCGGTGCTGCGCGAGGCGGCGACCGAGCTGGGCGTCGTCGAATTCCGCGCCGAGACACTGGCCGCCGAGCGCCAACGGGCCGACCTACGTGCCGCCGAGCGGGCCGCGGCCGTCGACACCGATGGTGTCACCGTGGAATCGCGAACCATCCCCGGTCCCGACGGCGCGCCGCTCGGCGTTCGCCTGTATCGCGGCCACCCGGGATCCGCGGCACCGCTGGTGGTGTACGCCCACGGCGGCGGCTTCGTGACGGGGAACCTGGACACCGATCACGCGCAGTGCGTGGAGTTGGCGCGCGACTCCGGCTGCCTATTGGTGTCGGTCGACTACCGGCTGGCGCCCGAACATCCGTGCCCGGCCGCGCTGGACGACGTGGAGGCGGCCCTCCGTTACGTCGTGGACAACAGCGCCGACCTGGACGCCGACGCCGGGCACATCGCGGTGATGGGGCGCGACGCGGGGGCGGCGCTGGTCGCGGGTCTGTCGCAGCGGATGTTCGACGAGGAGGGGCCGACGATCCTCGTGCAGGTCCTGCACCAGCCGATGCTCGATTGCGATGCCACGCCGTCGCGGCGTGAGTTCCAGCGCACGCCGGGCCTCAATGGCCCCGCCGTGAGCCGGGCCTGGAGCCACTACCTCGGACATGCGGCCGCCAGCGGCCAACATGTTCCCGCGCACCGGGCCAACCTCGAGGGCCTGCCGCCCACGTTCATCAGCTGCTCGGAGATCGACCCGTGCCGCGACGAGGCCATCGACTACGCCAACCGGCTCTTGCATGCCTACGTGCACACCGAATTGCATGTGATTGCCGCGACATTCAGTGGCTTCGACTCACTGGTTCCCGATTGGATTGTCTCCCAAGAGAACCGGGATCTGCACGCGCAGTCGCTGCGCCGGGTTTTCGCGATGTGACGGCTAGATGGGCGTGAACTTGGTGATCAGCCAGTTGCCGTTGATCCGGTTCATGCCCACCAGCACGCTGGTGACCGCCACGGACGGTTGAGGATTGTCCTTGGTCGTGGTCACCCGGTCGACGAAAACCAGGACGACGGCCGAATCGGGGTGCAGCTCCGACACCGCGGCGCCCGTCACCTTGGCGGTGCTCTTCATCGACTTCTGCTTGGCGATCGGCGCCACGCTCTGCTTGCTGAATTGGTCGTAGTACGAGAGGAAATCGCCGCCCAGGTGTGATTTGGCCGCGGCCAGGTCCTGGTCGAGCGAGTCGGCCGAGTAGGACAGCAGCGCCGTCGTGCCGTCGGACGCGGCCCTGGCCACCGACCGGACGACATCGGTGCCGGTCTGTTGGTCGGGCCGGTACTGCTTGAAGTAGAGCCAGGTCGCCACGCCGCCCGAGATCAGCAGGAGCACGGCCAGCACCGCCGCGCCGATCCTGCGCACCCTGGGTGGGATGCCGCGGCGCGCGCGTGCGGCCGGGGCGGGGGAGTCGGCGTCGGCTTCGGCGGCCGCCTCGGCCGCGTCGGGTTCGGGTTGGCCTTCCCATCCGGCGTCCGGGTCGACTTCCGGTGCAGCCGAATCGATGTCGCGCACGTCGTCGGTCACGGTACGTACTCAACTTTCGACATCTTGTACTGCCCGGCGACGTCGGAGACCGTCACTTTGAGCCGCCACACCAGCGGCGGCACGTCCTTGCCCGGCGGGGAATTGGTGACCTGCGACGTCGCCGAGACCAGCACGACCGCCGAGTCGCCGGTGACGGATTCCAGGGCGGCGGCGTTCACGGTCCCCGAGGTGACGGCCTTCGACTGGGTGACCATCGCGATGAAGTCGTTGGCCCGGTGCGCGAAGTCGTCCTTGAATTGGCCGGTGGAACCGTCGATCACGCGCTGGACGTCGTCCTTGGCCTTGTTGAAGTCCAGGGAGATCATGCTGAGCACGCCCCGCTTGGCGCCGTCGACGAACTCGGCCTCCCGCTGCTGTCGCTCGGTGGCGTCGCGGTGCTGACCCACCATGTAGGCGCTGAGCGCGACGAAAATGCAGATGCCGATGACGGCCGCCACCGCCGCGATCGCCGGCACCCAGCGTCGCCACGCGGCCGGCTCCGCCGGTGACTCGTCGTAATCCTCGGCCGATTCGTAGTAGTCCTCGTCGTACTCGTCTTCGTGGGCGGCCTCGTCGTATTCGTTCTCGTACGCCGCGTCGCCCGGCGCGTCGTATGCGCCGTCTTCGTCGTCTTCGTCGAGCATCTCGGCCGGGTCGGGCAGGCCGAGGGCCTCGCGTCGCAGCCGTGCGGCGCGGGCGCGCGCCTTGGCCGCGGCGGCCACCGCCTCGGCCGCGGCGGCCTCCGCCTCGGCCTCCTCGATAAGCGCCCGCGTCTCGAGCGGTTCTTCCGCGTCAGCCATCGCGATCACCGCACGTCACGAACATTATCGATCGCACTCCGGTATCTCTTACCGTATTGCTCATTGCTAACATCGAAATCCCAGCGAACCCCGACGAAAACCGACCAGGCGGATGATCAACCAACCAACTTTCCTTTCGGCACCATGACCGCTGTCGACTCTCCCGAAAAGATACTCTTCGCTTCCACGACCCAAGCCTTTCTGCACAAAGAAGCGCCGCTGCGTCGCGTCCGGGAGCTGCACGCCGCCGCACAGTCCTTCGACCCGGCCTGGTGGCGGCGCGCCGCCGAACTCGGGTGGACGGCCCTGCTGGTTCCCGAGGAATTGGGCGGCGGCAGCGTCTCGGGCAGCGGCGTCGAGGACCTGGCCATGGTCGCCGAACAACTCGGCAAGACGGTGGCGCCCGGGCCGCTGTATCCGGTCAGCGTCGTGCTCGCCGCGCTCACCGGGTGCGCGGACCCGCAATCGCACGCCGACACCATCGAGTCGCTGATGTCGGGGGACACCGTGGCGTCGTGGGCGGTGTGCGAGCCGGGCCGCGGCTGGGCGCCGCTGGACCCGTCGGTGACGGCCACCGAAACCGAGTCCGGCTATCGCCTGGACGGCACGAAGGACCGCGTCGAGGCCGGCGCCCAGAGCGGGGTGCTCTTGGTCGTGGCGCGGTGCGGCTCCGAGGTTCGCCAGTTCCTGGTCCCGGCGGACGCGCCGGGCGTGCGGGTCACGCCCCAGCAGTCGGTGGACCTGGTCAAGCAGTACGCGCGGGTGGATTTCGACGGGGTGGTCGTGCCGCGGTCGGCGGCCGTGGGCGACGCCACCGAGACCGTCGCGTTGATCGAGCGGCAAAGCCAGCTCGCGCAGGTGCTGCAGTGCGCCGAGGTGGTCGGCATCCTGCAGACGGTGTTCGACTTCACCGTCCAATGGGCGCTGGACCGGCACACCTTCGGCCGTCCGCTGGCGTCCTACCAAGTCCTAAAGCACGGCTTCGCCGACATGAAGCTGTGGCTGGAAGCCTGCCGCGCCACCACGGCGGCGGCGGTCGCCGACGTCGCCGCCCGCTCGCCCGGGGCGGGCCTGTCGGCCAGCATCGCCAAGTCCTATGTCGGCGAGATGGCCGGCCGGGTCGTCCAGGCGTGCGTGCAGATGCACGGCGGCATCGGGGTCACCTGGGAACACGACCTGCACCTGTACCTACGGCGGGTCACGTTGTACCGCTCCATGTTCGGCACCCCCGAGGAGCACAACCTGCGCGTGTACGAGGCGGAGAAGGCGGCGCGATCGATGACCAACGCGCGATGACAACCGCCGAATCTGTCGCCGAATTCGCCGCCCGGGCCCGAGTGTGGTTGGCGGACAACATGCCCGCCATCGACCCCGAGTCGCCGCCGGCCGCCCCGCGCGACGACGAGCGATCGTGGAACCGGGCCCGCGAATTGCAAAAGCGGCTCTACGACGGGGGATTCGCCGGCATCTGCTTCCCTCGCGAGTACAGCGGCCTGGGCCTGGACTACGAGTACCAGAAGGCCTTCGATGCCGAGTCCCTCTGCTACGAGATGCCGCTGATCCTCAACACCCCCACATTCACCATCTGCTGCGCCACGTTGCTCGACACCGGCACCGAGGAGCAGAAGAGGCGGCACATCGCGGCCGCCCTGCGCGGCGACGAGGTGCTGGTGCAGCTGCTGTCCGAACCCAGCGGGGGGTCGGACCTCGCCGGTGTCATCACCCGCGCCGAACGGCGCGGCGACCGTTGGGTGATCGAGGGCGCCAAGACCTGGAGCACGAGCGCGTTCGCCGCCGACTATGGCTTGTGCCTGGCCCGCACCGACTGGGACGTGCCCAAGCACGAAGGCCTGACCATGTTCCTGGTGCCCATCGCGCATCCGGGAATCACGTTGCGGCGCATCACGATGCTGAGTGGTTCCACCGAGTTCTGCGAGGAGTTCCTGGACGGCGTGGACGTCGGCGACGACGCCGTCGTCGGGGAGGTCAACGGCGGCTGGGCGGTGGCCTCGCGCCAGCTGTATCACGAACGCCGGGCCGTCGGGCAGGGGTCGGAATTCGCCAGCGGCAGCGGCAGCGAGGGCGGCAGCACCAATCCCGTTGACTACGTTGCCCTCGCCGAGAAGACCGGCCAGGCGGACAGCGAACGCGTCCACGAGATGGCCGGCCGGGCGCTCGTGCACCGCGCGGTGGCCGAGCAGCTCATCGACCATGTGTACCGCGCCGTGCGCGACGGCGCGTTGCCCCCGGCGGCGGGGACACTGATCAGACTCTTCCATTCCGAGACCGTCACCCTGGACATGGACACCGCGCTGGCGATCACCGGAAGCGCCGGTGTCGTCGGGGAATTCGGCGACGGGCTCGAGGCCGGGCTGCGCTACCTGTCCCGGCAGAACGTGGCCATCGGCGGCGGCACCACGGAGATGGCCCGCAACGTCATCGGCGAACGGGTGCTGGGGTTCCCACGCGAATACGCCGCCGACCGCGGGGTGCCGTTCAACCAGGTGCGCCACGGCCAAAGCCGCTGAACGTCCTAGTCTTCGGCGAAGACGTTCGCGGGATCGCTGGCCTCGCTGCTCACGAAGGGCAGCCGAACCAGCGACAGGACGTGGTGCGCCGGGCTGCCGGGCGGGGCCACCAGCACGAAGTCACCGCCCTGGGTGTGCGCCCGGTCGCGGGCGGCGGCCAGCGCGCTCACCGCCGCCGACCCGAGATGGGTGACCCCGCTGAGATCGATCGTCAAAGACCCTATGCCGGAACGGCTTTCGACGGCAATCTGGCGGTCCAGGGTGGATGCGGTGGTGCTGTCGACGTCGCCGCTGACGACGATGCGCCCCGCGTCGTGGACCAGGGAGACGAACTCGGCGTTGACGGGCCGGTGGTGGGCCGAGCGGCCGACGATCGTGTCGGTGATGAAGTTCGCGGGCCGCCACAGCCGGTGGGTCAGCGTGGCCGTCGTCCCGTCCGGGCCGTGCGTGATCTTCGCTTGGGACACCAGGGCTTCGGCCATCGCCAGCCCGCGTCCGCGGCCCCGCTCGCCCTCGCGGTGATCCTTCCACCGCCCGTGGTCGATCACGGAGGCGTGCAGGTTGCCGTCGCCGGCGAGTGCGGCCTCGACGATCACCCCGTCGGGCACCTCCGTCGAATACCCGTGCTCGACGGCGTTTTCGACGAATTCGGAGACGGCGTGCACGACGTCGCAGATGTCGTCGGCGTCGGCGCCGACCTCCGAGAGCCATTCGCGCAGCCGGGTGCGCACCGCGCGCGCGGCGTGGATCGTCGCGTCCAACGTGATGCGCAGCGGCTGCGGCGGTGTGCGGCGTTGCGCGGCGAGCAGCGTGACGTCGTCCTTGTAGCCCGTCGACCTCAGCAGCAATTCCAGTGTCTCCGAACAGATGCGGTCGATGGGCCGGCGCGGCGCATCGATGACGAAGCCACCGCTGCCGCCGACGATGTTGGCGGCCAGCTCGGCGAATTCGGCGGTGCTGGCGCCCAACGGCCGGCCCGGGCGTTCGATCAGGCCGTCGGAATACAACAGGACCGAATCGCCCACGTCGAGGGTCTCGCTGCGTACCGGGAATCCGGTGCCGCTGCCGAGCGGACCCGCGCCGGAGGGTTCGGCGTAGCGCGCAGCCGCGCCGGCGCTCACCAGCAGGGGCGGCGGGTGTCCGGCTGTGCAGTACTGGAATTCGCCGCTCGCGAAGTCGAGCGAACCCACGCACAGCGTGGCGGATTTCGACCCAGGGACGTGTTCGTGGAAGCGGTCGACGGCCTCCAGCGCCTGCTCGATGCTGTGGCCGGCCGAAATCTGCATGCGCAGCGCGGTGCGTAGCTGCGACATGACCGCGGCGGCCTCGACGCCGTGTCCGACGACGTCGCCGACGACAAGCACCAGCCGATCGCCGAGGGCTATCGCGTCGAACCAGTCGCCCCCGGCCGCGGTGTCCTCGGCGGCCACCAGGTATTCGGCGGCGACGTCGGCGCCGGGCACGACGGGCACCGAGGGGGCCAGCAGCGCCTGCTGCATGACGATGGCCGAATCGCGGGCGTTGCGGTAGCGCTCGGACAGCTCCTCGATGCGCTGCTCAGCGGCCAGCCGCGCCTGCACCCGCGCGGTGACGTCGTCGAAGATGAGCTGCACGCCCTCGATCGATCCGTCGTCGCCGCGGCGCGGTGTGACGACGAAGTCGAAGTACCGTTCCTGGATTCCCGACCCGTCGTAGTCGGCCTGTAGCCGCCACTCCGTCCCGGATTGCGATTCGCCGGTTTCGTAGACCCGGTCGAACATCTGGTAGATCTGCTGGCTCTCCAGCTCGGGGAAGACCTCGACGGCGAGCTTGCCCACCGGGTTGCCCGTCGGATTGAAGGCCCGGTAGGCGGCGTTGACGGCGACGAACCGGTGTTCGGGCCCCTTGAGGCCGACTAGCATGGCCGGAACGTTCTCGAACGTGCGGCGAACGTCATCAGCCGCACCGACGGTCTTGTTCCAGTCCTTGTCGCCGACCATTTGGTCGCCCCTCCCCGCAAGACACTCTAGCGAGTCATGTAATCAGGGCAAATACATGATTTCTGCTCACGCTAATTGACAGTTTATCAATAGTGGTTATGTGCTTGCAGCATCGGTTTGTTAACGATGCAGCGGAGGGGCCCGTCGATCAGGCCGAGACCGGCTTCTTCGAGGGCTGCGAGACCTTCATCAGCTTCATCAGGTTGCCGCCCATGATCTTGGCGACGTCCTCCTCGTCGAAGTCCGTGAGCTCGTCGACGAAGGTGATGGGGTCCTTCAGGCCCTCGGGGTGGGGCCAGTCGGAGCCGAACAGCACCCGGTCGGTGCCCACCATCTTGACGATCTCGGTGAACCGGTCCTCCCAGAACGGGGTGATGTAGACGCAGCGCTTGAACGCCTCGATGGGGTCCTCGCTGAACGCCTGCGGCATCTTCTTGTAGACGCCCTTCAAGCCCTTGAACAGGTCCGGAACCCAGTCGGCACCGTTTTCGATGGACAGGATCCGCAGCTCGGGGTTGCGGGACAGCGCGCCGTGGCACACCAGCGCGCCCATCGCGTCCAGGATCGGGCGGTGGCCCATGGCGAAGCTGCGGAAGGCGGTCGGCTTGAACGGCAGGAACTCGTCGCCGGGCTCCCACACGTTGGCGAATTCGGAGTAGCCGCTGTCCGAGGCGTGCATCGAGACCGGCAGCTCGGCCTTGATGCAGGCCTGCCAGAACGGGTCGAATTCCTCGAGGCCGAACGAGCGGCTGCCCTTGAAGCCGGGCACCGGCGCCGGCCGGACCAGGACCGTGCGGGCGCCGCGCTCCAGCACCCATTCGAGTTCTTCGAGCGCGCGCTCGACGATCGGCAGGGTGATCACCGGGGTGGCGAAGATGCGGTCGGAGTAGTTGAACGACCACTGCTCGTACATCCACTCGTTGAGCGCGTGGATGACGTCGTGGGTCATCTCGGGGTCGTCCTTCATGCGCTCCTCGACCAGGCTGGCCAGCGTCGGGAACATCAGCGCGTAGTCGATGCCGAGCTCGTCCATGACCTCCAGCCGCGCGCCGGGCTCGCGGAACGCGGGGATGGCCTTCATCGGCTCGCCGAGGATCTCGCGATAGCTCTTGCCCTGCGCGCCGTGCCGGAAGTAGTCCTCCTGGGCGCCCGGGCGGGCCACCACCTCGAACGTGGGGTTGGGGATGTACTCGCTGATGTGGCCGCGGACCACGATCTTGGTGCGCCCGCGCACCTGCACGTAGTCGATGACGTTCTTGCGCTTGTCGGGCAGGAACTTCGTCAGCGCCTCCTGCGGCTCGTACATGTGGTTGTCGGCGTCGAACACGGGGAAGGAAAGTTCGCGAGACGGCATGGCGATCTCCTTGCGGAAGCTTCGGGTTCTCAGTTTGTGGTAATGACGTTACCACCTCCGCGCGACAAGGTGTAGCCCGGCTCAGGCGCCTGGCCAGCTGGGCAGCTGTGGTGTCGTCCCCTCGATCACGGCGAAATTGACCGTCGCCGTCGCCAGCAGCTCCTCGCCCCCGTCGCCGTCGCCATAGATGTCGATCTGCATGACCATCGCCCGCCTGCCGGCGCGCAGCATCCGGGGCACCGCGTACGCCGAGCCCTGCCGAATCGGCCGCAGGTAGCGGACGAACAGGTCGGCGGTGGTCATCGTGGTGCCCGGCTTCAGGTATTCCAGCCCGAATTGCCCGCCGGCGACGTCCACGAGCGTGGCGATCAACCCGCCCTGCAGCGCGCCGGACGTGTTGACCACCTGCGGGCTCACCGGCATGGTCATCGCGAACTCGCCGTTGTGAGTGCCCGGGCGCATGCCGATCTGGGCGAACAACTCGGCCAGCGAGGGCGGGCCCGTCGCCTCGTCGGCGTCCCGGATGCCCAGCGCGCGGCTGCAGAAGTCATACACCTGGCCGGCGTCGATCGGGGTGCCGATCAATTCGGTGCCCAGCCAATGCAATCGCTGCGCGCCCATCATCGTCTGCATGACGATCGCGGCCGCGGCCCCGACGTCCAGGCCCGGGTTGAACACCCCCTCGGTGATGCCCTGGCCGACGATGTCGCGAAGCAGGTGATGCAGGGGGGAGAGCACCCGGGCGTATTCGCGGGGGCGGGTTTCGGCCAGGTGCTGGTTGTAGAGGCTCAGCGCCCGGTTGAGGCTGTCCTGGGTGCTCGATTCCGGTTGCTGGGTGATGCGGTCGATCACCAGCTTGAGCGCGGCGGTGCTGTCGAGCCCGTTGGTCTCTTCTCGCCAGGTTTGCGCCGACTGCGCGATGGTCCGGTCGAACAGCGCCAGCAGCAGCTCGTCCTTGCTGCCGAAGTGCTGGTAGAACGCCCGCAGCGAGGTCTTCGAGCGCGCGACGACCTCCTGCACGGTGAAGTCGGTGCGTCCGGTTTCGCCCAGGATCGCGACGGCCGTCTTGATGAAGCGGTCGCCGCGGGTCACTTCGGCTTCCTCGGTCGGTTCAGCCATGAGAATGAGGTTACCGCGAGTCGCGCGGCGGGGCACCGGCTCCTCGGGTACTACGGGCCAGACAGATCGCCGAGTGCAACGGTTGCGAAAAATCGGCGGAAATCTCGCCACAGTTGCACGCTCGGCGGGGACGCTAACGACCCGTCAACGCGTCCAGTCTGAATTCGATCTGGACGGGCTCGGTTACCCGGATCCGCTCCCCGTCGAAGGCCGCTAGCGGTCGATAGATCTCGCCGTCGAGTCGGTAGGCGAGAAAACGGTCATCGGCGGGTGCATCGGGGTCGACGATCCAATAGTTCTCGATGCCCGCCTTCGCATACTCGTGCAACTTCATAACGTGGTCCATGCCGCGCGAGCCCGGCGAGACGATTTCGACGACCAGGACGACATCGTCTGCCGACACCCCAGCGGAGCGCCGCTCGAACACACGATCTGGAACCACGGCGATGTCCGGAATACGGGCACTCGGCGGGAACGACGCGCTCGTGATCACCGCGATGTCAGGGACCGCCTCCAGTCCTTCCGGTAGGTGATCTTCGAGCAGACGCGTGAGCCTTCTGGAAATGCGTTGATGCCACGGGGTTGGAGGCGGCGACATGATGAGTGTTCCCTCGCTGAGCTCCCACCGTCGCGTCGCGTCGACTTCCAGCGCGTCCCACTGCTCGAGGCTCAGCAAGTCGCGCGGCAGGTCGGCCAGGTCGGACATCCCGCGCCTCCTTTCGCCCCGGAACTCGAATAAATGCAGACTACGCGCAACGGCGATCAACATCGGAGTCTGACGAATCCCACCGACACGTTGGATGCTCGCGCCCAGCGGGGCGACAGTGGCGCCATGGTTGGGCGTTCGTATAGCGAAACTGCTACGGTCAGGCGCGCTTGGTGCCACCCTAAGCGCTATGCCGGACCGCAAGCATGTCTTCCTGATTCACGGCGCCTGGAGCCGTGGGGAGCAGTGGGCACCGGCCCGCGCCGCCTTCGAAGAGCGCGGCTACACGACCCACGCCCCGACGCTGCGGCACCACGAACTGCCGCTGCACGAGGGCGCGACGAAGATCGCGTCGCTGGGTCTGACGGACTACGTCGACGACCTCGTGGGTGTTGTGAACGGGCTCGATTCCCCGCCACTTCTGATAGGTCATTCGCTGGGCGGGCTGCTGGCGCAGTTGGTCGCCGCGCGCACCCGCCACGCCGGCCTGGTGGCCGCATGCCCGGCACCGGCCGCCGGCATCTTCGGCACGACACCGACAAACTTGCGCATGTCCCTGCCGCACTTCCTGCAGGCCCGCGCCTGGGCCAAACCGGTGTATCCGCCCACTCTCGCCCGGTTTCGAAGCTGGGTCGCCAACACCCAAACCGAAGAGGTTGCCCGCGAAATGCACTCGGCGCTGGTGTGCGAATCCGGACGGTGGTACTGGGAGATGCTCCTGGGAACGCTGCGGCTTTCGAAGGGCACCGCCGTCGACTTCGCCGCCGTCACCACCCCGGTGCTCGTGATAGGCGCCGAGTGCGACCGCATCGTGCCGCCCGGGGTCGTCCGCCGGACCGCGGCCAGGTATCGGCACGGCACGCAGGTCGAGATCCCCGGTTCCGACCACATGGTGTTTTCGGGTGCGGCGCTACCCGTCGCGATGGGCCACATCGACGACTGGATCGCGAAAAGCCGAGTGTTCTCGATCACTTGAGTCGGGACGGCCTGGCCGATCGCCGAACGTGCAGCTGTGGCGAAAAATCGGGAAAAATCGGCCGAAAACTCGCCACAGCTGCACGCTCGGCGAGGGCGGAGCCGCGCCTACCCGCCGCGCGCGGCGATCATCGCCGAGCGGTTGACCTTGGTGGCCGCGGTGCGCGGGATCGCGTCGACGAACTCGACGGTCTTGGGCGCCTTGTAGGGGGCGAGCCGGCCCTTCGCGTAGTCGATCACCTCGTCCTCGGTCAGTGCCGCCCCGTCGGCGACCTGCACCACGGCGTGCACCCGCCGCCCCCACTGCGCGTCGGCGAGCCCGATGACCACGACGTCGGCGATGCCGGGGTGGCCGGCGAGCGCCGACTCCACTTCGGCGGGAAAGACATTGGCGCCGCCGGAGACGATCATGTCGACGCGGCGGTCGACGATGTAAAGGTAGCCGTCCTCGTCCACGTACCCGATGTCTCCGGCGGACCGGAAGCCGTCCTCGGTCGAGGGCAGGGGCGCCGCGCCGCCGACATAGCGGGACCCGGCGGCCATCGGCGAGCGCAGGTAGATGTCGCCGTGTTCGCCCGGACCCAAAACGTTGCCGTCTGCGTCCAGGATCCGGATCTCGGTCTCGCGGAAACCGCGGCCGACGCTGCCCGGGTGGGCCAGCCACTCGTCGCCGCGCAACGCGGTGAGTCCCAGGTTCTCGGTCATGCCGTACGCCGTCACGATCCGCTCGGGGCTCAGCAGCTCGAACCAGGTGTGCATCAGCGACGGCGGCATCACGGCGGCGCCCTGCAGGATGAACACGACGCTGGACAGGTCGCGCCGCCGGACGTCGGGCCGGGCCGCGATCCGCGCCAGCATCGTCGGCGTGGCGGTGAAATTGGTGATCCGGAAGCGTTCGATCACATCCAAAACCAGTGCCGCGTCGAACTTCTCGAGCACCACCAGGTGATCGCCGGCCAGCAGCATCAGGAAGGTGGCGAAGCCGTTGGTGTGATACATCGGCGCGGGCACCATGATCGTCTGCGGCTGGGCCACCGGCGTCCAGTTGGACAGGAACGGCTCGCCGTGCTGGGCCGTCCATAGCGACGGCGCCAGGCTGAGGATCACCTTCGGCACGCCGGTCGACCCGCTGCTGCAGATTCCGTTCGAATGCGGGGAAACGACCGTGGGCAGCGGGCTCTCGGCCTCGCCGGCCGCTCGCGCCTCCAGCTCCCAGCGGGTTTCCTCGTCCACGACGACGGCGGGATCGATCACCTCGCGCACCCGGTCGCGCTCCCACTCGGGCAGGTCCCAGTGCATCGGGACGGGAACCGCGCCGATCTTCCAGCAGCCCAGCGCGGCAAGCACCAGGTGCTGTGAATTCGGGATCGCGAGCGCCACAAGGGAACCCAACGTAGCGCCGCGGGCCGCCAGCGCGCGACCCCACTGGTTGGCGCGGGCGTCGAGTTCGCCGAAGGTCAGCGAGCACGCGGTGCCGTCGAGGGCGACGTTCGTCACGGCGGTGTCGTCGCGGCGTTGCTCGGCGAGCTCCTGGAGTTTGGCCCCGAACGGAATCCCGTCCGCCAGCGGGTCGGCCGTCCCCGATTCGAGGGGCTGGGTGCTCATGCCGATACCGGCCCGCTGAACAGCGTCTCGAGGTGGCCGTCGCGGACGTCGGGGATCAGGCGCAGCGCGAGGGCCTCGGCGCTCAGCGGCAACCGGATCAGCGGCTGGGTGTGCCGGTCGAGCACGCTGACGTCGGACTCGTCGCAGAAGCCCAGCGCGCCGAGCAGCTGGTGGGAGGTGCGCAGCACCTGTCGCGCGGTGTCGGCGGCCTTGTACCGCAGGGCGACGGCGTCGGCCGAATGCACCTGCGCCGGAAGCGTTTCGGGCCGGCAGATGGTGTACTTGGCCAGTTCGTGCAGGCCGCGCACCGCGACGGCGGCGTCCGCGACCGCGAACCGGACGGCCTGGAAGTCGGCCAGCGGCTTGCCGAATTGAATCCGGGCGCGCACGTGGTCGGTGACGATGTGCAGCGACTGCTGCAGGGCACCCAGAATCCGCCATGATCCCAGCACGAGGTGAAGGTAAACGTCGCGGGCGCCGACGGTTCCGTCGGGTGCGCCCAGCGTGGCCGGCACCAGGAACGGGCCCAGCTTGGCGTTGGTGCGCGACGCCGGCTGCGCGCGGTACCGGGTGCCGTCCAGGTCGGCGGCGATCCAGTCCCCGGGCAGGTCGCCGTGGTCGATGCGCGGGGCCTGGGGGTCGACCAGCGCCAACCGGGCGCCGTCGATCGCCAGCAGCTCCTCGACGAGGGGATAGGGCAGCGCGACCGCGCCGGCGGCCTGACACAGCACCGCGGCGGCCAGCAGATCGTCGGCGGCCGATCGGACGTCGAGCTCGAACGCCCCCACCTCGGTCAGGGCCGCGCGCGCCCAGTCCCGGACGCCGTCGTCGGCTTCGGCGCGCAGCGCCGCCGGTGGCCCGCCCAGCCGCGCGAGCCGCTTGGCGGCGACGGCGGCGAAGTCGCTGATGTCTTGCGGCAGATCGGTTTTCACCGGGTCCCTCCCAGTACGTCTCGTGCCACCAGCATCTTCTGCACCTCGATGGTGCCCGACGCCACGGTGGCCGCCTGCGCGTACCGCCAGTGGTCCTCGATGGCCCCGTGCAGGGGCGCCGACGTGCCGCTGTCCAGCGCCGTGGGACCCAGCACGTCGAACAGCAGCTCGGCGACCTGCTGATCGAGGGTGGTCGTCACGATCCGGGCGGCGCTGGCGGCCGCGCCCGCCGACGGGTCGGTCTGCAGGGACACCGCGCGGTAGGCCAGCAGCCGGGCCACCCGCAGGTCCACCAGCGCCTTGACCCAGCGGCTGCGAAGCGACTCGGGCAGCTGATCCCAGTCGTCGCCGAGCTGCGTGCGCAGCCGCTCCAGCAGCGACTCGCACCGGGCATAGCGCGCGATGCCGACCCGCTCGAACGCCAGCGCCTCGCGCATCACCCGCCAGCCGTCGCCGACCTCACCGAGGACGTCGCCGGGAAACGCCTGCACGTCGTCGAGGAACATCTCGTTGAGGTGGTGCGGGCCCAGCATCGACGGGATGGGCCGCACGGTGAAGCCGGGCCGGTCCATCGGGATCAGGAACAGGGTGAGCCGCTGGGGTTTTGGCGCCTCGGGGTCGGTGCACGCCGCCAGCACGCACCACGACGCCATCAGCGCGTAGGAGGTCCAGACCTTCTGGCCGGTGATGCGCCACCCGTCACCGTCGGGCACCGCGCGGGTGCGCAGCGAGGCGAGGTCGCTGCCGGCCTCCGGCTCGGAAAAGCCTTGGCACCAGATCACATCGCCGGACGCGATGGCCGACAGGTGCTTGGCCTTCTGCTCGGCGGTGCCGTAGCGCATCAGCGCCGGGCCGACCCAGTTGATGCCCATGTACTGCGGGCCGCGGGGCTCGTGCTGGGCCCACATCTCCTCGCGCAGCACCGTCTGCTGCCAGACCGAACCGCCGCCGCCGCCATGCTCTTTCGGCCACGCCAGCGCCAGCAGGCCCTCGGCGGCCAGCAGCTTGCAGAACGTCTCGGTGGTGGCCAGGTCCCGCGGGTTCTCGGTGCAGGCACCGAGGAAGTCGGGGGGGATGTGGTGGGAAACCAGCTCGCGCAGGTGGTTTCGCAGTTCGCCGGCGTCGTCGCCGAGGTCATAGTCCATGCTCGTCATCCCTTCGGCAGCCCGAGCAGCCGCTCGGCGACGATGTTGCGCTGCACTTCCGACGTTCCGCCGTAGATGGTCGCGGCCAGCGCGTCCTGGCGTTCGAACAGCAGGTCCGCATCGCTGACCCAATCCTGCCCCCTGGCGACGGAGGCGAGTTCCCAAACCCGTTGCAAGGTCACCGAACCGAGCAGCTTGAGGACGTCGGCCTCCGGGCTCGGCCTGCCGGCCAGCTCGTTGCCCAGCGCGCGGTACCCGGTGGCGCGCAGCGCCTCGGCGTCGGCGAGCAACGAGCCGAGCTCGGCGCAGATGTCGTCGGTCGGGCCCGCCTCGCGCACCGCGTCGAGCCCGCGCTTGATCTCGACCCAGTTCATGATCCAGATCATCTGGCGTTCGTGCTGCAGCGACGCCAACGCGACGTTCCAGCCGCCGTTGAGCGGCCCCAGCAGGTTTTCCGCCGGCACCTCGACGTCGTCGAGGAAGACCTCGCAGAACGTCTCGTCGGAAATCGAGGCCATCCGGATGGGCTCGATCCGCACCCCGGGCGCCTGCAGGTCGAGGATCAGGCACGAAATGCCGCGATGCTTGGGCGCATCGGGATCGGTGCGGGCATACAGGGTGCACCACCGCGACTCGTGGGCCTGGGTGGTCCAGATCTTGTGGCCGTTGACCCGGAAGGCGTCCCCGTCCCGCTCGGCCCGCGTGCGCAGCCCCGCGAAATCGGATCCGGCCTCCGGCTCGGACATGCCCAGGGCCCACCATTCGTCGCCGCGCAGCAGCGGCACCAGCAGCCGGTCGATCTGGGCGGGCGTGCCGAACTGCCGGATGCCGGGTGCGGCGACGTTCGGGCCGGCGATGTTGGGCAGCTTGGGCGCGGACCGCGTCGCGGCCTCGAGGCGCACCTCCATCGCGTCGCGCAGGCCCAGCGACCGCCCGCCGTGCTCGCGCGGCCAGGTCGGCTGGATCCACCCGGCCTCGAAGGCGGCCCGCTGATAGTCGCGCCGCAGCGCCAGGTCCCAGCGGTACTCGCGGTATTTCGCGTAGTAGTCCCTGGGCAGGAACTCCGTGAGCCACGCTGCGAATTCTTCGGTGACGGCGGTCATCCCGCGCCCCCCGCGAACCGGCGGCCCACCTCGTGGTAGAGCGCGCGACTGTCGCCCAGCATCGCCGCGCCCTGCCAGGCGTGCCGGACGTAGAGGTGGACGTCGTGCTCCCAGGTCTGCCCCAGGGCGCCGTGCACCTGCACCGCGGTGCGCGCGCAGTTGACCGCCGCCTCGCCGGCCGCCGCTTTGGCCAGCGCCGCGGCCGTCCAGGCGGCGCCTCGGGTGTCCGGATCCGCCAGCCGGGCGGCGGCCGCGTAGGTCAGGCTGCGGGCGCGTTCGAGGCCGACGTGGTTGTCGGCCAGCGCGTGCTTGATCCCCTGGAAGGCGCCGATCGGGCTGCCGAACTGCCGGCGCGCCTTGGCGTGCTCGACGGAGCGGTGCAGGGCCGCGCTCGCCACCCCGACCAGGTCGGCGGCGGCGGCCACCAGCGGCGCCGTCAGCGCTGCTTCGAGCCGTACTTGCGCGGTGGCCACCGGCTCGGCGTCGATCTCGACGTCGGCCACCGGCTGGGCGGGGTCGGTGGACTCGCCCGGCACCACGGTCACCCCGCCGGCCCGGTCGCAGCGCGCGACGGCCAGCACGACGCCCTCGACCGACCGCGCCAGCGTCACGATCAGCTCGGCGCGCGTGACGTTGGGGACCGCCGCCGCCCGCCCGCGCAGCCGGCCGTGGCGCAGCGTCACCGGCGTGCCGGGCAGCCGGGAACCCTTGGAGTGCACCGCGAGGGTGGCGACGACGCCGCCGGCGATGTCGGCGAGGACGGAGTCGAGGCCGGCGGCGCGCAGGGCGCCCGCGGCCAGCCCGACGCTGCTGAGCAATGGGATCGGCGCGATCGCGGCGCCGCATTCCTCGAGCACCACGGCGAGCTCGACGGGCCCGAAGTCGCCGGGGTCGGGTGCCGCGAGTTCCGTCCAGCCGAGCTCGACGACCGTCTTCCACAGCCCGCGCCAGCTCTCGGGATCGGTGCCCGTATCTTCGAAGGCCTGCCGGGCGACGCCCGGGGGACACTCGGTGCGCAGGATGCCGCGCACGGTGTCGCGCAGCGACAGCTGCTCCGCAGTCAGTCCGACATCCATAAGACCCCTAACATAATAAAAATAGTAAACTAGCGGCTTTGTCGCAATCGGGCGAGCATTGGTGGACGCATGGTCGAGTGGTATCTGTTCCTGCCGCAGCTGCGGTTGTCGGCGGCCGACGTCACGGACCGGGCCCGCCACGCGGAGGCCAGCGGCTTCGACGGGATGGCGTTCATCGATCACCTCGAGGCGCCCGGCCTGCCCGACGAAAACATCTGGGAGGCAATGGGTATCGCGACCTGGGTGGCCGCTAAGACGGAGCGGCTGCGGATCGGCCACCTGGTCCTGTGCGACGCCTTCCGCCATCCTGCGGTGCTGGCCAAGCAGGCCGTCACCCTCTCGGACGCGTCGAACGGCAGGTTCGACCTCGGCCTCGGCGCGGGATCCTGGCCCGCCGAGTTCACCAGATTCGATGTGGGCCAGCAGGATCCGAAGGGCAGGGTCGCACAGCTCGGGCACCACCTGGAGCTGATCCGGCAGTACTGGGGTGACGGCGAGGGCGCCGCGGCGCAGGCCCCGCGCCGCTCGCACCCGATACCGCTGGTCCTGGGTGGCACCGGGCCCCGGATGATGGAACTCGTTCGTCGCTACGCGGATTGGTGGAATCTGCCGTGTGACAAGCTCGACAAGCTGCTCACGCTGGCCCCCGCCGCGGGCACGGCCCGGGTGTCGATCCAGCAGATGGTCGGCTTCGTGCGGGCCGGCGCCGACCCGGACACCGTGCGCGAGGTGAGCACCCGGCGATTCGGCAACCTGGGGTCGGGGTTGGTCTGCGGCGACGCGGGCGAGTTGGTCGGGCACTTCTCCGGCCTGGCAGCCCAGGGGGTCGAGCGGTTCTACGTGTGGTTCGCCGATTTCGCCGCCCCGGACTCTCTGCACGAGTTCGGTGAAACGGTGATCAAGGCGTTCGCTGGCGCCGCTGGCGCGCTTCGGTAGGCACCACCGGCGGGCGGGCGTAGGGGCCCCGCTGCACGGCCGACAGCCGGATCTCGGGCAGGTCGACCGACGGGTCGACGGTGTCCAGCCACGCGACCGCCGCGGCGACGTCGGACACCTGGATCGCGTACATCTCGAAGGGAACGTCCTGCAGCATCTCGGTTTCCACCGGCCCGGGCGTCACGATGTGCACGGCGATGCCGTCGCGGTCGACTTCGAGCGCCAGCGCGCGGGCGAAGGCGTTCATGCCGGCCTTCGACGCCGAGTAGGCGGTGCGGGCCATCATCGGCTCGTGCGCGGCCGACGACGAGACGAACACGAACCGCGAGCCCGCGCGCATCCGCGGCAGGGCGGCGGCGGTCACCACGAAGCACGAGTCCAGGTTGGCCGACATGATGGCCCGCCACTGGTCGAACGTCTGCTTGCGCGCGTAGGTGCCGCCCAGCGTGCCGGCCGCGTGGACGACGAGGTCGATCCGCTCCAAAGCGCTTATCGCCGTGGCGAACCCGTCCGGGTCGGACGCGTCGGCGACGAGGTGGCGCGCGCCGATCTCCTCGGCCGCCGCGCGCAGCGGTGCCTCGCGCCGCGCGCAGAGCACCACGTCGTAACCCAGCTCGCTCAGCTTGCGGCCGCATCCCTTGCCGATGCCGCCGCTGCCACCGGTGACCAGTGCGATGCGCATCGGGTTCAGGGGCGCCGGGGATCCCGCGGGCGGGACAAGGCCTGCGGCGACAGCGCGTAGATGCGTTGTTCGGGACGCCCCGACAGCACATAGGTCTGCGTGTCGGCCAGATGCCGGCCCGCGATGCGGCGGGCCCGGTCGACGTCGCCCTCGGCGATGGTCTCGGCGAGCTTGGTGTGCGTGTTGAGCACCGCGCGGCGCTGCGCCAACGACGGGTAGGTGCCCCGGGCCGCGCTCTCGTCCGCCCACTGTTGTTCGTGGCTGGTCCACAGCGTCTCCAGGCTGCCGACCACCGCGATGATGGTGTGGTTTCCGCAGCCGCGGACCACGAGATCGTGGAATTCGCGGCCGATTTCGGTGAAAAGCCGGCCGTCGTCGAGGTTCTCGGCCATCTCGTCGTTGACCCGCTTCAGCTCGGGCACCAACGTGTCCGCCCGGTCGGGCCGCTGCGCCGCCAGGGCCGCGCAGGCGGGCTCGAGTTCCTGCAGCGCCATGCCCAGGTCGGCGACCTTGACGGACTCGCTCTGCAGCACCAGCCCGAGCATGTAGGCCGCGCTCGTCTTCGCGGGCGCGTGCACCACCGCCCCGCCGCGGTTGCCCCGCCGGACCGAGACCAGCCCCTCGGTTTCCAGGATGCGCAGCGCCTCGCGCAGCGAGACCAGGCTGACGTTGAACTGCTCGACGAGCACCTCTTGGCGGGGCAGCAGATCGCCGTCGGCGAGCTGGCCGTCGATGATCTGACGGCGCAACTCGTCGGCTACGATCTCGGCGATCCGCGGCGCCGACAGTCGGCGACGGGCGTCGGGGCCAATTCCCAGGGCTGTCATCCAATCCTCGCGTGTTCGACAGGCTTAGCTATTTTAGCAGTAATGGTATAAATAGCCGCGTGAGGCGCGAGCCCGGCAGCCGGCCGACACCGCTCGACGAGTTGCGTGTCGTCGAGGTCAGCGACCGGATAGCCGGCAGCTACTGCGGCAAGCTGCTGGTCGACGCCGGGGCGCAGGTCCGCAAAATCGAACCGCCGCAAGGGGATTGGCTGCGGGGCTACTCGGCCGGCTGTGCGCCCGTGCCGGACGGCCCGTCCGCGTTCTTCAGCTACCTCAACGCCGGCAAGCGCAGCCTGAGCATCGCCGACGACCCCGAGCGCCTGCGCGCCGAGCTGGCCGGCGCCGACGTCGTCGTCGTCACCGCGGGTCGCGCGCGGGCCGCCGCGCTGGGCATCGACCCGCGGCGCCTGTTGGCCGAGTCGCCGCGGGCGATCGTCGTCACGATCTCGGATTTCGGTTGGAGCGGGCCGTACGCCGAACGCGCCGCCAGCGAGTTCACCGTGCAGGCCTGGGCCGGCTCGCCCGGATTTCGCGGCGATCCCGCCGGGCCGCCCATCGCGATCGGCGGCGACCTGGGCGAGTACATGGGCGGGGTGTACGCGGCGTTCGGGGCGCTGGCCGTGCGCCGCCGCGTCGAGCGCGGCGGTCCCGGCGAGCACCTCGATCTGTCCATGCTCGAGGCGATCACCGCGATGCAGAGCAGCGAATGGCTGCACTCGCAGCTGCTGCGCGTGCCGCCGATCCGCCGCACCCTGGAGGTGCCGTCCATCGAGCCGGCCAAGGACGGCTACGTCGGGATCACCATGGTCACCGGGCAGCAATGGCTCGACTTCGTCGCGATGGTCGAATGCCCGCAGCTGGAGGAGATCGAGCAGCTGCGCTTCCAGATCGGCCGGTGGGCATACCGCGACCTGATCCGCGAACAGATCGGCCCGTGGCTGGCCGAGCGGACCGTCGACGAGATCGTCGAACTCGCGCAACTGTTCCGGCTGCCGATCGCGGCGCTGGGCAACGGCTCCACGATCCGCGACCTGGAGTACGTCAAGCAGCGAAACGTGTTCGTCCGCAACCCCGCCGGCTTTCACCAGCCGCGCGCGCCGTGGCTCATGTCGGCGTGCGAGCCCGCACCGCCGGGCCTCACCCCCGCCGTCGGCGAGGCCAACGACGAACCGCCCTGGCCCACAGTCGAATCCGGATCGGAGCCGGCGGAGCCCGGGTTGCCGCTGGCGGGCGTGCGGATCGTCGACCTGACCGCCTTCTGGGCGGGGCCGGCCGCCACCCACCTGCTGGCCGCGTTCGGCGCCGACGTCGTCAAGGTGGAGTCGATCCAGCGGCCCGACGGCATTCGGTACTCGGGCGGCATGCGCACCGACGTCGACGACTGGTGGGAATACGGCTGGGTATTCCACGCGATGAACACCAACAAGCGTTCCGTCACACTGGATTTGGGGTCTACCGAAGGGCGCGGGGCGTTCCTTGAATTGGTGGCCACTGCCGACGTCGTGATCGAGAACTTCTCGCCGCGGGTGATGGACCACTTCGCGCTCACCGCCGACGTGCTGCTGGACGTCAACCCGAAGCTGGTGGTCGCCCGGATGCCGGCCTTCGGTCTGGACGGGCCGTGGCGTGACCGGGTCGGTTTCGCCCCGACCATGGAGCAGATCGCCGGGCTGGCCTGGGTGACCGGGCTGCCGGAGGCTCCGCCGGTCACCCCGCGCGGCGCCTGCGATCCGCTGGCCGGCGTGCACGCCGCGTTCGCGGTGCTGGCCGCGCTGAGTTTCGCCGACCGCACCGGGACCGGCCAGCAGGTCGAGCTGCCGATGCTGGAGACGGTGCTCAACGCCACCGCGGTCCAGGCGATCGAGTCCGAGGTCTTCGGGGTGACGCTGGGCCGTCGGGGCAACCGCGGTCACTGCGCGACCATCCAGAACATCTACCGCTGCGCCGGCGACGACGACTGGATCGCGGTCACCGTCCGCGACGACGATCAGTGGCGCGCGCTGGTCGACGTGATCGGCCGGCCCGCCTGGTGTGACGAGAGCCTGGCCACCGCCGCCGGGCGGCGCGAGCGGGCCGACGACATCGATCACCGGCTGGTCGACTGGTTCGCCGCGCAACCGCTGGAGGCGGCGGTGGAGCGCCTGGCCGGCGCGGGCGTTCCTGCCGCGCCGGTGGTGTCGCCGTCGCTGGTCACCGAAAATCCGCAACTGCGCGACCGGGGCTTCTTCGAGCCCCTGGACCACCCGAGCACCGGTGCGGGCCTGTATCCGTGCCCGCCTTTCGCCAAGCTGGCGGGTCAGGACCGCTGGCTGCTGCGCCCCCCGCCGCGCCTGGGCGAGCACAATGGGGAGGTGCTGCGCGACCGGTGCGGGCTGAGCGAAGCAGAGCTGGCCAACCTGGAAAGCAACGAAGTGATCGGGACCCGACCCAAGGGCCTGTAAGGAGGGCGTCTGATGCGCGTGACGGTGGACGAGAACCTGTGTGAGGCCAACGGCTTCTGCGAATCGATCGCCTCTGACATCTTCGAACTGGGCGACGCCGACGTCGTGCAGATCGCGGACGGCCCGGTGCCGCCTGACCGGGAGGTCGACGTGCGCGCCGCGGTGGACCAGTGCCCCAAGGCGGCGCTGCGGCTGATCGAGTGAGTCAGCGTCGCTCGATGAGCGAGATCGCCATCTCGTCGTAGATCGACATGTTGGTCAGCAGGTTCGGATAGGCCACCGTGGCCGGGCCGACGGCGATGTCGTCGCAGCGCAGCAGCAGTTCGTCGAACACCGCGCGCAGTTCCGCGCGCGCCAGCATGGCGCCCAGGCAGTGATGCGGGCCGCCGCCCCCGAAAGCCACCTGCGGGTTGGGCTGCCGCCCGATGTCGAAGGTGAATGGCGAGTCGAACACCTCCTCGTCGCGGTTCGCCGAGCGCAGCATCGACACCACCCGCTCGCCCTTCGCGATGCGCTGGCCGTCCATCTCGACGTCGACCTTGGCGGTGCGCGTCCAGTACGCCACGGGTGAGGCCCACCGCAACACCTCCTCGACGGCGCTGGGCCGCAACGCTTCCTGTTCGCGGTACCGCGCGATCTGTTCCGGGTTCTCGGCGAACGCCTGCACGCCGATGGCCAACGCGTTCTTGGTGGTGTCGCTGCCGGCGAAGGCCAGCACGAAGAAAAAGAACTCGAGTTCGTTGGCGGGCAGGGCGAATTGTTCGCCGTCGTCGCCGGTGATCACCGCGGTCGCCAGCGTGCTCCAGATGTCGTCGGTGGGGTTGGCCCGCTTGTCCGCGGTGAGCTCCATCGCGTAGGAGAAGATGGTGGCGTACAGATCGGTGTAGTCGGAAAAACTGGGCCGCGCCCCGGGCGCGTTGGCCTTCAGGATGCGGTCCAGGCAGTCGAAGATGCGCGGCCGGTCGGCCTCAGGGATGCCGATGATGTCGCCGATGACCGTCATCGGCAGCGCGTCGGCGACGTCCTCGATCCAGTCGCCGCCGCCCTTGTCGAGCAGGTGGTCGATCATCCGCGCGGCCCGCGCCCGGATGCCGTCCTCGAGCTTGGCGATCGCGCGCGGGTTGAACGCGCCCGAGATGAGCTTGCGGCGCTTGTTCAGGTCCGGCGGGTCCATGTTGATGATGGTCGGGTAGGACGCGAACATCCCCACGGGCTGGATGAGCGGACCGTCGACCGCGGTGAAGGATTCGGTGTCGCGGTGCAGCCGCACGGAATGCCGGTGCTTGGTGGTCACCCAGAACTCGCGCTGGACGATTTCGGCGACACCGGGGGTGAGCTCGTGGCGGAAGATCGGACTGGTGCGCCGCAGCTCGGCGAACAGGTCGTCGGGAAAACCGTTGCGCCACAAGGCGAAGTCGGAAAGATCCACCGCCGCAGCCGTCATCTGAGACCCCGTTCCACGGCACCTCCGGTGCCACCGCGTTGACGTTCAATGCTTAAGATAGTAAAAATAGACCTTAACGTCGAACCGCGGGAGTGCTTCGTGACGGATACAGTTTCGGAATCGGCGCCGGATTCGGCCGGAGATCCCTCGGAGCGTGAGTTCGGCCCGGCCGGCATCGCGCTGTCGACCTACCGGTACCCGACGGGCTGGTTCATCGTCGCCTTCGCCTCCGACCTGGCCGCCGGCCAGGTCAAGCGCGCGCACTACTTCGGCGAGGAGCTGGTGTTGTTCCGCACCGAATCCGGCCGCGTGCACGTGATGGACGCCTATTGCCAGCACCTCGGCGCCAACCTGGGCGTCGGCGGCACCGTGGAGGGCGACAACATCGTCTGCCCGTGGCACGGCTGGCGCTGGCGCGGTGACGGCACCAACGCGCTGATCCCGTACAGCAAGATCGGCTGCAAGAACAACGTCCGCATCCGCACCTATCCGAGCGTGGAGTGGTACGGGTTCATCCTCGCCTGGCACGAACGGCACGGGCGCGCGCCGTACTGGCAGCCGCCGGTGCTGCCCGAGCTGGAGACCAACGAGTACTACCCGCTGCACCCGCACACCCAGATGCTCAACCGGGTCAAGGTGCACCCGCAGATGATCATCGAGAACGCCGCCGACCCCTACCACGTTCAGTACGTGCACAAGGCCGCCAACCCGGCCACCACCGCGTCGTTCGAGGTGTCCGGCTACCACCTGCACGCGACCGTCAACGCCCATTTCGGCGGTGGCCGCGCCTCGACGTGGTTGACCCCCAACGGTCCGGTCGACGCCAAGATCATCTACGACAACTACTCGCTCGGGCTCGGCGTCGTCCGCTTCCCGAGCGAGCTGGTGGCCACCGTCCAGGTCACCGGGCAGACGCCGGTCGACGAGGACTACACCGACTACTTCTACACGCAGGCCTCCGTCCGGGAGCCCGGGGACGCCGGCGACGTGCCCACCGGCCGCGCCGCCAAATTCCTGGCGCTGCAACAAGAGGTCATCAAGCAGGACTTCTTCACGTGGGAGAACATGAAGTACCTCGAGAAGCCGAACCTGGCCCCCGAGGAGGCCCACGACTACGCCGCGCTGCGCCGGTGGGCGCACCGCTTCTACCCGGGCACGCAACCCTCGCCCGCCGACTTCGGCTACACCGCCGACGGTAAGCCCGACCCGGCGGCTTCCCAAGCCTGATGAAACCCTGATGCCGCGGCCCGCCGATTTCGGTGTCGACAGTTTCACCGTGCCGGCCGTGCTCGATCGCCGCGCACAGCAACATCCCGACCGGGTGATGATGTCGATCGGCGGGGTGGACGTGACCTTCGAGCAGATGCGGCGACGGTCCCGCGCGGCGGCAACGATGCTCGCCGGTCTGGGCGTCGGCCGCGGCGACTGCGTGGCGCTGTTCACCGCCACGTGCCCGGAATGGGTCTACTTCTGGCTGGGCGCGGCGCGCATCGGCGCGGTGAGCGCCGCGGTGAACGCGGCCAACAAGGGCGACTTCCTGCTGCACACGCTGCGGTTGTCGCGGGCCAAGGTGATCCTCACCGACGCCGAGCGACGGCCCCGCGTCGAGGAGATCGCCGGCGCGCTGGACACGGTCACCGACGTTGTGGTGCGGGATGATTCGCTCACCGCGGCCCTGTGCGGCCCCGCGGATGACTCGGTTGCCGATAGCCCCGGTGGGCCGGGCGACGTGGGGGTGCTGTTCTACACGTCGGGCACCACCGGGCCGTCGAAGGCGGTCGCCACGACGTGGCACTACCTGTTCTCGGTGGCCGCGACCGCGTCGGCGGCGTGGCAGTTCGGTGCGGGGGAGGCGCTGTGGACGGCGATGCCGCTCTTTCACCTGAGCGCGGCGCCCAGCGTGCTGGCGCCGATGCTGGTCGGCGGAACCACCGTGCTGGCGAAGGCGTTTCACCCCGGCCAGGTGTGGGACGATGTCCGCGCCCGCGGCGCGATCGGCTTCGCCGGCGCCGGCGCGATGGTGTCGATGCTGGCCAACCTGCCGCCGGATCCCCGGGACGCGCAGCTGCCGCTGCGGTTCATCTCCGCCGCCCCGATCGCCGCGGACTCCTACCGCGACATCGAAAAGCGTTACGGCTGCCGGATCGTCACCATGTACGGGATGACGGAGGCCTTCCCGATCGCCGTCAAGGGCGTCGCCGACGAGGGGGTCCCGGGTACCTCGGGCCGGCCCAATCCCGACTTCGACGTCCGCATCGTCGACGAGCACGGCACTGCGCTGCCGCCCGGCAGCGTCGGGGAGATCGCCTGCCGAGCCAGGCATCCGCACGTGATGAGCGAAGGCTATGTGGGACAGGATGCGCGGATAGAGCCGCACCCGGAGTGGTTTCGCACGGGCGACCTGGGCCGGCTCGACGACGATCGCAACCTGACGTACGTGGACCGGGCCAAAGACTCGCTGCGCAGGCGCGGCGAGAACGTCTCCTCGGTCGAAGTGGAGACCGTGGTGATGCGCCACCCGGCCGTGGCCGAAGCCGCCGCGGTGGGCGTTCCCAGCGAGTTGGGTGAGGACGACATCCTGTTGGTCGTGACGCTTCGGCCCGGCGTCACCCCGGATTGGGCGGAGCTGCTCGACTTCTGCGCGGCGAGGATGCCGTACTTCTGCGTGCCGCGATTCGTCGAGGCGGTAAATGAACTGCCCAAGAACGGAATTGGCCGGATACGCAAGGACCTCCTGCGCGCCCGCGGTGTGGGTCCGGGCGCGTGGGATCGCGAGAAAGCGGGGTATATCGTTGGCCGATAAGTCGCCCGAGGGAGGCAAAGCGAAATGACCATGAGCTATCAGGAACAGCAGATGCTCCATGCCGCGACGGGCCGCGCCGGGATCCTGGATCTGACGGCCCGGCACAACAGGGCCTACTCCGACGGCGACCGTGAGCGCTGGATCGCCACCTTCCGTCATTCCGGGGCCAGCTACTCCCGCGGCGGCGAGGTGTTCACCGACCTGCGGGCGGCCTTCGACGGCGGCGACGGACAACGGTTGGTCACCGTCGATCACGAGATCCGCGTCGACGGCGTCGAGGCCGACCAGCGTTGTGTCGCCGTGCTTTTCACCGACGTGGACGGCCAGGCAACGCTGCGGGCGACCGGGGTGTACCGCGACACGCTGATCTACGAGCGCGGCGGCTGGTACTTCACCTCCCGCGCGCTCGAATGGGATTCGGTGCCGAGCCGGCACTCGCTCGTCACGTGAACTACCAGCTGGCCTTCGGCACGTATGCGGATGCGCTGCGGATGGTCGGCGCGAAAAGCGAACCCCGCACCGCGGCGATGCCGGTCAGCGGCGCGCGCATCCAGTTGTTCGCCGCGATGGTCCACGACGGGAATCGTTCGTATTGGGACGCCTCGTTCGCCCGGGAGAAATGGGGCGGGTTGCTGGCCCCGCCCGCGCTGCTGATGGGATGGCTGATCCCGCCGCCGTGGGAACCGTCCGGGGCGCGCCCGGCGGCGTCCATGGTGCTCCGAGTTCCGTTGCCGGGCACCACATTCATCAACGCGGCTAACGATGTCGAGTTTCTCGAGCCCATCGTCGAGGGGGACCTGCTCACCGCCGTCGAGGAGCTGGTGTCGGTGTCGCCGGAGAAGCGCACGCGGCTGGGGGTCGGCCATTTCGTCGAGACGCTGGAGACCTATCGCCGCCAGGACGGCACCGTGGTCGCCACCTGCCGGAATACGTTGTTCCGCTTCACCCCCGGAGCGTCGTCGTGACGGATCTGGACTGGAACGAGATCAGCGTGCCCGTCGAGCTGCCCGAGGTGGTCGACGAGATCAGCTACCAGCGGGTGGTGGAAAATGCCGGCGCGACGTGGGACTACTTCCCCGGCCATTTCGATCCGACGTATGCCCAAAGCCAGGGCAACCCAACCATTTACGTCAACACCATGCACCTCGCCGGATTCGCCGATCGCGTCGCCACCGACTGGGCCGGACCGAGCAGCCGCGTGGTGCGCCGCTCGATGCGGCTGGCGGGCTCGGTGTACGCCGGCGACACGATGATCGGCCGCGGGCGTGCGGTGGCCAAGCGGCGCGACACCTCGGTGGACCCGCCGCGCTGCCTCGTCGACATCGAGATCCAGGTGACCAATCAGCATGGCGCCCTGTGCTGTCCGGTCGAGCTCACGCTGCAGCTGCCCGGTGGATGACGCGGCCGAACTCCACCTGGCGGTGTGCCGGCGGTTCGGCGAGGCGGTCGCGTCGGCCGACGGAAAATGGGATCGCCCCTCGCCCTGCGACGAGTGGGATGCCCGGGCTGTGCTGGAGCACGTGATCGGTTTCCACGACGTGCTTCTGTTGCGTCCCTTAAGTCTCAAGCCCGACCGGCCACGCGAGGATCCGCGGGCGCGCTGGCGGCTGACCTACGAAGCGCTGACCGTCGCTCTGGCGCGACGACTCGATACGCCGCAGCTGATACCGAAACTGACCCGCGATGTTTTGGTCCACACCTGGGACCTCGCCCGCGCGGTCGGGGCGGACGATCGGCTCGATCCCGCGTGGTGCGAGCTGTTCTGCTCACTGGACGATCTCGGGGCTCTGAGAGCATCGGCCATGTTCAAGGCCCCGCTCGCCGTGCCGGACGAAAGCGACGCGCAGGCAAGGCTTCTCGCGCGGCTCGGCCGCGACCCGTCCTGGCGGCCGGGCCGTTCGTAGGTCGTCACACGGGCCGCTCCGGCACCACGAAGGTCGGGGCACGTCGCGCTGAAGTGTGACATCGCATGCGATATCCCCGACGCGCGGCCGGAGCATCTACAGCGGCGGCAACTCGCCCTTGCACACCAGCGTTTGCAGTTCGACGTACTCGTGCAGCCCCTCCGGGCCGAACTCGCGTCCGATGCCCGACTGCTTGAAGCCGCCGAATGGGGCGCCGATGTCCAGCGTGTACATGTTGATGCCGTAGGTGCCGGTGCGCACACCGGCGGCGATCTCCAGCCCGTGCGTGATGTCGGACGTCCACACCGAACCGGCCAGGCCGTAGTCGCTTTCGTTGGCGATCCGGATCGCGTCGTCCTCGTCGCGGTAGCGCAGCACGGTCAACACAGGCCCGAAGATCTCCTCGCGGGCGATGCGCATGTCGTTGGTGGCGTCGGCGAACAGCGTCGGCCGCACGTACCAGCCCCGCTCGGACGGGCTGTCCTCGCCGCCCAGGACGACGCGGGCGCCCTCGCCGCGGCCCGACCGGATGTACTCCTGCACCCGGTGCTGTTGCCGTTGTGCGACAAGCGGTCCCACGTCGGTCGCCTCGTCGCCGGGGTCGCCGACGGTCAGCGCCGACATCATCGCGGCCAGCGCGTCGACGACCTCGTCGTGTCGCCGCTCGCTGACCAGGATGCGGGTTTGGGCCACGCAGGCCTGCCCGTTGTTCATCAGGCCGGCGGTCTTCAGGCCGGCCACGGTCTTGTCGATGTCGGCGTCGTCGAGAATGATGGCCGCCGACTTGCCGCCCAGCTCCAGGCTGAAGCGCTTGAGCTGCTCCCCGCACAGGGTGGCAATGCGGCGCCCGACGGCGCTGGACCCGGTGAACGCGACCTTGTCCACGCCGCGATGGCGCACCAGCGCCTCGCCGACGTCGGTGCCGCCCGGAAGCACCGACACCACCCCGTCGGGCAGCTCGAGCTGCTCGATCATCTCCGCCAACCACAGGGCGTCCAAAGGGGTTTCGGGCGCCGGCTTGACGATCACCGTGCAGCCGGCGATCAGGGCCGGGATCAGCTTGGGCATGATCAAAAACTGCGGCACGTTCCACGGCACGATCGCCGCGACCACCCCGACCGGGGCCCTGCGTAGGTGGACCTCCCCGAGCACGCCCCGGCGGCGTTCCACCCACGGGAACCCGCGCGCGTCCGCCAGCGCGAGGTGGATCATCGACGCCGCGCCCGCGGCCTGGCCGAGCTTGCTGAAGCTGCGCGGCGACCCCATCTCGTCGGTGATCAGGTCGGCCATCTCGTCGATGTGTCCGGCGTAGATCGCGGCGAGCTGTTCGACCTTGGCCATCCGCTCGGCGTGGGTCAGGCGCGGCCACGGCCCGTGGTCGAAAGCTTGTCGCGCGGCGGCGACGGCGGCGTCGACGTCCTCGGGGCCGGCGGCCTGGGCGTGGCCGACCGGCTCCTCGGAGTGCGGGGAGATGACGGCGATCTGTCGGGGGTTGGCGGGTTTGCGCCACTGACCTCCGATGAACAGCTCGTCGTAGTGGCGATGGCCGGAATCTGTTGTCATCGGGGCGCTTCCTCGAGACCGTAATTTTGCTATTGACGCTAACATAGTCAAAAAAGCAGGATGGCGTGACATGAGCGGCGATTGGCGCACGTACCCGTTTCAGTTGGTGCCCGGCGATGCCCAGCTGGAGTTCCCCGCCGCCGAGGGCGAACACCCCGACCAGGAGTCGGACACCTGGTTCATCGCCGGCCAGTTGGACGCGGCCGCCACAGGCCGTTCATATGCCTTCCTGACCATCTTCAACAAGAACAGGCCTGGGGGAACGATCGTCGCCGACTTCTACACGATGGCGCTGTTCGACCTCGACAACGGCGACTACGGCACCTACACGGACTACGACATGCCGCCGGCCAACATGGAACCCGGAGCGCAACGCAAGCTGGCGATGGCCACGGGGTGCCTCGACCTCAGCTACCACGGCAGCGCGGGGACCGCGTCGTGGAGCGCCTGCCGCGACGCCGACGGCGAATTGCTGCCGTACACCTACCGCGTCAGCCTGGTGGGCGAGGACCACTCCGGGCGGCCGATGCGGCTCGACCTGGCCGTAACCCCAACGCGCGCACCGACACCGGTGGGTGCGTCGACCTACAACGGGAAGATCGCCTGCTTCGGCCAGAACGACACCTACTCGTATTTCCAGACCGGCATGGCCATGACCGGGACCCTGCGCTGGGGGGACGTCGTCGAGCAGGTCTCCGGCAGCGGCGGGCACGTCGACCGGCAGTGGTTCCCGAAGTATGCCGGCGGCGGCGGCAGCGGGGGAGACCCGCGCGCCCGGTCCCACGAGTGGCGCACCATCAACTTCGACAACGGTGTGGACCTGAGCATCTGGCGCCAATTCGACCGCACCAACGGCAATGCGCTGCAACCGTTTACCGGGGTGACGGCCAGCTATCCCGACCCCGCCCAGCCGCCCGCCTGCGCGGAGGACGTCGAGGTCACGGTCAGCAGCTACGTCCGCTGGCCGGATGCGGTGCGGCCCCTGGTGCGGCCGGTGGCCACGGCCCGCTACCTGCCTGACCGCCATCGGATCCGCTGCGCCACACTGCGACTGGATATCGTCGGCGAGCCGCTGGTGCCGGCCCCGGCGCACGGTCTGCCGATCGAATACATGGAAGGTCCCTACCGCTACCGCGGGACGCTGTCGGGCCAACCCGTGACCGGGTTCGCGTTCAACGAGCGCTCGCTGGCGCTGTACCGGGACTGGGAGCTGGTCGAGGTGCTGGCCACCACCATCGCCGACGAGGCCCCGGACCTGCAGCCGCTGGTCGAACGGCTTGTGCCACTGGTGAACTCGGGCAATCGGCGCGAGGCGCTGGACCTGCTGACCAGCGAGCGTCCCGACCAGGGCGACCGGCTCGGCGCCATCATCGACGATCTCATCGCGGCGCTAACGCCCGGGCCCAGCTGAGGTGGCGGTGCTGCAACCCCGGCTCGTTGCGGCCGAACAGCAGGTGATCGCGAGCGCCCGACTCCAGGTTGGCCTGCAGGCCCGCGACCAGCCGGTAGTCCTCGTCGCGCACGGTGGAGTGCGCGTACTCGAAGACGGCCTGGGCGCCCGCGGCCACGGACTCGTCGGACAGGTCCAGCGGAGTCGAGTTCTGGTGCACGGTGATTGACCTCCCCGGCACGTCGCCGGGGTAGATGCGAAACAGCTCGCCGTTGGCGATCGTCACCGACAGCACGACGTTGGGGAACAGCGCGTAGATCACCACCATGTTGTGGAACGGGTCCCACCGCTCTTCGGGGACCTCCTCGAGCTCCAGGATCGTGTTCAGCGGAAAGATCAACCGGTGGTGGGGGCCGTAGGAGTCGAACACCGTGCAGTTGCTGCGTGCGATGGTGGCAAAGGTGTCGCGGTGCACCGTGGCGAAGTGGTAGTTCTCCGAGAACGTGTCGACGGCCAGTTTCCAGTTGATCGGGGAGTCGAGCACCTTCTCGCCCAGCGGGGACCACCGGCCGATGTCCCACGCGTCGAGCTCGTCGCCCAGCGGTCCGAGGTGCGCGGCGACGTCCAGCGTGGCGCCGGGATCCAGTGCTACCCAGAGGAATCCGGCGTATTCGGCGGCCGGCAGCTCGGTCAGACCGTCGGACTTGACGGCCACGCCGGGAAAGCCCTCGCGTCCGGGCACGCTGGCCAGCTTGCCGGCGTTGTCGTACGTCCACGCGTGGTAGGGACAGGTGAACCGCTTCGCGCTGCCGCACCCCGTCACCACCCGCGACTGGCGGTGCAGGCACACGTTGTCGAACGCCTTCACCGCGCCGTCCGACGTTCTGGTCAGCAGGACGGAACGCCCCATCACCGTCTTGGTGCAGTAAGCCCCCGGTCCCGGAAGCTCCGAAACGTAGCCGACCAATTGGGGACTGGCCATCAACATCGCGCGGTCGCGCTCGTGACGCTCGACCGAGGTGTAGTCGCGCGCGTCCACCCGGTGCTCGCTCGGTGCGAGGTCAGTTGTCTTGTCGCGCGCCAACTTCAGGGCTCGCCGGGTCAGGTCGATGAGCTGGTCGTGTTCCATCCGAACTCCGGTTGCAGTCAAGCGCTCTGAAGTAACCCTACTAACTTTATAGTGACAAGAAAATAAGGTCGACGCGCTAGCCGATGAAGGCCAGCAGCTGCGGATGCCGCTGCGCGATGGCACGGAGACGCTGATCGGCGTCGAGGCCGTGCAGGTAATCGGCGGTGGCCGGGTCCGCGGGAAAAAACGACTCGATGACGAGGCTCTCCACCGAGATGTCGAGCGGGCTGCCGAAGGTGGCGATCGTGCTGATGAACCGCAGCTCGGCGGCGTCGAGGGTGGCCATCCGAAATGGCACGTACAGCTCGCCGGCCTGCTCGCCGCGATGGACGCCGCGCGGCGCCGGATAGCTCGACAGTTCCTCGTAGAGACGGCGGATGTCGGGCGCCGCGGTGGCCCGCGCGTGCCGGCGAACCCGCCCCAAGATGGCCGAGTGCACCTGGGCGCGGTTGAGCAGTCGCGGCGCCAGCCCCCGCGGGTGAAGGCACAGTTTCATGACGTTGATCGGCGGGCGCAGCAGCTCCGCGTCGACCCCTTCGGCGAGCACGATGCAACCCACGTTCCCCGCTATCAGGTTCCAGCAGGCATCGGTGACGATGGCCGGATACGGGGCGTGGCCGGCCAACACCGAGTCGACGGCCGCCTTCACCGGCCGCATCCGTTCGGCGTCCAGGGTGTGCTCGCCGAACACGGGCGCGAAGCCGCCGTCGAGCAGCAGTCGATTGCGCGCGGCCAGCGGCAGATCCAGTGACTCGCCGATGCGCAGCAACAACGCGCGGCTGGGATTGGCCCTGCCGGTCTCGACGAAGCTGAGATGGCGCGGCGAGACACCAACCTGATGCGCGAGTTCCAGCTGGCTCAATCGCCGGCGAGTGCGCCACTCGCGCACCGCGATACCCGCTGCCATCCTGTCGAACCTAACGCTGTGCGGGGATCCGGACCACTACCTCGAAGGTAATCGACGTCCTTACCTCGGCGGCGAAGACTGCATCCATGACCACGACAACGAAAGCGACAAAACCGCAGCCCCCGGTCCTGCGCCGCGCGTTCGCCGCGGCCGCCGCCGGCCGGATCCTGCTGGGCGCCACCGCGTTTGCTTACCCCGCGTCGCAGACGCGCATGAACGGGGTGCCGGATCACCTGCTGTCCACCGAGCTGAAGTACTTGATCCGCATTTTCGGGGCCCGCGCCGTGGGCCTGGGTGTGGGTTATCTCGGCAGCGACGAGGCCAACCGCCGGCGTTGGCAATACATCGGCCTGCTGGTCGACACGCTGGACAACCTCAATGCCCTGATGGAGCTGCGGCACCTCGAGCGCGGCGATCCCAAGGTCCGCTCGCTGCTGAGCCTGATGGCGGTGACCGGCCCCTACGCGCTGCTGGGCGCCGCGGGGGCGTTGCAGCGCCGGAGGGCACCGTGACGCATATGTGACCAGTGTGGCCAATGTGTCATATGGGGTTTCTGTCGTACCCTGTGGCTGTGTCCTCCGTTTCGCGCCGCGACGTGCTCAAATTCGCGGCCGCGACCCCGGGTCTGTTAGGGCTGGGCGTCGCGGCGGCCTCGCTGCGCGCGGCCCCGGCCTCGGCGTCGCTCGGCACCCTGCTGGACTACGCCGCCGGGGTCATCCCGGCCAGCGCGATCAGGGCCGCGGGGGCGGTGGGCTCGATCCGGTACGTGTCCGACCGCCGGCCCGGCGGTAATTGGATGCTGGGCAAGCCGATCCAGGTCAGCGAGGCCCGCGACCTGAGCAGCAACGGGCTCAAGATCGTGTCGTGCTATCAGTACGGCAAGGGCAGCACCGCCGACTGGCGGGGAGGGGCCGGCGCGGGCCTCCAACACGCCCAGCGGGGGATGCAGCTGCACGCCGCCGCGGGCGGTCCGGCGAACGCGCCGATCTACGCGTCGATCGACGACGACCCGTCGTACGACCAGTACAAGCAGCAGATCGTGCCGTATCTGCGGTCCTGGGAGTCGGTGATCGGGCATCAGCGCACGGGGGTGTACGCCAACTCGAAGACCATCGACTGGGCGCTGCACGACGGGCTGGGTTCGTACTTCTGGCAGCACAACTGGGGCTCCCCGCAGGGATTCACCCATCCGGCCGCGAGTCTGCATCAGGTCGAGATCGACAAGCGCAGCGTCGGCGGTGTCGGGGTGGACGTCAACGAAATCCTCAAACCCCAATTCGGTCAGTGGGCCTAGGGACCCAAGACGGCAGCGCCCCCAGCAAACACTCGTTCGCTCATTTTGTCGCGCCGCGGGCCGCGCCAACGGGGGCGCAGGGGCGCGCAGCACGCCTAAGCGGCCCGATTTTTTTAACATAACGATTACATAACAATCGTGCCTTGATCAGGGCAGTTGTGGCTACTCGACCGTAACCACCTGCATGCAGCAGGTTTGTTCGCCGCGCCCGCGCGGCCGCCTCGACGGGGTGTTACCCACGACACGGTTACCCGCGCGTAGAACTCACCAGTAACCGTTCAACACGCGAAACGGGCACCGATCCTTATGACACTCTTAGTACTGCCGATGCTGTCCGCCGCGCCGCTTGATCCCCGCGGGCGGTGCGCCGACAACACCCGGCGAGCCGTCCTCCGGCTGTGATTCGACGCTGAACCACGCCGCATCGACTGAAACCGAGCACGCCCGTCCTCCCGGGGCGACGTGCCGAGACGCAAAAGACGCACAGGGAGATACAGAACGTGACGATCTACGAGCACGATCGGGTGTCCGCTGACCGCGACGGAAACAGCCCGCACGACACCCATGCTCTGGTCGACCGTCTGACGGCCGGCGAGCCCTACGCCGTGGCATTCGGCGGCCAGGGCGGCGCCTGGCTGGAGACCCTCGAGGAACTGGTGTCGTCGGCCGGCATCGAATCCGACCTGGCGACGCTGGTCGGCGAGGCCGAACTGATGCTCGAGCCGGTGGCCAAGGAGCTGGTCGTGGTGCGCCCGATCGGCTTCGAGCCGCTGACCTGGGTGCGCGCGCTGGCGGCCGAGGACCCGGTCCCGTCGGACAAGCACCTGACGTCGGCCGCGGTGTCGATCCCGGGCGTCCTGCTCACCCAGATCGCGGCCACGCGCGCCCTCGCGCGGCAGGGGATGGACTGGACCGCGCAGCCGCCGGTGGCCGTCGTGGGGCATTCCCAGGGCGTGCTCGCCGTCGAGTCGTTCCAGGCGGCCGGCGCGCGCGACGCCGAACTGCTGGTATTGGCGCAGCTCATCGGGGCGGCCGGCACGCTGGTGGCACGCCGGCGCGGCATCTCGGTGCTGGGCGACCGCTCGCCGATGGTGTCGGTGACCAACGCCGACCCGGACCGCATCCGCCGGCTGCTCGACGAGTTCGCGCAGGACGTGCGCACGGTGCTGCCCCCGGTGTTGTCCATCCGCAACGGCCGGCGTTCGGTGGTCATCACGGGCACCCCCGAGCAGCTCTCCCGCTTCGAGCTCTATTGCCAGCAGGTGTCCGACAAGGAAGAGGCCGACCGCAAGAACAAGGTCCGCGGCGGCGACGTCTTCGCCCCCGTCTTCGACCCGGTGCGGGTGGAGGTCGGGTTCCACACGCCGCGGCTGGCCGACGGCATCGACATCGTCGGCGGCTGGGCCGAGAAGGTCGGCCTCGATGTGGCGTTGACCCGCCGGCTGGCCGAGGCCATCCTGGTCGACGGCATCGATTGGGTGGACGAGATCACGCGTGTTCACCAGGCCGGCGCGCGCTGGATCCTCGATCTGGGGCCCGGCGACATCCTGACCCGACTGACCGCACCGGTGATCCGTGGCCTCGGTGTCGGCATCGTGCCCGCGGCCACCCGGGGCGGGCAGCGCAACCTCTTCACCGTCGGGGCCGTCCCCGAGGTGGCGCGGGCCTGGTCGACCTACGCCCCGACCGTGGTTCGTCTTCCGGACGGACGGGTCAAGCTGTCGACGAAGTTCACCCGGCTGACCGGGCGGTCGCCGATCCTGCTCGCGGGCATGACCCCGACCACCGTCGACGCCAAGATCGTCGCCGCCGCGGCCAACGCCGGGCACTGGGCCGAGCTGGCCGGCGGCGGGCAGGTCACCGAGGAAATCTTCGCCGCCCGCATCGAGGAGCTCTCCGGCCTGCTCGAGCCCGGGCGCACCTATCAGTTCAACGCGCTGTTCCTCGACCCGTACCTGTGGAAGCTCCAGGTCGGCGGCAAGCGGCTGGTGCAGAAGGCCCGCCAGTCCGGCGCGGCGATCGACGGCCTGGTGATCAGCGCGGGCATCCCCGACCTGGAGGACGCCGTCGAGCTGATCGGCGAGCTCAACGACGTCGGCATCAGCCACGTGGTGTTCAAGCCCGGCACCGTCGAGCAGATCCGCTCGGTCATCCGCATCGCCACCGAGGTGCCGACCAAGCCGGTGATCATGCACATCGAGGGCGGGCGCGCCGGCGGGCACCACTCCTGGGAGGACCTCGACGACCTGCTGATCGCCACCTATTCGGAACTGCGCTCACGGCCCAACATCACCGTCTGCGTCGGCGGCGGCATCGGCACCCCCGAGCGCGCGGCCGAATATCTGTCCGGGCGCTGGGCGCAGGCCTACGGCTTCCCGCTGATGCCGATCGACGGCATCCTGGTCGGCACCGCGGCCATGGCGACCAAGGAGTCCACCACGTCGCCGTCGGTCAAGCGGATGCTGGTCGAGACGCACGGCACCGATCAGTGGATCAGCGCCGGAAAAGCCCAGGGCGGCATGGCTTCCAGCCGTAGCCAGCTGGGCGCGGACATCCACGAGATCGACAACAGCGCCTCCCGTTGCGGCCGGCTGCTCGACGAGGTCGCCGGTGACGCCGAGGCGGTCGCCGAGCGCCGCGACGAGATCATCGCGGCGATGGCCAACACCGCCAAGCCGTATTTCGGCGACGTGGCGGAGATGACGTACGTGCAGTGGTTGCGGCGGTACGTCGAACTGACCATCGGCGAGGGCGATTCGACCGCCGACACCGCCGCGCCGGGCAGCCCCTGGCTGGCCGACACGTGGCGCGACCGGTTCGAGCAGATGCTCAAGCGCGCCGAAGCGCGTTTGCACCCACAGGATTTCGGACGGATCCGGACGCTGTTCGACGACGCGGCGCTGCTGGAAACGCCCGACGAGGCGATCGCCACGCTGCTCGCGCATTACCCCGACGCCGAGACCGTGCAGCTGCACCCGGCCGACGTTCCGTTCTTCGTCACGCTGTGCAAGACGCTGGGCAAGCCGGTCAATTTCGTGCCGATCATCGACAAGGATGTGCGGCGCTGGTGGCGCAGTGACTCGCTGTGGCAGGCGCACGACGCCCGCTACGACGCCGACCAGGTGTGCATCATCCCGGGCACCGCGGCGGTGGCCGGGATCACGCGGATGGACGAACCCGTCGGTGAGCTGCTGGACCGCTTCGAGCAGGCGGCCATCGACGAGGTGATGTCCACCGACGGGCAGCCCCGACCCGTCACGTCGCGCCGGCTGGGCCGCGCCGACGTCACCGGGCCGCTGGCCGTCGTCCTCGACGCCGCCGACGTGCAGTGGGCGGGTCGCACCACGACGAACCCGGTGCACCGCATCGGTGACCCGGCCGAGTGGCTCGTACACGACGGGCCCGAAAGCCGCCGCGCCACACACTCTTCCACCGGGGCGCGCCTCGAGGCGAATGACGGTAACGTCACCCTGAGCGTGCCGATCTCCGGCGTTTGGCTCGACATCCCGTTCACCCTGCCCGCCAACACGATTGACGGCGGAATCCCGGTCGTTTCCAGCGAGGACGCCGCCACCGCCATGCGCGCGGTCCTGGCCATCGCCGGCGGCGTCGACGGACCGGAGTTCTTGCCCCCGGTCACCGACGGGACGGCCACGGTGACGGTGGACTGGGATCCCGAGCGGGTTGCCGACCACACCGGCGTGACGGCCACCTTCGGGGAACGGCTGGCGCCGAGCCTCACCACCGTGCCCGACGCGCTCGTGGGGCCTTGCTGGCCGGCCGTTTTCGCCGCGATCGGCTCGGCGGTCACCGACGACGGCGTCCCGGTGGTGGAGGGGCTGCTCAGCCTGGTGCACCTGGACCACGCCGCCCACGTGGTGGGCAAGCTGCCGACCGCGCCGGCCCAATTGGAGATCACCGCGACGGCCTCGCGTGCCGTCGACACCGACATGGGCCGGGTGGTGAGCGTCGCGGTGGCGATCACCGACACCGACGGGGGCGTGATCGCCACGCTCGGTGAGCGTTTCGCGATCCTGGGACGCACCGGTGCCGCGGAGCTCACCGATCCCGTGCGGGCCGGCGGCGCGGTATCGGATAACGCGACGGACACCCCCCGCCGCCGCCGCCGTGACGTCACGCTGTCGGCGCCGGTCGACATGCGGCCCTTCGCGGTCGTCTCCGGTGACCACAACCCCATCCACACCGACCGCTCGGCCGCGCTGCTGGCGGGCCTGGAATCACCGATCGTGCACGGCATGTGGCTGTCGGCCGCCGCGCAGCACGCGGTGACCGCCACCGATGGCCAGGCCCGCCCGCCGGCGCGGCTGATCGGCTGGACCGCGCGATTCCTGGGCATGGTGCGCCCCGGCGACGAGGTCGACTTCCGGGTGGACCGCGTCGGAATCGACCAGGGCGCAGAGGTTTTGGAGGTCGCCGCCAAAGTCGGCTCGGATCTGGTGATGTCGGCCACCGCGCGGCTGGCCGCCCCGAGGACGGTCTACGCGTTCCCCGGCCAGGGCATCCAGTACAAGGGCATGGGCATGGAGGTGCGGGCCCGGTCCAAGGCGGCCCGCAAGGTGTGGGACAAGGCCGACAAGTTCACGCGCGAGGCGCTGGGCTTCTCGGTGTTGCACGTGGTGCGCGACAACCCGACCAGCATCATCGCCAGCGGCGTGCACTACAACCACCCCGACGGGGTGCTGTACCTGACGCAGTTCACCCAGGTCGCGATGGCGACCGTGGCGGCCGCGCAGGTGGCCGAGATGCGCGAGCAGGGCGCCTTCGTCGAAGGGGCCATCGCGTGCGGCCACTCGGTCGGCGAGTACACCGCGCTGGCCTGTGTCAGCGGCATATTCGAACTCGACGCGCTGCTGGAGGCCGTGTTCCACCGCGGGTCGAAGATGCACGACATCGTGCCCCGCGACGAGCTGGGTCGCTCCGACTACCGGCTGGCCGCGATCCGCCCGTCGCAAATCGATCTGCCCGACGACGAGGTCACCGAGTTCGTGGCCGGGGTGGCGGAGAATACCGGCGAGTTTCTTGAGATCGTGAACTTCAACCTGCGCGGCTCGCAGTACGCGATCGCGGGCACCGTGCGCGGCCTGGAGGCGCTCGAGGCCGAGGTGGAGCGGCGCCGCGAAATCACCGGCGGCAAGCGCTCGTTCATCCTGGTTCCGGGCATCGACGTGCCGTTCCACTCGCGGGTGTTGCGCGTCGGGGTGGCCGAATTCCGCCGCTCGCTGGAACGGCTCATCCCGCGCGACGCGGATCCCGACCTGATCATCGGCAGCTACATCCCCAACCTGGTGCCGCGGCCGTTCACCCTGGATCGCGACTTCATCCAGGAGATCCGGGATCTGGTGCCCGCCGAACCGCTCGACGAGATCCTCGCCGACTACGACACCTGGCGCCGCGAACGGCCGCGCGAGATGGCCCGCATCGTGTTCATCGAGCTGCTGGCGTGGCAGTTCGCCAGCCCGGTGCGCTGGATCGAGACCCAGGACCTGCTGTTCACCGAGGAAGCCGCCGGCGGCCTGGGTGTGGAGCGGTTCGTCGAGATCGGCGTCAAGACCTCGCCGACGGTCGCCGGACTGGCCACCAACACCCTCAAGTTGACCGAATATGCCCACAGCGCAGTGGAAGTGCTCAACGCCGAGCGCGATGCCGCCGTGCTGTTCGCCACCGACACCGACCCTGAGCCGGAGCCCGAGGACGAGGCGACGGAGCCGGCGGAGGCTATCGCCGAGTCGATGCCGACCGAGGCGGCCGCCGCGCCCGCGCCGAGTGCCCCGTCGGGAGCGGCCCGTCCCGACGACATCGGTTTCGACGCCGCCGACGCCACGCTGGCGCTGATCGCGCTGTCGGCCAAGATGCGCATCGACCAGATCGAGGAGCTGGACTCCATCGAGTCCATCACCGACGGCGCGTCGTCGCGGCGCAACCAGCTGTTGGTGGACCTGGGCTCCGAGCTGAATCTGGGCGCCATCGACGGGGCCGCCGAGGCCGACCTGGCCGGGCTGCGCTCGCAGGTGACCAAGCTCGCGCGCACCTACAAGCCTTTCGGCCCAGTGCTTTCCGACGCGATCAACGATCAGCTGCGGACCGTGCTCGGCCCCTCGGGCAAGCGGCCGGCCGCCATCGCCGAGCGGGTCACCAAGGCCTGGGAGCTGGGCGAGGGCTGGGCCAAGCACGTGACCGTCGAGGTCGCGCTGGGCACCCGCGAGGGCACCAGCGTGCGCGGGGGCGCCATGGGGCACCTGCACGAGGGCGCGCTGGCCGATGCCGCGTCCGTCGACAAGGTCATCGACGCGGCCGTCACCTCGGTGGCCGCGCGGCGCGGCATCGCGGTGGCGCTGCCGTCGGCCGGCGGTGGCGGCGGCGCCACCATCGACGCGGCCGCGCTGAGCGAGTTCACCGACCAGATCACCGGGCGCGACGGTGTGCTGGCCTCCGCGGCCCGGCTGGTGCTGGGGCAGCTCGGCCTCGACGACGCGGTCAGCGTCTCGGCCGATTTGTCCACCGACGCCGAGCTCATCGACCTGGTCACCGCCGAATTGGGCGCGGACTGGCCACGTTTGGTGGCGCCGGTGTTCGACGCCAAGAAGGCCGTGCTGTTCGACGACCGGTGGGCCAGCGCCCGCGAGGACCTGGTCAAGCTGTGGCTGACCGACGAGGGCGACATTGACGCCCAGTGGTCCCGCTTGTCTGAAAGGTTCGAGGGCGCCGGCCACGTCGTGGCCACCCAGGCCACCTGGTGGCAGGGCAAGTCGCTGGCGGCGGGCCGCCAGATCCACGCGTCGCTGTACGGGCGCATCGCCGCCGGCGCCGAGAACCCCGATCCCGGCCCCTACAACAACGAGGTCGCCGTCGTGACCGGCGCGTCGAAGGGCTCGATCGCGGCGTCGGTGGTCGCGCGGCTGCTCGACGGCGGCGCCACGGTCGTGGCGACGACGTCCAAGCTCGACGACGCGCGGTTGGCGTTCTACCGCGGCCTCTACCGCGACCACGCCCGCTACGGCGCGGCGCTGTGGGTCGTCGCAGCCAACATGGCGTCCTACTCCGACATCGACGCCCTGGTCGAGTGGGTCGGCACCGAGCAGACCGAAAGCCTTGGGCCGCAGTCGATCCACATCAAGGACGCGCAGACCCCGACCCTGCTGTTCCCGTTCGCGGCGCCCCGCGTCGTCGGCGACCTGTCCGAGGCCGGATCTCGCTCCGAGATGGAGATGAAGGTGCTGCTGTGGGCGGTGCAACGGTTGATCGGCGGGCTGTCGAGGATCGGCGCCGAGCGTGACATCGCGTCGCGGCTGCACGTAGTGCTGCCCGGCTCACCCAACCGCGGAATGTTCGGCGGCGACGGCGCCTACGGTGAGGCCAAGTCGGCGCTGGACGCGCTGGTGAGCCGCTGGCACGCCGAGTCGTCGTGGGCCGCGCGGGTCAGCCTGGCGCACGCGCTGATCGGCTGGACCCGCGGCACCGGGCTGATGGGCCACAACGACGCCATCGTCAGCGCCGTGGAAGAGGCCGGTGTCACCACCTACTCGACCGACGAGATGGCCGGCCTGCTGCTGGGCCTGTGCGACGTGGAATCGAAGGTGGCCGCGGCCATTTCGCCGGTCAAGGCCGACCTGACGGGCGGGCTCGCCGAGGCCGACCTGGACATGGCCGAGCTGGCCGCCAAGGCGCGTGAGGAGATGACGGCCGAGGCGGCCACGGAGGACGTCACGACCGAGGGCACCATCGCGGCGCTGCCGTCGCCGCCGCGCGGCTACCGTCCCGCGCCGCACCCGGAGTGGGCCGACCTCGACGTCGACCCCGCCGACCTGGTGGTGATCGTCGGCGGCGCCGAGCTGGGCCCGTACGGGTCGTCGCGCACCCGGTTCGAAATGGAGGTCGACAACGAGCTGTCGGCGGCCGGTGTGCTCGAGCTCGCCTGGACCACCGGGCTGATCCGCTGGGAAGACGATCCCCAACCCGGTTGGTACGACACCGAATCCGGCGACCTGGTCGACGAGACCGAGCTGGTCGAGCGGTACCACGACACCGTCGTCGAGCGCTGCGGCATCCGCGAATTCGTCGACGACGGCGCGATCGATCCCGAGCACGCCTCGCCGCTGCTGGTCTCGGTGTTCCTGGAGAAGGACTTCGCGTTCGTGGTCTCCTCGGAGGCCGACGCCCGCGCGTTCGCCGAATTCGACCCTGGGCACACCGTGATCAGGCCGGTGCCCGACTCCGGCGACTGGCAGGTCATCCGCAAGGCCGGCACCGAGATTCGGGTGCCGCGCAAGACCAAGCTGTCGCGGGTGGTGGGCGGACAGATCCCGACCGGGTTCGACCCGACCGTGTGGGGCATCAGCCCGGACATGGCGAGTTCGATTGACCGGCTTGCGGTGTGGAACATCGTGGCGACCGTCGACGCGTTCCTGAGTGCCGGCTTCACCCCGGCCGAGGTGATGCGCTACGTGCACCCGAGCCTGGTGGCCAACACCATGGGCACCGGCATGGGCGGCGGCACGTCGATGCAGACGATGTACCACGGCAACCTGCTGGGCCGGAACAAGCCCAACGACATCTTCCAGGAAGTGTTGCCGAATATCGTTGCCGCGCACGTGGTTCAGTCCTACATCGGCAGCTACGGCGCGATGATCCACCCGGTTGCCGCGTGCGCGACGGCCGCGGTGTCGGTCGAGGAGGGCCTGGACAAGATCCGGCTGGGCAAGGCCGAGATGGTCGTGGCCGGCGGCATCGACGACCTGACGCTGGAGGGCATCATCGGCTTCGGTGACATGGCCGCCACCGCCGACACCGGCATGATGCGCGGGCGCGGCATCCACGACTCGAAGTTCTCCCGGCCCAACGACCGGCGCCGGCTGGGCTTCGTGGAAGCCCAGGGCGGCGGCACGATCCTGCTGGCGCGCGGCGACCTCGCGCTCAAGATGGGCCTGCCGGTGCTGGCTGTGGTGGCCTACGCGCAGTCGTTCGGCGACGGCGTGCACACCTCGATCCCCGCCCCGGGGCTGGGTGCGCTGGGCGCGGGCCGCGGCGGCAAGGAGTCGCCGCTGGCGCGCGCGCTGGCCAAGCTGGGCGTGACCGCCGACGACGTCGCGGTGATCTCCAAGCACGACACGTCGACGCTGGCCAACGATCCCAACGAGACCGAGCTGCACGAGCGGCTCGCGGACTCGCTGGGCCGCTCGCCGGGCGCGCCGCTGTTCGTGGTGTCGCAGAAGAGCCTCACCGGGCACGCCAAGG
The DNA here is from genome assembly GCF_059812295.1 of Mycobacterium sp. NGS63. Classification (NCBI taxonomy): domain Bacteria; kingdom Bacillati; phylum Actinomycetota; class Actinomycetes; order Mycobacteriales; family Mycobacteriaceae; genus Mycobacterium; species Mycobacterium sp. NGS63. The sequence goes on from NZ_JCALCJ010000002.1 coordinate 471,727, forward strand.
GCGGCGCGGCGGTCTTCCAGACGATGGGGCTGTGCCAGATGCTGCGCGACGGGGTGATCCCGCCCAACCGCAGCCTGGACTGCGTCGACGACGAGCTGGCCGGCTCGGCCCACTTCGTCTGGGTCCGCGAGACCCTGCGCATGGGGGACAAGTTCCCGCTCAAGGCCGGGATGCTGACCAGCCTCGGGTTCGGGCACGTGTCCGGGCTGGTGGCGCTGGTGCACCCGCAGGCGTTCATCGCCGCGTTGGATCCGGAGCAGCGCGCGGACTACCAGCGGCGCGCCGACGCCCGGCTGCTGGCGGGTCAACGGCGGCTGGCGTCGGCCATCGCCGGGGGCCCGCCGATGTACGAGCGGCCGCCGGACCGCCGCTTCGACCATCACGCGCCGGAGAAGCGGCAGGAGGCGGCGATGCTGCTGAACCCGGCCGCGCGGCTCGATGACGGTGATGTTTACGAGGCCTCCAGCTGATGCGCTTGGTCATCCGTTAGCCTTCCGACCCATGGGAATTGTCGGTGTGGGGATCGACGTGGTCTCCATTCCAGATTTCGCCGAGCAGGTCGACCAGCCGGGAACCGTGTTCTCCGAGACTTTCACCCCGGGTGAGCGCCGCGACGCGTCGGACAAGAGTTCGTCGGCGGCGCGCCACCTGGCCGCCCGCTGGGCCGCCAAAGAGGCGGTGATCAAGGCGTGGTCCGGGTCGCGGTTCGCCCAGCGCCCCGTGCTGCCGGAGGGCATTCACCGCGACATCGAAGTGGTCACCGACATGTGGGGGCGCCCGCGGGTGCGGTTGACCGGCGACATCGCCAAGCATCTGGCCGACGTGACCATCCACGTGTCGCTGACCCACGAGGGCGACACCGCGGCCGCGGTCGCCATTTTGGAGACTCCTTGAGCGCGAGCAGACACAAAAGTGCCTCGACACGCCGTGATGAAGGGGCTTTTGCGTCTGCTCGCAACCGGGAGGTGCCCCCAGCTCGCGAGATAACGGAGCGCGTCCGCGAGGTGCTGCCGTCGGTGCGCCGCGACCTCGAGGATCTGGTGCGCATCGAATCGGTGTGGGCCGACCCCGCCCGGCGCGACGAGGTGCACCGCAGCGCGCGGGTGACCGCGGACCTGTTGTCGCAGGCGGGTTTTGGCGATGTGCGCATCGTCAGCGAGGGCGGGGCGCCGGCGGTGATCGCGCATCATCCGGCGCCGCCGGGCGCGCCGACGGTGCTGCTGTACGCCCATCACGACGTGCAGCCCGAGGGCGACCGCACCCAGTGGGCGTCGCCGCCGTTCGAGCCCACCGAACGCGACGGCCGGCTCTACGGCCGCGGCAGCGCCGACGACAAGGCCGGCATCGCAACGCATTTGGCCGCGTTCCGCGCGCACGACGGCAAGCCCCCGGTGGGCGTCACGGTCTTCGTCGAGGGCGAGGAGGAGTCCGGTTCGCCGTCGCTGGGCCGGCTGCTCGCCGCCCACCGCGACGCGCTGGCCGCCGACGTGATCGTCATCGCCGACTCGGACAACTGGAGCACCGAGATTCCCGCGCTGACGGTGTCGCTGCGCGGCCTGGCCGACTGCGTCGTCGAGGTGGCCACGCTCGACCACGGCCTGCACTCCGGCCTGTGGGGCGGCGTGGTCCCCGACGCCCTGACCGCGCTGGTGCGCCTGCTGGCCAGCCTGCACGACGACGACGGCAACGTGGCCGTGGCGGGCCTGCACGAAACGGACGTGGCCGCCCTGAACTACCCCGCGTATCCGCCCGAGCGGGTGCGCGCGGACACCGGCTTGTTGGATGGGGTGTCCGAGATCGGCTCGGGCTCGGTACCGCAGCGGTTGTGGGCCAAACCGGCGATCACCGTGATCGGCATCGACACCACATCGATTGCGGCGTCGTCGAACACGCTGATTCCGCGCGCCCGCGCCAAGGTCAGCATGCGCGTCGCGCCCGGCGGGGACGCCGCCGCGCACCTGCAGGCCCTACGCACCCACCTGGAAAAGCATGCGCCATGGGGTGCGCAGGTGACCGTGACGCCCGGCGACGTCGGTCAGCCCTACGCCATCGACGCGAGCGGCGAGGTCTACGACGCCGCCCGCGCGGCCTTTCGGCAGGCGTGGGGTGCCGAGCCGATCGACATGGGCATGGGCGGCTCGATCCCGTTCATCGCCGAGTTCGCCGCCGCGTTCCCGCAGGCGAAGATCCTCGTCACCGGCGTCGAGGACCCCGCCACCCAGGCCCACAGCATCAACGAGAGCCTGCACCTCGGCGTGCTGGAACGCGCGGCCGTCGCCGAGGCGCTGCTGCTGGAAAATCTGGCTTAGACGTCCAGGTCGCGGCGCAGCTTGGCGACGTGGCCGGTGGCCTTGACGTTGTACTGCGCGACGGCGATCTTGCCCTTCTCGTCGACCACGAACGTCGAGCGGATCACGCCCGTGACGGTCTTGCCGTACATCTGCTTCTCGCCGTAGGAGCCCCAGGCCGTCAGCACCGTGCGGTCGGGATCGGACAGCAGCGGGAACGTCAGCCTCTCGGCGTCGCGGAACTTCGCCAGCTTCTCCGGCTTGTCGGGGGAGATGCCCACCACGTCGAGGCCGGCGACGTTGAGCTCGTGCAGGTTGTCGCGAAAGTCGCACGCCTGCTTGGTGCATCCCGGTGTCGAGGCGGCCGGATAGAAATAGACGACGACCTTGCGTCCCTGGTAGTCGGCCAGTGACACCGTGTTGCCGTCGGCGTCGGGCAGGGTGAAGGCGGGGGCATTGTCTCCGGGCGCCAGACGTGGGGTTTCGGTCACTGATCTAGGGTAGTGCCTCAGGTGCATCAGCCGGACTTGGAGGACAGACACGTGGCGGACCGGGACCCCGAGGCCATCAAGCGGGACATCGACGTCGCCCGCGACCAGTTGGCGGCCACCGTCGACTCGCTGGCCGAGCGTGCCAACCCGCGCCGCCTCGCCGACGACGTCAAGGCCCGGGTGCTCGAGTTCGTGCAAAAGCCCGCGGTGCTCGTCTCGCTGGCCGGGGTCGGGGCGGTCGTCGTGGTGGTCGTGGTCCGCCGGGTCAGGAACCGCTAGGCACAACGGGTCACGACATGCCGGCGCCGGCGGCGCTCTGGACGTGCACCGGGAGGTCGTCGGCCCATGGCTGGCTGGTGACCATGTCGTCGACGTCGATGTAACCGCGTTCGAATTCGCCGGTCGCCGCGTCGACGAGCCGGTATTCCTGGGTCTGTCGCTGGATGGGCTGCGCGTCGAGGATGACGACCCGCACGTCGCCGGGCTCGAAGCCGCAGCGCCGCTGCAGCGCCTCGACGAGGCACTCGTTGTGCATGTGCCCGTCGCCGAAGTTCCAGCCGAGGACCATCGAGCACAAAACCTCGCCCTCGCACAGGTTGTAGTCGTCCTCGTCGTGGCCCGCCAACGCCCGGTGCACCAGGGTGTACAGCGCGCGGCCGTGGGTGTTCATCCCGCGGAACGCGAGGGCGAGGTGCAGGGGGATGAGCGTTTCCTCCTTGTTGCCGTACAGCCGCTCGAGCTGGAGGTGCTGCATCGGCCCGAGGGCGCGCGAGCCGGTGCGGAATTTCTCGTCCACCGACGGCTTGACGCACCACACCGTGGTGTCCCAGTTGCCCGCGTAGTAGCGCATGCCGGGCAGGAAGGAAACCTTGCGCGGGTAGAGGTTTCCGACAATCACGACCGTCGCCATGACCGCGAACAGCACCACGGGCCACGGCCCGCTCAGCGCCGACAACCCGATGCCCGCGTGCGCGACGAACAGCGACAGCACGCCGAAGATCATGAACACGTTCCACTCCAGCGGCACGCCCATCGGGAAGGCCAGCAGGATGTTCAGATGGAAGACGATCATCACGAACGCGGCGATGGCCGTGGGCCAGCCGCCGTGGGACAACAGCAGCGCCAGGGGCACCAAACCCTCCACCGCGGTGGAGAAGTGGGCGATGAAGCCCGCCAATGTGCTGGGCCGCAAGTCATCCGGGTAGCGCTTGAACATCGATCGCTTGAGCGGACCGGAGGGAATGAACGGGTTGTTGGCCAGCATCGTGGAGATCACGAACGGGAAGTGCTTGGTGAGCTTCGACGTCGCCGCGCCCAGCCAGATCATCAGGAACACCAGCTTGGCCCCGACGATGATGTCGGCCCCGGAAAACAGGAACACCAGCGCCAGCGGGGCGTACACCTCGCCGCGGGCGGCTAGGAAGATCACCTTGTCGCGCAGGCTGACTATGGCCAGGACGGCCAGGATCGCAACGATCTGCCACGACGGCAGCACGCCAATCCTGGTGTCCAGGGCGGAAATTGGCCCGGTCCCGTCGGACACCAGCGCGGTCACGAGCAACGCGACCAGAGCCCCGTAGAGCAGCGCGTCGAACGCAGTCCTGTTGTCGCCCTTGGTCAGTGGCACCCGATCGGGCCAGGGCGGGAGCCGGATCGTGCCCGGTCGCAGCCAGTACAGGATCGAGCCCATCGGCGGGAAGTAGCGCCCGGCCAGCGGCCCGAAGCAGCACCCGAGGCCGACGACCTCGAAGAGCATCGTGAAGAGCACGGCCTTTTCGAAGACGATCGGTTCCGACCACCACGCGCCGACAGCGGTGAAGTCGCCGATGTCCGCGGTGGTCCACGCGAACAGCCAGCCGCCGAGGATGTACAACGCGATCTTGACGCCGTACATCACATGCATCACCAGCGGGGTGCCGAATCCGTGCTGGGCGATGTGGCGCGCCATCGGGACGATGCGCTCGGCGCGGGTCTGCTTGGTCCACTCGGCCATCTCGACGACGGGCAGGTTCGGCTGGATGAACCCCATGGCAGCTCCTTTGCCGGCGATCGGTGTGCAACAGAAACTACCTGCAGACGCCGTTGCGGCGGCAGGGATTGTTAACCAGTGTCGGTCATCGGCCATACGCTCGATGTCAGCCGAGTCGCCGTGCGTCGCAGTGCTCGCGGGAACCGAGATCATGGACAACTGGATGACCTATCGGGCTGACCACCTCAGTAAAACCACGCGCGAAGGCATGGTTCAGGAGCCCCTGATCTGTCTAGTCGGCTAGACTTAATACTGTCTAGTTGGCTGGACTAATCTGGTGGTCAAGTAGGAGAGCACACGGTCGGTCGTCAGGCGACTGAAGAATGCTGGCTTCACCCGGATCAGCACGGACGGTCGTCACTCGAAATGGGCCCACCCGTCTGGGGTCTGGGTTCCAGTGCCCGACAGCCACCGCACGATAAGTCCAGGCGTGGTACGCAAGGTCGATCAAGCTATCCAGGCCAGCAAGGAGGGCCAGTGATGCGCGAATACGAGGTCGTAGTCACCCGCGACGCCCGCTGGTGGATGATCCATGTGCCCGAGATAGACCAGGTCACCCAGGCCCGCCGCGTCGACGAAATCGAAGATATGGCACGCAGTTTGATCGCCATCAGCACTGATGCACCCCTGTCGGATGTTGCGGTCAACGTAGCCCGTATCGAGGTCGCTGGCATCGGCGACATTGCGGCTCTTGCCCGTGGGATCGTCAAGCAGCGCGATGCAGCGGCGGCCGCCGCCGAGGAGGCGCAACGCGCTGCGGCCACCTGTGCCGCGAGGCTGATGCGGGCCGGGGTGCCGGTGCGCGATGCCGGCAAGCTTCTACGTGTGTCGCCGCAGCGGGTGAGCCAGCTTGCCCACGAGGCGCCGCGCGACTATGCGTTGGCAGAGTGAGTTGTGGCGCCCCTTAGGGCACTTGGCGATGAAGCCATGTCGTCGATGGTGCGCCGTCAGGGTTTCGAACCCCGGACCCGCTGATTAAGAGTCAGCTGCTCTACCAACTGAGCTAACGGCGCGTCGGTCATCCAAGACCGCGTTTGCGACAATAACAGGCCTTCTGCCGCGGCACGAAATCCCGGATCCCTTCCAGGGTAGCCGCGCGACTCAAAACAGCGTCCCGCAGTACGGGGCCCGATCCGTGCGGAACGCGGCGTCCAACTCGCGCAGCGCACCGGGGCGCAGCTCGCTGATGCGGCCGGCTCGGGCGAGCTCGGACACCCGATGCGCACCCAGGTAGATCGTCGCCAATTCGGCCAGCCCCAGCTCCAGGTCGGCGGGCCCGTCGTGGGGCACGCACTTCCCGGCGCCGTCGCGCGTCTGCAGCAGGAACGTGCCGCCCGCGAGGTCGAGCGGGTCCGTGACCTCCAACACCACCTCGACATCGGCGGAGTACGCGCGCGCACCGAGCACCTCGGGCACGTCGTTGATCCGCACCCACAGAAAGTCGCTGCGGCCCGTGGTTCGCGCGGCGCGCTGGTCACGCAGTTTGAGCGGAAGCGGATCGTCGACCGGCACGTCGATCTCCACGTCGTCGAACATCTCCAGCACCAGCAACGTCTCGAGCAGGTCGGTATGCGCCTCGTCGGTGATGGGGCAGAAGTCCTCGACGACGACGGTGCCGAACGGCGGCCGGAACGCGTGCTTGGTCTCGCCGATGACGCGATAGGTCAGAAAGCCGTCGGGATGGATCGTGTAGTTCAGCGCGGACCCGTTGCCCCGCTGCGTCGGCCGGTCCTGCAACGAGTCGGCCCACCACGCGTCGCTCCGATCGACGGCCCCAGGCGTTGTGGCGCACCATCTTTCGTACAGTTCGGGCAGGACGCCCTTCGCCTCGTCGGCGCTGACCTCGCGCGCCCGGTTGGCTTCCGGTGAATCCCGCAGCTTCGCGAAGCGGCGGTCCACCGAGTACGAGTGGAGGTAGCTGGCCACGCCGGCGCCGAAACCGTCGTACATCGCCGTCTGGGTCGGTACCCCACAGACGATCGGGTAGCCCCGGTCCAAAAGTATGCCCAGCCCCTGGGCGGACAGCTGCGCCCAAATTCCCGTGCCCTGATGCGTCGACGCGACCGTGATCATCGTGAGCCACGCGGCGCGCAGGCTGGCACCACCGGGCACGGTCAGCCGCGAGCGGTAGATGATCGACGTCCCCACCAGCCGCGGACGTTCCGCATCGGTGACGTCCTCGGCCACCAGGATGTCGTCGAGTTCGACCCGGCGTTTCCACGCCTCGACATCCGCGTCGTCCACCGGATCCCCGAACGCGCGCGCCTGGTTCGCATAGACCGCCTGCCAGTCGTTTTCGGTGGGATGTCTGATTTTCAGGGCGTCGTCCGTCGTCATCGCTCATCCAATCCGCTGCTCGCCCAGCCCAACCGGCGCTCTGCACACCGATACCCGACTGGCAGAACGCCAAACCTCGGCACACAGGGGGTGGGTCAGTCGGCCGCGTTTGGGGTATAGCGATACGCCATGCTGCGCGCAATCACCCGAATTGCCATCGCCGCGCCGCGACGCATCATCGCCGTCGCGGTCCTGGCCCTGGTGGGGGCCGCGGTTTTCGGCATTCCGGTGGTCAACAGCCTGTCGGGCGGCGGCTTTCAGGACCCGACGTCGGAGTCCGCGCAAGCGACCGAGCTGCTGCGCGACAAATTCGACCAGACCGATCAGCAGATGATGATCGCGCTGACTACGCCGGCGGGCGCCCGCAGCGCCCAGGCGCGGCAGGTCGCCACCGACATCGTCGACCACCTGAAACGATCGCCGTGGGTCCTGAACGTTTCCTCGGCGTGGACGTCCCCGCCGCAGGTGGCCACCCAGCTGATCAGCAAGGACGACAAGTCCGGGTTGATCGTGGCCGGGCTGAAGGGCGGGGAGAACGACGCCCAGAGGTACGCCAGCACCCTGACTCGCGAACTCGTACACGACCGCGACGGCGTCACCCTCCGCGCCGGCGGCATGGCCGTGGCGTACGCGCAGATCAACGACCAGAACGCGCGCGATTTGGTGTTGATGGAGTCCATCGCGATCCCGCTGAGCTTCGCGGTGCTGGTCTGGGTGCTGGGCGGGGTGGTCGCGGCGGCCGTGCCGATCGCGTTGGGCGGGTTGACCATCGTCCTCACCATGTCCGTGTTGCGGCTGATCAGCTTCGCGACCGACGTGTCGACCTACGCCCTGGACCTGAGCATCGCGATGGGCCTCGCCCTGGCGATCGACTACAACCTGCTGATCATCAGCCGCTACCGCGAGGAGCTGGCCCGGGCGGGCGACCGGGACCTGGCGTTGTTTCGGACCATGGCCACCGCCGGCCGGACGGTGCTGTTCTCGGCCACCACCGTCGGGCTGTCGATGGCGGTGATGGCGGTGTTCCCCATGTACTTCCTGAAGTCGTCGGCCTACACCATCGTCGCCACCGCGGCCATCGTCGCGATCGCGACCGTCGTGGTCACCCCGGCGGCGATCGCGCTGCTCGGGTCCCGGCTGGACGCGGTGGACGTCCGCCGGTGGTTGGCGCGCCGGGTGCCGCCCCGGGCGCCGTCCTGGCGCGATCACGCCCACAAGCCGGTCTATTCGCTGTTTTGGTATCGATCGACAAAATTCGTGGTGCACCACGCCGTGCCGGTCGGGCTGAGTGTGTTCGCGCTGCTCCTGCTGTTGGGCGTCCCGTTCCTGGGAGTGAAGTGGGGCTTTCCGGACGAGCGGGTGTTGCCTCGTTCGGCGTCGGCGCGCCAGGTCGCCGACATGTTGGACAACGACTTCGCCAACGGGTTGGGGACCGGGGTGACCGTCGTCGTGCCCGACGCGCACGGGGTGACCCCGGCCGACCTGGCGCGCTACGCCGCCGAGCTCTCCCGCGTGCCCGACGTGTCCGCGGTCACCGCGCCAACCGGGACGTTCGCTGCCGGTCGCCCGGTCGGACCGCCGGCCGCGGCCACCGGCGTCGCCAGCGGCAGCGCATTCCTCACGGTGGCCAGCACCGCGCCGCTGTACTCGCAGGCCTCCAACACCCAGCTCGACCGGTTGCACGCGGTCGCCGGGCCGGCGGGGCGCTCGGTGCAGATGACCGGCCTGGCCCAGATCAACCGCGACAGCGTCGCCGCGATCACCCACCGGCTGCCGACGGCGTTGGTGTTGATCGCCGTGATCACCTTCGCGCTGCTGTTGTTGCTCACCGGCAGCGCGGTGATACCGCTGCAGGCGCTGGTGTGCAACGTGTTGTCACTGACCGCGGCGTTCGGCGCGATGGTGTGGATCTTCCAGGACGGTCACCTGGGTGCGCTGGGGACGACCCCCAACGGGACGCTGAACGCGAACATCCCAGTGTTGTTGTTCTGCATCGCCTTTGGGCTGGCCATGGACTACGAGGTGTTCCTGGTCTCGCGCATCCACGAATACTGGCGCGCTTCGCTGGCCGCCCGGGAGAAACGGCCCATCGCGGCCGAGGCGCGCGCCGCCACCGACGAGAGCACGGTGCTGGGCATCGCCGGTATCGGCCGGGTGGTCACCACCGCCGCGGTGGTGATGTCGATTTCGTTCGCCGCGTTGATCCCCGCGCACGTGTCGTTCATGCGGATGCTCGGCCTCGGCCTGACCCTTGCGGTGCTGGCCGACGCCACCCTGGTCCGGATGGTGCTGGTCCCGGCGTCCATCCATCTGCTCGGCCGGTGGACCTGGTGGGCGCCAAAACCGTTGGCCCGGCTGCACGAACGGTTGGCGACCGGCGAAGCCGACGCCGCCGAGGTGGGGCGGCGCCGCTGGGCTTCCGACGCGCCGAGCCGGCGCGGGCCGCTGATCAAGAGGTGGCCAACCAAGGTCGCGACCGGCCGTGGCTAGCGCGCATATCGCGGCCTTGCTGGCGCTGGCCTCCGCGCTGTGTATCGCGCTCGGCGACGTGCTGCAGCAACGAGCCGCGCACTGCACCACCGCCAAGACGGTCGGCCACCTCGAGTTGTTCGCCAATCTGGCCCGCAGCCAGCGGTGGTGGTGGGGGCTGGTGCTGCTCGCCGCGAGCATCGCGCTGCAGGCGGCCGCGCTGGGCCGCGGTTCGGTGCTGCTGGTGCAGGCGCTGCTGATGCTCTCGCTGCTGTTCGCGCTGCCGGTCAATGCCCGGCTGTCGCACCGAGCGGTCAGCGGCGGCGAGTGGATCTGGGCCGGCCTGCTGACCGCCGCGGTGATCGTGGTCGTCGTGGTCGGCAATCCGCAGGCCGGCCGTTCCAGCGCATCGCTGGGTACCTGGGCGGCGGTGGCCGCGGTGCTGGGGCCCCTGTTCGTCGCATGCGTTGTGGCAGCACGTGTTTGGGGCGGCTCGGTGGCCGCGGTGCTCCTGGCGTTCGTGTCGGGTTCGCTGTGGGGTGTGTTCGCGGTGCTGACCAAGGAGGTCGTCGCGCGGCTCGGCGGGGGCGCCGGGGCGCTGGCCCGCACCCCAGAGTTGTACGCGTGGCTTGCGGTCGCGGCGGGGGGATTCGCGTTCAGCCAGTTGGCTTTCCGGGCCGGTCCGCTGACCGCGTCGATGCCCGCCCTGCAGATGTCGCAGCCGGTGGTGGGCGCGGCGCTGGGCGTCGTCGTCCTCGGCGAGACCCTGGACACCGGCCGGGCCGGGATCGCCGCCCTGGTGGTGGCCGCGTTGGTGATGACGGCGGCGATCGTCAAGCTCGCGCGTGTCGAGGCCGTCGCGACCCGACGCAGGGTCGACGCGGAGCGCCGCGAGCCGGTCGGCCAGCCGGTGTAAATCACGCATCCGTCACGGCGGCCCAATCGGGGATTGTGGGCGGCCGGAAATTCATTACAATGCTTCCACTGTTTCTGGTCAGCGGTGACCAATCAAGCGGATCGATTCGGAGGGGTTGCTCGATGACGCCTTTGCGCAGGCGGAGGTCATGGCTGGTTGTCGCCATGGTCGCGTTTGCTGTGCTCGGCGTGTCCTGCAGCAGCAACCACGCCGCCGCGCCGGCGAAGGTGATCTTCGACAAGGGCACGCCGTTTGCCGACCTGCTGGTGCCCAAGCTCACCTCCTCGGTGAGCGACGGCGCCGTCGGCGTCACCGTGGATGCGCCGGTGACGGTGAGCGTCGCCGACGGCGTGCTCGGGTCGGTCACGATGGTCAATGAGAACGGCCGCTCGATCAGCGGCCAGCTCAGCCCCGACGGGCTTCGCTGGTCGACGACCGAACAGCTGGGCTACAACCGCCGCTACACGCTGAGCGTGAAGGCACTCGGGCTCGGCGGCGCCGCGACCCGGCAGATGAGCTTCCAGACCAGCTCGCCGGCGCACCTGACGATGCCCTACGTCAGTCCCGCCGACGGCGAGGTGACCGGAATCGGCGAGCCGGTGGCGATCCGCTTCGACGAGAACATCGCCAACCGCGCCGCGGCGCAGAAGGCCATCAAGATCACCACCAACCCGCCGGTGGAGGGCGCGTTTTACTGGCTGAACAACCGGGAAGTGCGCTGGCGCCCAGAGCATTTCTGGAAGTCGGGCACGACGGTCGACGTGGCGGTCAACACCTACGGTGTCGACCTGGGCGACGGGATGTTCGGCGAGGACAACGTCAAGACGCACTTCACCATTGGCGACGAGGTCATCTCGACCGCCGACGACACCACCAAGATGGTGACCGTGCGGGTCAACGGCGAGGTGGTCCGGACCATGCCGACGTCGATGGGCAAGGACAGCACCCCGACGGCCAACGGTTTCTACATCGTGGGTGCGCGCTTCAAGCACATCATCATGGACTCGTCGACCTACGGCGTTCCGGTCAACTCGCCCAACGGGTATCGCACCGAAGTCGAGTGGGCCACCCAGATGTCCTACAGCGGGGTCTTCGTGCACTCCGCGCCGTGGTCGGTCGGCGCGCAGGGCCACACCAACACCAGCCACGGCTGCCTGAATGTGAGCCCCAGCAACGCCCAGTGGTTCTACGACCACAGCAAGAGCGGCGACATCGTCGAGGTGGTGCACACCGTGGGGCCGACGCTGCCGGGCACCGAGGGCCTGGGGGACTGGAACGTCCCCTGGCCGGTGTGGAAGGCCGGCAACGCCAACACCTGAAGGCTGTTGCGGCAGAACAGAAGTGGCTACAGTCTCAGCGGCTCCGGAATCAACGAGCGGCCGCGGAGCGATTTCCCGTGCTCGTACTGTTAGCCACATTTGCTCCAATAGTGATTCCCGTGCCGACGTTCGGTTTGTATCGTCGATGACATGAAGAGACTGTCCTTTTGCGCGACCGACCCCTCGCGGGGCTCGCACGCTTAGGTCTCGAGATGACCCTCGCAATCCCCGCGCCGCAAGACGAAGCACCGCTGAGCCCCAGCGCCGCCGTGCTCGCACGAATCGACTCAATAGTGTGGCGAGCCAAGACCATTCACGCCGCGATCCAGCCGCGTCGGCGGCCCACCGAAGACGACATCGCGCGGGTGGCGATCGCGGTGATCCTGGTAGCGCTCGGAGCCATAATTCTCATGGCCGCGGGCGCGGTGGTGACGATGGGTTAGCAGGAGACAGGCCTTCAAAGGCGTGAAAAATGGCCGCCCGGCGGCCCATCATCGAATCATGGACGAGTCACCGAAGACGATCAGCCGCGGTTGGGTGATCACGATGATCGGTGTCGCGCTGCTCGCCGGTGGGCTGCTCGGGTACTGGCCGCCGGCTGGACTCTGGCTAGGAGCTGACCTGGCCGCGCTCCTGCTGTGAATGTTCGATGCGGGCGGCAAGACCCTCAGGGCCTAGGCGCAACAGGTCCTCTGCCCGCTGCCGCTCGGCCGCAGACGACTTGGGCTCATCGACGATGTCTTGCAATAGCTGCCGAGCTTGTCGTCCGTGTAGATCCTGATGATGTCGACCTCAACATCGCAGCAGTCTGGGCTTCGTAAGCACCGACGACCTTTCGCCAGCATGCCGCCCGGTTGCGGCGATTGACCTATCGACGACCCACTCAAACCGCTTCTGAACGCTCTCCAAGTCGCGATTGAGTCTTTCTTCTTTGCGCGTCTTGCTGACTTGTCTGGCCGCCACGACGGCTGCCGCGTCGGCAGCTAACCCGGCGAACCCCGACGCCATGAGCGTCCTCATGCGGGCACTCTACGATCGACCACCGACGCAACGGCTTAACTTGGGGTGGCTGACGGGACTCGAACCCGCGACACCCAGGATCACAACCTGGTGCTCTACCAACTGAACTACAGCCACCATGGCCGCGAGCCGGCATCCATACCTGGGCCAACGAGCGGCGACCACCGATACTAGCGGTTGGGTGCCTCGGTGTCCGAATCGTTTGTTCGAGTGGCGTTCTCTGGGCCCTGCAGATCGGCGGCGACCATCTCGATTTCGCTGGTAGACGGCCCCGGCGGGGGCACGAACGCGGTCCGTCGGTAGTACCGCAACTCCCGGATGGACTCGTGGATGTCGGCCAGCGCCCGGTGGGCCAGACCCTTGGCCGGCTGGCCGTAGTAGATGCGCGGATACCAGCGCCGGCACAGCTCCTTGATCGAGCTGACGTCGATCATCCGATAGTGCAGGTAGGAGTTCAGCTTTGGCATGTCCCGGGCGATGAACGAGCGATCGGTGGCGATCGAGTTGCCGGCCAGCGGCGCCGTGTTGGGTTGCTTGACGTGCGTGGTGACGTAGTCGAGCACCATGGCCTCCGCGGTCGCCAGGTCGACGGTGGACGCCTTGACCTCGTCGATGAGCCCCGAGCGGGAGTGCATTTCGGTGACCACGTCGATCATCGACGACAGCGCGGCGTCGTCGGCGTGGATCACCACGTCGACCCCGTCGCCCAGCACGTTCAGCTCGGCGTCGGTGACCAGGACCGCGATTTCGATCAACTTGTCCGAGCCCAGGTCGAGCCCGGTCATCTCGCAGTCGATCCACACCAATTCTTCGCGCACAGCGCTCACACTAAGCCCACTCGGGCCCTGCCTGCGCCGCCCCCTGGCAAGTAGTGTGAGTGTTGCCGGACTGCAGGGAGAGAGGGGCCCAGCACGATGAGCACCGAATCAGCGTCCCCCGCGCAGCGAATCGCCAGTGGCTACACCGTCGAAGGCCAGGCACTCGAACTGGGCACGGTCGTCATCGACGGGCACGCCGACCCGACTGCGCAGATTCGCATCCCGCTGGCCACCGTCAACCGGCACGGGCTGGTGGCCGGGGCGACCGGAACCGGCAAGACCAAGACGCTGCAACTGATCGCCGAACAACTCAGCGCGGCCGGTGTCGCGGTGCTGATGGCCGACGTCAAGGGCGACCTGTCGGGCCTGGCCCGGCCCGGCGAATCCAACGACAGGACCGCCGCGCGGGCCAAAGACACCGGCGACGACTGGCAGCCGACGGGCTTCCCGGTCGAGTTCCTGTCGCTGGGCACCGGGGGTGTGGGCGTGCCGGTGCGCGCGACCGTGGAAAGTTTCGGCCCGGTTCTGCTGTCGAAGGTGTTGGGGCTCAACGCGACTCAGGAGTCGACGCTCGGGTTGATCTTCCACTGGGCCAAGGAGAACAACCGTCCGCTGGTCACCCTCGATCAGCTCCGCGGCGTCATCAGCCACCTGGCCAGCGACGACGGCAAGGCCGATCTGAAAGACCTGGGCGGGGTGTCGTCGACGACGGCGGGTGTCATCCTGCGGGCGCTGGTGAACCTGGCGGGCGAGGGCGGCGACACGTTCTTCGGCGAGCCCAAGCTCGACCCGAACGATCTGCTGCGCGTCGCGCAGGGGCAGGGCATCGTTTCGCTGCTGGAGTTCAGCGGGCAGTCGGTGCGTCCGGTGATCTTCTCCACCTTCCTGATGTGGCTGCTGGCCGACCTGTTCGCGGTCCTGCCCGAGGTCGGCGACATCGACAAGCCCAAGCTGGTCTTCTTTTTCGACGAGGCGCACCTGCTGTTCGCCGACGCGTCCAAGGCCTTCCTCGAGCAGGTCGAACAGACCGTCAAGCTGATCCGCTCCAAGGGCGTCGGCGTCTTCTTCTGCACTCAGCTGCCCACGGACATCCCCAACGACATCCTGTCCCAGTTGGGTGCGCGGGTGCAGCACGCGCTGCGGGCGTTTACCCCCGACGACCAGAAGGCACTCAGCAAGACCGTCCGCACATATCCGAAAACCGATGTCTACGACCTAGAATCGGCGTTGACGTCGCTGGGGATCGGCGAGGCCGTCGTGACCGTGCTTTCCGAGAAGGGCGCGCCCACACCGGTGGCCTGGACGCGCATGCGCGTGCCGCGGTCGCTGATGGCCGCGATCGGCGCCGACGAGCTCGCCGCCGTGGTGAAAAACAGTCCGCTGCAACAGAAGTACGGCCAGACGGTTGAACAACCGGCGCAACCGGAGTATTCGCCGGCCCCACCCGGATCGCAGCCGCCGCAGACCCAGTCCGGCTACCCGCCGGTCCCGGCGGACGAGCCCGTGCCGCCGATGCCGGAGCCTGCGGAGCCCAAGGGGCCCGGCTGGTTGGAAACGCTCTGGCACGATCGGGAAGTACAAAACGCCGTACACATGGGGATCCGCGAGATCATCAAAGCGAAATTCGGCGGCACTCGTCGCCGGCGGAAGTAGTGCCTGGCTGGACCGCGGCGCCCTCGTCACATACGCCACACGTGTACCTGCGCGGGTTGGCACAACATCTTCTCGGAGTCGATATCACCTGCGATATCGCATTTCGGCGCGCATCATGCCGCCCGTTGTGGGTACGTAAGTGGCCAGTGTGACGACGTCCCTACCCGCCGCCGAGCTTCTTGTAAAAACTCCCCACGATAGGCGCGACGATCGCGCGGGGCGCGTACCCGCTGGCCACCGACATGGCCTTCGACGTCAGCCCCGGAACGACACGCATCTTGTTGCGCTCCAACGCATCCAGCGACACGCGGGCGGTGTGCTCGGTCGAGATCCACAGGAAGTCCGGCACCAGCCGCTCAACCAGCGACCGTTCGGCGTCGTCGGGCAGGTCGGTGCGCACCGGGCCGGGCGCCAGCAGCGTGACGTGCACGCCCGAGCCGCGCAGCTCACCCCGCAACGACTCGCTGAACGTGTTCACGAACGCCTTGCTGGCCGCATAGGTGGCGTTGTAGGGGATCGGCGAATTGCCCGCCGCCGAACCGGAAATCAGGATGCCGCCGGCCTTGCGCTCGACCATACCGGGCAGCACCGCCAACGTAAGGTCATGCACGGCAATGGCATTCAGCTGCACCTGCGCCTTTTCCCCCGCCGGGTCGAGTCCCGCCACCGGACCGAACGTCGCCGTGCCCGCGTTGGCGCACAGGATCGAGATCGGGCGGGCGGCCAGTTCGTCACACAGCTTCGCCCGCTCCGCCGGGTCGGCCAGGTCGGCGGGGCGCACGTCGACCGTGACGCGGTAACGGTCGGCCAGCCGGGCGGCCAGCTCGCTGAGCAGATCCTCGCGTCGCGCGGTGACGATCAGGTTGTGCCCGCGCGCGGCAAGTTCGGTGGCCAACGCCTCGCCGATGTTTTGCGATGCCCCGGTGACCACGGCGCGTGCGTCGGGGCTGGGAGCTGGGACCGGCATGCGGCCCATCGTAGACAGCCAGCATGCCAATACAGTCGGGGGCATGAGTCAGCGCACCGCCACTCCCGTGGCGTCTCGGGTGGTGGCGTGGGCGCTGTGGGACTGCGGCTCCCTCGGCATGAACGCGATCGTGGCGACGTTCGTCTTCTCGGTCTACCTGACCAGCAGTGTGGGCGCGGGCCTGCCGGGCGGCACATCGCCGGCGAGTTGGCTGGGTCGCGCGCTCGCCGTCTCGGGGTTGACCATCGCGGTGTTGGCCCCGCTCATCGGGGTGTGGGTGGAAGCCCCCCATCGCCGCCGGGTGACGCTGACGGTGTTGAGCGCTCTCGCGGTCGCGTCGACCAGCTCGATGTTCCTGATCCGCGACGAACCCAGCTATCTGTGGGCGGGCCTGGTGTTGCTGTCGCTCACGGCCGCGTGCGGTGACCTGGCCGGTGTTCCCTACAACGCCATGCTGCGTCAGGTCTCGACCCCGCAGACGCTGGGGCGCATCTCCGGCCTCGGGGCGGCCTCGGGGTTCACCGGCAGCGTGATCCTGCTGCTGCTGGTCTATGTGGGCTTCATCTCCGGCACCGGCCCGGTGCGCGGGCTGCTGCACGTGCCCGTCCACGACGGCCTCTACGTCCGGACCGCCATGCTGCTGACCGCGGCGTGGTTTGCGCTGCTGGCGCTGCCGCTGCTGTTCGTCGCCCACCGTCTGCCGGACACCGGCGAGACGTCGCCGCCGACGAGCATGCTGGGCGGCTATCGCAAGCTGTGGGCCGAGGTGAGCGCGGAATGGCGCCGCGACCGCAACCTGGTTTATTTCCTGGGGGCTAGCGCGCTGTTCCGCGACGGCCTGGCGGCGATTTTCGGTTTCGGCGCCGTGCTCGGCGTCAACGTCTACGAGCTCTCCCAGGGCGACGTCGTGGTGTTTGGCGTGGCGGCCAGCGTGGTGGCCGCGGTAGGCGCGGCGATCGGCGGGTTCGTCGACCACCGGATCGGGTCGAAACCGGTCATCGTCGGGTCACTGACGGCCATCATCGTCGTGGGGGTCACCTTGATGACGCTGTCCGGGGTGCACGCCTTCTGGCTGTGCGGGCTGCTGTTGGCCCTGTTCGTCGGCCCGTCGCTGTCGTCGTCGCGGGCCCTGCTGCTGCAGTTGACCAAAGACGGCGGCGAAGGGGTCGCCTTCGGGCTGTACACGATGACGGGTCGGGCCGTGTCGTTCCTGGCGCCCTGGCTGTTCTCCGTGTTCGTCGACGGGTTCGGCGCCGTCCGCGCCGGCCTCGCCGGGATCTGCCTGGTGCTGACCGCCGGCCTGCTGGCGATGCTGGTGGTCCGCGTCCCGGCGCGCGCATAACCGCGCGTCGCCGAGCGTGAAATCAGGGCGAAATTCTTGCGGCAGAATCAAGGTTTTGTCGCCATGGTTGCACGCTCGGCGAGGCGCTACCCCCGCGAGTCGCACACCGTCAGGCCCACCCCGACCCGCTGGGTCACCAGAACCCCCGCCACGGTGACCGAGCAGGTGACGTCGTGGCCGAAGTTGACGACGGTGACATTGGCCGGATGGGCGGCCGACTTGGACAGGCTGACCTGCTTACTCCAGGGCAGTGCCACATTGAACTCGGTCTGCACGACGTCGCCGGTGCCGATGTAGACGATGCTGATGGCGCGGCCATCGCCGGTGACGCTGTAGACCACGTCCTGCATGGCGCCGGGGACGGTCGTTTCGGAGGGCGTCGTGGACGCGCTCGGCGGCGGCGCCGGACGCAATGTGCGCGACGGCGGCGACCGTCGGGTCGTCGGGGCCGGCGTCGGGGTCTCCTCGCTCGACCCGGGCATCGCCGGCAGCGGCGGGACCGCCGTCTGGGTCTTGATCGCGTCGTTGGCCAGCACCAGCGCGGCCACCAGGGCGACGGCCAGCAACACCGCCGCCCCGGCGGCGAACCACAGCCAGCGCCGCGACTTGGGACCGCCGGGAGGCGGGGGAGCCGTCCCGCCGGGCGGCACCTCACCCGGCGGTGGCAGCTCCTGGCGCCAGTAGGCCGGAAGCTCCTGGGTGTCGTTCAGGCCCGGCGTCCACGGGGAGAACTGGCCGCCGTAGGCCGGCGCGTACGGTGCCGTCTGCTCGGCGTAGGCCGGGTCGGCGGGCGGCGGATACGGAAAACCCTGCCGCCCGGTCGGCCCCGATCCCGGTAGAGGGGGACCGAATCGCCCGGGTCGACGTGGATCGTTCATGTCCACCTCATGGGTTGCAGGGTACCTAAGCAGGCCGCCTCGGCGGGCCGGCTCAGAAGGCTCAACTCGAGGGGGACTGGTTTCCGGCGCGTAGTGCGGCGACGGTCATCGACCGCATGACCGCACGCGACCGCGCGACCCGGGCCGGCGTGGCGCGCGGATCGTCCGGCGACTTCATGCTGTGCGGTGTCGAGTTCAGCAGGCCGAATATCGCGTGCGCGGCGAGCCGGGCATCGGCCTCGGCCAGCCCCGGGTTGAGTTCGCGCAGCACCCCGACCCAGACCTCTACATACTGGCGCTGCGCCTTGCGCACCTGTTTTTCGGCCGCTTCCGGGAGGTGGGCGAGGTCGCGGTCCTGGATGCGGATCAGGTCGGGCTCGCCCAAGGCGAAGTCGAGGTGAAAGTCGATGAGGTCGTCGAGCGCGACGGTGGCGTCGGCGCTGCGGGCGCGCGCGTCCCTCGCCCCGGCGAGCAGTCGGGTGCTGATCCCCACGAGCAATTCGACCAGCAGCGATTCCTTGTTGGGGAAGTGGCGGTAGATCGCCGGCCCGCTCACGCCCGCGGCGGCGCCGATGTCTTCCAGGCGCACCGCGAGGAACCCCCGCTCGGCGAAGAGGCGTTCGGCGGCGGCCAAAAGTTGCAGACGCCGGTCGGACTTCAACTGGCTGCGGCGATTTGGGGCATCGGGGAGGGAGGCGCCCATGTTCGGCCTCCGTCCGTCAGCCACTCGGTTAATCGTGACTAACTTAGCATGTGAGGGCAGCGCAGGCGCGCCGCTAGTCGCGGCCCGTGGCCGGGGCGAGCCGGGCCACCCCCCGGAGGATCCACGGCGTACGCCGGGCCATCACCGCCACCGCGCGGTCGGACCGGCGCATCGCGTCCCGGGGCCCGGGGGTGGGAGTTGACGCCAGTTCCGCCTCGACCGATCCCGTCCGTGCGCCCGCGCGGTCGACCGCCAGCAGTTGCCACGTGCCGGGCACGCCACGCAACTCGACGCTGCCGCGGTCCTCGAACCCGGTGCCAGAACCCACTACCAGGTCGCGCACGGTGCGCGAGACAAGGATTTCGCCGGCGCCGGCCTGGCCGAGGATCCGCGCCGCGATGTGTACGGCGATTCCTCCGATGTCGCCGTCCAGCAGTTCGCACTCGCCCGTGTGGATGCCGGCGCGAATTTCGAGGCCCATTTTTTCGGCCTCGGTGCGCAACGCCTCGGCGCAGCGGATGGCCTGGGTGGGACCGCCGAAGGTGATGAGGTGGCCGTCGCCGGTGCTCTTCGTCACCGTGCCGCCGAAACGTTCCGCGAGTTCGGTGGTGATCCCGCCAAAACGGTGCAGCACCGCCCGCCACCGCTCGTCGCCCGCCTCGGCCGCATGTTGTGTCGATGCGACCATGTCGGTGAACAACACCGTGCGTAAGGCGCGGTGCGACTGCGACGGTGCCGCATGGCTGCCGGTCAGGAATTCCTCGATCTCGGTGCTGAGCCGGCCGGGATCGGAAAGCCAGGGCGCGTGGTCTGTGCCGTCGATCTCGAACAACCGCGCGCCGGGAATGTGGACGGCGATGTACCGGCCACCCTGCACCGGGACGAGGTCGTCGCGGGCATGGATGACGAGGGTCGGCGCGGTGATCGTTGGCAGTATCGGTCGGACGTCCATCCGGAACACCGATTCGAGTGTCGCCCGCGCCATCGCCGGGCTGGCGCTCATGCGCTCCAACATTCCGAGCTGGCGCAGCGACCGGATCGACGGCAGCAAATGCTTCAACGCGGCACCGCTGCCCCAGGCCGAGCGGGTCGCGCGGCCGAATTCCTGCCAGCGGGCAAGCTGACGCGTCGACGGGGTGTAGTCCTCGCCCAACTCGGGTAAGAGGCGCGCCCGCATCTCGGCCGGGTCACGCTCGATGTCCTCCCACCCGGCGAAACCCCAATGCGCGACGGTGCCGGTGAGGACCAACGCCCGCGTTCGCTCCGGTCGTGTTGCCGCGAAGACCATGGCGGCCGGGCCGCCCTCGCTCACGCCGAAAAGGACGGCCTTTTCGAAACCGACCGCGTCCATCACGGCCTCGATCTCGGCGGCTCGATCATCAAGCGTGCGGACCTTCGGGACCGGGTCCGACAGCCCGACCCCGGCCTTGTCGAATATCACGACACGGCAGAACGTGGCGAGCCGGTCCATGAAGGCCTCGAACTCGGGCACGGTCCAGAACAGTTCGACGTGGCTCACGAACGAGCCCGCGACGACGAGCTCTACAGGTGCCTCGCCGAACACCTGGTACGCCAGGCTGAGATCGCCGCAGGGCGCGTACGAAGTTTCCGGCACCGCCTGAGCGTACCGATGCCACACGGTAGAGCTCGCTTTTTTGCCCCGGGATTAAGTTGATAGCCGAACCAGCCGGAGGAGCCGTGGCGAACCTTTCCTATGACCGGGGCCCGGACAACCCGCGACTGCTCGAGTCGACGATCGGCGCCAGCCTCGCGGCCACTGCCGCGACGCACGCGCGACGCGACGCGCTCGTCGACGTCGCGGCGGGACGACGCTTTAGCTACGCCGAATTGCTGGCCGCCGTGCGCCGCCTGGCCACCGGGCTGCTGCGGGCCGGCATCGGCGTCGGCGACCGCGTCGGCATCTGGGCGCCCAACCGGTGGGAGTGGGTGCTGGTGCAGTATGCGACCGCGGAGATCGGCGCGATCCTGGTGACGATCAACCCCGCCTACCGCGCGCGCGAATTGGCATATGCGCTAACGCAATCCGGGGTCGCCATGGTGATCGCCGCCCGGGATCACAAGGACACGGACTACGCCGCCCTGCTGGACGAGGTGGCGCCGGGTTGCCCGGACCTTCGCGAGGTGGTGCTGCTGGACGGCGCTCGCTGGGAGGAGCTGGCCGGCGCACAGTCCGATCCGGCCGCGCTGGAACAGATCGGCGCAGCGCTGGACTGCCGCGACCCGATCAACATCCAATACACCTCGGGCACAACGGGATACCCGAAGGCGGCCACGCTGAGCCACCGCAACATCCTCAACAACGGCTACCTGGTTGGCGAGCTACTCGAGTACACCGCGCACGACCGGATCTGCATTCCCGTGCCCCTGTATCACTGTTTCGGGATGGTGATGGGCAACCTGGCGGCCACCAGCCACGGCGCGTGCATGGTGATCCCGTCGCCCGGCTTCGACCCCGCCGCCACCCTGCACGCAGTCCAGGCCGAACGGTGCACCAGCCTGTATGGCGTCCCGACGATGTTCATCGCCGAGCTCGGCCTGCCCGGGTTCGACGACTACGTCCTCGACAGCCTGCGCACCGGGGTGATGGCGGGTTCGCCGTGCCCGGTCGAGGTGATGCGCAGGGTGATCGAGCGCATGCACATGCCGGGCGTCGCGATCTGCTACGGCATGACCGAAACGTCGCCGGTTTCCACGCAGACGCGCAGCGACGACCCGGTGGAACGGCGCGTCGCCACCGTCGGCCGGGTGGGCCCGCACCTGGAGATCAAGGTGATCGACCCGTCCACCGGGCAGACCGTGCCGCGCGGGGTGGCCGGCGAGTTCTGCACGCGGGGCTATTCGGTGATGGCCGGCTACTGGAACGAGCCGGAGCGCACCGCGGAGGTCGTCGACGCCGACGGGTGGATGCACACCGGGGACCTGGCCGTCATGGACGAGGACGGATACGTCCGGATCACCGGCAGGATCAAGGACCTCATCGTGCGCGGCGGCGAGAACATCTCGCCGCGCGAGATCGAGGAGCTTCTGCACACCCACCCGGACATCGTCGACGGCCAGGTGATCGGGGTGCCCGACGCGCGCTACGGCGAGGAGGTCATGGCGGTGGTCATGCTGCGCGAGGGAGCGCCGACGCTGACCATCGAGGGGCTGCGGGAGTTCTGCGCCCCGCGGATCGCCCGGTTCAAGATCCCGCGCTACCTGTGGATCGTCGACGACTTCCCGATGACGGTCACCGGCAAGGTCCGCAAAGCCGAGATGCGCGAGCGGGCGATTGAGTACCTCCGTGACCAGGACTGAGCGCGCATTCCCCGCCCTGGACGCGACGGTTGAGGTAATGGTATTCTCGTGTCCAGTTAATCAGCATTAACTGAATCGGAGGCTGCTGCGGCGATGGACAAGGTGGTCGGAACGGCCGCTGAGGCGGTCGCCGACATAGCCGACGGGTCGTCCCTGGCGGTCGGGGGATTCGGATTCTGCGGCGTCCCCGAGGCGCTCATCGCGGCGCTGCTCGACAGCGGGGCCGGCGACCTGGAAATCGTGTCGAACAACTGCGGCGGCGACGGCATTGGTCTCGGCACACTATTGCCGCACAAGAGGATTCGCCGCGTCATCGCCTCCTACGTCGGCGACAACCGGGAATTCGCCCGCCAGTTCCTCGCCGGCGAACTCGAGGTCGAGCTCACCCCGCAGGGCACGTTGGCCGAGCGCCTGCGCGCCGGCGGGATGGGGATCCCGGCGTTCTACACCCCCGCCGGAGTCGGCACGCCCGTCGCCGACGGCGGGTTGCCGTGGCGCTACGACGCGTCCGGAGGGGTGGCGGTGACCTCGCCGCCCAAGGAGACCCGCGAGTTCGACGGCCTCACCTACGTTCTCGAGCGGGCGATCCGCACCGACTTCGCGCTGGTGCACGCCTGGAAAGGTGACCGGCACGGCAACCTCGTCTACCGCGAGGCCGCCGCCAACTTCAACCCGGACTGCGCCATGGCCGGCGCGATCACCATCGCCGAGGTCGAACACCTCGTCGCGCCCGGCGAGATTGACCCCGCCACGGTGCACACCCCGGGCGTCCACGTGCAGCGGATCGTGCACGTGCCCGACGCGGCCAAACCGATCGAGAAGGTGACGGTGCGGTGAGCTGGAGTAGAGACGGTATGGCGGCGCGGGTGGCGGCCGAATTCTCCGACGGGCAGTACGTCAACCTGGGTATCGGGATGCCCACGCTGGTGCCCAACCACATTCCCGACGGCGTCACCGTCGTCGTGCATTCGGAGAACGGGATACTCGGTGTCGGGCCGTACCCGCGGCCCGACGACGTCGACGCGGATCTGATCAACGCGGGCAAGGAGACGGTCACCACGATGCCGGGCGCGGCGTTCTTCGGTTCCTCGGCCTCGTTCGGGATCATCCGCGGCGGACACCTCGACGTCGCGGTGCTGGGGGCCATGCAGGTCTCGGCGACCGGCGACCTGGCCAACTGGATGATCCCCGGCAAGATGGTCAAGGGCATGGGCGGCGCGATGGACCTCGTGCATGGCGCCGGCAGGTTGATCGTGATGATGGAGCACATCGCGAAGGACGGCAGCCCGAAAGTCGTTGAGCGCTGCACCCTTCCGCTGACGGGTGTGGGCTGTGTCGACCGCATCATCACCGACCTGGCCGTCATCGACGTCCGCGACGACGGCCTGCACCTCGTCGAGACCGCCCCCGACGTCTCGGTCGACGAGGTGGTCACCAAAACCGAACCGCCCCTCGTCACTAACGGGAAGTGCCCATGACCGCAGTGACCGCGCCGTCCTTCGCCGACGAGCACCGCCGGCTGGTCGGCGAGTTGAACGCCAAGCTTGCCGCCGCGGCGTTGGGGGGCAACGAACGCGCGCGGGAACGCCACGTCAGCCGCGGCAAGCTGCTGCCCCGCGAGCGGGTGGACCGACTGCTGGATCCGGGCAGCCCGTTTCTGGAGCTGGCCCCGCTGGCGGCCAACGGCATGTACGACGACGAATCCCCCGGAGCGGGGATCATCACCGGGATCGGGCGGGTGTCGGGGCGCGAGTGCGTGATCGTCGCCAACGACGCGACCGTCAAGGGTGGCACCTACTACCCGATGACGGTCAAAAAGCACCTGCGCGCGCAGGAAGTCGCGTTGCAGAACCGGTTGCCGTGCATCTACCTGGTCGACTCCGGCGGCGCGTTCCTGCCGCGCCAGGACGAGGTCTTCCCCGACCGCGAGCATTTCGGGCGGATCTTTTACAACCAGGCGACCATGAGCGCCAAGGGGATTCCGCAGGTGGCCGCGGTGCTGGGATCGTGCACGGCGGGCGGCGCGTATGTGCCGGCGATGAGCGATGAGGCCGTCATCGTCCGTGAGCAGGGCACGATCTTTCTCGGCGGCCCGCCGCTGGTCAAGGCCGCCACCGGCGAGATCGTCTCGGCCGAGGAGCTGGGCGGCGGCGACCTGCACTCGCGGGTCTCGGGGGTCACCGACCACCTCGCCGACGACGACGAGCACGCGCTGCGCATCGTCCGCTCGATCGCGGCCACGTTCGGCCCGCGCGAGCCCGGCCAGTGGGAGGTGTGGCCCGCCGTCGAGCCCAAACACGCGGCGGCCGCGCTCTACGAGGTGGTGCCGCCGGACCCGCGGGTGCCCTACGACGTGCACGAGGTGATCGTGCGGCTGGCCGACGGCAGCGAATTCAGCGAATTCAAGGCCAATTACGGCAAGACGCTGGTGACCGCCTTCGCCCGCATCCACGGCCACCCCGTCGGCATCATCGCCAACAACGGGGTGCTGTTCAGCGAATCCGCCGTGAAGGGCGCGCATTTCATCGAGCTGTGCGACAAGCGCCGGATCCCGCTGCTGTTCCTGCAGAACATCGCCGGGTTCATGGTCGGCCGCGACTACGAGGCCGGCGGCATCGCCAAGCACGGCGCCAAGATGGTCACCGCCGTGGCCTGCGCCCGGGTGCCCAAGCTGACCGTCGTGATCGGCGGATCCTATGGCGCGGGCAACTATTCGATGTGCGGGCGGGCCTATTCGCCGCGCTTTCTATGGATGTGGCCCAACGCGCGCATCTCGGTGATGGGCGGCGAGCAGGCCGCGTCGGTGCTGGCGACGGTGCGCGGCGAGCAGCTCTCCGGGGCCGGCAAACCCTGGTCGGCCGACGACGAGGAGGAGTTCAAGGCGCCCATCCGCCAGCAGTACGAGGACCAGGGCAACCCGTACTACTCCACGGCGCGGCTGTGGGACGACGGCATCATCGACCCGGCCGATACCAGAACGGTTGTCGGGCTTGCGCTTTCGGCGTGTGCCCACGCGCCGCTGGAACCGGTCTCCTACGGCGTATTCCGGATGTGAGTGCAGTGTTCGAAACCGTACTTGTGGCCAACCGCGGCGAGATCGCGGTCCGGGTGATCCGCACCCTGCGCCGCCTGGGCATCAGATCGGTCGCCGTCTACAGCGACCCCGACGCCGCCGCGCGGCACGTGCTCGAGGCCGACGAAGCGGTACGCCTGGGGCCCGCACCGGCGCGCGAGAGCTACCTCGACATCGCCCGCGTCGTCGACGCCGCGACGCGCACCGGATCCCAGGCCATCCACCCGGGCTACGGATTCCTCTCGGAGAACGCCGATTTCGCCACCGCGTGCGAACGTGCTGGGGTGGTGTTCCTGGGGCCGCCACCCCGGGCGATCCAGGTGATGGGCGACAAGATCACCGCCAAGAACGCCGTCGCGGCGTTCGACGTCCCGGTGGTGCCCGGCGTGGCCAAACCCGGGTTGACCGACGACGAACTCGTCGCCGCCGCCGACGAGGTCGGCTATCCGGTGTTGATCAAGCCGTCGGCGGGCGGCGGCGGCAAGGGCATGCGGCTGGTGGAAGACCCCGCCCGGCTGCGCGAGGCGCTGGTGAGCGCCCGCCGCGAGGCCGCGTCCGCATTCGGCGACGACACGCTGTTCCTGGAGCGGTTCGTGTTGCGGCCCAGGCACATCGAGGTGCAGGTGCTCGCCGACACCCACGGTGATGTGGTCCACCTGGGCGAACGCGAGTGCAGCCTGCAGCGGCGGCACCAGAAGGTCATCGAGGAGGCGCCCTCACCGCTGCTCGACCCCCAGACGAGGGCGCGGATCGGGGCGGCGGCGTGCAACACCGCGCGCAGCGTCGACTACGTCGGCGCCGGCACGGTGGAGTTCATCGTCTCCGCCGACCGCCCCGACGAGTTCTTCTTCATGGAGATGAACACCCGACTGCAGGTCGAGCACCCGGTGACCGAGGCGATCACCGGCCTGGACCTGGTGGAATGGCAGTTGCGGGTGGCGGCCGGCGAAAAGCTGGGCTTCGCCCAGGACGATGTCGAACTGCGTGGGCACGCGATCGAGGCCCGGGTGTACGCGGAGGACCCGGCCCGCGGGTTCCTGCCCACGGGCGGTCGGGTGCTGGCCGTGTTCGAACCGTCCGGCGGCGGGGTGCGGGTGGACTCGTCGCTGTTGCCCGGCACGCAGGTCGGCAGCGACTACGACCCGATGCTGAGCAAGGTGATCGCCTACGGCGACGACCGGGACGTGGCGCTCGCGAAACTCGATGGGGCGCTGGCGCAAACCGCGGTCCTGGGCGTGCAGACCAACGTCGAATTCCTGCGGTTCCTGCTGGCCGACGAGCGGGTCCGCGCCGGTGACCTGGACACCGCGCTGCTGGACGAGCGCCTGGCGGACTTCGCGCCGGCCCCGGCGCCCGACGACGTGCTGGCCGCCGGCGGCCTGTATCGCCAATGGGCTTTGGCGCGCCGTGCAGGGGGCGACCCGTGGGCGGCGCCGACGGGATGGCGCGTCGGGGGCGAGGCTGCGCCGGTGCGCACCGAGATGCGCACCGCGCTGCGCAGCGAGACCGTGTCGGTGTGGGGGCTGCCCGAAGCCGCCCGGGCGCAGGTCGGCGACGGCGAGATCCGCTCCGCCAGCGTGCAAGTCGACGGGGCGTCGATGACCGCGACACTGGACGGGCTGCGCCGGGAATACCGGTGGGCCGAGGCCGACGGTCACCTGTGGATCGCCGACGAACGCGGAACATGGCACCTGCGCGAGGCCGAGGAGCACAAGATCCACCGCGCGGCGGGCGCGCGGCAGGCCGAGATCGTCAGCCCCATGCCCGGCAACGTCATTGCCGTGCAGGCGGAATCGGGCACCGAGGTGGCCGAGGGCGACGTGGTCGTGATCGTCGAGGCGATGAAGATGGAACACTCGCTGGCCGCACCGGCCTCGGGACGGGTGGAGGTGCTGGTCTCCGTCGGCGACCAGGTCAAGGTCGAACAGGTGCTGGCGCGGATTAAGGATCAGGAATCATGACAACTATCACGGCGGGGACGCTGCCCAAGGAATACGAAGACCTCCGCGACACGGTGGCCGACTTCGCGCGCACCGTCGTCGCGCCGGTGTCGGCCAAACACGATGAGGAGCACAGCTTCCCGTACGAGGTCGTCGCCAAGATGGCCGAGATGGGCCTGTTCGGCCTGCCGTTCCCCGAGGAGTACGGCGGCATGGGCGGTGACTACTTCGCGCTCTCGCTGGCGCTCGAGGAACTGGGCAAGGTCGACCAGTCGGTGGCCATCACGCTGGAGGCCGGCGTCAGCCTCGGCGCGATGCCGATCTACCGATTCGGCAACGAGGAGCAGAAACACAAGTGGCTGCCCGACCTGACGGCCGGCCGGGCGCTCGCCGGGTTCGGCCTCACCGAGCCGGGTGCGGGCTCCGACGCGGGCGCCACCCGCACCACCGCCCGCCTCGATGGCGGTGAGTGGGTGATCAACGGCACCAAGCAGTTCATCACCAACTCCGGCACCGACATCACCTCACTGGTCACCGTCACCGCCGTGACGGGCACCCTCGCGGGGGACAAGAAGGAGATCTCGGCGATCATCGTGCCCAGCGGCACACCGGGTTTCACCGTCGAACCGGTCTACAACAAGGTCGGCTGGAACGCCTCGGACACCCACCCGCTGACCTTCGCCGACGCCCGCGTCCCCGAGGACAACCTGCTGGGTCCCCGCGGCAGCGGCTACGCGAACTTCCTGTCGATCCTCGACGAGGGCCGCATCGCGATCGCCGCGCTGGCGACGGGGGCGGCGCAGGGCTGCGTCGACGAAAGCGTCAAGTACGCCAAGGAACGTCAGTCGTTCGGCCAGCCGATCGGCTCGTATCAGGCGATCAGCTTCAAGATCGCCCGGATGGAGGCCCGGGCGCATGTCGCGCGCACGGCATACTACGAAGCGGCCGCAAAGATGTTGGCCGGCAAACCCTTCAAGAAGGAGGCGGCGATCGCCAAGATGATCGCGTCGGAGGCAGCGATGGACAACGCCCGCGACGCCACCCAAATCCACGGCGGCTACGGCTTCATGAACGAGTATCCGGTGGCGCGCCACTACCGCGACAGCAAGATCCTCGAGATCGGCGAGGGCACCACCGAGGTGCAGCTGATGCTCATCGCGCGATCGCTGGGGCTGTCATGACGGAACGTAAATCGGTTGTCCAGCGGGGCTTGTGGTTTGAGGAGTTCGAGGTCGGCACCACCTACCTGCACCGGCCCGGTCGCACGGTCACCGAAGCCGACAACGTCTTGTTCACCACGCTGACCATGAACACCCAGTCGCTACACCTGGACGCGGCGTGGGCCGCCGAGCAGCCCGGCTTTCGCGGGGAGCGGCTGGTGAACTCGATGTTCACCCTGTCCACGCTCGTCGGTCTGTCGGTGGCGCAGCTGACGCTCGGCACCATCGTCGCCAACCTCGGTTTCTCCGAGGTGTCGTTCCCCAAGCCCGTCTTTCACGGCGACACCCTGTACGCCGAGACGGTGTGCACCGGCAAGCGTGAGTCGAAAAGCCGGCCCGGCGAAGGCATCGTCACCCTGGAACACACCGGCCGCAACCAAAACGGAGACGTCGTCGCCCGCGCGGTGCGGACCACGCTGGTCCAAAAACGCCCCGGGGAGGCCCAGTGAATCTGCGTGACGCCGGTCCCGCGTGGCTGTTCTGCCCCGCCGACCGCCCCGAGCGCTTCGCCAAGGCCGCCGCGGCCGCCGACGTGGTGATCCTCGACCTCGAGGACGGCGTCGCCGAGGCCGACAAGCCGGCCGCCCGCAAGGCGCTGCGGGAGACCCCGCTGGACCCCGGGCGCACCGTGGTGCGCATCAACGCGGCGGGCACCGACGAGCACGCCCGCGACCTGGAGGCCCTGGCCGAGACCGCCTATACGACCGTGATGCTGTCCAAGTCCGAGTCGGGCGCGCAGGTGACCGCGCTGGCCCCGCGGCAGGTCGTCGCGCTGATCGAGACGCCGCGCGCCGCGGTGTTCGCGACCGAGATCGCCGCCGCGGAGAACACCGTCGCGCTGATGTGGGGCGCCGAGGACCTGGTCGCCACGCTGGGCGGCAGCTCGAGCCGGCGGGCCGACGGCAGCTACCGCGACGTCGCCCGCCACGTCCGGTCGACGGCCCTGCTCGCGGCGTCGGCGTTCGGCAGGGTCGCGCTCGACGCCGTGCATCTGGACATCCACGACATCGAGGGCCTGCGGGCCGAGGCTGACGACGCCGTCGCGGTCGGATTCGACGGGACCGTGTGCATCCACCCCGGCCAGATCGCGGTCGTGCGCGAGGCCTATCGCCCCGGCGCGGAGAAGCTGGACTGGGCGCGACGAGTGCTGGCGGCGGCGCGGTCCGAACGCGGCGTGTTCGCGTTCGAAGGGCAGATGGTCGACTCGCCGGTGCTCAAGCACGCCCAGGCGTTGCTGCGCCGGGCGGGTGAGTTGCCGCCCGGCTGACGACACGTCGTCGGCTCCCGCCGCGATCAACCCGGTGTCGTCGCGTTCGAGCGCATAATGGAAAGTGCGCCAGTGTCGCGACGAGCGGGGCTGAGGAGGCGGTATGGCTGAAGTTTCTCGGACGCCGATGACCGTCGACCTCGAGCCGGTGCAACTCGTCGCCGCCGACGGCGCGCCGACGACCGAATGCCGGTACAGCCGTGAGCTTCCCGTGGAGACGCTGTGCTGGCTCTACGAGATGATGGTCCTCACCCGCGAGCTCGACACCGAGTTTGTCAACCTCAAACGCCAGGGGCAGCTGGCGTTGTTCGCGTCGTGCCGGGGCCAGGAAGCCGCCCAGGTCGGCGCCACCGCCTGCCTTCGCAAGACCGACTGGCTGTTTCCCCAATACCGCGAGCTGGGCGCGTATCTGGTGCGCGGCATCCCGCCCGGGCACGTCGGCGCGGTGTGGCGGGGGACGTGGCACGGCGGCCTGGAATTCACCAAGAAGTGCTGCGCCCCAATGTCGATCCCGATCGGCACCCAGGGGCTGCATGCCGTCGGCGCGGCGATGGCGGCGCAACGCCTCGGCGAGGATTCGGTGACCGTCGCCTTCCTCGGTGACGGCGCCACCAGCGAGGGCGACGTGCACGAGGCCCTGAACTTCGCGGCGGTGTTCGCCGCGCCCTGCGTGTTCTACGTGCAGAACAACCAGTGGGCGATCTCGGTGCCGGTATCCAGACAGACCGCCGCACCGTCCATCGCGCACAAGGCGATCGGCTACGGGATGCCCGGCATCCGGGTCGACGGCAACGACGTCCTGGCGTGCTACGCGGTGATGGCCGAGGCCGCCGCCCGCGCCCGCGCCGGCGGCGGCCCGACGCTGATCGAAGCGGTCACCTACCGGCTCGGCCCGCACACCACCGCCGACGACCCGACCCGATACCGGTCGCAGGACGAGGTGGACCGCTGGGCGGCGCTGGACCCGATCCCGCGCTACCGCGCCTACCTGCGGGGCCGCGGCGTGTGGTCGGAACGGCTGGAGGAGCGGGTGGCGGCGCGGGCCCAGCGCATGCGGACCGAGCTGCGCGACGCGGTGTTCGACGCGCCCGACTTCGACGTCGACGACGTGTTCACCACGGTGTACGCCGAGATCACGCCCGGGCTGCAGGCGCAGCGCCAACAGCTGCTCGCCGAACTGGGGAGGCTGGAATGACCCAGCTCGCCGATCGTCCGGCCGGTGTCGCGCTTGGAGCGCCATCGCTGACCATGGTGCAGGCGCTCAACCGCGCGCTGCATGACGCGATGGCCGCCGACGACCGCGTTTTGGTATTCGGCGAGGACGTGTCAGTCGAGGGCGGGGTGTTCCGGGTCACCGAGGGGTTGGCCGAAACGTTCGGCGAGGAGCGGTGTTTCGACACGCCGCTCGCGGAGTCGGCCATCATCGGCATCGCGATCGGCCTGGCGCTGCGCGGCTTCGTGCCGGTGCCGGAGATTCAGTTCGACGGGTTCTCCTACCCGGCCTTCGACCAGGTGGTCAGCCACCTGGCGAAGTACCGCACCCGCACCCGCGGCGAAATCGACATGCCGGTCACCGTCCGGATCCCGTCGTTCGGGGGAATCGGTGCGGCCGAACATCATTCGGACTCCACCGAGTCCTACTGGGCGCACACCGCCGGCCTGAAGGTGGTGGTGCCGTCCAACCCCGCCGACGCCTACTGGTTGCTGCGCCACGCCATCGCGTGCCCCGATCCGGTGATGTACCTCGAACCCAAGCGCCGCTACCAGGGCCGCGGTCTCGTCGACACCGGCCGGCCCGAACCGCCCATCGGGCGGGCCCTGGTGCGCCGGCCCGGCCGCGACGTCACCGTCGTGACGTACGGCAACCTGGTCAACACCGCCGTCGCCACCGCGGAAGACGCTCAGCGCCAACGGGACTGGAGCCTGGAGGTCATCGACCTGCGCTCGCTGGTGCCGCTGGACTTCGAGACGATCGCCGCGTCGATCCATCGGACCGGGCGCTGTGTGGTGATGCACGAGGGGCCGCGCAGCCTGGGCTACGGGGCCGGGCTGGCCGCGCGGATTCAGGAGGAGATGTTCTACGAGCTGGAGGCACCGGTGTTGCGCGCCTGCGGATTTGACACCCCCTACCCCCCGGCCCGGTTGGAGAGATTGTGGTTGCCGGGCCCCGACCGGCTGCTGGACTGCGTCGAGCGCGCGCTGGGCATGCCGTGAGCGCCGACGAGCACCTCCGGTCGTTCCGGGTTCCCGACCTCGGCGAGGGCCTGGAAGAGGTGACGGTGTCGTGCTGGTACGTGGGGGCCGGCGACGATGTGGAGCTCAACCAGGTGTTGTGCTCGGTGGAGACCGCCAAGGCCGAGGTGGAAATTCCCAGCCCCTACGCCGGGCGCATCGTCGAAACCCACGGCGCCGAAGGCGATGTGCTCAAGGTCGGGGCCGTGCTGGTCCGGATCGACACCGAGCCGGGTGATGCCGCGGTTCCGACGCTGGTGGGCTACGGCGCCGACGCGGGCATCGACACCAGCCGCCGGGTCGGCCGGCCGCTGGCGGCCCCGCCGGTGCGCAAGCTGGCCAAGGAGCTGTCGGTCGACCTCGCTGCGGTGCCGCACAACGCCGGTGAGGTGATCACCCGCGCCGACGTGCTCGCCGCCGCCCACGTCGCCGGAGACGACGTGCGGCCGGTGCGCGGCGTGCAGGCCCGGATGGCCGAGAAGATGGCGCGGTCGCACCGGGAGATCCCGGCGGCCGCGGCCAGCGTCGACGTCGATTGCACCGCGCTGCTGCGGCTCAGCGAGCATGCCGGGACGATCACCCCGTTCGTGCTGACGCTGCGAGTGCTCGTCATCGCGTTGGGCCACAACCGGATTCTCAACTCGACCTGGGTCGACTCGCCCGAAGGCCCCCAGCTTCACCTGCGTCGCGGCGTGCACCTGGGGTTCGGCGTGGCCACCGAGCGCGGGCTGCTGGTCCCGGTGATCACCGACGCCCAGAACAAGACCACCCGCGAGTTGGCCGCCCGGGCAGCGGAATTGATCGATGGCGCGCGCGAGGCCACCCTGACACCCGCCGAGCTGACGGGTTCGACGTTCACCGTGTCGAACTTCGGGGCGCTCGGTGTGGACGACGGCGTGCCGATGATCAACCATCCCGAGGCCGCGGTTCTGGGCGTGGGGGCGATCAGGCCGCGCCCGGTGGTCGTCGGCGACCGGGTCGCCGTGCGCTCGACGATGACGCTGACCTGCGTGTTCGACCACCGCGTCGCCGACGGCGCCCAGGTGGCGCGATTCGTCTGCGAGCTCCGGGATTTGATCGAGTCGCCGGAGACCGCGCTGCTGGATTTGTAGTAGCAAGCGCACCAACCACATCAGTCACGCGTGTCCCTGCGGGGTCGGCACAATACCTTCTCCAAAGCGATGTCGCATGTGATAGCGACTTGTAGCGGATGTTATGCCAAGCCGCGCAGGGACAGCTGTGACTGATGTGGCGAGACGGCGTCCCGCGGGCCACAGCAGCCGGGACCTACTTGCGTTGCGCGGCGGCCAATCTGCTTGCGAACTCCGGCGATTGAAGCGACGTCGCCTGCGGGCCGAGCTCGGTGCGCATGGCGAGGTCGTGTTGCTCGGTGTCCAGCGATCCCGGGTCGATCGTGGCGCGCATGGTCGCCTTGGTCGCCAGCACCACCTCGCGGGGGGCCGCCGCGGGCCCCGCGGCCAGCTCCAGCGCCGCCGTCACCGGGTCGTCGGCGACGCTGAGCGCCAACCCGTGCCGCACGGCGGCCTCGGCGTCGAAGCGCATCCCGAACAGCAGGGCCGCGCGCGCCACCTGCGGGCCGACCGCGCGCTGCAGCATCCAGGTCGCACCGCCGCCCGGATGCAGCCCCAGCTTCTGGAAGCGGGCGTCGAACATCGCCCCGGGCCCGGCGATGCGCACGTCGGCGGCCAGCGCCAGGTTCAGTCCCGCGCCGACGGCCGCGCCGTTGACCGCGGCGATCGTGGGCAGCCGGCAGTTGCCGACGGCCATGAAGCCGTCGTAGATCCGCTTCAGCCCCGCCTCGGTCTCGCCGCCGCCGGCGGCGCCCAGGGCGCTGAGGTCGGCGCCGGCGCAAAACGCCTTGCCCGCGCCGGTGACCACGACGGCGTGCACGTCGGGATCGGCCTCGGCGCGCTCCACGGCGGCGCGCAACAGCGTCGACATCTCGTCGGTGAACGCGTTGCGCCGGTCGGGGTCGTTGACGGTGATGAGCGCGACGCGCGCGTCGACGCTGTAGAGGACGGGCTCGGACACCAGGTAAGGCTAGCCAAGAATCCCGCCAAGGATCCTTTGAGGATCCCTCAAGTCCTCCCGCCGACGCTCGGGTCATGCGCACTGCAGCGGAGAAGAAGAAGGCAAACCGCAGGATCGGCTACCTGAGGCTGGCGATGGTCTCGTCCGCGACCGCCGTCCTCGTCGCGCTGGGCATCGGCGCGGCCTTCCTCAGCGCGCCGGCCGCCGGCCACCGATGCTCGGTGCCCAACGCCACCACCCACGACGGGGCCGGGCGGACGATGTGGTGCAACCCGTCGGGAAGCCAGGGCGTGGTCTGGCAGTACGCGCCGGGCTCGTAGCCGGATTTTCTTGCGTGCGCCGGTTCCGCCGACGCCCTGTCCGTTCATCGGTATCGTTCGAGCCGTGCTTGAGTCGTCCATTCCCGCCGTCCTGCGGGAGCGTGCCAGGCTGCAGCCCAACGAGACCGCTTATACATATGTCGACTACGAGCGGGACCCGGCGGGCGTCGCCGAAAGCCTGACCTGGTCGCAGCTCTACCGGCGCACGCTGAACGTCGCACGGGAGCTCAACGCCCGTGGGTCCAACGGTGACCGCGCGGTGATCCTGGCGCCGCAGGGGCTGGAATACGTCCTGGGGTTCCTCGGCGCGCTGCAGGCCGGGCAGATCGCGGTCCCGCTGTCGCTGCCGCTGGGCGGCTCCAGCGACGAGCGGGTCAGCGCCGTGCTGCGCGACGCGTCGCCGTCGACCGTTCTCACGACGTCCTCCGTCGCCGCCGACATCGCCGCGTCCATCAAGCTGGACCCGGGCGAGCGCACGCCGTCGCTCATCGAGGTCGATTTGCTGGACCTCGACTCCCCGCAGGGACTGACCGCCGAGGTCGAGAGCCTGCCGAGCGTTGCGCATTTGCAGTACACCTCCGGCTCCACCCGCACGCCGGCCGGAGTCATGGTGTCGCACAACAACATTCGGGTCAACGTCGAGCAGATCATCGCCGCGTACTACGACCAGGACGGGGGAGTGGCCCCGCCGGACACCACCGTGGTGTCGTGGCTGCCGCTGTTTCATGACATGGGCCTGATCTTCGGCATCGCCTTCCCGATCTTGGGCGGGTTTCGCACCGTGCTCACCAGCCCACCGTCGTTTCTGCAGCGGCCGGCACGGTGGATGCAAATGCTGGCCAGCAACACCCACGCGTTCTCGGCGGCGCCGAACATCGCCTTCGAGTTGGCGACACGAAAGACATCGGACGACGACCTCGCCGGGCTCGACCTCGGCGGCGTGCGCAACATCCTCAACGGCGCCGAACGCGTCAACCCCCCGACGCTGCGGCGCTTCGCCGAGCGGTTCGCCCGCTTCAATCTCCGCCCCGAGGCGCTACGGCCGTCCTACGGTCTGGCGGAAGGCACGCTCTACGTGGCGACCCTCGAATCGGGCCAACCACCGAAGACGGTGTTCTTCGAATCCGAGAAACTGACCGCCGGCCAGGCCAAGCGGTGCGAAAGCGGTGACGGCACACCGCTGGTCAGTTACGGCAGGCCGCAGTGGCCGACGGTGCGTATCGTCGACCCCGAGACCCGCACCGAGTGCCCCCCGGGAACCGTCGGTGAGATCTGGGTGCATGGCGACAACGTCTGTTCCGGCTACTGGCAGAAACCCGAAGAAAGCGAACACACCTTCGGCGCAACGCTTCTCGAGCCGTCGAACGGTGCGCCCGAGGCGCCGTGGCTGAGAACCGGAGACCTGGGCTTCTTCTCCGACGACGAGATGTTCATCGTCGGCCGCATCAAGGATCTGCTGATCGTCTACGGGCGCAACCACTCTCCCGACGACATCGAGGCCACGATCCAGGAGATCACCGCCGGCCGCGTCGTGGCGATCGCGGTCCCCGACGACGACGGCGTCGAAAAGCTGGTCACCATCGTCGAACTCAAGAAGGTCGACGACGCCGAAGAGGCGGCGGAGAAGCTGGGCGCCGCCCGGCGCGAAATCACCGCGGCGATCTCCCGCGCGCACGGCCTGAGCGTGGCGGATCTCGTTCTGGTGCCGCCCCATTCGATCCCGCTCACCACCAGCGGCAAGGTCCGCCGCCGGGACTGCCTGCAAAAGTATCTGCACGACGAGTTCACCCGCCTGGACACGCCGACGCGCCGGCCGGAGCGGCCCGTGGTCGAAGACACCGCCGAGCCCGATTCCGGCTGGGCCCAACGGTTGCGCACGCTGCGCCGCCAGCAACACGACCTGCTGCTGGACGTGGTGTGCACGCAGGTGGCAACGGTGCTGGGGCACCCCGGCCCCGACTACATCGACCCCGATCGCGCGTTCCAAGACCTGGGCTTCGACTCGGTGAAGGCCACCGAGCTGCTCGACCGGCTCAAGACCGAAACCGAACTGGCATTGCCGCCCACCCTGGCCTTCGACTACCCGACCCCCGACGAGCTCGCGACCCAGCTTGGCCGGCTGCTGAGCGGGCCGGTCGCGGCGTCGCTGCCGGTGGAGGCGCGCGCGGCGGTCGACGAGCCGGTGGCCGTGGTGGGGATGGCGTGCCGGTTCCCCGGCGGGGTGGATTCGCCTGCGGCGCTGTGGGATCTGGTGGCCGGCGGCACCGATGCGATGGGGCCCTTCCCGGCCGACCGCGGCTGGAACCTGGCCGACCTGTTCGACCCCGACCCCGACGCGGTCGGCAAGACCTACACCCGCTCGGGCGGCTTCCTGGCCGAGGCGGCCGACTTCGACGCGGAGTTCTTCGGGATCTCGGCGCGCGAGGCCCAAACCATGGATCCCCAGCAGCGGCTGCTGCTCGAGGTGGCCTGGGAGGCGTTGGAAACCGCGCGAATTGACCCCGCCGGGCTGGTGCGCTCCGAGACCGGGGTGTTCGTCGGCGCGTGGTCGCAGACCTACGGCGCGGGCGGCTCCGACGGCGTGGAGGGCTACGCCCTGACCGGCCTGTCCACCAGCGTGGTCTCCGGTCGTGTCGCCTATGCGTTGGGCTTGCAGGGCCCCGCCATCACCGTCGACACCGCCTGCTCGTCGTCGCTGGTGGCCACGCACCTGGCGTGCCAGTCGTTGCGCGACGGCGAGTCGTCCCTAGCGCTCGCCGGCGGTGTCACGGTGATGACCACCCCGTCGGTGTTCACCGAGTTTGCCCGGCAACGGGGCCTGGCCGCCGATGGGCGCTGTAAGGCGTTCTCCGCCAACGCCGATGGCACCGGCTGGGGCGAGGGGGCCGCGGTGCTGGTCCTGGAGCGGCTCAGCGACGCCCAGCGCAACAACCACCCCGTGCTGGCGGTGATCGCCGGATCGGCGATCAACCAGGACGGTCCCTCCAACGGACTGACCGCGCCGAACGGGCCCGCCCAGCAACGCGTCATCGCCCAGGCCGCCGCCAATGCCGGCGTCGCGCTCGATCAGGTGGACGTGGTCGAGGCCCACGGCACCGGCACCACCTTGGGTGACCCGATCGAGGCCGGCGCCCTGATCGCGACCTACGGCGCCGCGCGGGATGCCGAGCGCCCGTTGTGGTTGGGATCGATCAAATCCAACATCGGCCACACCCAGGCCGCCGCCGGGGTCGCCGGGGTGATCAAGATGATCGCGGCGCTACACCACGACACCTTGCCGCCGACGCTGAACGTCGATGCGCCCAGCCCGCACGTCGACTGGTCGGCCGGCACGGTGCGGTTGCTCACCGAGCCGACACCCTGGCCGGTCAACGAGCACCCCCGCACCGCGGCGGTGTCGTCGTTCGGGATCAGCGGCACCAACGCCCACCTGATCCTGCAGCAAGCCCCCACCCCGCCGGCCGAGCCGGCCGAGCAGCCCGATCACGCTGCCGCCCTTCCTTTTTGGCCGGTTTCGGCGCGCACCCCCGCGGCGTTGCGCGCGCAAGCCGACCGGCTACACCAGCACCTGGCCTCCCATCCCGACCTCGACCTCACCGACGTCGCCTATAGCCTGGCCACCACCCGCGCCCATCACCCCTACCGGGCGGTGATCACCGCGCCCGTGGCCGCCGCCGACCCGCGCGAAGACCTGCTCGACGCCCTGGACGCCCTGCGCACCGGCCAGCCCCACCCGCAGCTGACCCAGCACCACCACCAGGCCCACCTGCGCGGAAAGACCGTGTTCGTGCTGCCCGGCCAGGGCGCCCAGTACGCCGGCATGGGCCGAGACCTCTACGAGAACAACCCGGTCTTCGCCGCCACCGTCGACGCCTGCGACCAGGCGCTGCACCCCTTCACCGGGTGGTCGGTGCGCGACGTCCTGTATCAGGCGCCGGGTGCCCCGGCGCTGGACCGCGTCGACGTGGTGCAGCCGGTTTTGTTCACGATGGCGGTGTCGCTGGCCGAGGTGCTGGGCCACTATGGCGTTGTTCCCGACGCGGTGATCGGCCACTCTCAGGCCGAGATCGCCGCGGCGTACATCGCCGGGGCGCTGCCCTTGCCCGAGGCCGCCAAGGTGGTGGCGCTGCGCAGTCAGGCGCTGAGCGATTTGCGCGGCACCGGGGGCATGGCCTCGGTGCTGCTGGAGGCCGAGCAGCTGCGCCCGCGCCTGCAACCGTGGGGCGACAAGTTGAGCGTCGCCGCGATCAACGGCCCCACCCACACCATCATCAGCGGCGACCCCACCGCGATCGAGGAGTTCAGCGCCGCCTGCGACCGCGACGGCACCCAGATCCGGCTCATCGCGGTCGACTACGCCTCGCATTCCGCTCAGGTCGAACCGGCGCGGGAGCGCCTCCTGACCGGCCTGGCCCACCTGGCCCCGGCGCCCGCGCGCATCCCGCTGTATTCCACGGTGGGACAAGCGCTTTCGGCCGAACCGCTGGACACCACCACCATGGACGCCGACTACTGGTATCGCAACCTGCGCGAGCCGGTCGGGTTCTACGACCGCGTGGTCGAGCGCCTGGCCGCCGGCGAGTGCACCTTCGTGGAGCTCTCCCCGCACCCGGTGCTGGCCCCCGCGATCACCGACACCCTGGCCCAGGCCACGGGACGCACCCAGTCCGGGATGGTCATCACGTTGCACCGGGACCGGACCGACCGCGACAGCCTGGCCACCGCGCTGGCCCAGCTGCACAACCACGGGCACAGCCCGTCGTGGCCGGCCGTGCATCCGCACGCGCGCACCGTCGGGCTGCCCACCTACCCCTTCGAGCACCGCCGCTACTGGCTGGCCCCCACCTCGACCGGCGACGCCGGCGGGCTCGGCCTCGACCGCGCCGAACACCCGTTGCTGGGCGCGGTCGCCACGCTGGCAGACCAGGACCAGGTCCTGATCAG
This sequence comes from Mycobacterium sp. NGS63, assembly GCF_059812295.1. Taxonomy (NCBI): domain Bacteria; kingdom Bacillati; phylum Actinomycetota; class Actinomycetes; order Mycobacteriales; family Mycobacteriaceae; genus Mycobacterium; species Mycobacterium sp. NGS63. The sequence goes on from NZ_JCALCJ010000002.1 coordinate 511,323, forward strand.
CGGGCGGCTCTCAACCGGCACGCAGGGCTGGCTGACCGGCCACCAGGTCAACGACACCGTGGTCTTCCCCGCGACGGCGTTCATCGAGGCCATCCTGCGCGCCGGCGAGCTGGCCGACTGCCCGGCGATCGACGACCTGGTCCTGCACACCCCGCTGACCCTGTCCGAGCAGGCCCCGGCCGATCTGCAGATCCTGGTCCAACCCTTCGACGAAACGGGCCGACGGCCGTTCAGCGTGCACTCACGCACCGGCGGCCCGTCCGGCGCGTGGACGTTGCACGCCGGCGGCACCCTGAGCGCCGAGCAGCCCGCAAGCCCCACGCCCGCGCCGGCGACCGGGGTGGCTGCGATCGACCAGGACGACTACTACGACCGGCTGGCCCAGCTGGGTTACCGCTACGGCGGCGTGTTCCGCTCGCTGCGCGGCATCGGCACCGACCCGTCCCGGCCCGACGTCATCTCCGCCGAGGTGGCGCTGCCCGCCGGCACCGACGTCGCCGGCTACGGAATCCACCCCGCCCTGCTCGACGCCGCGCTACACCCGCTGGCAACGCTGGAGGCGGCCGATGGGCCGCTGCGGTTGCCGTACGCCTTCAGCGGGGTCACGCTGCATGCCACCGCGGCCACCCAGCTGCAGGTGCAGCTGACCCGCACCGCCGACGACACCTTCCAGCTACACGCCACCGACCCCACCGGCGCCCCGGTGATCACCGTCAATGCGCTGACGCTGCGCGCCGTCTCCGACCAGATCGGCCACGCGACCTCGATGGCCGGGCTGGCCGACAGCATGTTCGAGCTGACCTGGCCGCCCCTGCCCGACGTGCCCGCCCCCTCGGCCAGCGCGCCGCCGGCGTGGACGGAAGACCCGGCCACCCTGACCCCGTGCCCGGAAACGGTGATCTGGCCGCTCGCCATCGACGGGGACAGTGATCCGCCGCGGCAGGTGCACACACTGACCCGCGACGTCCTGGCCCAGCTGCAGGGCTGGCTGGCCCGGACCGACACCGCCAACAGCCGGCTCGTGGTCGTCACCCGGCACGCGGTGAGCGTCAGCGCCTACGACGGTGTCCCCGACCTCGCGCACGCCGCGGCCTGGGCGCTGATCCACACCGCTCAAAACGAGCAGCCCGACCGCATCCTGCTGCTCGACACCGACGACAGCCCCGCCACCAAGGACGTCGTGGCGGCCATCGCCTCGGCACCACCCGCCGGCGAGCCGCAGCTGGCCCTGCGCAACGGCGTCGCCCACCTCCCCCGCCTGGCCCGCATCCCGACCCTGGCCCCGCCGGATGCCCCCGCCTGGCGGCTGGGCAGCACCCGCAAGGGCGACCTGAGCAACCTGGCGCTGCTGCCCGCCGACCCGCCAAACATGTTGGTCCCCGGGCAGATTCGCGTTCGGGTGGGCGCCGCCGGGCTGAACTTCCGCGACGTGGTGGTGGCGTTGGGCGCCATCACCGACGAGGGCCTGGGCAGCGAAGCCGCCGGGGTCGTCCTCGAGACCGGTCCCGACACGTCGCTGCGTCCCGGTGACACGGTGATGGGGTTGTTCCCGCACAACGCGTTCGCGCCGACGGCGATCACCGACGAGCGCATGGTGGTTCCCGTCCCGGACGGGTGGTCGTTCGCCCAGGCCGCCTCCGCGCCGATCGTGTACCTGACCGCGTACATCGCGTTGGTCGAGATCGCCGGTCTGTCGGCCGGGCAGCGGGTGCTCATCCACGCCGGCGCGGGCGGTGTCGGCCAGGCCGCCATCCAGATCGCCCGCCACCTCGGCGCCGAGGTGTTCGCCACGGCCCACCCGAACAAGCACCACGTGCTCACCGAGCTGGGGGTCGACGCGGGGCACATCGCGTCGTCGCGCACGCTGGATTTCGTCGACGCGTTCGGTGCCGCCACCGACGGGCGGGGCATGGACGTCGTGCTCAACAGCCTGCGCGGGGAGTTCGTCGACGCCTCGCTGGGGCTGCTGCCGCGCGGGGGCAGCTTCGTCGAAATCGGCAAGACCGACATCCGCGTGGCGGGCGAGGTCGCCGCGGTTCATCCCGGGGTCGAGTACCAGGCCTACGACCTGAGCAGCGCCCCACCGGAGTCCCTGCAGCCGGCATGGGCGGCGCTGACCAAGCTGTTCGCCGACGGGGTCCTCAAGCCGGTGCCCACCACCAGCTATGGCCTGCTGAATGCCCCGCAGGCCTTCCGCGACATGAGCCAGGCCCGCCACACCGGAAAGATCGTCCTGATCCCGCCCGCGGTGCTGGACCCCGAGGGCACGGTGCTGATCACCGGCGGTACCGGGATGCTGGGCGCCACCTTCGCCGAACACCTGGTCACCCGCTACGGCGTCCGGCACCTGCTGCTGCTGTCGCGCAGCGGACCCGACGCGCCGGGCGCCGCCGAGCTGCAAGAGCGCCTGGAGCGGCTGGGCGCCCAAGTCACCATCACCGCGTGCGACACCAACGACCCCGCCGCGCTGGCCGCGGCGCTCGACGCCGCGGGCCGCCCGCTGACCGCGGTCATCCACGCCGCCGGCGTCCTCGACGACGCAGTGGTGACCGAACTGACCCCCGAACAACTCGACACGGTCCTGGCCGCCAAGGCCGACTCCGCCTGGCACCTGCATCGCCTGACCGCCGACCGCGACCTGGCCGCGTTCGTCCTATTCTCCTCGGCCGCAGGAACTTTGGGCGGTCCCGGGCAGGCCAACTACGCGGCCGCCAACGCGTTCCTGGACGCGCTGGCCCGCCACCGCCACCACGCCCAGCGCCAGGCGACCAGCGTGGCGTGGGGCTACTGGCAGGCGCCCAGCGGCATGACCGCACACCTCAGCACCGCCGACCTGACCCGCCTCACCGGCGCGGGGCTGACGCCGATCACCAGCGCGCAAGGCCTGGCCCTCTTCGACGCCGCGCTCGCCGGCCAGCGGCCGAACGTGCTGGCCAGCCCGATCAACGCCGCCGCGTTGGCCCGCCACGCGCGGCAAAACCGGCTGGACCCGATCCTGTCGGCGCTGACGCATGTCCGGCGCCAGGCCGCGGCCGGCAGCCCCCGCACGCTGGCCGCCCGGTTGGCCGGCCAGAGCCCCGAACAGCGGCTGGACACCCTGACCAAGATGGTCACCGCGACCACCGCGGCCGTGCTGGCGCACCCCGACCCGGCGGCCCTCGATCCCGACCGCCCCTTCAAGGACCTCGGCATCGATTCGCTGACCGCCCTGGAGCTGCGCAACAGCGTCAACCAGCACACCGGGCTGGCCCTGCCGGCGACCCTGGCCTTCGACCACCCCACCCCGGCCAAGCTCGCCACCCACCTGGCCGGCCTACTCACCGACAGCGCCGCGCCGGCCGTCCCGACCGGGGCCGCGGTGACCGCCCGCGAGCCGGTGGACAACACGCTCGCCTACCTCGACCAGGCGGCGTTCCTCGCGCTGCGGGCGGTGCACGGCGCGCTGATTCAGGTCACCTGGATCTACGACCGCGCCGTCAACCTCGACGGGTTGCGGCGCTTCCAGCGCAACCTCGGGCGCGGGCTGCTGGGCCGCCGGATCGAGCGGTCGCCGGTGCCGTTCGCGCGCGATCACTGGGTGTCGGCCCCGGCACCGGAGGATATCGACATCGCCGCGCCGCGGCCACGCGCCGAGGTGAACGCCTGGGCCGACGAGCGGGCCCGGCTACCCATCGACCCCGAGTGGGGGCCCGGCTGGCATCTCGGGGTGCTGCCGCTGCAGGACGGCGGGACCGCGGTGAGCCTGGTGGCGTCGCACATGATCGTCGACGCCATCGCGTTCGGCCAGGCGATCTCCGATGCCGCCGAGGGCAGGACGCCCGATCTGGGCTACCTGCCGGCGGGATCGCGCGCCCTCGGGCGCGCGGTGCGTGAGGACCTCCGGCAGACCGCCAGGGACCTGCCCGACGTGGCGCACGCGTTGCGGGCCGTGGCGCGACGGGCCCGGCGCGACCGCGCGGAACTCAGATCGTCGATCAAGGCGGCGCCGCCCGCCCCGAGGGCCGCCGGCGACGATCAGGTCGTCGAGGTGCCCGCCCTGACCGCGTATATCGATCTGGCGGAATGGGATGCCCGCGCGAAAAGCCTTGGCGCAAGCAGCAACTCGCTGGTCGCGGGAATCGCCTGCCGGCTCGCGGTGCGGGTGGGGCGCGTGCAGGACGACGGGAAGGTCACGCTGCGCTTCCTGGTCTCGCTGCGCACCGAGGGCGACACCCGAGGCAACGCGCTCACCAGTGTCGACGTCGCGGTGGACCCGACGCACGCGGCGACCGAGCTGGGAGACATGCAGGGCACGATCACCCAGGCGATCCTCGCGGCGATGGAGGACCCCGACAACGAGTGGCTGGCGCCGCTGCCCCTGGCGGCGATGACGCCGGTGTGGGCGGCCAGGAAGGTCGCCGGGATGGCGGCCGGCGGCGGCAGCCTGCCCGTCACGTGCTCCAACGTGGGCGACCTGTCGCCGGCGGCGAACCGGCCCGACGGCACTGACGCCGACTACGCCTACCTGAGGAACCTCGAGCCCGACATCAAGAGGAGCACGCTCGAGGCCATGGGCGGGCAGCTGTTCCTGGGTTCGGGGCGCGGCCGCGACAAGATGTTCATCCGGATCTCCGGCTATTTCCTCGGCCGGGCCAACACCAAAGACGAACTGCGGGAAGATGTTTCGCGCACCTTCGCCGAATTCGACCTGAACGCGGAGATCGACTGCTGACGGCGGTTCTCCTGACCGAAGTGCCGTGCTAGATTCCCGGACTATCGGACTCGGGGGTTGTGCGGAGGCGCACCATGGTTGTCGCTAGGCGCTGGAACGAGTCGGACGACGCCAAGGCCGGCTACGTCAAGGATCTGTTTTCGGCGCTGGCCAAGCGCTACAACGTGATGACCGATGTGTGGACGCTTGGGCTGCATCGCCTGTGGAAGCGTCAGGCCATGAAGCTTGCCGCTCTTTCGCCGGGCGAACGGGTGCTCGACGTCGCCACCGGGACGGGCGATCTGGCGTTCATGGAGGAGGCGGCCGTCGGGCCGCAGGGCCAGGTCGTGGGCGTCGACTCTTGCGTGCCGATGCTGGAGGTGGCCCGGCGGCGGCAGCACGGGACCGTCGACTTCCGCGAGGGCGACGCGATGAACCTGCGGTTCCCGGACGCGTCGTTCGACGTGGTCACGATCGGCTTCGGGTTGCGCAACGTCGCCGACCGTGTTCAGGCGCTGCGAGAGTTCCGGCGCGTCCTGCGGCCGGGCGGCCGCCTGATGGTGCTGGATTTCAGCAGGCCGACCTCGAAGGCGCTGGCAAGGTTGCACGATCTGCTCTACTTCGGCGTGATGCCGGTCGCGGGCCGGGCGGTGGCCTGGCATCGCGACGCCCATCACTACACCGCCGATTCGATCCGCACCTGGCTGTCGCGCGACGAGCTGCGCGAGGCGATGGCGGAGGCGGGCTTCGCCGATGCCCGCTACACCTCGCTGAGCACCGGGTTCGCGACGGTCCATTGCGGTTCCCGGGCGGCCGGCGAATAACTGGGCTCGCGTCAGAGATGGCTCGCCACGAAAGTGGCTGCCTGACCGGGCATTCCGGACTGCGCGTAGGACTGGTGCGCCGGGGAAAGCATCTCGTCGTGCGTGGGCAGCGTCAGCAGCGCGCCCGGAGCGCACACCGGATCACCGGGCGCGCACAGGTCGACGGCCTTTGCCCCGTACCACGGGCTGAGCTCAGGTATCGGCGCTCCGAGAAACCGGCCGGACGGATTGCCGAAGGTGGCCAGCGCCGCGACGTGGTCGGCCTCGTCGGCGGTGAGAATGTCGGGGACCATGCCCGCAATCGGTGCCCGGGCGATGGTGGTCATGTCGATCACGCCCGCCCCTTGGGAATATCCACCGAGCACGAGCTTGGTGTTCGGGCAATTCGCGATCGTGGACCGCACGTGGGCGTGCGCATCGTTGGCGCCGGCGGATACGGACGGGCCGATGTCGTCGCCGGCGGGGTAGTTGACCGGATACACCGCGAGGGAGCGGCCGCCCAGCTGCGAGCGCAGTAAATCGACAAACGCCGTGCCGACCCCGCCGACGCCCGGCGCCTCGGAGGTGCCGCGCGCGAACGTCACTTCGACGTCGGGGCAAGGGGCGGCCGAGGCGGGCGGGGCAAACAGGTTCGGCGCGCTCATCAGGACCGTCGAGGTCGTCACCGCCGCGGCAGCCAGTGAACGAGCGAACAGTCGTGCGTTCACGCCCCAATGCTGACACATCGCGCGCGAAACGCACCCGCCGGATTTGGGCGACTATGCGGCCGAGCGCTTGCCTTATATACATGCAGCCTGTATCTTCATACATACCGCATGTATCTATAGGAGGGTTGAATCGTGAACAGCGCATTGAGGGCCATCGAAGAGGACCGCGCAGCGTTCTTGTCGTTGTGCCGGCAGATTCCAGAGCCGATGTGGGCCAAGGAAAGTGGCTGCCCGGGCTGGTCGGTGAAGGACCTCGTGTCGCACATGGCGTGCAGCTTCTGGCTGGCCGTCGACCCGAGTGCGCTGCCCGATCCGGCGGGCTTGCCGGCCGAGCGCGCGGCGGATCTCTACGTCGACTCCCGTCGCTCGATGACGCCCGCAGAGGTGGTGGCCGACTATGAACAGGTCAGCCGCAAGGGTCTTGAGATGCTGGCTGCGGTCGCGGACCAAGACTTCGAAGTCCCGCTGGGCGATGTCGGCACCTATCCCGCGTCAGTGGTGCCGGCGGCGTTCGCCTTCGAATCCTTCATCCACATTCGGTACGACCTGTTTTCCCCGGACGGGCCGTTGGAGGGGGATCCGCCGCCCGCCGACGAGGTACGGCTCGGCCCGACGCTCGACTGGATCGAGGCGGCGCTGCCGCAGCAGAACGCGAGCCTGCTCGACGCGATGGGGAAGCCCGTCGAGGTGCGTGTCGACGGACTGTGCGCGCGAACGCTGCGCATCGGCGGCGGCGCGGACGTGGCCGCTCACGTCACGACCGACTCCGTGGCGTTCGTGCGGTGGGTGACGCAGCGAGGCACCTGGGAGGACTTGGGTGTGCGCGCCGAAGGGGACCCGTCGACGCTGGAAATGGTCCGCAAGCTCAAGGTGTTTTGACGGGCGACGCGACGGGTCGCGATCTGCCGATGCGCCGTTTCCGTTCGCGGCATGCGGTATGTATGAACCCGTGGCTCCGATGCCGGATAAGCGGCGCACGCAGGCCGAACGTGCGGCCGAGACGCGCGACGCGCTCATCGCCGCCGCGCGCCCCTTGTTCGCGTCGCCCGGCTTCGCCGACGTGGCCATGGAGACGATCGTGCGCGACGCGGGGGTGACCCGCGGCGCGCTCTACCACCATTTCGCCGACAAGACGGAGTTGTTCGCCGCGGTGTTCGAGCAGGTCGAGGGCGAGATGGCCACACGAATGGGCGAGGCGATCGCCGCCGCCGGGGAGACGGACCCGGTGGAAATCATGCGCCTGGGCTCGGCGTTTTGGCTGGACGCGTGCGCCGATCCCGAGGTCCGGCGCATCGTGCTGATGGACGCCCCCGCGGTGCTGGGGTGGGAACGCTGGAGCGAGATCGGCCAGCGCTACAACATCGGCCTGGTGAAGGGGCTGATCAGCGCCGCCATCGAGTCGGGAAGCATTCCGCCGCAGCCGGTCGAGGCGACGGCGCTGACCATGCTGGGAGCGCTGCGCGAGGCGACGCTCTACATCGCCCGCGCGGAGGATCGGCAGCAAGCCCGCGACGACGCCGGCGCGGTGATCGACCGGCTGGTCGATGCCCTGCGCGCCACCTGAGCAAGCGGTCGGCGCGCTCAGTTCGCGGCGGCGAGCGAGCGGGCGTAATTCACTTGCTGCGTAACGCTGAACAGCGCCTGGGGTCCGCCCGCTGGAACCAGTGCCGAGTGGAAGAACCCGCTGCCCTGCACGGTGACTTGGATGTAGCCCCCGTACCGGCGTTCCTTCATCAGCAGGAAGAGCAGACCCAGCAGGCAAAACCAGACGAAGATGATGCAGAGGACCACGCCGGTGGTGGAGATGCCTTCCGAATAGTGCGACATGTCGGTCACGGTCCACACCGTGCCCTTCAGCGGGTGCACGCCGGTCGGCGTCGCCACCCAATGCTGCGAGAAAGAAATGTCGCCGATGGTCGCCAGCCACTGTTCAGGCTCGCCGGCTTGGTAGTTAACAGGTTGCCCCACTGCGCGATTAAAGCACCGATGCGCGCCGAAGCACGGATGGTTGCCGAGATCAGCGGGGTTGCGTGGGGCTGGTGTCAAGGATCAGCCGAAGTAACTGTCAAGGATCAGCCGAGGCAATACAACGGTGTCACACTTACGTCATGGCCGACAGCGCAGAAAACCGCTGGGGGGGGGCTGGTGCCCAGCAGCGAGCGGACGAACTCGCCGCGCGACTGAAAGAGCTGACGGCCCGCGGGCGTTCGTCGGCAGATTCCGCCAAGGCGGCTCGCCGGCACGCACATGAATCGCGGCAACGGTCCGCGAAGGCACATCGTTCAGCCGCAAACCTGCATCGGAAAGCGATCTCGGTCCACGAGGAAGCCGCCCGCCTTCACGAACAGGCGGCAGCGGAAGGCATCGGCGATATTGCCGAGCACGAACGAGCCGCCGCACGGCACCGCTGTGCTGCCGAAGCCGACCGTCAGGCAGCGCTAAAGGCCGATGCGGCCGCCGAGATGGACGAGCAGCACCAAGTGGTCTTTGGCCGCCCCGGCGCCGAAAGTGCGTCGGAACAGTGAGCTCGAACGCCTGAGCGAAGCCGCCGCCTGTGGAGACGGCGTTGGCGTGGAATCTCGGTCAGTGCCCCCGGCACGACTCGAACGTGCGACCTAGGGATTAGAAGGCGGTCCTACCTGGGCTTTTGCAAAAATGGGCAATTTTGGAGAGGTGTGGGTAAATCCGGGTAATCGCTTGTGCTGCAGCAGATTCGACCGTTGGTGATAGTGGGCATGCATGGGGTCCGGCGTAGCGCGCTGCGGACTGGCTGCGGACTGGCTGCGGACTGGTGGCATTGCGAACCGTCGCCATCATCTAGAGTCCCATTGCGTGAGCATGCCAGACGTGACGCACGTCTTTGTGCAGCGTTTCGTTGACACAGCGTATTTCTACACGGCGGCATCAATAACCGCGCATTTCGCGATCCCCGGACCAGGTGGCTTCGAGCTTGAGGAGCTGGGCCCCAAGAGCGGTACAGCCTTCATCGTGCGCAGGCGAGACGCTATCTACTTCGTCACCAACCGGCACGTACTCGACTGGAACTACGGACAGAGGAGTGAGGACGTTAGACCGGGGGCACAGCTTCAGTCAGTGGAAATTCGCGGCTACACGCAGCCAGACGATCTGACTCAGGCTCCGATCCCGTGGACCTATGCCCACGGAGCGTCAGGCATCAATTTTGACACCGACCCGTCGACTGACCTTGCCGCAATTGGTCTCGTATCAGACACATTCCAAGTCCCAATTGTTGATGGCCAGGCGCGGCTCAACTTCTACGAATTTGACTTACTTGCAACGAGATCCGAAATTGACCTGCTGATGCCAGGCGAGGAAGTTTTCATTGTCGGATACCCCGGCATCACGGTGGCAAGCGAACGTCCAGTCCTTGTCACTGGGATCATCTCTAGTGATCCCCGGTACCCAGCAAGCTTTGGCCGAACCGAGCTGGGAGATTCTGTGCTTTGCCAGTCCTTCAGTTGGGAAGGCATGTCAGGCGCTCCGGTGTTGTGTTTCTCGGAAGTGCTCGGCAGGGGCAAGCTTGTCGGCATCAACGCTGGGCACGTGAAGGACTCGACTTACTACGCAGGTGGAGTCATTTCCCACTTCGTACGGTCAAGCGCGCTAATCGCTCTCCTCGAACGGCTCTAGGGCACAAGCGAAAGCCCCCCGGCAACGGCTGACGAAACCACCGGGGGGCCTTCTGGTGGTGCGCGGAGAACGCACCCGCTGAGACGCGCTGGCTGGGGCCTTCAAATCCCATCGACCCGTCGCAGCGTTGCTCTATGAAGTTGTTGGGGTGGCCTACCGCCAGGAGAGACACCCCCGCCAGTGCAGCAGGTTCCTACGCTGCTCCGCTGGCGTTGCTCCTATTGCGCCCGAACGCGATAGCGGTTCAACACAGCCAGCTCGGCCAGCGTCCACCCGCTAAATCCATCGAAGAACGCCACTGACTCCGGGCCCCTGGTTTCGCTGTAGCGGACCTGTCCGGGGTGGGCGTGTAGTCGGGCCGTAGCCATCAGGATCGCTGCCCGGACGTCCGGCTCAGGAGTGCCATCGCTGGCGAATCCCTGACCGCGTGTGTAGCTGCGGGCCATCGCGGTCACGATCTCCACCTCGGCGGCTCCACGCTCCGGCTCAACCGTGTAGCGGCCATCCAGCAGAGCCGCGAGGTCTGCATAGGTTGGCGCTGGCATGATTACGCCTCGGTCAGCAGCGTGACAGCCTGCGGCGCAAGCAAACCGACGTCGAATCGGGCAGTGACGCGAATTCCGACCGTGTCGTAGTCGCCAAACGTCTGGTCGAGCACGGCCACGGTGGGGTTCTGGTCGCGTGCGACTACAACCTTGCTGAAGTCGACGAGGGCCACGCGTGCCTTACCGGGTGCGGTGCCGGTGTTGGTGATGTAGTCGGTGATGATGACCGGGAGGCCGAAGAGATGGAACGAAACGCCATCTTGGATGGTCGTCGGCTCGATGACGTAACGCTTGTCATCCGAACCGACCTTCACCTTGCGGATGGCGGCGAAGCTGGCCGGAGTCATCACCCAATGGGTTGGGGCTACATGGTTGCCCTGTGCAGCGGCCAGGCCGTCAATGAGGCTGTCGGGGTCGGTCAGATCCAGTGCGCCGGTGGTGATCCCGGGCTGACGGAGGATTCCCTTGATGGTGTCGCTGGTGCCGGTGCCGTCGTAGAGGGCGGCGTCCAGCACGTTCGACACGTCGGTCACCAGGCGAGTGGATACCACCTGATCCAAAGCGCCCACGGTGTGGCTCGCCTCGCGAATCAGCTCATTGCTGAGCTTGGTCAATGACTTGATGCCCTTCAATGTGCTTGGCAGCAAGCTGATTTCATCAAAGGAAACGTTTCCCTCGGAAATCTGGGCACCTGCGGCGACGAAGGCGGCGGATGCTCCCGACGCGATACGCGGCACGCGCAAAGGGCCAGCGGTGTCGATGATCTGGGGGCCCGCCGACAAAAACGAACTCTGCTGCTCCAGTGGAGCCACGAGCAGACTCGCTACCTCGGCGGCGGTAAGGGTCGGCTGGGTTGCCGGGGTCTGAATGGTCATGACGAATGTCCTTAAATAGCAACGGATTACCGCTGTCATCAGGACAGAAGTCAGGAATGGGCATCAGGCCCGGAAAAGCTGAGATAGGTTGCGAATCAATCGCTTTCCTACCTTCGATTCTACTAGACGGATCGCTGCAAACGGCCTAGAAGAGAGAACGGTTCCTCGCGGGTGCCGGTCACGCCCTGCCCGATGGAACCGCCGACACGACGGCTGGCGAGATGGGGCTTGCGGGACAGGAGATCATCAATCGCGGCTGTAAGGGCCTCAGAATCGTCCAGATGCTGCGGGGTGAACGGAAGGTCATCGGAGTCCTGAAGACGTCCTGTTGCGGCAACGAGCGCCGAATGGAGCCGCTTGCTGAGGTCTTCCACCCGACTCTCAGCCGTCTTGGCCCTGTCGCGGTAGCCCGCCGATTCACGGCGTAGCTTCTCGACGTACTCGCGTGGGAATGTTTGCGCGTCGTCGTCCGGTTCGGTTGTCGGCTCGTCGTCGGGCTGCTCAAAGTCGTCGGGCTGCTCGTCGGTGTCGTTGGTGATTACTTCGGTCACGTCGGCGTCTGGCACGGCGGACTCCTCTCGGATAGATGTTTAGGCGGCGGGCCGCAGGTCACGCATGACCCTTCCAAGCCGAATATCGGAGCCGAGCTGAGCTTCCCTCTCGGAGGCGGCCATCTCGGCAGCGATCTCGTCCTCACTGAAGCCCAATCGCTTCAAAGTTCCTTCACGGGACAAGATCCCAGCGGAGTAGAGCTTTACCGCGTAGTCGGCTTCCTGGGCCTGACTCCTCGTATCGGCGGGACTCCACACCACGCGGGCGGTCACGCTGCCCGGGTCAACTCCATCACGGATGGCAACCAGGAGGCGGGCCACCGCTTCCCAGCCGACGCCGTACTCCCGCTGCTTCGCTTCGGCCCTGCTGACGAGGGCTGCCTCAGCGGCCCTTAGTGCATCAGCCGAAGTGACCGAATCCTGTAGCAAGCCAACGTAATGCGCCGGAAGTCCGCTGACCATCATCGCTTGGCTGATCAGTACCCGAATGCCGGACTCGAATGTCTTGAGGTCTGCGGCTGGCAGGGCACCGAAGCGACTGTTGGCGTCCTCGGACACCATCATTCGGTTTTCCTCGGGGAAGGGATTGACAGCCTCAGTCACCACTTCGCCGGTATCGGGGTCCGTGACCGGCTCGCCCGTCTCCTCGTCAATGACAGGTACCTCTCGGAGTTCGATGCCGCTGGCATACCTCCTGGGGCGGCCAGCGTATTCGCTGCTGATGAGGGCGTCCAAAAGGAGCTTGTTGATTCCGTCTTGCAAGCTGAGGAGATCGGCAATCACGCTCTGCTCGTCTTCATCACCGATAGCCACCACAGGAACGACACCCAGGCTATGTGGAATCGTCTGCACCAGTGCATATCCCGCGTTGCCCGAGCGAGGCGAATTACTGCGCCAATGCTCAACACGGTCCGCGAAGTAAGCCCACGCTTCAGTGGTGGTCTTGGTCCTCACTCGCTTGACTGCCGAGATAATCTCCCGGGTAACGGGGTCGCGCAAGACAGTCACTTGCTTGGGGCTTTCCACCGTCGCTCGCGGCTTCCCGGTAGCGTCAGTCCAGCACAGCACGTAGCCGACGCCGTACAGCAACGCATCCCTATGCACCCGTGCGGCGAGCAAGTCCAGGTCGGAGTACTCGAACAGCGGCCATGCGTCGGCACCGGTCACGCCCGAAAGCCGAAGACGTTCCTGCAGCGAAACCACGGCAGTGCGGCACAGGTTAGAGCTGATCTGGTCGAATTTCTGCAGCGCAATCTTCGCCTCACGGCTCAGGAAGCTGAGCGGACTTGCGCCGTCGAAGTAGCGGTCCAGAAGCCCGTAGCGGTGCTGAGGTGCATCCAGTGCCTCTAGCAGTGCGATGAGTTCATCAGTCATGTTTGTCCTATGCGAATGATGCTGCGCGGTAACGCTTCTTACGGTGTGTTGCGCGCCAGTAGGCCCTTGAGTAGCCCATCACTGCTGTCACGGCAGCGTCGATCCTGCCTGCGTGCCTGCTCCTCGACGCCTTCACTATGCGGCCTCCCCGGTTGTCTTCCGTGAGGACCGCATTGTTGAGATGGTCGCGGAGGATCGGGTGCCCGCTGTGGCTGAGCTGCCCATTACGGCAGGCAGTCAGAAACTCTGACGTCGCCGCCGACATACGCGAAATCGACTGCGGGAATTCCACAACCGGCAATCCCTCAGCCTGCAAAACGGCCAGCGACCTTTGCCACCTATACGGGTCGGCGGCAATCTCTGCGACTCGCCATCGCTGACACGCAAGCCGGATCTCGTCCTCGACCTCAAGAATCGGTACCCGCCACTCCGTGTCCCTCGGGTCGGGCCGCTGCCACACCCGCACGACGTCAAGGTGAGGCGTCGGGCTAACCGATGCCGCCATCAGCACCGTTGCGTCGGTACCGCTGTAGCTGCCGTCGAACGCCAGAACCACATCAGCGCCACCCGGGATCCCCTCACCGGTTGACAAGCCATCCCACACGCCCGGAGGCAGAACAGGCTCCGTGTTTCCCGTCACCCACTGCACCAAACGGGCACGCCTGAAATGACTTTCGCTCATCTTCGGCGGCTGCAATGCCGTCAATGCGTCACGGAACAAGAAGTCATCAAGCGCAGGGTTGGCGAGGGACCAGCAGTGCTCACAGTCCGTTGGGTGATCTTCAAACCCCGCCGCGCTGAACTCCCGGTAGACCTGGCTGCGGTCTTCAGGGAACTCCAACGCATGCTGCCGAAACTGCGCCAGGACGTTCCCAGGGTCCGGCCCTGGCGTGCCAATGAGAAGGACTAGGCTCCGTGCCTTCTTCCCGCTCGCGAGGGCTACAACCTCGTATACCTCAGGGGAGATCCTTCCCCCCTCATCGCAGATACACAGATCAGGGTTGCGTCCCTCAAGGGCCGCCGCACTCGCCGGTAGACATGCCAATTCAGCTCCCCGACTGGGAATTACGAGCCGATCCTTGAACACCTGTACGCGGCTACTCAGCGCAGGGCTGCGCTCAACGAACCGAGCGCACATCCCGAACACAATGCCCGCCTGACGCTCATCAACGGCCACCACATCCACCGACGTGTCAGCACCGCCCGTGGCGAACACATACACGGCCATAGCGGCGGCAAGTGTGGATTTCGCGTTGCCCCTCGCCAAGGCCCACGCCGCCAAACGCGGACGCTGATCACCCCACACCGACGCAACCAAGTCGCGCTGCCAACCCCGCAGAATCAGCGGCTTGCCGTTCCCCAGGCGAAGGAAGGTCCGACAGAACTGAGCGAACCTCTCGACCTCCGAGCCACGCGGACGCCACGGCAAAGGCGACGGGTCAACCGCCTTCTTTGGACCGGCGTGCAAGTTAAGCTCCTGAGGTGGCAAGTTTTGAAGTCATCGCCGCATATGTCGGCTTTGGACTGGGAATTTTGAATTCCGCTGTCGGACTGGGCAACTTATGGCGTGACGCGAGAAAAGCGTTTCGCGAAGATCAGCGGAAGCTCCGCCAGCGGTTACGCGAAATATTGATGGATGTCCACCAAGAATGCGACGATGCCTTCTGGGAACTATCGCGTGGACTAGGCGTCCAGCGGTTCCCGCCCCCCGAGCTACGCGAGGGCATGAAGAAGATTCAGTCCCTCCGCAGAGAGCACATGTTGATCTCGCCTAACGACACTCATCTGGAGCTTATGCACAACACTATCCGGCAGCTTTGGAGTGCTTGGTACGACATCAAAGAAGCGCACGAGGCCGGGGATGATGGGAAGCTCCAGCTTGCCGAGCGTTCCCTCAAAGATCCACTCACCGATGTGATCGAGCTGATCGACATCTATTTGCTTGGCTTGGCTGCAATTGACAACAACTCGTACCTGACATATCGCCGCTTCAAGCGCATCAGCTTCACCGACGATAGGCCCCTAATCTACGAAAGCCGCTGGCGAAAGCTCCGGCAATCTGGCGGCGAGGAGTAATCGCCCCCGCGCTGTTGCCTGGGTGTCCGGCAGCGCCGCAGGTGGGGGCTACCCCCCGGGTCATACAGACGTCAAGAATGCAAGCCTGTGACCTGCGTAAACGCGAGCCGGCCACGGGCCGACTCGCGCGACCCCGGCAAGCCGCGCCTTCCGTGCCGCGATGGCAGCCACGACCGCCTGATACTCGGCCTCCGTGCAGCGGTCCTGACGTAGCCCGTTGTGATACCGGCACAGCACGCGACAATTCAAGGGTTCTAGCGCCAGCTCCGGGGCCACTGACAGCGGCACGATGTGGTCGACAGTCAGATCCGTTTGGTTGCCGCACTGTTCGCAGAACGGTGAAGCCTTGCGGAGTCGCGCCGAGAGGCGGTCCCATGCGCTCGTGCGGTGGCGTTCTCTGCGGCTGGGCTGCGCCCTGTCCGGCTTGCGCTTGTGGTCGGCACAGCGGCTCTGGGGGCTTAGTTCGCCGCATTCGATGCATGGCTTGAGAAGCCCAGCGGTCATACCCCGAAGTGGTGCTCTAGGGCTGCGTGCTGACGGGTTCGCATGTCCTCAAGCAGGTTTGCGTACTGGCCTGCAGTGAAGGCAAGCCACGGCGAGTGCGTGCCATCGGGCAGGGAGACGCGGAGTAGCTGGACCGTCTCGGCACCGTCGCCTTGGTTCGCCACCGTGGCTAGGTCGTAGTCCTGAATGCGGGCGACGCGGAGCTTTACGTCACTAGTCATGCTTCTGTCCTTGCGTGGCGGGCATAGTACCGGTGGGCATTCAACAGATCAGCCCAGTGTTCGGGCACTTCGAAGCACACCGAGTCACTGAGGTCCCCGGCGCACTGGGCGTGGTTGCAGTGCCAGACTCCGACCTTCTTGGAGTGCAGGTAGCCCGTACCGGGACGCACTGGCTTTCGGCACGTCTCACAGATGTAGGTGCTCACTGTCTTGCTCCTTGTCCTAAGCCCGGGGAGCGAAGCGACCCAACAGGCTTCGCACTTCCCGCCCACCCCATCGCGTACTTCGTTGAGTAACGCCTTGGGCGGGAGCTTCCTTGCCCCCCATGGGCCTGCGGCGGGCACTTGATCACAAACTCTTGCGACTCCTCAGGCTGCAGGTTGGAGAGTCATTGTGTATCAATCTGATTCAGTATCCAGGTGCCTCACTCGCCCTGGCCGTGCCCTCACTCGTCCGGTTCCCGGATTGACCCCGATCCAACGGGGGGCAGCAACACCACTGCTCTTCAGGGCACAGGGAATTTTCCCCCTCTGCCTTCTTCAAGCTCGCCGTCTTTGTGCGGTCTAGCTCCCGCCGTCTACGTGACCGACGTTCGCGCTCTTCAGGATCTCCGGATGTATCAGCAGGGCTGGCTTCTGTCATCCCGACGATGCTCAGTACTCCTGCTCAGGGTTGGGTACCTGACCCCGGGTGCTAGCCGTGGGTATTCCCCTGTATCCGCGACGGCGGCGTCTATGCACCTGGTTGCGGTTCGGGGTGAGGAATGGCGGGCGGCAAATGCGTCACCGTAAGATCCGCCCATCGGATGAGGCATATCGCCTCGCGCTTTCACCTACATTGTCCCACGCGTCCAGGACGCATAACCGGGCCAGCGACCTGTGAATTTTTTCACTCTCTGAAATACGTTGTGCAAGATACTAATTCATTTTGCAGCATGCCTAGCGGCATCAAGTACGCCTTCGGCAAACGTGATTGCATCATTGGGGCTGAGTTCAAGCCAGACGTTCTCGTCTTCGCATTGGGCGACGATAACTACGCACTTGGAGGCCACGATTCCGCTGCCGTCGTTTGCGGCGATAAGGCCGCAGGCCCCGTTTGGGGACTCGAAGCTGACACCGAGATAGGTGAATGAAACGTTCACTTCACACCACCTCGCGCAGTCTCGTCCTCCTGTGCCGCAAGCCATTCCAGTACGTCCGACTCGCGGTATCGCACGCGGCGACCCACCTTGAAGCTCTTGGGGCCGCGTCCCATTGCGCGGTACCACTGCAGCGTCGGCTCAGGTATTTGCGTCAATCGGGACACTTCCGGCGTGAAGTAGATCCGGTCGCGTGTCGTTGGGGGCGCTTCGGTTTCGCTTGGCATGAACGGAAATTCTAGCGGCGATTATCGGTCAGACTGATAATGAGTTGGCGCCAGCGGCGGCCCGTGCCGCTGCATCCATCGCAGTGGCGAGAACGTCGAAATCGTCAGGCAGGATATGCGAGTACACGTCCAAGGTGGTGCTGGCCTTCTGGTGCCCAAGCAACTGTTGCGCAACCGGCACCGTGGCACCCGCCTTGAGGGCTAGCGAACCGGCTGTATGCCGCAAAGTCTTGATGCTCACGCCCGTCACACCCGCTGCCTTGCAAGCGTTCTCGAATCGCCAGCGGAAGTAACTGTTACGCATGGGCCCGCCATCCGGGGACGGAAACAAGTACTCCGCGGCCTCACGGCCATCGGTAATCGCCTTGAGGGTGTTGGAGAGCTGGGTGGTGAGTATCGGAACCTTGCGTATCTGGTGGGTCTTGGGCAGATCCTCAACCAGGCCCTTGCCGGTCACTTGGCTGATGGCCTTGTCGATGTTGATCCGCCGCGCTGTGAGGTCGACATCACCGACACGCAGAGCGGCGCACTCACCGAACCTCAGCCCGGTATAGGCCAGCGTCAGCAGCATGGGTCCGGCGTCCCCGGCTGCGTTGACCATCGCGGCAACCTGATCGTGGTCGAGTGCCTGATCCCGCTTGTGGATGACGCGAGGTCTGGCGATGCCGTCAGCCGGGTTAGCCGCGAGGCGTCTAGTACGGACCGCGTACGCCAGGATCTGCTTCACGATTCCGTGCGCCTGCACGGCCCGACGCGGCGACAGAGGCTTGCGGCTCGCGTTCTTGACCTTGTCCGTGGTCCTGGGCTGCCGCGCCTCTTTGTTCGTCGTCAGCCATACCACCCATGACTGAACGTCGGCGTGCGTGATTTCCGCCAGCCTCACATCACCCCAGCGGGGAAGCACGGTGTTGCGAAGAATGCTCTCGTCCCCGGCGAAGGTGGAAGCCTTGACGCCGGTACGCCGCGATGCCATCCACTCGTCGGCGATGGTGCGGAACGTCGCCCCGGACTTGCGGCTGTCCACATAAGTGTTGGTCACCATGTCGGCGGTGACCTGATTGACGCGGGCCTGAGCGTCGGCTTTGCGTTCGAACGCTTGTGTGCGTTCCTGGCCGTCGCCGTCGACCCACCTGGCTAGCCACCGCCTGCCCGTGCCGTGGCGTCCCGTCGTCACGAGGGTGCCGGGTGTGCCGTGTTTCGGATCCACGCACCACACGCCGGTCAGAGTGTCGGGTAGATCGGCAGGGTAGGGCACCTGCTCGCCTTTGCGGGCTGACCTGTGCCAACGGTCCTCTACACCCGCCCTTTGTCCGCGTTTCATAGCGAGTGATTCTAGCGGTCTGCGGACTGGCTGCGGACTGGAAGCCCGCCGTGTCATCAAAAATACCTTCTGACCAGTGCCCCCGGCACGACTCGAACGTGCGACCTAGGGATTAGAAGGCCCTTGCTCTATCCACCTGAGCTACGGAGGCAATGTGCAGGTCAGTCTATCGAACGAGGCTCACAGGACGACTCGCCGAGCGCGACGCGCCCGAAAAGCCTTCCCGCGCCGCGCAAATCGGTTATCGTGTGGACCTCGACACACGTACAACATCGGTTGGTAAACAACCGTTAACCGCAACGACGCGTGTGCCTACCGTCGAGGGGTGGCGTTTTCATGAGCGTGGCCTTGAACCTGACTTCGCGGTGCTCGCAGGCCGGTGCCCACGCGCTGCGTCTGGCCGCCGACGCCCGGGACACCTACCGGGCCGGTGCCCTCCTGCTGCGCGGCTCGCCGTTCGCGCTCGGCTGGGTTGCCGGCTGGCTCACCACCGAATTTCCCCCGCACGTGCTCACCGGGCACGCGTTGTCCCGCGTGTCGCCACCCGCCATCGGGCGCGTCGGTACCTCATGGGCCGCGCAGAAGGCCGATCACGCCCTCACCGCCGCACTCGAGGACGCCTTCGGCCCCGACTTCCGCGACCAGGTGCGCCACCCGGCCTGCGCCGAGACGCCGTGTGCCCCGCGCGGCGGGCTGCTGCGCCGGCCCGGCCCGCACAAGCGCTACGCCGCGCAGACCTCCGACATTCCCTACGGCCCGGGCGGCGTCGCACACCTGCTGGACATCTGGCGGCGCCACGACATGACGCCCGGCCGGCGCGCGCCGGTGCTCATCCAGGTGCCCGGCGGGGCGTGGGCCGTCGGCGACAAGCGCGTGCAGGCCTACACGCTGATGAGCCGGATGGCCGAACTCGGCTGGATCTGCGTGTCGATCAACTACAGCAAGAGCCCCCGCTGCACGTTTCCCACCCACCTCATCGACGTGAAGCGGGCCATCGCCTGGGTCCGCGAGAACATCGCCGACTACGGCGGCGACCCCGACTTCATCGCGATCACCGGCGGCTCGGCCGGCGGGCACCTGGCGTCGCTGGCCGCGCTCACCCCGAACCAACCGGCGTTCCAGCCCGGCTTCGAGGACGCCGACACCACCGTGCAGGCCGTCGCGCCGTATTACGGCGTGTACGACTTCACCGACTTCGAGAACATGCACGAGCTGATGCTGCCGTTCCTCGAGCAATTCGTCCTCAAGAGCCGCTACGCCGAAAACCCCGAGCGGTTCCGGGCGGCCTCACCGATCGCCTACACGCACCGCGACGCCCCGCCGTTCTTCGTGCTGCACGGCGAGAAGGACGAGCTGGTGCCCAGCGGCCAGGCGCGGGCGTTCTGCGCGGCGCTCAAGGAGGCCGGCGCCGCCACGGTGGCTTACGCCGAACTCGCCAACGCGCACCACGCTTTCGACATCACCCCGACGGTCCGGTCGCGGTTGGCCGCCGACGCCGTCTCCGACTTCCTGGGCGTCGTCTACGGGCGCCGCGCCGGCTTCCTGGCGGATTCGCTGCCCCTGCCGGCGACTTCGGCCAGCTGAACACGCGCCTTTCACCAGCGCGGCAACCCGACTAGCGTTGGGTGGGCAATCAGTTTCGCGGGGTCCGAAGCAGGAGGCTTGGTCGACGGTGACAACGTTGGCGCGTCGAGTTCACGATCATGGCTGAGTCAACCGAGGCCGTTAAATTGTCCGACGAGCTTGGACCGGTCGACTACCTCATGCATCGGGGGGAGGCGAACCCCCGGACCCGCTCGGGGATCATGGCGCTCGAACTCCTCGACGCGACGCCGGACTGGGAACGCTTTCGCACCCGCTTCGAAAACGCGTCCCGACGGGTGCGGCGGCTGCGGCAGAAGGTCGTCGTCCCGACGCTGCCGACTGCGGCGCCGCGCTGGGTGGTCGACCCCGACTTCAACCTGGACTTCCACGTGCGCCGGGTGCGCGTCTCCGGCTCCGGCACGCTGCGCGAGGTGTTCGACCTCGCCGAGGTGATGCTGCAGTCGCCCATGGACATCTCGCGGCCGCTGTGGACGGCCACCCTGGTCGAGGGCCTGGCCGACGGCAAGGCCGCGACGCTGCTGCACGTCAGCCACGCGGTCACCGACGGCGTCGGCGGCGTCGAGATGTTCGCCGAGATCTACGACCTGGAACGCGACCCGCCGCCCAGGTCCACGCCGCCGCAACCGGTTCCGCAGGACCTGAGCCCCAACGACCTCATGCGCCAGGGCCTCAACCGGCTGCCGCTCGCCCTCGTCAGCGGCGCCGTGGGCGCGGTGTCCGGGGCGGTGTCGGCGGCCGGGCGGGCGATGCTCGACCCCGTCTCCGCCGTCGGGGGAGCCGTCGGCTACGCCATGTCGGGCATGCGGGTGATGAACCGCGCCGCCGAGCCATCGCCGCTGCTGCGCCGGCGCAGCCTGGCCACCCGCACCGAGGCGATCGACATCCCGCTCTCCGATTTGCACCGCGCCGCCAAGGCCGGCGGCGGATCGATCAACGACGCCTACCTGGCCGGACTCTCGGGCGCCCTGCGCCGCTATCACGAGGCCTTCGGCGTGCCCATCAGCACCCTGCCGATGGCGGTGCCGGTGAACCTGCGGGCCGACGCCGACACCGCCGGTGGCAACCGGTTCACCGGCGTCAACCTGGCGGCGCCGCTGGGCACCGCCGATCCCGTCGCCCGCATGCGCAAAATCCGCGCCCAGATGACGCAGCGCCGCGACGAGCCCGCGATGAACATCATCGGTTCCATCGCGCCGGTGCTTTCCGTGTTGCCCACCCCGGTGCTGGAGGGGCTCACCGGCTCGGTGATCGGTTCGGACGTGCAGGCCAGCAATGTCCCGGTCTATCCCGGCGACACCTACATCGCCGGCGCAAAAGTCTTGCGGCAGTACGGCATTGGTCCTTTGCCCGGTGTGGCGATGATGGTGGTGCTGATCTCCCGCGGTGGCTGGTGCACCATCACCGTGCGCTACGACCGGGCCGCCGTGCGCAACGAACCGCTGTTCGCGCAGTGCCTGCTGGAGGGTTTCGACGAGATTCTGGCGCTGGCCGGCGACCCGGCGCCCCGCGCGGTGCCCGCCTCGTTCACCGAGCCGGCCGTCTCGTCGCGATCGGCGTCGGGCTCGTGAGCGCCTCGGAGGAGCGCGGCGCGCCAAAGCCCGCGGCCGACATGCGGCTGCCCGGGTCGGTCGCCGAGATCATGGCCAGCCCACCCGGGCCCAAGATCGGCGCGTTCTTCGACCTGGACGGAACGCTGGTCGCCGGCTTCACCGCCGTGATCCTGACCCAGGAACGGCTGCTGCGCCGCGACATGGGCGTGGGGGAGCTGCTCAGCATGGTGCAGGCCGGCCTGAGCCACACCCTGGGACGCATCGAGTTCGAGGACCTCATCGGCAAGGCGGCCGCGGCGCTGACGGGGCGGCTGCTCGACGACCTGGAGGAGATCGGCGAGCGGCTGTTCGTCCAGCGCATCGAGTCGCGGATCTACCCGGAAATGCGCGAGCTGGTGCGCGCCCACGTGGCCCGGGGCCACACCGTGGTGCTCAGCTCGTCGGCGCTGACCATCCAGGTCAACCCGGTGGCGCGCTTCCTCGGGATCTCCAACATGCTGACCAACAAGTTCGAGACCAACGAGGACGGCATGCTCACCGGCGGGGTGCAGAAGCCGATCCTGTGGGGGCCGGGCAAAGCCGCTGCGGTGCAACGGTTTGCCGCCGAGAACGGCATCGATCTCAAGGACAGCTACTTCTACGCCGACGGCGACGAGGACGTCGCGCTGATGTATCTGGTCGGCAACCCCCGCCCGACCAACCCCGAGGGCAAGATGGCCGCCGTCGCCAAGCGCCGCGGCTGGCCGATCCTGCGCTTCGACAGCCGCGGGCGCGTCGGCCTGCGCCGGCAGCTGCGGACGCTGGCCGGGTTCGGTTCGCTGTTCCCCGTCGCGGCCGGCGCGGTGGGCATCGGTGTGTTGACCCGCAGCCGGCGGCGGGGCGTCAACTTCTTCACCTCTACCTTCTCCCAGTCGTTGCTGGCGATCGCCGGCGTGCAGCTCAACGTCGTCGGTGAGGAGAACCTGACTGCGCAGCGCCCGGCGGTGTTTATCTTCAACCACCGCAACCAGGTTGACCCGGTCATCACCGGCGCGCTGGTGCGCGACAACTGGACGGCGGTGGGCAAGAAGGAACTGGCCAAAGATCCGATCATGGGCACCATCGGCAAGGCGATGGACGCCGCGTTCATCGACCGCGACGATCCTGTCGCCGCCGTGGAGTCGCTGCATCAGGTCGAGGAGCTCGCCCGAAAAGGCCTGTCGATCGTGATCGCCCCGGAGGGCACCCGGATGGACACCACCGAGGTCGGGCCGTTCAAGAAGGGCGCGTTCCGCATCGCGATGGCCGTGGGCATCCCCATCGTGCCGATCGTGATTCGCAACGCCGAGCTCGTCGCCGCCCGGAATTCCAGCACCATCAATCCGGGAACCGTCGACGTCGCGGTGTTCCCGCCGATCTCGGTGCAGGACTGGACGATTGAGACGCTGCCCGAGCGCATCGCCGAGGTCCGCCAGCTGTATTTGGACACGCTGGCCAACTGGCCCCAAGAACCGGGCGAACTGCCCAAGCTCGGCCTGTACGCGGCGGCCAAAGCGAAGAGGGCCCCCGCCAAGAAGGCGGCTGCGAAGAAGGCCCCCGCCAAGAAGGCCCCCGCCAAGAAGGCGGCTCCGAAGAAGGCGGCGAAAAAAGCCGCGAAGAAACCACCACCGCCCCGAGGGCGGCCGTGACCAAACCGGCCGCGGATGTCAGCGCAGTCCTCGCCGCGCAAGACGCGCTGATATTGGCGTCCATGACCTCACCCGTCGAGCGGGAGTTGGTCATGGCCTGGGTCGACGAGCAGCGAGCCGGCAACTCCGCATCGAAGTTCGAAGTGCTGACGCTGCCGGAACGCCACGCGCCCGCGGCGGCGCTGACCGCGCTGGCCGAACAGCTCGAGTCCGAATCCAACGAGGAATTCGGGGGAGACCGTTCGATCGTGCCGGTGCGGGTGTTCTGGCTGCCGCCGGCCAACCGCGGCCGCGTCGCCAAGCTGGCGGGGCTGATCCCCGGCCGGGATCCCTACCACCCCAACCCCCGTCAGCAACGACAGATCGTGCACGGCGACCCGCAACGCGCCCGGGTGGTGGCCGGCGAACCCGCCAAGGTCTCCGAACTGCGCCAGCAGTGGCGCGACACCACCGTCGGAGAGGACAAGCGCGACTTCGCGCAGTTCGTCACCCGTCGCGCCATCCTGGCGATGGAGCGGGCCGAATACCGGATGCTCGGCCCGCAGTACAAGTCGCCGCGGCTGGTGAAGCCGGAGATCCTGGCCTCCACGCGTTTTCGCGCCGGTCTCGACAAGATCCCGGGCGCCACCGTCGAGGAAGCGGCCAAGATGCTCGACGAGCTGGCCACCGGGTGGAGCCGGGTGTCCGTCGACCTGGTCGGCGTCCTGGGCCGGGCGCTGAGCCGTGGCTTCGAACCGGAGATCGACTACGACGGGTATCAGGTCGCGGCCATGCGGACCGCGCTGGAGGCCCACCCGGCGGTGCTGCTGTTCTCGCACCGGTCCTACATCGACGGCGCGGTGGTGCCGGTGGCGATGCAGGAGAACCGCTTACCGCCGGTGCACGTGTTCGCCGGGATCAACCTGTCGTTCGGGGTGATGGGCCCGCTGCTGCGCCGTTCCGGGGTGATCTTCATCCGCCGCAACATCGGCGGCGACCCGCTCTACAAGTACGTGCTGCGCGAATTCGTCGGCTACATCGTCGAAAAGCGGTTCAACCTGAGCTGGTCCATCGAGGGCACCCGCTCGCGCACCGGAAAGATGTTGCCGCCCAAGCTCGGCCTGCTGGCCTACGTCGCCGACGCCTATCTGGACGGCCGCAGCGAGGACATCCTGCTGCAGCCGGTGTCGATCAGTTTCGACCAGCTGCACGAGACCGCCGAATACGCCGCCTACGCCCGCGGCGGCGAGAAGACCCCCGAGGGCATCGGCTGGCTGTACAACTTCATTCGGGCACAGGGCGAACGCAACTACGGCAAGATCTACGTGCGCTTCCCCGAGGCGGTGTCGATGCGGCAGTACCTCGGCCCGTCGCATGGCCCCCTGGTGCAGGACCAGGACGCCAAACGCCTTGCGCTGCAAAAGATGTCGTTCGAAGTTGCGTGGCGGATCCTGCAGTCGACGCCGGTGACCGCCACGGGTTTGGTGTGCGCGCTGTTGCTGACCACCCGCGGCGCGGCGTTGACGCTCGACCAGCTGCACCACACGTTGCAGGATTCGCTGGACTACCTCGAACGCAAAAACATCCCGGTGTCGACCAGCGCGTTGCGGCTGCGCACCCGCGACGGCGTGCGCGCCGCGGTCGACGCGCTGTCCAACGGGCACCCGATCACCCGGGTCGACGGCGGCCGCGAGCCGGTCTGGCTGATCGGGCCCGACGAGGAACACGCGGCGGCGTTCTACCGCAACTCGGTGATCCACGCCTTTTTGGAGACCTCGATCGTCGAGCTCGCGCTGGCGCACGCCAGGCGGGCCAAAGGCGATCGCATGGAGGCCTTTTGGGCCCAGGCGATGCGGCTGCGCGACCTGCTGAAGTTCGACTTCTACTTCGCCGACTCGGCGGCGTTCCGCGACAACATCGCCGAAGAGATGGCCTGGCACGACGATTGGGAAGCCCACGTCGCCGCCGGGGGCGCCGAGATCGACGCGATGCTGTTCGCCAAGCGTCCGTTGATGGCCGACGCGATGCTGCGGGTGTTCTTCGAGGCGTACGAGATCGTCGCCGACGTGCTGCGCGACGCACCCGCCGACGTCGGGCAGAAGGAACTCACGGAGTCGGCGCTGGGCGTCGGCCGCCAGTACGTGGCGCAGACCCGGATCCGCAGCAGCGAATCGGTGTCGACCCTGCTGTTCGCGACCGCCTACCAGGTCGCCGTCGATCAGGACCTGGTCGCGCCCGTCGCCGACAACCTCGCCGAACGGCGCAACGCGTTTCGGCGCGAGCTGCGCGACATCCTGCGGGACTCCGATCACGTCGGGCGGATCGCCCGCGAGCAGTTCGTCGCGCGCGAGTCCGAGGCCCGTCGGGGCCGGCTGGACAGCCGAACTCGGTAGTCGCCCGTCGGGCTCATACGCTGGACGCATGACAGTTGCCCAGCCGGTACGCGCGCGCCGCGTGTGGGTGTGGCCGCTGCTGATCGCCGTCGCGGCGCTGGCAGGCTGCACGGCCGCGGGGATCGGCGCACTGTCGCTGGCGGGCGCGCTGACCGCCACCGGTCTGCCCGATCCCGGGCCCGCGACCACGCTGGGGCTGCCGTTCGTCCGGGCCGCGGGGGAGATCGCGGCGGTGCTGGCCGTCGGTTCGTTCCTGTTCGCCGCGTTTTTGGTGCCGCCGCAAGACAGCGGCGTCCTCGACGCGGCCGGCTACCGCGCGCTGCGGGTGGGCACGGTGGCGTCGGGGGCGTGGGCGGTGTGTGCGGCGCTGCTGGTCCCGCTGACCATCTCCGACGTGTCCGGCCAGCCCGTGGTCAACCACCTCAACCCGGTCACGCTGTGGTCGTTGGCCGGGGTGATCAACACCGCCTCCGCCTGGCGCTGGACGGCGATCCTGGCCGCGGTGGTCACCCTGGCCAGCGCGTCGGTGCTGCGGTGGTCGTGGACGCCGCTGCTGCTCGCCGGATCGCTGGTGACGCTGATTCCGCTCGGGCTGACCGGTCACTCGTCGGCCGGCGGTTCCCACGACCTGGCGACCAACAGCCTGCTGATCCACCTCGTCGCGGCCGGCCTGTGGGCCGGTGGCCTGCTGGCCCTGCTCGCCCACGCGCTGCGCAGCGACGACCACACCGCCCTGGCCGCGCGACGGTTCTCCGTGGTGGCGCTGTGGTGCTGGGTCGCGATGGCGCTCAGCGGGGTGGTGAACGC
The DNA here is from genome assembly GCF_059812295.1 of Mycobacterium sp. NGS63. Taxonomy (NCBI): domain Bacteria; kingdom Bacillati; phylum Actinomycetota; class Actinomycetes; order Mycobacteriales; family Mycobacteriaceae; genus Mycobacterium; species Mycobacterium sp. NGS63. Next base: position 538,028 of record NZ_JCALCJ010000002.1, read on the forward strand.
GTTGGTGCGCGTCTTGCCGTTGGACCTGCTGACCACCGGCTACGGGCGGCTGGTGGTCGCCAAGTTCGTCGCGCTATGCGCGCTGGGCGTCCTCGGCTGGCGTCAGCGGCGCTCCGGAGTGGTTGCGCTGCAAGCGAATCCGGGCGGGCGCCGGGTGCTGGTCAAGCTGGCGTTGGCCGAGGCCGCGGTGTTCGGGCTCACCTTTGGCATCGCCGTCGGGCTGGGCCGCACCGCGCCGCCCCCGCCCCCGGCACGGCTGCCGTCGATCGCCGAGGCCGAGATCGGCTACGACTTCGACGGCCCGCCCACCGTGGCGCGCATCCTGTTCGACTGGCGGTTCGACCTGATCTTCGGCACCGCCGCCATCGTCCTGGCCGGGCTGTACGTGGCGGGGGTGGTGCGGCTGCGCCGCCGCGGCGACAGCTGGCCCCCGGGGCGGACCCTGGCCTGGCTGCTGGGCTGCGTGGCGATGCTGTTCGTGACGTCGTCGGGCGTCGGCCGCTACATGCCGGCGATGTTCAGCATGCACATGGTCGCCCACATGGGCCTGTCCATGCTGGTGCCGATCCTGCTAGTGCTGGGCGCCCCGGTCACCCTGGCGCTGCGGGCGCTGCCGGCCGCCGGCCGCGACGATCCGCCCGGCCTGCGCGAATGGCTATTGGCCGCGCTGCACAGCCACGTGTCGCGGTTCCTGACCAACCCCGTGGTCGCGACCGTGCTGTTCGTCGCCGGGTTCTACGGGCTGTATCTGTCCGACCTCTTCGACACCACGGTGAGCAGCCACGCCGGGCACCTGGCGATGAACCTGCACTTCTTGCTCAGCGGCTACCTGTTCTATTGGGTCGTCATCGGGGTGGACCCCACGCCGCGGCCGATCCCGCCGCTGGCCAAGGTGGCGGTGGTGTTCGCGTCGCTGCCGCTGCACGCCTTCTTCGGGGTGGTGCTGATGGGCACCAAAACCGTGCTGGGCGCCGACTTCTACCGCTCGCTGGGGCTGAGCTGGCACACCGACCTGATGGGCGACCAGCACCTGGGCGGCGGGATCGCCTGGGCGGCGGGCGAAGTGCCGCTGGTGATCGTGATGCTCGCGCTGCTGGTGCAGTGGGCGCGAAGCGATCGGCGCACCGCCCGGCGGCTGGACCGCGCGGCCGAACGCGACGACGACGCCGAGCTGGCCGCCTACAACGCGATGCTGGCTCAGCTGGCGCGGCGCGAGAGGTCGCTTGGCGTTGATTCTGCGTCCACGGCGGAAAAGTACGAGTAAGCCCCGCCCTGGACGCAGAGTCAATGCCCCGCGGGCGCGCGTCCCGCGTCCGACGTGATCTCGACCGACGTCGGCTCGTACCTGCTTGATGAGACGAAGCAGGTTCTTGCGCGCCTCAGCGCGGTCACCGCCACCAGGACATCCTTGCTGGTTGTTCAAGAAACGGTACCGCCCGCTCGCTCCGACCGGCGCTCTTATCCACAGTCACGCTTGTGTCCACAGGACAGCGAGCGAGACCCGTCTTGAGCCTCTTTTTGCGCGGATCCCGTCGGTACCGCCGGGCTAAATGCAGCCAGATAGGGCGGTGACGCGGTCACCAGCCAGAGAAATGCAACAGAGAAGGGATCAACCCATGTTCGAAACACCGCTTACCGTCGTCGGCCACATCGTCAACAACCCGGAGCGCCGCCAGGTCGGCAATCAGGAAGTCATGAAGTTCCGCGTCGCCAGCAACTCGCGCCGCCGGACCGCCGACGGCGGCTGGGAGCCGGGCAACTCGCTGTTCATCAACGTCAACTGCTGGGGCAGGTTGGTCACCGGCGTCGGCGCGGCCCTGGGCAAGGGCGCGCCGGTGATCGTGGTCGGCCACGTCTACACCAGCGAGTACGAGGACCGCGACGGCAACCGCCGCTCGTCGCTGGAGATGCGGGCGACGTCGGTCGGACCGGACGTGTCGCGGGCGATCGTCCGGATCGAGAAGCCCGGCTACACCGGCCCCGACACCGACCAGAGCACCGCCGCCACGCCGGCGGGCACCGAGGAGGCCACCGCGGCCGCCGAGGACGCGTCGGCCGAGGCCGACGCCGAACCCGCGGGGCTGCCGCTGTCGGCTTAGCTGCGGGAAAGGGGCCGCCGCGCGGTGCCTAGGATGGTCCGGGGGATACCCCCGACAACTCCGTAACACCAGAAAGGCAACACCGCGGCAATGGCTGAGTTCATCTACACGATGAAGAAGGTCCGCAAGGCGCACGGCGACAAGGTCATCCTGGACGACGTCACGTTGAGCTTCTTCCCGGGCGCCAAGATCGGCGTCGTGGGCCCCAACGGCGCCGGCAAGTCGAGCGTCTTGCGGATCATGGCCGGCCTGGACAAGCCCAACAACGGTGACGCCTTCCTGGCGACCGACGCCACCGTCGGCATCCTGCAACAGGAGCCGCCGCTGAACGAGGAGAAGACCGTTCGCGGCAACGTCGAAGAGGGGCTGGGCGACATCAAGGTCAAGCTCGACCGCTTCAACGAGGTCGCCGAGCTGATGGCCACCGACTACTCCGACGAGCTGATGGAGGAGATGGGCCGGCTGCAAGAGGAGCTGGATCACGCCGACGCGTGGGACCTCGACTCGCAGCTGGAGCAGGCCATGGACGCGCTGCGCTGCCCGCCGCCGGACGAGCCGGTGACCAACCTGTCCGGCGGCGAGCGCCGCCGCGTGGCGCTGTGCAAGCTGTTGCTGTCCAAGCCGGATCTGCTGCTGCTCGACGAGCCGACCAACCACCTCGACGCCGAAAGCGTGCAGTGGCTCGAACAGCACCTGGCCGCCTACCCGGGGGCGATCCTGGCCGTGACCCACGACCGCTACTTCTTGGACAACGTCGCCGAGTGGATCCTCGAACTCGACCGCGGCCGCGCCTACCCCTACGAGGGCAACTACTCGACCTACCTGGAGAAGAAGGCCGAGCGGCTCGCGGTGCAGGGCCGCAAGGACGCCAAGCTGCAGAAGCGGTTGACCGAGGAGCTGGCCTGGGTGCGGTCGGGAGCCAAGGCGCGGCAGGCCAAGAGCAAGGCCCGCCTGCAGCGCTACGAGGAGATGGCCGCCGAGGCCGAGAAGACGCGCAAGCTCGACTTCGAGGAGATCCAGATCCCGGTCGGGCCGCGGCTGGGCAACGTCGTCGTCGAGGTGGAGCACCTCGACAAGGGCTACGACGGGCGCACCCTGATCAAGGACCTGTCGTTCACGCTGCCGCGCAACGGAATCGTCGGTGTCATCGGCCCCAACGGCGTGGGCAAGACCACGCTGTTCAAGACCATCGTCGGCCTCGAGCAGCCCGACAGCGGCAGCGTCAAGGTCGGCGAGACCGTCAAGCTCAGCTACGTCGACCAGGCCCGCGCCGGCATCGATCCGAAAAAGACCGTGTGGGAAGTGGTTTCCGACGGCCTGGACCACATCGTCGTCGGCCAGAGCGAGGTGCCGTCGCGGGCCTACGTGTCGGCGTTCGGCTTCAAGGGGCCCGATCAGCAGAAGCCGGCCGGTGTGCTGTCGGGCGGTGAACGCAACAGGCTGAACCTGGCGCTGACGCTCAAGCAGGGCGGCAACCTGATCCTGCTCGACGAACCGACCAACGACCTCGACGTCGAGACGCTCAGCTCGCTGGAGAACGCGCTGGAAAAGTTCCCCGGCTGCGCGGTGGTCATCTCGCACGACCGCTGGTTCCTCGACCGCACGTGCACGCACATCCTCGCCTGGGAGGGCGACGAGGACAACGAGGCCAAGTGGTTCTGGTTCGAGGGCAACTTCGGGGCGTACGAGGAAAACAAGGTGGAACGGCTCGGCGAAGAAGCCGCCAGACCGCACCGAGTGACCCACCGCAAGCTGACGCGCGACTAGTGTCGGATTAGCCGCGCCCGGTGACGGGCGAGGCGATCGGCGCAGCTGGCAACCGTCGCGAGTTGGGAGCAATCGGCATGACGATCGATCCCGGTGCTAAGCCTGATTCCCAGCCAGATTTCAAGCCCTGGACCGCGTTCGCCACCAGTGACGACATTCCCGACTGGATCGCCGACGCCTACGTCGAGAGCTATCGCGGCCCGCGCGGCGACGAGCCCGGCGCCACCAAAGCCGGGGCGGCCGACCCCGGGGACATGGTGACCCCCGCCATGTTGCGCGCGCACTATCGGCTCGGCCAGTGCCGCCCGGAATGCCGAAGCTGCGTCTGTGTGCACCCCGCCGACGATCCCGACGGATTCGGGCCCGCGCTGCAGGTCGTCACCGACCACGGCGGCATGCTGCTGGACTCCGTCACCGTGCTGCTGCATCGGCTCGGCGTCGGTTACGCCGGCGTCATGACCCCGGTGTTCGACGTGCGCCGCAACGCCGACGGCGAGCTGCTCAGCATCGAGCCGAAAGCGCCCGGGTCGTCGCAATACGACGGCGAGGCATGGATCTACGTCCCGCTGTCCCCGTCCGTCGACGGCGCGACCCTCGCCGAGGTGGAGCGGCTGCTGCCCAAGGTGCTCGCCGACGTCGAACAGGTCGGCACCGACGCCGCGGAGATGATCACCACGCTGAGCGATCTGGCCGCGGCCGTCCAGGATAACGCCGACGACCACTTCTCCGCGCCGGACCGCGAGGACGTCGCCGGGCTGCTGCGCTGGCTGGGCAACGGCAATTTCCTGCTGCTGGGCTATCACCGTTGCCTGGTGCACGACAACCTGGTCTCCGGCGAAGCGGCGACCAGCCTCGGCGTCCTGCGCACGCGCACCGGTTCGCGCCCGCGGCTGACCGACGGCGACCATCTGCTGGTCCTGGCCCAGTCCGTTGTCGGCAGCTACCTGCGCTACGGCGCCTACCCGTACGTGATCGCGGTCCGCGAATACAGCGACGACGGCCTCGTGGAGCACCGCTTCGTCGGGCTGTTCACGGTCGCGGCCATGAACGCCGACGTCCTGGACATCCCGATGATCTCGCGGCGGGTCCGCGAGGTGCTCGCGATGGCCGAGACCGACCCCATCCACCCCGGCCAGCTGCTGCTCGACGTCATCCAAACCGTCCCGCGCTCCGAGCTTTTCACGCTGAGCGCCGAGCGACTCCTGACGTTGGCCAAAGCGGTGGTCGACCTGGGATCGCAGCGCCGCGCGCTGTTGTTCCTGCGCGCCGACAGCCTCCAGTACTTCGTCTCGTGCCTGGTCTATGTGCCCCGCGACCGCTACACCACGGCGGTGCGGCTGCAGATCGAGGACATCCTAGTCCGCGAATTCGGCGGGACGCGACTGGAATTCACCGCCCGGGTCAGCGAATCACCTTGGGCACTCATGCATTTCATGGTCCGGCTGCCGCAGGAGGAGGGGGCCGTCCCCGCCGCCGCCCCGGTCGACACGTCGGAAGCCAACCGGATCCGGATCCAGGGGCTACTGAGCGAGGCCGCGCGCACCTGGGGCGATCGCCTGATCGCCGCCACCGCGGCGGGCACCCCCGCGCACGCCGACGCCGAGCACTACGCCGCCGCGTTCAACGAGGTCTACAAGCAGGCGGTCACGCCCGCCGACGCGATCGAACACATCGCGATCATCAACGAACTGTCCGAGGGTTCGGTCAAGTTGGTGTTCTCCGATCGCGGCGAGGACGGCGCCGCCCAGCTGACCTGGTTTCTGGGCGGTCACGCCGCCTCGCTGAGCCAGCTGCTGCCGATGCTGCAAAGCATGGGGGTCGTGGTGCTCGAGGAGCGGCCGTTCACCGTCGCCCGCCCCGACGGGCTGCCGGTGTGGATCTACCAGTTCAAGATCCAGCCGCACCCCACGATCCCGTTCGCGACGACCGCGGCCGAACGCGATTCCACCGCAGAGCGATTCGCCGACGCGGTGACCGCGATCTGGCAGGGCCGCGTCGAGATCGACCGGTTCAACGAGCTGGTGATGCGCGCGCGGCTGACCTGGCAGCAGGTCGTGCTCCTGCGCGCCTACGCGAAATACCTGCGGCAGGCCGGGTTTCCGTACAGCCAATCGCACATCGAGTCGGTGCTCAACGAACACCCCTCGACGGTGCGGTCACTGGTCACGCTGTTCGAAGCGCTCTTCGACCCCCGGGAGTCGGGGCCGTCCAGTCGCGACGCGCAGGCGGCCGCGGCCGCGGTCGCCGCGGACATCGACGCCCTGGTGAGCCTGGACACCGACCGCATCCTGCGCGCGTTCGCGTCGCTGGTGCAGGCCACGCTGCGGACCAATTACTTTGTGACGCGCGAGGGTTCGGCCCGGGCCCGCGATGCGCTGGTGCTCAAGCTGGACGCGCAGCTGGTCGACGAGCTTCCCCTGCCGCGGCCCAAGTTCGAGATCTTCGTCTATTCGCCGCGCGTCGAGGGCGTGCACCTGCGGTTCGGCCCGGTGGCGCGCGGCGGCCTGCGCTGGTCGGACCGGCGCGACGACTTCCGCACCGAGATCCTCGGCCTGGTCAAGGCGCAGGCGGTGAAGAACGCCGTCATCGTGCCCGTCGGCGCCAAGGGCGGCTTCGTCGTCAAGCGGCCGCCGCTGCCCTCGGGTGAGGCCGCCGCCGACCGCGACGCCAGCCGCGCCGAGGGCGTCGCCTGCTATCAGCTGTTCATCTCCGGGCTGCTCGACGTCACCGACAACGTCGACCACGCCACCGGAAAGGTCAGCCCGCCGCCGCAGGTGATCCGGCGCGACGGCGACGACGCCTACCTGGTGGTGGCCGCCGACAAGGGCACCGCCACCTTCTCCGACATCGCCAACGACGTCGCCAAGTCCTACGGGTTCTGGCTGGGCGACGCGTTCGCGTCCGGCGGGTCGGTCGGCTACGACCACAAGGCCATGGGCATCACCGCCAAGGGCGCGTGGGAGGCCGTCAAGCGCCACTTCCGCGAGATGGGCGTCGACACCCAGTCCGAGGACTTCACCGTCGTCGGCATCGGCGACATGAGCGGCGACGTCTTCGGCAACGGCATGCTGCTGTCCAAGCACATCAGGCTGCTGGCCGCCTTCGACCACCGGCACATCTTCCTCGACCCCAACCCCGACGCCGCGGCCTCCTGGGAGGAACGCCGGCGCATGTTCGAGCTGCCGCGGTCGAGCTGGGACGACTACGACGCCTCGCTGATCAGCGAGGGCGGCGGGATCTACAGCCGCGAGCACAAGGCCATCCCGGTCAGCCCGCAGGTCCGCGACGCGCTCGGCATCGCCGGCGAGGTCACCGAGATGTCCCCGCCGGAGCTGATCAAGGCGATCCTGCAGGCCCCGGTCGACCTGTTGTTCAACGGCGGGATCGGCACCTACGTCAAGGCGGAATCCGAGTCCGACGCCGACGTGGGCGACCGCGCCAACGACCCGGTGCGCGTCAACGGAAATCAGGTGCGCGCCAAGGTGATCGGCGAGGGCGGCAACCTCGGCGTGACGGCGCTGGGCCGCGTCGAGTTCGACCTGTCGGGCGGGCGGATCAACACCGACGCGATGGACAACTCCGCCGGCGTGGACTGCTCGGACCACGAGGTGAACATCAAGATCCTGATCGACTCGCTGGTCACCGCGGGCAAGGTCGAGGCCGACGAGCGCAAGGAGCTGCTGGAGTCGATGACCGACGAGGTCGCGCAACTGGTGCTCACCGACAACGAGGACCAGAACGACCTGATCGGCACCAGCCGCGCCAACGCGGCCAGTCTGCTGCCGGTGCACGCGATGCAGATCAAGTACCTCGAAAGCCGCGGGCTCAACCGGGAATTGGAGGCGCTGCCGTCGGAGAAGGAAATCCAGCGGCGCACCGACGCCGGGATGGGGCTGACGTCCCCCGAGCTGTGCACGTTGATGGCCCACGTCAAGCTGACGCTCAAAGAGGACATGCTGACCACCGAGCTGCCCGAGCAGGACGTGTTCGCATCCCGGTTGCCGCAATACTTTCCGGCCCCGCTGCGCGAGCGGTTCACCCCGGAAATCCGCACGCACCAGCTGCGCCGGGAGATCGTCACCACCATCCTGATCAACGACCTGGTGGACGCCGCGGGCATCAGCTACGCGTTCCGGATCACCGAGGACGTCGGCGTCGGGCCGATCGACGCGGTACGCACCTACGTCGCCACCGACGCCATCTTTGGTGTGAGCCAGATCTGGCGGCAGACCCGCGCCGCGAACCTGCCCGTCGCGCTGTCGGACCGGCTCACCCTGGACACCCGCCGGCTGATCGACCGCGCCGGGCGCTGGCTGCTCAACTACCGCCCCCAACCGCTGGCCGTCGGCGCCGAAATCAACCGATTCGCCGCCAAGGTCAAGGAACTGACGCCGCGTATGTCGGAGTGGCTGCGCGGCGACGACAAGGCCATCGTGGAAAAGGAAGCCGCCGAATTCGCGTCGCAGGGCGCGCCGAAGGACCTGGCCTACATCGTCGCCGCCGGCCTGTACCGCTACAGCTTGCTGGACATCATCGACGTCGCCGACATCACCGAGATCGACACCGCAGAGGTAGCCGACACCTACTTCGCCCTGATGGATCGGCTGGGCACCGACAGCCTGCTGACCGCGGTCTCCGAGCTGCCCCGCCATGACCGCTGGCAGTCGTTGGCGCGCTTGGCGATTCGCGACGACATCTACGCCTCGCTGCGGTCGCTGTGCTTCGATGTGCTCGCCGTGGGAGAGCCCGACGAAAGCGGCGAAGAGAAGATCGGCGAGTGGGAGCACATCAGCGCATCGCGCGTCGAGCGGGCGCGCCGGACGCTCACCGAGATACAGGAAAGCGGCGCAAAGGATCTCGCGACGCTGTCGGTGGCAGCGCGGCAGATCCGTCGGATGACACGCACCAGCGGGAGAGGATCGTCGAGTTGAGCGTCGGGTACGTCGCGCCGGTGCCGGTGCGCTGGTCGGACATCGACATGTACCAGCACATCAACCACGCCACCATGGTCACGATCCTCGAAGAGGCGCGGGTGCTGTTCCTCAAGGAACCGTTCGAGGCCGACATCACCACCATCGGGCTGCTGATCGCCGACGTCCGGGTCACCTACAAGGGTCAACTGCGGCTCACCGATTCGCCACTGCAGGTGACGATGTGGACCAAGCGGTTGCGGGCCGTCGACTTCACGCTCGGATACGAGGTGCGGTCGGTCAACGCCGATCCCGGGTCGAGGCCCGCCGTCATCGCCGAGACGCAGCTGGCCGCGGTCCACATCGAGGAGCAGCGGCTGGTCCGCCTGTCGCCACAGCATCGGGAGTACCTGCAACGGTGGATCCGGGACTAGACACGGCGACCGAGCGCGGGCTGTGGGTCCGCGAAGTCGCACACCGCAAGGACCTGGCCGCGTTCGTCGATCACGCGATGCGGCTGGACGACGCGGCGGTCATCCGGCTTCGCGCCCGCTCCGCGGGGCAGCTGAGCGCCTGGGTGGCAACGGGTTTCGACGTGCTGGCCAGCCGGGTGGTGGTCGGCACGGTGCGGCCCGACGACCTGACCGTGGCCGCGGACGCCCTGGCGCGCGGCCTGCCCGCCGCCGACGCCTCCGGCTACGTCGAGCCGGGCTTCGCGATGGACTCCGCGTGGCGGGCGGCGTTGCCGCCGGAATCAGGCTTCACCCACCTCGACGACGTGCCCGCCCGGGTGATGCTGGACCTGGCGCAGCAGGGCGCGCGAATCGCCAAGGAACACGGCAGCGCACACGGCCCGCCGGCCTCGCTGCTAGACCAGGAGGTCGTCCGGGTCAGCTCCGGAGACGTCAGCGTCGGGCTGCCCATGCGCTGCGTGTTCGCCCTGTCCGCCATGGGTTTCCTGCCGCAGTCGCCCGAGGCGATCGGCGCCGACGAGACGGTGCGGGTCCGGATCCTGCCGTCCTGGCTGCGGATCGACGCCAAGTTCGGCTCGGTGTACCGCCGCCGCGGCCACGCCGCGCTCGTGCTGCGCTGAGCTCGGGTCAGACCAGCCAGGCCGCCGCGTCCGGCGGCAGCTTGCCGTCGACCAACGGCGCGCTGGCCAGGATCGGTTCGCCCGGCGGCAGGGCCATCGCGCGGCGGCCGGCGTTCAGCGCACACACCAGGCCCCCGCCCCGCCGGAACACGACGGCGCCGCGTGGCGCGCTCTGCCACTCGATGTCCGAACCCGCGAATTCGGCTCGCTCCCTGCGGATCTCGAGCGCTCGGCGAAAGAACGACAGCGTCGAGTCGGGGTCGTCGCGCTGCTTTTCGACCGTCAGCGCGGCCCACTCGGCGGGCATCGGCAGCCAGGTGTCCGCGTTGGTGGAGAACCCGAACGGCGGTTCGGCGCCCGACCACGGAAGCGGAACCCGGCACCGGTCGCGGCCGCGTTCGGTGTGCCCGGATCGTTCCCACGTCGGATCCTGGAGCACCTCGTCGGGCAGGTCGACGTCGGGCAGGCCGAGTTCCTCGCCGTTGTAGATGAACACCGCGCCGGGCAGGGCCAGCAGCACCATCGCCATGGCCCGCGCCCGGCGCAGCCCGGCCTCGCCGCCGCCGTAGCGGCTGACCTCGCGGCCCACGTCGTGGTTGGACAGTGTCCACGTCGGGGTGGCGTCCTCGATGGCGGTGGCCGCCAGCGAGTTGGTGATCGCGTCGCGGATTTCGCTTGCGCTGAAGCCGATTTGGGCGAGCCGGAAGTTGAAGCCGAGATGCAGCTCGTCGGGCCGCAGGTACTCCGCCCAGCGGGCGTTGTCGGTGACCCACACCTCGCCGACGGTCACCGCCCCGGGGTAGTCGTCGATCACCGCGCGGATGCCGCGGTGGATCTCGTGCACGCCCGGGTCGTTGAAGCGCGGGTCGTCGTCGTCGTGGCGCAAGATCTTGGCCAGGCCCTGCGGTGCGTCGGGCAGGTCGGCCGGCTTGGCCATCCCGTGCGCCACGTCGATGCGGAAGCCGTCCACCCCGCGCTCCAGCCAGAACCGCAGCGTCTTCTCGAAGTCGTCGAAGACGTCGGGGTGTTCCCAGTTCAGGTCCGGTTGCTCGGCATCGAACAGGTGCAGGTACCACTGCCCGGGAGTGCCGTCCGGTTCGACCACCCGGGTCCAGGCCGGCCCGCCGAACACCGACAGCCAGTTGTTGGGGGGCCGCTCCCCGCCGGGGCCGCGGCCGTCGCGGAAGTAGTAGCGCCCGCGCGCGTCGCTGCCCGGCCCGGCGGCCAGCGCCGCCGCAAACCACGGGTGCTGCGAACTGGTGTGGTTGGGCACCACGTCCATCGTGACCCTGATGCCCCGTTGGTGTGCCGCGTCGACCAGCCGCTCGAACGCGGCCAGCCCGCCGAACAACGGGTCGATGTCGCGGGGATCGGCGACGTCGTAGCCGTGGTCGGCCATGGGCGAGACGGTGACCGGATTGAGCCAGATGGCGTCGACGCCCAGGTCTTGCAGGTGGTCCAGCCGGGCCGTCAGGCCGTCCAGGTCGCCGACCCCGTCGCCGTCGCTGTCGGCGTAGGACCGCGGATACACCTGGTAGAAGACCGCGTTCGCCCACCACGGCCCGGGGCTCCTGCTGCTCGGCATCAAAACGCCGCGTTGACCAGCGAGTCCGCGGCCATCTCGAGGTAGTCGAGCAGCTCGCGACGATGTTCGTCGTCCAGGGTGCGCGCGTCGATGGAGGCGACGGCGGTGTGCATGCACCGCAGCCAGGCGTCGCGCTCGATGGGGGTGATGCGGAACGGCGCGTGCCGCATCCGCAGCCGCGGATGCCCGCGCCGCTCGGAGTAGGTGCGCGGGCCGCCCCAGTACTGCTCGAGGAACATGCGCAGCCGCTCCTCGGCGCCGGCCAGGTCGTCCTCGGGATACAGCTGGCTCAAAACCTCGTCCTCGGGGACCTGCTCGTAAAAGCGGGACACGATCGCGTCGAAGGTCTCGGCGCCGCCGACGGCCTCGTAGAAGCTCACCTGATTCATCGCCTCCATTGTGGTGCATCGGTCTGTTCACCCGATCGACACGCCTCGCACCAGCAATAAGGGTGCGATCGGCGCCGAATCATGGTGGACTATCCGCGGAGGATCCATGGCGCATGGCAAGAGACGCCGCAGCCACCGCAGTTCCGGTGCCGCGGCAGGGTTGACCGGTCCCGCAACCGCGTCACCACTGCATAGCGTCGACATCCATCCCCCCACCCGCCACGACAGCGCATCGATCTGGAGCCGGCGGCGGGTGTTGCTGCTCAATTCCACCTACGAGCCGCTGACCGCGCTGCCGATGCGGCGCGCCATCGTCATGGTGATCTGCGGCAAGGCCGACGTGGTGCACGACGACCCTGCCGGACCGGTCATCCACTCGGCGACCAGGTCGATCGTGGTGCCGTCGGTCATCCAGCTGCGGTCCTACGTGCGGGTCCCGTACCGGGCGCGCGTGCCGATGACCCGCGCCGCGCTCATGCACCGCGACCGGTTCTGCTGCGCCTACTGCGGGGCGAAGGCCGACACCGTCGACCACGTGGTGCCCCGCAGCCGCGGCGGCGACCACAGCTGGGAGAACTGCGTCGCCTGCTGTTCGACCTGCAACCACCGCAAGGGCGACAAGCTGCTCGCCGAGCTCGGCTGGGCGCTGCGCCGCGCGCCGCTGCCGCCGACGGGACAGCACTGGCGGCTGCTGTCGACGGTCAAGGAACTCGACCCGGCCTGGGCGCGATACCTCGGCGAAGGCGCGGCCTGAGTCTGGGATACGGTTTGCGTCGTGAGCCTTCTGCAGATTCACCTGTTCTTCATCGGGATCCCGCTGCTGATCGTCGCCGTGCTGTCGACACTCATCTGGTCGCACAAGGGCCCCCACCCCGCCACCTACAAGATGTCGGAGAAGTGGACGCACCCGCCGATCCTGTGGGCCGCCACCGACGAGGACGTCGGCGGCGCGCACGGACATGGCACGTCGGAGTTCTCGGTGGGAGGTGGCGCCAGTGGCACGTGGTGAGGTCGCGACGATCGAGCCCAGCGAGCTGCCCAAGGGTTCGGTGATCACCACCAGCGGACGCATCTCGGGGGTCACCGAGCCCGGCGAGCTGTCGGTGCACTACCCGTTCCCCACCAGCGACCTCGTCGCCATCGACGACGCGCTGAAATACGGCTCGCGGCAGTCGCGGGCGCGCTTCGCCATCTATCTCGGGGACCTGGGTGGCGACAGCGCCGCGCGGGCCCGCGCGATCCTGGCCAACGTGCCGACGCCCGACAATGCCGTGCTGCTCGCGGTCTCGCCGGACCAGAACGTCATCGAGGTGGTCTACGGGTCGGCGGTGCGGGGCCGCGGCGCCGAGTCGGCCGCGCCGTTGGGGGTGGCCGCCGCCGCGTCGGCGTTCGAGCAGGGCCATCTGGTCGACGGGCTGGTGAGCGCGATCCGCGTGCTCAGCTCGGGAATCTCCCCGGCCTAGCCTCGCAGCTCGTCGAGACTGCGCCCAGAGCGCCGATCGGCGCGATTTCGCGCGCTGAGCGCAGGATCGATCAGGCCGCGTCGAACGCGCGGGCCCGCAAAGCCCGCTTCACGCCGGCCTGGCCCTCCACCACCAGCCGCCGCAGCGCCGGCGGAACCGCCGGGTCGCTCAAAAACGCGTCCGCCGCCGCGATGCCGGCCTCGCTGATGTCCCAGTGCGGGTACAGCCCGATCACCACGGTCTGGGCGACCTCGCTGGACCGCCGCTCCCACACCCCGGGGATCGCCGCGAAGTAGCGCGCGGTGAACGGCGTGAGCAGCTCGTGCTGTCCCGGCGGCGCGATGCCGGCGATGATCGAGCGGGCCGTGATGTTGGCCAGGGTGTCGTCCTCGACCACGGTGGTCCAGGCCTCCTCCTTGACCCGCAGTTGGGGCCGTGCCGCGGCCGCTTGGGCGCCGTGGCGTTGGCCGGCGGCGGTCGGGTCGCGCCGCACCTCGGCGTCGATGGCCGGTGTCGCGGTCCCGTCGGCGTCGATCTTGCCGGCGGCGGCCAGCGCGGTCACGATGCGCCAGCGCAGGTCGGTGTCGATCTGAAGGCCCGCCAGCCCCAGGTCGGCCGGCTCGCCGCCGAGCAGCGCCGCCAGGGTCGTCACGTGCGGCGGCGACAGCACCGACGAGCACAGCGTGTTGACGAACGCGAGCTGGTGATCCGATCCGGGCTCCGCGGCGCGCGCCAATTCCAGCAGCCGGTCGGCGAATTGCGGCCAGCCGGTCTCACGCGCCCAGCCGGGCTCGGCGTAGGACGTCAGCGCGATCTGGGCCTGCAGCAGCAGCCGTTGGGCCACCCCGACCTCGGTTTCGGCCTGCACACCCGCGGACACCAGTGCGACGAAGTCGCGGGCGCGCAGCTCGGCCTCGCGGGTCATCTCCCACGCCGCCGACCACACCAGCGAGCGCGGCAGCGGCTCGGCGATGTCGGCGATGCGCTCCAGGGCGGTCTGCAGCGACTGCCCGTCCAGCCGCAGCGAGCAGTAGGTCAGGTCGTCGTCGTTGACCAGGATCAGCTTTCCGCGCGAAACCCCAACCAATGCAGGCACTTCGGTGACCGGTCCTTCGACGTCGAGCTCCTCGCGGTGCACCCGGACCAGCTTGCCGGAGCGGTCCTCGTCGTAGATGCCCACCGCCAGCCGGTGCACCCGGGTTTCGCCCGCGCCGGGCTCGGCGCCGCTCTGGGTCACCGCGAACCGGGTGAACGTGCCGTCCGCGTCGACCTCGAAATCGGGTCGCAGTGTGTTCAGCCCGGTGGTCTTCAGCCACTGCTGGCCCCAGTCGGACAGGTCGCGGCCGGACGCCTGCTCCAGCGCGGCGATCAGGTCGCCGAAGGTGGCGTTGCCGTACGCGTGCGCGCGGAAGTAGTCGCGCAGCCCGGCCAGGAAGTGCTCCAGCCCGACGTAGGCGACGAGCTGCTTGAGCACCGAAGCGCCCTTGGCGTAGGTGATTCCGTCGAAGTTCACCTCGACGGCGGCCAGGTCGGGGATCTCGGCGGCGATCGGGTGCGTCGACGGCAACTGGTCCTGGCGGTACGCCCACGACTTCTCGACGGTGGCGAACGTGGTCCACGCCTCGGTGAATTCGGTTGCCTCGCTTTGGCACAACACCGACGCGAACGTCGCGAACGATTCGTTGAGCCACAGGTCGTCCCACCACTGCATGGTGACCAGGTCCCCGAACCACATGTGGGCCATCTCGTGCAGCACCGTCTCGGCGCGCCGCTCGTAGGAGGCGCGGGTGACCTTGCTGCGAAAGACGTAGTCCTCGAGGAACGTCACCGCACCGGCGTTTTCCATTGCGCCGGCGTTGAACTCGGGGACGAACAGCTGGTCGTACTTGCCGAACGCGTAGGGCAGGCCGAAGTGCTTGTGGTAGAAGCCGAATCCCTGCTTGGTCTGGGTGAACAACCGATCGGCGTCCATGTGTTGGGCCAGCGAGGCGCGGCAGTAGATGCCCAGCGGGATCTCGCCGTGCTCGTCGGAGTAGGAGTCCTTCCACTCGGCGTACGGCCCGGCGATCAGGGCCACCAGGTAGGTGCTCATCCGCGGGGTGGTCGCGAAGGTGTGCGCGCCATCTTCGACAGACACCGTCGCGCCGTTGGAGATCACCTTCCAGTGCTCGGGGGCGACCACCCGCACGTCAAACGTCGCCTTGAGGTCGGGTTGGTCGAAGCAGGCGAACATCCGCTTGGCGTCGGCGGTTTCGAATTGCGAATACAGGTAGGCCTCGTCGTCCACCGGGTCGACGAAGCGGTGCAGGCCCTCGCCGGTGTTGGAGTAGCGGCAGTCGGCGTCGACGACCAGGACGTTGCGCTTCGCCAGCCCGCGCAGCGGGATGCCCGTCGATTCGTCGTAGCCGGACACGTCCAGTTCGCGGCCGTTGAGGGTGGCGCCGCGGACGGCGTCGGCGGCGATGTCGATGACCGTGTCGGCACCGGGCAGCGCCTCGAAGGTCACGGTGGTGACGGACCGGAAGGTCCGCTCGCCGGCCGTGACATCGAGGTTGATCTGGTAGCTGTCGACGGTGACCAGGGCGGCGCGTTCGACGGCCTGGTCCCGGGTCAGGTTAGGAAGGGCCACGCGTCCAACTTAAAGCGTGCCGGGCCCGCCGCGCAGGGCGGGAACACGCGGCCGGTGACTACGGTTGTGCACAGCGGTGTTGTGACCGTTTGTGACTCTGCAGGAGAGGACTGCGCTATGCCCGAGAAGGCCGCCGTGCGAAACCAAGCCGATTTCTGGTTCGACCCGCTGTGTCCGTGGTGCTGGATCACGTCGCGCTGGATCCTCGAGGTGGAGAAGGTCCGCGACATCGACGTGCACTTCCACGTCATGAGCCTGGCGATCCTCAACGAGAACCGCGAAGGCCTGCCCGAGAAGTACCGGGAGAACATGAAGAAGGCGTGGGGTCCGGTGCGGGTGGCGATCGCCGCCGAGCAGGCACACGGCGCCGACGCGCTGGCCTCCCTGTACACGGCGATGGGCACCCGGATTCACAACGAGGGCAACAAGGAGCTCGAGGAGGTCATCAAGCTGTCGCTGGCCGACGCGGGCCTGCCGGCGGAGCTGGCCAAGGCCGCCGACAGCGAGGCCTACGACGACGCGCTGCGCAAGAGCCACCACGCCGGGATGGACGCGGTCGGCGACGACGTCGGCACGCCGACCATCCACGTCAACGGGGTGGCGTTCTTCGGGCCGGTGCTCTCGAAGATCCCGCGCGGCGAGGAGGCGGGCAAGCTGTGGGACGCGTCGGTGACGTTCGCGGCCTACCCGCACTTCTTCGAGCTCAAGCGGACGCGCACGGAGGCGCCCGAGTTCGACTGAACGTGTCGGGCAGAATATCCGGCATGCGCGTCTACCTGGGTTCCGACCACGCCGGCTACGAGCTCAAGCAGCAGATCATCGATCACCTCAAGGAATCCGGGCACGAGCCGATCGACTGCGGCGCCTTCGGTTACGACCCCGACGACGACTATCCGGCCTTCTGCATCGCCACCGCCACGCGCACGGTGGCCGACCCGGACAGCCTGGGCATCGTGCTGGGCGGGTCGGGCAACGGCGAGCAGATCGCGGCCAACAAGGTGCCGGGCGCGCGCTGCGCGCTGGGGTGGAGCGTCGAGACCGCGACCCTGGCGCGCGAACACAACAACGCCCAGTTGATCGGCATCGGCGGGCGCATGCACACCACCGCCGAGGCGCTGGCGATCGTCGACGCCTTCCTGAGCACGCCGTGGTCGAAAGCCGAACGCCACCAACGGCGCATCGACATCCTCGCCGAATACGAACGCACCCACCAGGCACCGCCGGTGCCCGGCGGCGCGCAGTAAGGGCCGCGCGTGCCCGAAGGGCATACCCTGCACCGGCTGGCCCGGCTGCACCAACGCCGCTTCGGCGGGGCGCCGGTGCGCGTGTCCAGCCCGCAGGGCCGGTTCGCCGAACCGGCGGCCGTGGTGGACGGCCGGGTGCTGCGGCGCACCAGCGTGTGGGGCAAGCACCTGTTTCACCACTACGCCGGCGGCCCGATCGTGCACGTGCACCTCGGGCTCTACGGCGCCTTCACCGAGTGGCCCGTCCCCGCAGGCCCGGACGGCGTGGTGCTGCCCGAACCGGTCGGGCAGGTGCGGATGCGCATGGTGGGCGCCGACTACGGCACCGACCTGCGCGGCCCGACGGTCTGCGAAGTCATCGACGAGGGGCAGGTCAGCGACGTGCTGGCCAGGCTCGGCCCCGACCCGCTGCGCAGCGACGCCGACCCCTCGTGGGCGTGGGCCCGAATCACCAAGTCGCGCAGGCCGATTGGCGCCCTGCTGATGGACCAGACCGTCATCGCCGGGGTGGGCAACGTCTACCGCAGCGAGTTGCTGTTCCGCCACCGCATCGACCCGTTCCGGCCCGGCCGGGGGATCGTCGAGGCCGAGTTCGACGCGGCGTGGACCGATCTGGTGGCGTTGATGAAGGTCGGCCTGCGCGGCGGGAAGATCGTCGTGGTGCTGCCCGAGCACGACCACGGCGGCCCGTCGTACCGGCCCGACCGGCCGCGAACCTACGTCTACCGCCGCGCGGGCGAGGCGTGCCGCCTGTGCGGGGAGCCGATCCTGACCCAGGTGCTCGAGGGCCGCAACGTGTTCTGGTGCCCAAGCTGCCAGCGGTGACCGCGGAGACGTTTGAATTCAACTCGCGTGGGCATTGTTAGCGAGATGAAGCATTTCACTCGCGTAGCAGCAACGGTTTCGGCCGTCGCGGGTCTCGGGCTGGCCGGTCTGGGCGTTGCGACCGCCGCGCAGGCACAACCCGGTCCGTTCCCACAATGGTGTCCGGGTGAGCGATGGGATCCCGGCTGGGGCAATAACTGGGACTGGAACAACTGCCACGACTGGCACCGAGATGGCTGGGGGCCCGGCGGTCCGGGTGGCCCGGGCGGACCGGGTGGACCCGGTGGGCCCGCCGGTCCCGGTGGTCCGGGTGGCCCCGGCGGCGGTGGACCTGGCGGCGGCGGTGGAGCCGGCGGCGGGGGCGGCGGGGGCCACTAACCCCGCGGCGCCACGCTGACGCCCAGCGCCGCGTAGACCTCGTCGCTCAGCGCGACGCTGCGCGGGTCGGCGTTGGCCTTGGTGGCGTCGAAGCGGTTCGCGACGTACGCGTAGCCGATCCGGTGCTCGAGGTCGACGAACCCGAACGAGCCGCCCAAACCGCCGTGCCCGAAGATGCGGCGGTTGGGCCCGTTGACGCCGCGCTGGTTGAGCATGTAGCCCAACCCCCAGCCATGGTCGGCGACCCGCGGTCCCAGGACCAGATCGGTGTCGAAGCCGCCCTGCGACACCCGGACCAGATCCATGTGCTCGCGGCTCAGCAGTTTTTCCTGCGCGAGCGCGTTGTAGAAGGTCGCCAACCCCAGCGCCGACACCTGGCCGTTGGTGCCCGGGAACTCGAGTTCGCGCCACAGCTCGAGGTCGTGGGAGCCCAGCTCGTCGTCCGGGGCGAACCCCATCGAAATCGACAGCGCCGCCTTGGGGTGCTCGCTCAGGCTGGTGGGGTAGCCGGGGGCGTTGACCTCGGCGAGCAGGTCGCGTGCGTGCGGCTTGTTGACCCGCTCGGCGCAGCGGCGCTGCTCGGCCCGGGACAGCCCGATGTGGACGTCGGCGCCGAGCGGTTCGGCGATCTCGGTGCGCAGGTACTGGCCGATGGTGCGGCCGGTGACGCGGCGGAACACCTCGCCGAGGATGAAGCCGAACGTGGTCATGTGGTAGCCCTGGGCGGTGCCCGGCTCCCACCACGGTTCCGCGGCGGCCAGCTGCTCGCAGACGTAGTCCCAGTCGGCGACCGACTCCCAGCTCATCCGGGTGCGCGGCCCGATAACCCCCGAGCGGTGGCCCATCACCATGGCCAGCGTGATGGCCTCCTTGCCCGCCTGCGCGAACTCGGGCCAGTAGCGCGACACCGGCGCCTGCAGGTCCACCTCGCCGCGGTCGGCCAGTTGGTGCATGCAGGTGGCGGACAGCCCCTTGGTGCCGGACAGCACGGTCGTGAGGGTGTTTTCGCGCCAGGCCCGGGTGCGGGCGGCGTTGGCCCAGCCACCCCAGAGGTTGACGACGAGGTCTCCGTCGACCCATACCGCGACGGCCGCGCCGACCTCGCTGCCCAGCGCGAAGTTGCGTTCGAACGCGTCGCGCACGCCAACGAACTCCGGCACACACGTGCCTTTCGGTTCGTCCCCCCGCATGGCGCCTTTCTGCGAGCAGATAGTTAGCCTGAGCGGGCGACGGGAATCGAACCCGCGTAGCTAGTTTGGAAGACTAGGGCTCTACCATTGAGCTACGCCCGCACGTTTTAGTCGAGCGAGACTGTATCTGGCGGCGAACATCAAATCTAATCGAAGCGGTTCCGTGATCGCTCCGTGAGGTCTCGAGGCGGCGACGAGCCGGTGCCGGACCCGGCGTTGACGGGCCGTAGGATCGCGAGGTCAGCGCGGGGTGTAGCGCAGCTTGGTAGCGCATCCGCTTTGGGAGCGGAAGGCCGCAGGTTCAAATCCTGTCACCCCGACCATGCCCGCCCCGCACCGCAACCGGCCACCGATCACCCGGAACGACCATCGAGGAGCACACCCGTGAAGAGCAGCGTCGAACAGTTGAGCCCCACCCGGGTGCGGATCAACGTGGAGGTGCCGTTCACCGAACTGGAGCCCGATTTCCAGCGGGCCTACAAGGAGCTGGCCAAGCAGGTGCGGCTGCCTGGCTTCCGCCCCGGCAAGGCGCCGGCCAAGCTGCTCGAGGCCCGGTTCGGCCGGGAGGCGATGCTCGACCAGGTCGTCAGCGAGGCGCTGCCCGCCCGCTACGGCCAGGCGGTCGCGGAGTCCGAAGTGCACCCGCTCGGGCAGCCCGACATCGAGGTCACCAAGAAGGAGTACGGCGAGGAGCTGGCGTTCACCGCCGAGGTCGACGTCCGCCCCAAGATCGAGCTTCCGGACCTGAGCGCGCTGAAGGTGTCGGTGGACCCGGTCGACGTCGGCGACGAGGACGTCGACGCCGAGCTGGAGTCGTTGCGGCAGCGGTTCGGCACCCTCACGGGGGTGGACCGGCCGGTGGCGCTCGGTGACTTCGTCTCCATCGACCTGTCGGCCACCGTCGACGGCGCGGAGGTGCCGAACGCGGCCGCCGAGGGGCTGTCCCACGAGGTCGGTTCCGGCCGGCTGATCGCGGGCCTGGACGACGCGCTGGTCGGCCTGTCCGTCGACGAGTCCAAGGAGTTCACCGCGCAGTTGGCGACGGGTGAGCACGCCGGCAAGGACGCGCAGGTGACCGTCACCGTGAGGTCGATCAAGGAACGCGAGCTGCCCGAGCCCGACGACGAATTCGCCCAACTGGCCAGCGAATTCGACACCATCGACGAGCTGCGGGCCAACCTGCGCGACCAGGTGGGTCAGGTCAAGCGCGCCCAGCAGGCCGAGCAGATTCGCGACGCCACCATCGAGGCGCTGCTCGAACAGGTCGACGTGCCGCTGCCGGAGGCGATCGTCAAGGCCCAGGTCGACGGCGCCGTGCACAACGCGCTGCACAGCTTCGACCACGACGAGGCCAAGTTCGCCGAGGCGCTGCGCGAGCAGGGCAAGTCGCGCCAGCAGTTCGAGGTCGACGCGCAAAACGCCGCCGAGTCCGACGTCAAGCGGGGGCTGTTGCTGGACGCGGTGGCCGACGACCTGGACATCCAGGTCGGCCAGGAGGACCTGACCGAGCGGCTGGTGATGACGTCGCGCCAGTACGGCATCGAGCCCCAGCAACTGCTGGCCTACCTGCAGGAGAACAACCAGCTGCCGGCCATGTTCGCCGACGTGCGCCGCGGGCTGGCGATCGCCGCGGTGGTCGAGGCCGCGACCGTCACCGACACCGACGGCAACGCCATCGACACGAGCGAGTTCTTCGGCTCGCGCCGGGATGCCGACGAAACCGCCGCAGTCGACGCAACCGACGAGGCCGATGACGCGGACGACGAAGCGGAGTGACCCCTCGCCGATGACGCTGTGAGCGAACGCGGCATGCGTGGCCGCCCCACAGCGGGTTGGGTTGGTTAGGGTCGAACCAGAAGTACTCGAGGAAAGCAGGTATCCCAGTCGTGACTGACATGCGTTTGAACTCGCAGGGTCTCAACCTCACCGACTCGGTCTATGAGCGCTTGCTCTCCGAGCGCATCATCTTCCTGGGTTCGGAGGTGAGCGACGAGATCGCCAACCGGCTGTGCGCGCAGATCCTGCTGCTCGCCGCCGAGGACGCCACCAAAGACATCTCGCTGTACATCAACTCGCCGGGCGGATCGATCAGCGCCGGGATGGCCATCTACGACACCATGGTCCTGGCGCCCTGCGACATCGCCACCTACGCGATGGGCATGGCCGCCTCGATGGGTGAATTCCTGCTGGCGGCCGGGACCAAGGGCAAGCGTTACGCGCTGCCGCACGCGCGCATCCTGATGCACCAGCCGCTGGGCGGGGTGACCGGCAGCGCGGCCGACATCGCCATCCAGGCCGAGCAGTTCGCCGTCATCAAGAAGGAGATGTTCCGGCTCAACGCCGAATTCACCGGCCAGCCGATCGAACGCATCGAGGCCGATTCGGACCGCGACCGCTGGTTCACCGCCCAGGAAGCCCTGGAATACGGGTTCGTCGACCACATCATCACCCGCGCCGCCACGATCACCAACGGAGAAGCCCAGTGAACGCCCAGCACCCCCAGATCCAGCCCCAGGCGCGCTACATCCTGCCGTCGTTCATCGAGCACTCCAGCTTCGGCGTCAAGGAGTCGAACCCGTACAACAAGCTGTTCGAGGAGCGCATCATCTTCCTCGGCGTCCAGGTCGACGACGCGTCGGCGAACGACATCATGGCCCAGCTGCTGGTGCTCGAGTCGCTGGACCCCGACCGCGACATCACCATGTACATCAACTCGCCCGGCGGCGGGTTCACCTCGCTGATGGCGATCTACGACACCATGCAGTACGTGCGCGCCGACATTCAGACGGTGTGCCTGGGCCAGGCGGCCTCGGCGGCGGCCGTGCTGCTGGCGGCCGGCACACCGGGCAAGCGGATGGCGCTGCCCAACGCGCGGGTGCTGATCCACCAGCCGTCGCTGTCGGGCGTGATCCAGGGCCAGTTCTCCGACCTGGAGATCCAGGCCGCCGAGATCGAGCGGATGCGCACGCTGATGGAGACCACGCTGGCCCGCCACACCGGCAAGGACGCGTCGGTCATCCGCAAGGACACCGACCGGGACAAGATCCTGACCGCCGAAGAGGCCAAGGACTACGGGATCATCGACACCGTCCTGGAGTACCGGAAGCTCTCCGCGCAGACCGCGTAGCCCCTTTCGCCGAACGTGTTGTCAGGGCGACTTTTCGGCTGAATTCCCGCCCAGGTTGCACGCTCGGCGCACGGCGGCGATCTCGGCCGGCCCGACCCGGCAGCAGCCGCCGATGATGCGCGCGCCGGCCGAAACCCACTGCGCCGCGAGCGCTGCCGAGAACCGCGATCGCCCGGTCCAGCCCCGACCGTCCCAGCGCTCACCGCTGTTGGGGTACACGATCACCGGCTTGCCCGTCGCGCCGGCCATCTCGATCGCGGGCAGCACGTCGTCGGGCGCGCAGCAGTTGACCCCGACCGCCATGATCTCGTCGACCCCGGCGGCCACCGCGAACGCGTCGGCCAGCGGCTGCCCGGCGCGGGTCCGGGTCCCGTCGATGGTGTAGCTCAGCCACGCCGGCACGCCGGCGGAGCGCACCAGGCCGACCAGCGCCTCGGCCTCGTCGACATCGGGCACGGTCTCGCACGCGAGCACGTCCGCGCCGGCGCCGGCCAGGATCTCCAGGCGCGGCCGGTGCCAGCGCGCCAACGCCGCGACGGACAGGCCGTAGCGCCCGCGATACTCCGAGCCGTCGGCCAGCGCCGCGCCGTACGGCCCGACGGACGCCGCCACGACGAGACCGTCCACACCCGCTTCGTCGCGCGCGTCCCGCGCCAACTCGACGCTGCGGCGCAGCAAAGCGGCGGCGTCACGCCGGCCGATCCCGTGGGCCGCGAAGCCCTCGAACGACGCCTGGTAGCTGGCCGTCGTCGCGATCGCGGCGCCGGCCCGGAAATACGCGGCGTGCACAGCGACGATCTCCCGCGGCGCGTCCGCCAGCAGCTTGGCCGACCACAACGGGTCGGACAGGTCGTGCCCGCGCGCCTCCAGCTCGGTGGCCAGGCCGCCGTCGCTGATCAGCGCGGATCCGGTGGGGCCCCAAAACCGGCCAGCCAATCCCACCCGGTAACTGTAGGGTTGTTGCAGCGTCCAGACTCGATCGGGTAACGACCGCGACACGCCAAAGGCACGTAATGCGCGTCTCCGCGAGTGACGGGCGCCGTCTGCCTATATGTTTCATTCAGACGACACCAATGAATACCAACAACGCGATTCGACGTAATGGTCGCGAGGGGCCCGAGCAAGCGGGTAGCGTCGGGGAAAACACGCGGCATAGCACGACGAACAGGCGACAAGGAAGTAGGCCCTCAGCACCATGGCGCGCATCGGAGACGGCGGTGACCTGCTTAAGTGCTCGTTCTGCGGGAAGAGCCAAAAGCAGGTCAAGAAACTCATTGCTGGCCCCGGTGTGTACATCTGCGATGAGTGCATCGACCTCTGCAACGAGATCATCGAAGAGGAGCTCGCCGACGCCGACGACGTCAAGCTCGACGAGCTGCCCAAGCCGGCCGAGATCCGGGACTTCTTGGAGGGCTACGTCATCGGGCAGGACACCGCCAAGCGGACGCTGGCCGTCGCGGTCTACAACCACTACAAGCGGATCCAGGCGGGGGAGAAGGGCCGCGACTCGCGCTCCGAGCCCGTCGAGCTGACCAAGTCCAACATCCTGATGCTCGGGCCCACCGGCTGCGGCAAGACCTACCTGGCGCAGACGCTGGCCAAGATGCTCAACGTGCCGTTTGCCATCGCCGACGCCACCGCGCTGACCGAGGCGGGTTACGTCGGCGAGGACGTCGAGAACATCTTGCTCAAGCTCATCCAGGCCGCCGACTACGACGTCAAGCGCGCCGAGACCGGCATCATCTACATCGACGAGGTGGACAAGATCGCCCGCAAGAGCGAGAACCCGTCGATCACCCGCGACGTCTCCGGGGAGGGCGTGCAGCAGGCGCTGCTGAAGATTCTGGAGGGCACGCAGGCGTCGGTTCCCCCGCAGGGCGGCCGCAAGCACCCGCACCAGGAATTCATCCAGATCGACACCACCAACGTGCTGTTCATCGTCGCCGGTGCGTTCGCCGGGCTGGAGAAGATCATCTACGAGCGGGTCGGCAAGCGCGGCTTGGGCTTCGGCGCCGAGGTGCGCTCCAAGGCCGAGATCGACACCACCGATCACTTCGCCGAAGTGATGCCGGAGGACCTGATCAAGTTCGGGCTGATCCCCGAGTTCATCGGGCGCCTGCCGGTGGTCGCCTCGGTCACCAACCTGGACATGGAGTCGTTGGTCAAGATCCTGTCCGAGCCGAAGAACGCGTTGGTCAAGCAGTACACCCGGCTGTTCGAAATGGACGGCGTGGAGCTGGAGTTCACCGACGACGCGCTGGAGGCCATCGCCGACCAGGCGATCCACCGGGGCACCGGCGCCCGTGGCCTGCGGGCGATCATGGAAGAGGTCCTGCTGCCGGTGATGTACGACATCCCGAGCCGCGACGACGTCGCCAAGGTCGTGGTGACCAAGGAGACCGTGCAGGACAACGTGCTGCCGACGATCGTGCCACGCAAGCCGTCGCGCAGCGAGCGCCGCGACAAGACCGCCTGACACGTTGAGGCTTTCGGCCTCCTGACGCTTTGACTGCCCCCGACGCGGTTCCGCCGCGATTGGCGCGCGCGCTGGACCTGCTGAACTTCCTGTTGGCCGACGTGCGCGACGGGCTGGGTCCGTACCTGTCGATCTATCTGCTGCTGACCCACCATTGGGACCAGGGGTCGATCGGTTTCGTCATGGCCGTCGGCGGCATCGGGGCGATCGTCGCGCAGGCGCCGGCCGGCGCGCTGGTGGACAGGACGACGGCCAAGCGGGCGGTGATCATCGCGGGCGCGCTGGCCGTCACCGCCGGATCGCTGGCGATGCCTCTGTTCCCGCGGTTCGCGTCGATCTCGGTCCTGCAGGCGTGCACCGGGATCGCCGGCTCGGTGTTCGCGCCGGCGTTGGCCGCGATCACCCTCGGTGTGGTCGGCCCCCGCCACTTCGCCCGCCGGATCGGGCGCAACGAATCCTTCAACCACGCGGGCAATGCCTCGGCCGCGGCTGTCACCGGCGGCCTGGCCTACTTCTTCGGACCGGTGGTGGTGTTCTGGGTGCTGGCGGCCATGGCGGCCGGCAGTGTGGTTGCGACGCTGCGCATTCCGGGCGACGCGATCGACCACGACGTCGCCCGCGGCATGGACCACGCCCCCGGGGAGCCGCACCGGCAACCGTCCCGGCTGTCGGTGCTGCTGCACAACCGCAAGCTGATGATCTTCGCCGCGGCGGTCATCGCCTTCCACTTCGCCAACGCGGCGATGCTGCCCCTGGTCGGGCAGCTACTGGCGTTGCACAACAAGGACATTGGGACCGCGCTGATGGCGGGCTGCATCGTCGCCGCCCAGGTTGTCATGGTGCCGGTGGCCTACGTCGCCGGGGCCAAGGCCGATTCGTGGGGGCGAAAGCCCATCTTCCTGGTCGGCTTCGCGGTGTTGGCCGCCCGCGGATTCCTCTACACGGTGTCGGACAACTCCTACTGGCTCGTCGGCGTGCAACTGCTCGACGGCGTGGGAGCCGGCGTGTTCGGTGCGCTGTTTCCGCTCGTCGTGCAGGACGTGACGCACGGGACCGGTCGCTTCAACGTCAGCCTGGGCGCGGTGACCGCCGCGACGGGCATCGGCGCCGCGGTCTCGAACCTCGTCGCGGGCTCGATCGTGGTGGCGGCGGGCTACGACGCCGCGTTCGCCTCGCTCGGCGCCTTGGCGGCCGCGGGTTTGCTGTGGTATCTGATCGCGATGCCGGAGACCGCCGGCCTGCTAGACGTGACCAACACCACAGTTTGAATTGTGGGCGTCTAATTTCGTCGCTGACTTCGGCGTTAGCCGCAAAACCGCTGCGTGCAATGCTTTCGAGACGCCCATGCTCGCCTAAAAGGAGTGCCATAATTGGTACTGCTAGTGACACACAAGCTCGAGGCCGCGGGAGTCGCTCCGATGGCGCGTACCCTAAAGCTCCAGCGGAGTGCCTATCCGGATAGCGAATGGAAGGCGGATACGTGGATCCGAACGGCAGCGGGGCCGGGGCTGATTCCCATCATGGCTCGTCTCGGAATGGTTCCGAGCGTCAGCGTCTAGAACAAGTCGTCATCCGATTCGCCGGGGACTCCGGCGACGGCATGCAGCTGACCGGCGACCGGTTCACCTCGGAGGCGGCGCTTTTCGGAAACGACCTGGCGACCCAGCCGAACTATCCGGCCGAGATCCGCGCCCCCGCAGGCACATTGCCCGGGGTCTCGTCGTTCCAGATTCAGATCGCCGACTACGACATCCTGACCGCCGGCGACCGGCCCGACGTCCTCGTCGCCATGAACCCGGCCGCGCTCAAGGCCAACATCGGCGACCTGCCGCGCGGCGGGATGGTGATCGCGAACTCCGACGAGTTCACCAAGCGCAACCTGACCAAGGTCGGTTACGTCACCAACCCGCTGGAGTCCGACGAGCTGTCCGACTACGTCGTGCACTCCGTGGCCATGACCACCCTGACGCTCGGCGCCGTCGAGGCGATCGGCGCGTCGAAGAAGGATGGCCAGCGCGCCAAAAACATGTTCGCGCTTGGACTTTTGTCGTGGATGTACGGCCGGCCGATCGAGGCCAGCGAGAGCTTCATCCGGGAGAAGTTCGCCCGCAAGCCCGACATCGCCGAGGCCAACGTGCTCGCGCTCAAGGCGGGCTGGAACTACGGCGAGACCACCGAGGCGTTCGGGACCACCTACGAGGTGTCCCGGGCGACCCTGCCGGCGGGGGAGTACCGCCAGATCTCGGGCAACACGGCGCTGTCCTACGGCATCGTCGCGGCCGGGCAGCTGGCCGGCATCCAGGTGGTGCTCGGTAGCTACCCGATCACGCCGGCGTCGGACATCCTGCACGAGCTGTCCAAGCACAAGAACTTCAACGTCATCACCTTCCAGGCCGAAGACGAGATCGGCGGCATCTGCGCGGCGATCGGGGCCTCGTACGGCGGCGCGCTGGGCGTCACCAGCACGTCGGGGCCGGGCATCTCGCTGAAGTCGGAAGCGCTGGGCCTCGCGGTGATGACCGAGCTGCCGCTGCTGGTCATCGACGTGCAGCGCGGCGGGCCGTCCACGGGGCTGCCCACCAAGACCGAGCAGGCCGACCTGCTGCAGGCACTGTACGGGCGCAACGGGGAGTCCCCCGTGGCGGTCGTCGCGCCGCGGTCGCCGTCCGACTGCTTCCAGACCGCCATCGAAGCGGTGCGCATCGCGGTGTCGTACCACACCCCGGTGATCGTGCTGTCCGACGGCGCGATCGCCAACGGCTCGGAGCCGTGGCGCATCCCGGATGTCGGCTCGCTGCAGCCGATCACGCACGCCTTCGCCAAACCCGACGAGCCCTTCCAGCCCTACGCGCGCGACCCGGAGACGCTCGCCCGCCAGTTCGCGGTTCCCGGCACGCCCGGGCTCGAGCACCGCATCGGCGGCCTGGAAGCCGCCAACGGCTCCGGCGCGATCTCCTACGAGCCGGTCAACCACGACCTCATGGTCCGGCTGCGCCAGGCCAAGATCGACGGCATCGCGGTGCCCGATTTGGAGGTCGACGACCCGACCGGCGACGCCGAGCTGCTGCTGATCGGGTGGGGCAGCTCGTACGGCCCCATCGGCGAGGCCTGCCGGCGCGCGCGGCGCAAGGGGATCAAGGTCGCCCATGCCCACCTGCGCCACCTCAGCCCGTTCCCGGCGAACCTCGGCGACGTGCTGCGGCGCTACCCGATGGTGGTGTGCCCGGAGATGAACCTCGGCCAGCTGGCGCTGGTGCTGCGGGGCAAGTACCTCGTCGACGTGCAGTCGGTCACCAAGGTGCACGGCGTCGCGTTCCTCGCCGACGAGATCGGGCGCATCATCCGCGCCGCGCTGGGCGGCACCTTGGCCGAAATCGAGCAGGACAAGAAGATGGTCGCCAGAATGGCGGCAGCAACGGTTGGAGCTAGCGCGTGACTAACACGATCGGTGATCTGGCGGGCACAGACCTCGGCTTGACTCCGAGGCTGAAGAAGAACGACGGCGTGCCGACGCTGTCTGCCGAGGACGCGCCGCAAAAGGGCAAGGACTTCACCAGCGACCAGGAGGTGCGCTGGTGCCCGGGCTGCGGTGACTACGTCATCCTCAACACCATCCGCAACTTCCTGCCCGAGCTGGGGCTGCGCCGCGAGAACATCGTCTTCATCAGCGGCATCGGCTGCTCGAGCCGGTTCCCCTACTACCTCGAGACCTACGGGTTCCACTCGATCCACGGCCGCGCGCCGGCCATCGCGACCGGCCTGGCGCTGGCCCGCGAGGACCTCTCGGTGTGGGTGGTCACCGGCGACGGCGACGCGCTGTCGATCGGCGGCAACCACCTGATCCACGCGCTGCGCCGCAACGTCAACATCACCATCCTGCTGTTCAACAACCGGATCTACGGCCTGACCAAGGGCCAGTACTCACCCACCTCCGAGGTCGGCAAGGTCACCAAGTCGACGCCGATGGGTTCGCTCGACCAGCCGTTCAACCCGGTATCGCTGGCGCTGGGCGCCGAGGCCACCTTCGTCGGTCGCGCGCTGGACTCCGACCGGGCCGGGCTGACCGAGGTGCTGCGCGCCGCCGCCGAGCACCGCGGCGCCGCCGTCGTCGAAATCCTGCAGGACTGCCCGATTTTCAACGACGGCTCGTTCGACGCGCTGCGCAAGGAGGGCGCCGAGGAGCGGGTGATCAACGTCCGCCACGGCGAGCCGATCGTGTTCGGCGCCAACGGCGAATACTGCGTGGTGAAGTCGGGCTTCAGCCTGGAGGTGGCCAAGACCGCCGACGTGAAGGTCGACGAGATCGTCGTGCACGACGCGCACGCCGACGACTCGGCCTACGCGTTCGCGCTGTCGCGGCTGTCGGATCAAAACCTGGACCACACCGTGCTGGGCATCTTCCGCAACATCAGCCGGCCCACCTACGACGACGCGGCGCGCTCCCAGGTGCGCGCCGCCCAGGAGTCGAAGCCGTTCGACTCCGCCGCGCTGCAGTCGCTGCTGCGCGGGCGCGACACCTGGACCGTCGACTGACGTGGCCGACGCAGTGCCGGACACAGCACAAGCCGGGTTGCTGGCCGGGGTGGTACTCGCGGGAGGCGAGTCGCGGCGCATGGGCCGCGACAAGGCCACCCTGCCGGGCCCCGGCGGCGCCGCCACGATGGCCGATTACGTCGTGGGCGTCGTCGCGCAACGCTGTGAGCCGATCTTCGTGGTGGCCGCCCCGGGACAGCCGCTGCCGGCGCTGCAGGCCCGCGTCCTGCGCGACGACGCGCGGGGGATGGGACCGCTGCCCGCTACCGGGCGCGGGCTGCGCGCGGCCGCCGAGGCCGGTGCCCGGTTCGCCTTCGTCTGCGCCGTCGACATGCCGCTGCTGACCGCCGGACTGATCGACGACCTCGTGCGCCTCGCCCGGGAGACCAACGCGGAAGTGGTGTTGCCGTGGGACGGACGCAGCCACTACCTCGCCGCGGTGTACCGCACCGACCTGGCCGAGCGGATCGACGCGCTGGTCGCCGGCGGCGAGCGCAGGATGAGCGTCCTGATCGACGCCTCCGACGCCCAGCAGATCGTCCTGCCGGATTCGCGCCCCCTTACCAACGTCAACACCGACGCCGAGCTGCGCGCGGTGGTGTGACGCCCGTTCGGGCGAATTCGCGTTAAAAGAGTTTCGTTATAGAAACTCGCCGCAATTCATGAATTCGCGGCTTTCGCGACGAATTCAGCCATTTTCGCACTGGAAATAGGCGTCTCGCTTGTATCCGCCCGGGGCCCGGCGCTCCATCCTGACCGGATCCGTTGGCGCCGAACGGCTTTCGGGCGCGCCACCACGACTTCGGTTGCGGCCCGCCATAACTGCGGGCACGCGGTGCACCCCGGTGGGATGAGCCAAAATAGGTTGGCGTGCATACTGATTCACGTAGTCGAATCCAAAATGCGTGTCGCGCTGAGCTTTTCGAAGGGCAGCCGGACCGATTCGTTCGCTGCGGCGGGTCGGATGCCGATCGAGCGGATCCTGTTGTATTGTGCGCCGGTTCATCACCGCGTGTTTGCGGCCGGTAGCGGCCGCTTCCGCCCGGCCGCGGCGTCGCGATCGCGTGGGCCAGCTCACAAAATGTGCGTGATTCGGCTCACGATCCGATTGTTTTCCGGCGCGCCGGGCACCGCCGGAAAACACGCGCCTGACCTGTACAAAGCGCGGGGCGACCGCGCCGTGATCGGCCCGTTACCGAACCGAGATAGCGAATTTCTCAAGATGACGAATGCGATCCGGTTTCGTACGGTCCGTGTTGGCCCGAAACGGGTTAAGCGAAAAGTAATCGAAAAGTGAATCCACGGACCCGCGTGCGAGCGGGGCTGCGGGCGGCGACGAGGTAAGCGCCGGACCGCGGCCGGCGGGTAGCACTACCCCGTCGGGCACCTCGAGCCCGCCGCTGTCGTGCCAGAACGAGACGGCACGTCCCAGAGCACTCATTACGCACCAACCAAGCCCCTGGCCCACCCCGGTGGGTCTGCTTTGGCGCGCGCGCACCGCGAAAGGAAGAAATTTGAAGAACGTCCGCAAGACGCTCATCCTCGCCGCGATCACGGGCACGCTGGTGACGGTGCCGTCCGCCACCGCCACCGCGGAACCGATGGGCCTTGACCCGAACGTTCCCCCCGCCGGGGCCCCTGACGCGCCCCCGCCGCCGGCCCCGGACGCCCCCGCGCCCGCGCCCGTCGGCTTCGACCCGAACGTTCCCCCGCCGCCCCCGGCCCCGGACGCTTTGGCGCCGGTCGACGTGCCCCCGGCACCGGTGGGCTTCGACCCGAACGTTCCCCCGCCGCCGGCTCCGGACGCCCCGCCGCCCCCGCCGGCTCCCGTGGGCTTCGACCCCAACCTTCCGCCGCCGCCGGCGCCGGACGCGCCGCCTCCGCCGGTGCACAAGGCGTACAGCGTCAACTGGGACGCGATCGCGCAGTGCGAGTCGGGTGGCAACTGGGGGATCAACACCGGCAACGGCTTCGCCGGTGGCCTGCAGTTCACCTCGAGCACCTGGCACGCCAACGGCGGCTCGGGTTCGCCCGCCAGCGCCAGCCGCGAGGAGCAGATCCGGGTGGCCGAGAACGTGCTGCACTCGCAGGGCATCGGCGCCTGGCCGGTCTGCGGTCGGCGCGGCTAGACCGACGCCTCAAACGGGTAATGCCGGGCCTCGGGCCCGGCATTACGCGTCTGCGGGTGGGGTAGCGTCGGCCCGGTGACCGCAACGCCGCGCGAGTTCGACATCGTGCTGTACGGGGCGACCGGCTTCGTCGGCAAGCTGACCGCCGAATACCTGGCCCGCGCCGGGGCGGGCGCCCGGATCGCGCTGGCCGGCCGGTCGCCGGACCGGCTGCGGGCCGTGCGCGACACCCTGGGCGAAGCCGCCCAAGACTGGCCCGTACTGACCGCCGACGCCCAGACCCCGTCGACGCTGGACGAGATGGCCGCCCGCACCCGCGTCGTCGTCACGACGGTCGGGCCCTACACCCGCTACGGCCTGCCGCTGGTGGCGGCGTGCGCCGCGGCCGGCACCGATTACGCCGACCTGACCGGCGAGGCGATGTTCGTCCGCGAAAGCATCGACCTGCACCACAAGCAGGCCGCCGACACCGGAGCCCGCATCGTGCACGCCTGCGGCTTCGACTCGGTCCCGTCGGATTTGAGCGTGTACGCGCTGCACCGAACGGCCCAGGGCGACGGCGCCGGGGAGCTCGGTGACACCCACCTGGTGCTGCGCTCGTTCGCCGGGGGATTTTCCGGCGGCACCATCGCGTCGCTGCTGGAAGTGCTGGACACCGCCTCGAACGACCCCGAGGCGCGCCGCCAGCTCGCCGACCCCTACACGCTGAGCACCGACCGCGGCGCGGAACCCGAGCTCGGCCGCCAGCCCGACCTGCCGTGGCGTCGCGGCCGCTACATCGCGCCGGAACTGTCCGGCCTGTGGACCGCGGGATTCATAATGGCCCCCTACAACACGCGAATCGTGCGGCGCAGCAACGCCCTGCTGGACTGGGCGTACGGCCGGCGGTTCCGCTACGAGGAGAACATGAGCGTCGGGTCGTCGGTCGTCGCGCCGGTGGCCTCGGCGGTCGTCAGCGGCGTCGGCAGCGCGACGTTCGGGCTGGGCAGCCGGTTCTTCCGGTTCCTGCCGCGCCGCCTGATAGAGCGGGCGCTGCCCAAACCGGGCACCGGCCCGAGCGAGAAGACCCGCGAACGCGGCTTCTACAAGATCGAGACCTACACCACGACGACGACGGGCGCGCGGTACGTGGCCCGCATGGAGCAGCGCGGAGACCCCGGCTACAAGGCCACCTCCGTGCTGTTGGGGGAGTGCGGCCTGGCGCTCGCCCTGGACCGCGACAAGCTCTCCGACCTCGTGGGTGTGCTGACGCCCGCCGCCGCGATGGGTGACGCATTGCTGGCGCGATTGCCGGCCGCCGGTGTCTCGCTGCGGACCGACCGCCTGGCCGGGTAAACGCGGGTCACCTGCGGCTTTGGGCGCTTACACACCGGTAAACGGCGCTCCCTAGAATTGACCGGTGACCGCCAGCCCACGCCCCGCCCCCGACCTGCCCAAGTCGTGGGATCCGGCTGCGATGGAGGGCGCGATCTACCGGAAATGGCTGGACGCGGGCTACTTCACCGCGGACGCGACCAGCACCAAGCCCCCCTACTCGATCGTGCTGCCCCCGCCGAACGTGACCGGCAGCCTGCACATGGGCCACGCGCTGGAACACACCATGATGGACGCCCTGACCCGCCGCAAGCGGATGCAGGGCTACGAGGTGCTGTGGCAGCCGGGCATGGACCACGCGGGCATCGCGACGCAGAGCGTGGTGGAAAAGCAGCTGGCGGTCGACGGCAAGACCAAGGAGGACTTTGGTCGGGAGCTGTTCGTAGACAAGGTGTGGGACTGGAAGCGTGAGTCCGGCGGCGCCATCGGCGGGCAGATGCGCCGGCTCGGCGACGGCGTGGACTGGAGCCGCGACCGCTTCACCATGGACGAGGGGCTCTCGCGTGCCGTGCGCACCATCTTCAAGCGGCTCTACGACGGCGGGCTGATCTACCGGGCCGAGCGGCTGGTGAACTGGTCGCCGGTGCTGCAGACGGCGATCTCGGACCTCGAGGTCAACTACCTCGACGTCGAAGGCGAGCTGGTGTCGTTCCGGTACGGCTCCCTCGACGACTCCCAACCCCACATCGTGGTGGCCACCACGCGGGTCGAGACGATGCTGGGCGACACCGCCATCGCCGTCCACCCCGACGACGATCGCTACCGCCACCTGGTCGGCACCACGCTGCCGCACCCGTTCGTCGACCGCGAGCTCGTCGTCGTCGCCGACGAGCACGTGGACCCCGAATTCGGCACGGGCGCAGTCAAAGTCACGCCCGCCCACGACCCGAACGACTTCGACATCGGGCTGCGCCACGAGCTGCCGATGATCTCCATCATGGATACCCGCGGCAGGATCACCGACACCGGAACGCAATTCGACGGGATGGACCGCTTCGAGGCCCGCGTCGCGGTGCGCGAGGCCCTGGCCGCGCAGGGCCGCGTCGTCGAGGAGAAGCGACCCTACCTGCACAGCGTCGGGCATTCCGAACGCAGCGGCGAGCCGATCGAGCCGCGGCTGTCGCTGCAGTGGTGGGTCCGGGTGGAATCGCTGGCCAAGGCCGCCGGCGACGCGGTTCGCAACGGCGACACCGTGATTCACCCCGCCAGCCTGGAGCCGCGCTGGTTCGCCTGGGTCGACGACATGCACGACTGGTGCATCTCGCGCCAACTCTGGTGGGGCCACCGCATCCCGATCTGGTACGGGCCCGACGGCGAACAGGTATGCGTCGGCCCGGACGAGACGCCGCCCGAGGGCTGGGAGCAGGACCCCGACGTGCTGGACACCTGGTTTTCCTCGGCGCTGTGGCCGTTCTCCACGCTGGGCTGGCCGGAGAAGACCCCGGAGCTGGAAAAGTTCTATCCGACAAGCGTTCTGGTCACCGGCTACGACATCCTGTTCTTCTGGGTCGCGCGGATGATGATGTTCGGCACGTTCGTCGGCGGCGACGACGCCATCACCCTTGACGGCCGCCGCGGCCCGCAGGTGCCGTTCACCGACGTCTTCCTGCACGGGCTGATCCGCGACGAATCCGGCCGCAAGATGAGCAAGTCCAAGGGCAACGTCATCGACCCGCTGGACTGGATGGAGGCCTTCGGGGCCGACGCCCTGCGATTCACCCTCGCCCGCGGCGCCAGCCCCGGCGGTGACCTGTCCGTAGGCGAGGACGCGGTCCGCGCG
This sequence comes from Mycobacterium sp. NGS63, assembly GCF_059812295.1. Lineage (NCBI taxonomy): Bacteria > Bacillati > Actinomycetota > Actinomycetes > Mycobacteriales > Mycobacteriaceae > Mycobacterium > Mycobacterium sp. NGS63. Next base: position 573,019 of record NZ_JCALCJ010000002.1, read on the forward strand.
TCGCGCAACTTCGGCACCAAGCTGTTCAACGCCACGCGCTACGCGCTGCTCAACGGCGCGAGCCCGGCGCCGCTACCCGCCCCGGCCGACCTGTCCGACGCCGACCGCTGGATCCTCGGGCGGCTGGAAGAGGTTCGCGCCGAGGTGGATTCGGCACTCGACGGCTACGAATTCAGCCGGGCCTGCGAATCGCTCTACCACTTCACCTGGGACGAATTCTGCGACTGGTACGTCGAACTGGCCAAAACCCAGCTCGCCGAGGGGCACGCGCACACCACCGCCGTGCTGGCCGCGGTGCTCGACACGCTGCTGCGGCTGCTGCATCCGGTCATCCCGTTCCTCACCGAGGCGCTGTGGCAGGCGCTGACCGGTCGGGAGTCGCTGGTCATCGCCGAATGGCCCAAGCCGTCGGGCATCGCCCTGGATCACGTTGCGGCGCAACGCATCAGCGACATGCAGAAGCTCGTCACCGAGGTCCGCCGGTTCCGCAGCGAACAGGGATTGGCCGACCGGCAGAAGGTGCCCGCCCGCCTGGCCGGCGTGGCCGACGCCGACCTGGACGGCCAGGCGGCCGCGGTGAGCTCGCTGGCCTGGCTCAGCGCCCCCGGCGCCGATTTCCGGCCGTCGGTGTCGCTGGAGGTCCGGCTGGGCCCCCACACCGACCGGACCGTCGTCGTCGAGCTCGACACCTCGGGCACCATCGACGTCGCCGCCGAGCGCCGCCGCCTGGAGAAGGATCTGGCCGCCGCGCACAAGGAGCTGGCGTCGACGGCCGCGAAGCTGGGCAACGCCGACTTCCTCGGCAAGGCGCCCGAACACGTCGTCGCCAAGATCCGCGACCGCCAGCGCGTGGCCCAGGAGGAAACCGACCGGATCACCGCGAGGTTGGCCGCGCTGCAATGACCTTGCCGCCCACACCGGACGAGATCGCGTCCCTGCTGCAAGTCGAGCACCTGCTCGACCAGCGCTGGCCCGAGACGCGCATCGAGCCGAGCCTGACCCGGATCAGCGCGCTGATGGACCTGCTGGGCTCGCCGCAACTCGGCTACCCGTCCATCCACGTCGCGGGCACCAACGGCAAGACCTCGGTGGCGCGGATGATCGACGCGCTGGTGACCGCGCTGCACCGGCGCACCGGCCGCACCACCAGCCCGCACCTGCAGTCGGCCGTCGAGCGCATCGCGATCGACGGGCAACCGATCAGCCCCGCCCAGTACGTGGCGACGTACCGGGAGATCGAGCCGTTCGTGCAGATGGTCGACGCCCAGTCACAAGCCGAGGGCGGGCCGGCCATGAGCAAGTTCGAGGTCCTCACCGCGATGGCGTTCGCGGCGTTCGCCGACGCGCCGGTCGACGTCGCGGTGGTCGAGGTCGGCATGGGCGGGCGCTGGGACGCCACCAACGTCGTCACCGCGCCGGTGGCGGTGATCACCCCCGTCGGCATCGATCACGTCGACTACCTGGGCGGCGACCTCGCCGGGATCGCCGGCGAGAAGGCCGGCATCATCCACCGGGCGCCCGACGGCGCGCCGGACACCGTGGCCGTCATCGCGCGCCAGGCGCCGGAGGCGATGGAGGTGCTGCTGGCCCAGTCGGTGCGCGCCGACGCCGCGGTCGCCCGCGAGGATTCCGAGTTCGCGGTGCTGGGCCGCCAGGTCGCCGTCGGCGGACAGCTGCTGCAGCTGCAGGGCCTCGGCGGCGTGTACGCCGACGTCTTCCTGCCGCTGCACGGCGAACACCAGGCGCACAACGCGGCGGTCGCGCTCGCGGCGGTCGAGGCGTTTTTCGGCGCCGGCGCCCAGCGCCAGCTCGACGTGGACGCCGTGCGGGCCGGCTTCGCCGCCGTCACCAGCCCCGGCCGGCTGGAGCGCATGCGCAGCGCCCCCACGGTGTTCCTCGACGCCGCGCACAACCCGGCCGGGGCGGCCGCGCTGGCGCAGGCGCTGACCGGCGAATTCGACTTCCGCTTCCTGGTGGGGGTGCTCAGCGTGCTGGCGGACAAGGACGTCGACGGCATCCTGGCCGCGCTCGAGCCGGCGTTCGATTCCGTCGTCGTGACCCATAACGGCTCGCCCCGCGCGCTGGACGTCGAGACGCTGGCCCTGGCCGCGCGCGAGCGGTTCGGAGCCGAGCGCGTGACGACCGCCGAAAACCTGCGCGACGCAATCGATGTCGCGACCGCCCTGGTCGACGAGGCGGCCGCCGACGGGGAGGCGGGGGAAGCCTCGGGCACCGGGATCGTCGTCACGGGCTCGGTCGTCACCGCCGGGGCCGCGCGGACGCTGTTCGGGCGGGACCCGGCGTGACCGACCAAAGTCCCGCCCCGGCCGACCCGTGGAAGAGTTTCGGGGCGGTGATGGCCGCGACGCTGGTCCTCGAGGCGATCGTGGTGCTGCTGGCCATTCCGGTGGTGGGCGCCGTCGGCGGCGGCCTGACCGCCGCGTCGCTGGCCTATTTGATCGGCCTGGCCGCGGTGCTGATCCTGCTGGCCGGGGTGCAGCGCAGGCCGTGGGCGATCTGGGTGAACCTGGCCGTGCAGGCGGTCCTGCTCGCCGGGTTTGCGGTCTATCCCGGCGTGGGATTCATCGGGGTGCTGTTCACCGGGGTGTGGGCGGCGATCGCCTATTTCCGGGCCGAGGTCAGGCGCAGGCAGCGGTGATCCGGCGGTTGACGCCACCTGGTTCTGTACGCTGTCGCCCGTGACCGAACGGACCCTGGTACTGATCAAGCCCGATGCCGTCGAGCGGCACCTGATCGGCGAGATCATCAGCCGCATCGAGCGAAAAGGGCTCACCATCGCGGCGCTGGAGCTCCGGCACGTCAGCGAGGAGCTGGCCGGCCAGCACTACGCCGAGCACGAGGGCAAGCCGTTCTTTCCGTCGTTGCTGGAGTTCATCACCTCGGGTCCGGTGGTGGCGGCGGTCGTGGAGGGGCCACGCGCGATCGCGGCGTTTCGGCAGGTCGCCGGGGGCACCGACCCCGTGGAGAAGGCCACGCCAGGCACGATCCGCGGCGATTTCGGGCTGGAGACGCAGTTCAACCTGGTGCACGGGTCCGATTCGGCCGACTCGGCCAAGCGCGAGATCGCGCTGTGGTTTCCCGGGGCTTAGCCCGGTTTGCTGAACCCTTCGCATTCGGGCGTGGATGGGCACGCCCAGTGATGTGGGATACTGGCTGCGGGTGAACGTCGCCATACCGACGTCGGACACCCGAATGAAGACTTAGACAAGCGCGAACATCGCCATTCCGCGGTGTTGCGCCGCATGTCAGGCCGACATTCAGCACGGCGCCGAGTGGGTTCACCTTGAGCCGCCCGGGGCGAGACCATCACAAGCCTGGGAGAGACCCGGGCGCATAGCGAAGCCCTCGCGTGGCCGCGTCGAAAGCGACGCGCCCGGGGGCTAAAGGAGAATACGTGGTAGACAGTGCCCCACCCACAGACCCATCGCACGAGCCGGGCCGGCACGAGGACCTGCCGGACCGCCTGAGGGTCCACCAGCTGGCCCGAGCGTTGGGCAGCACCAACACCGAGGTGCTCGAGGCGCTCACGACGCTCGACGGGCGGGTCCGCAGCGTGCACTCCGGCGTGGACCGCGAGGACGCCCTGCGCGTGCGCGACCTGATCTTCGCCAAGCCCCTCAAGCACATTCCGGGCTTTTCCAGCGCCCCGGTCCCCGTCACCGTGCGCCACGCCCCCCGGCCCGCGCCGGGGTCCGCGAGCGACCCGCCGCAGTACATGCCACTGTTCGTCGCGCCGCAGCCCAGGGACACCGACGCGGGCGGCGACGGCGACGACGAGGACGGCGCCGACGACACCGCCGACACCGGCGACGATCAGGACGACCAGACCGACCGCCCGGCCAACCGGCGGCGGCGTCGCGGCCGCCGCGGGCGGGGCCGGGGCCGCGGCGAACAGGGCGGGGCCGACGGCGAGGACTCCGGTGACGACGACGACGAGGACGCCGACGAGGCCGATGACTCCGACACCGACGACGACGGCTCGGCGGAGGGCGGCAACCGCCGCCGCCGGCGCCGCCGGCGGCGCAAGTCGGGGGCCGGCGACGACAACGACGAGGGCGCGTCGCCCGACGACCCGCCGAACACCGTGGTGCACGAGCGCCCGGCGCGGGGCGGCAAGAACGGCGACGACGGCTCCGGGACCGCCGAGATCAAGGGCATCGACGGCTCCACCCGGCTGGAGGCCAAGCGGCAACGCCGCCGCGACGGCCGCGACGCCGGGCGGCGCCGCCCGCCGGTGCTGACCGAGGCCGAATTCCTGGCGCGCCGCGAGGCCGTCGAACGGACGATGATCGTGCGCGACCGGGTCCGCACCGAACCGCCGCACCCGGGCGCGCGCTACACCCAGATCGCGGTGCTCGAGGACGGCATCGTCGTCGAACACTTCGTGACCTCCGCGGCCTCGGCCTCCCTGGTGGGAAACATCTATCTGGGGATCGTGCAGAACGTGCTGCCCTCCATGGAGGCGGCGTTCGTCGACATCGGCCGCGGCCGCAACGGCGTGCTCTACGCCGGCGAGGTGAACTGGGAAGCCGCCGGGTTGGGCGGGTCCGACCGCAAGATCGAACAGGCCCTCAAGCCCGGCGACTACGTCGTCGTCCAGGTCAGCAAGGACCCGGTCGGCCACAAGGGCGCCCGGCTGACCACGCAGGTCTCCCTGGCCGGCCGCTACCTGGTCTACGTGCCGGGCGCGTCGTCGACCGGGATCAGCCGCAAGCTGCCCGACACCGAGCGCCAGCGGCTCAAGGAGATCCTGCGCGAGGTGGTGCCGTCCGACGCCGGGGTGATCATCCGCACCGCGTCCGAGGGCGTCAAGGAGGAGGACATCCGCGCCGACGTCGGCCGCCTGCAGGAACGCTGGCAGCAGATCGAGGCCAAGGCCGCCGAGACCAAGCAGAAGGCCGCCGGGGCCGCGGTGTCGCTCTACGAAGAGCCCGACGTGCTGGTCAAGGTCATCCGCGACCTGTTCAACGAGGACTTCGCCGGCCTGATCGTCTCCGGCGACGAGGCGTGGAACACCATCAACGAGTACGTGAATTCCGTTGCCCCCGAACTGGTTTCGAAGCTGACCAAGTACGAGCCCGCCACCGGGCCGGACGAGGCGAGCGGGCCGGACGTGTTCGCCGTGCACCGCATCGACGAGCAACTCGCCAAGGCGATGGACCGCAAGGTGTGGCTGCCGTCGGGCGGCACGCTGGTGATCGACCGGACCGAGGCGATGACGGTGATCGACGTCAACACCGGCAAGTTCACCGGGTCCGGGGGCAACCTCGAGCAGACCGTCACCAAGAACAACCTCGAGGCCGCCGAGGAGATCGTGCGCCAGCTGCGGCTGCGCGACATCGGCGGCATCGTGGTCATCGACTTCATCGACATGGTGCTCGAGTCCAACCGCGACCTGGTGTTGCGCCGGCTGACCGAGGCGCTGGCCCGCGACCGCACCCGCCACCAGGTATCGGAGGTGACGTCGCTGGGCCTGGTCCAGCTGACCCGCAAGCGGCTGGGCACCGGCCTGATCGAGGCGTTCTCGTCGTCGTGCCCGAACTGTGGCGGCCGCGGCATCCTGCTGCACGGCGACCCCGTCGATTCGGCACCGGCGAACGGGCGCAAGTCAGAATCCGGCGGGCGCCGCAGCCGGCGGTCGAAGAAGAAGGGGGCCGAAGAGCCGGCGGTGGCCAAGGTGCCCGCGCACGCTCCCGGCGAGCACCCGATGTTCAAGGCGATGGCCGCGGCCGGCCAGGGCGACCAGGGTGAAGAGGAATCCGACGAGTCGCCTGACGAGGTCAGCGCCACGGCCCGCGAGGCCGACGAGGCCGAGGAGCAGGCCGCCGCCGGGGTCGAGGACACCGACCAGGAGGACTTCGAGGACACCGACGAGGACGACCTCGACGACGAAGACCTCGATGACGACGACGAGGACCTCGGCGACGACGAGGACCTCGACCTGGACGGCGACGACGACGATGACTCCGACGACACCGACGATGTCGACGATCTGGACGACGATTCCGACGACGACTCCGCGCGGGAGGGTGACGGGTCGCCGTTTGGCCGGCCCCGTCGCCGCCGCGCTGCGGGCCGGCCGGCGGGCCCGCCGATCCACGTGGACTGAGCTGCGGACCGGGGCCGGTTTGACCCTGTAGCCGCTGGTCACGTACCCTTGGACAGTTGTCGTCGGGCTGAGTTCACCCCGGCGAGCGGGACACAGGGACCCGCACCCAGACCCACCACGCGCGCCGCAGGTGGCACGCGCGTGACGCGAGAAAGAGGCAGGAGCAGCGATGGCGACCTACGCAATCGTCAAGACCGGCGGTAAGCAGTACAAAGTCGCCGTCGGAGACGTCGTCAAGGTCGAGAAGCTCGACTCCGAGCCGGGCTCGAACGTGACGCTGCCGGTCGCCCTGGTCGTCGACGGCGCCAAGGTCACCAGCGACGCCGCGGCGCTGGCGAAGGTCGCGGTGACCGGCGAGGTGCTCGAGCACACCAAGGGCCCCAAGATCCGCATCCACAAGTTCAAGAACAAGACCGGCTACCACAAGCGTCAGGGCCACCGTCAGCAGCTGACGGTCCTGAAGGTCACCGGAATCAAGTAGTAGGGGCGACAAGATGGCACACAAGAAGGGCGCTTCCAGCTCGCGCAACGGTCGCGATTCCGCCGCGCAGCGCCTCGGCGTGAAGCGGTTCGGCGGACAGGTCGTCAAGGCCGGCGAAATCCTGGTCCGCCAGCGCGGCACGAAATTCCACCCCGGCACAGGCGTCGGGCGGGGCGGCGACGACACGTTGTTCGCCAAGGAGTCCGGCGCGGTCCAGTTCGGCGTCAAGCGCGGGCGCAAGACCGTCAGCATCGTCGGCGCGTCCGACTGAGCGCCGCGAGCGTGCACCCACTGCGATAATTCGAGGCGAAACTCGCGGTAGCTGCACGCTCGGCGAGCGAGACGGGTGAGAGGATCCCCGATGCCCCGGTTTGTCGATCGCGTCGTCGTCCACGCGCGGGCGGGTTCCGGCGGGAACGGCTGCGCGTCGGTGCGCCGCGAGAAATTCAAGCCGCTGGGCGGCCCCGACGGCGGCAACGGCGGCCGCGGCGGCAGCATCGTCCTAATCGTCGACCCGCAGGTGCACACGCTGCTGGACTTCCATTTCCATCCGCACATCACCGCGGCCTCGGGCAAGCAGGGGATGGGCAACAACCGCGACGGCGCCGCCGGCGCCGACCTGGAGGTCAAGGTCCCCGACGGCACCGTCGTGCTGGACGACAACGGGCGGCTGCTGGCCGACCTGGTCGGCTCGGGCACCCGCTTCGAGGCCGCCGCCGGCGGCCGCGGCGGGCTGGGCAACGCCGCGCTGGCCTCGCGCGCGCGCAAGGCGCCGGGCTTCGCGCTGCTCGGCGAGCCCGGCCAGGCGCGCGACCTGACGCTGGAGCTCAAGACGGTCGCCGACGCCGGGCTGATCGGGTTCCCCTCGGCCGGGAAATCCTCACTGGTGTCAGCGATCTCGGCGGCCAAACCCAAAGTCGCCGACTACCCGTTCACCACGCTTGTGCCCAACCTCGGTGTGGTCTCGGCGGGCGAGCACACCTTCACGATCGCCGACGTGCCCGGCCTGATCCCGGGCGCGTCGCAGGGCCGCGGCCTTGGGCTGGAATTCCTCCGGCACATCGAGCGCTGCGCGGTGCTGGTGCACGTGGTGGACTGCGCCACCGCGGAGCCGGGCCGCGACCCGATCTCCGACATCGACGCGCTGGAAGCCGAACTCGCCGCGTACACCCCCACATTGCAGGGCGACGCGGCGCTGGGCGACCTCGCCGAGCGGCCACGAGCGGTGGTGCTCAACAAGATCGACGTGCCCGAGGCCCGCGAGCTCGCCGAGTTCGTCCGCGACGAGATCGCCGGGCGCGGCTGGCCCGTGTTCCTGGTGTCGACCGTCGCGCGAGAAGGGCTGCAGCCCTTGACCTTCGGGCTCTGGCAGATGATCTCGGACTACAACGCCGCGCGGCCGCCGATCGTGCCGCGGCGCCCGGTGATCCGCCCGGTGCCCGTCGACGACAGCGGCTTCGCCGTCGAACCGGACGCCCACGGCGGGTTCGTCGTCACCGGCGCGCGGCCCGAACGCTGGGTGGGCCAGACCAACTTCGACAACGACGAGGCGGTCGGCTACCTCGCCGACCGCCTGGCGCGCCTCGGCGTCGAGGAGGAACTGCTGCGGCTGGGCGCCCGACCGGGCTGCGCGGTCACCATCGGGGAGATGACGTTCGACTGGGAGCCGCAAACCCCTGCGGGACAACACGTTACGCTGTCGGGCCGGGGCACCGATGCGCGGCTGGAGCGCAGCGACCGCGTCGGCGCCGCCGAACGCAAGGCCGCCCGCCGGCAGCGCCGACAGCAGGGCCCCGAAACCGGTGGGACCTCGTGAGCGCCCAGCGCGACGCCATCCGGACCGCGCGCAGCCTGGTGGTCAAGGTCGGCACCAACGCGCTGACCACACCGTCCGGGATGTTCGACGCCGGCCGGCTGGCCGGGCTGGCCGACGCCATCGAGGCGCGGATGAAGGCGGGCACCGACGTCGTCATCGTGTCGTCGGGCGCCATCGCCGCCGGCATCGAGCCGCTCGGTTTGACCCACCGCCCCAAGGATTTGGCGACGAAGCAGGCCGCCGCCAGCGTCGGTCAGGTCTCCCTGGTGAACTCGTGGAGCGCGGCGTTCGCCCGCTACGGCCGCACCGTCGGCCAGGTGCTGCTGACCGCGCACGACATCTCCGTGCGGGCCTCACACACCAACGCCCAGCGCACCCTGGACCGGCTGCGCGCCCTGCACGCGGTGGCGATCGTCAACGAGAACGACACGGTGGCCACCAACGAGATCCGGTTCGGCGACAACGACCGGCTCTCGGCGCTGGTGGCCCACCTCGTCGGCGCCGAGGCGCTGGTGCTGCTCTCCGACATCGACGGCCTCTACGATGCCGACCCACGAAAAACCAAGGGCGCCACCTTCATCCGCGAGGTGTCCGGCGCGGCGGATCTGGACGGCGTGGTCGCCGGCCCGGGCAGCGACCTGGGCACCGGCGGGATGGCCTCGAAGATGTCGTCGGCCCTGCTGGCCGCCGACGCGGGGGTCCCGGTGCTGCTGGCCGCCGCGGCCGACGCCGCGACCGCGCTGACCGACGCCTCCACCGGCACGGTGTTCGCCGCACGGCCGCAGCGGATGTCGGCGCGCCGGTTCTGGGTGCGTTACGCGGCCGAGGCGACCGGTTCGCTGACGCTGGACGACGGCGCGGTGCGCGCCGTGGTGGGCCAGCGCCGCTCGCTGCTGCCCGCGGGCATCACGACCGTGTCGGGCCGCTTCTACGCCGGGGACGTGGTCGAGCTGCGCGGACCGGACGCGGCCATGGTTGCCCGGGGCGTGGTGGCCTACGACGCCGCCGAGCTGGCCACCATGATGGGCCGCTCGACCTCCGAGCTGCCCGGCGAGCTGCGCCGCCCGGCCGTGCACGCCGACGACCTGGTCGCGGTATAGCGCCCTTACCCGGCCAGCAGACATAGAATCGCACGATTCGTTCCTCGAACGTGCGATTCTATGTCTGCTCGCGCTCCTGCCGCGCTTCTGCGCTCAGCCGGACATCGGCTTGAGATACAGCGCGCCCCAAATGATTTGGGCCAGCGCCTCGGCGAGCTCGGCGTCGTAGGACTCGGGGGCCGTCGGAAGGTTTTGATGACACGCGCGCTCGACCATCCAGGTCAGCGCGCTGGCCGTGGCGGTCGCGGGCAGCTCGGGGCGGATGGAGCCGTCGGCCTGGCCGTCCTCGATGACGCGGGTGACCCGACCGCTGATGGCGGTCAACAGGTTTCGATAGGTCGCCCCGACCAGGGGGTCGTAGCCGGCCATCTCGTTCAGCGCGACGAGCACCGGTTGATGGCGCCGGTAGCCGGCGACGATGGACGTCGTCGCGGCGCGGACGTCGTCGGGGTCGTGCCGCCACGCCACGCTCCACCAGCGGTCGGCGCTGTCGGCGAGGTCGGCGAACACCTGGCCGGCCATCCGGCGCAGCAGGTGACCCTTGTCCTCGAAGTAGATGTAGAAGCTGGCGCGGGAGATGCCGGCCTCGCTCGACAGCCGGTCGACGCTGAGCTCGGTGAAACTGGCACCGTCGCGCATCAGCCGCTCGGTGGCGTCGAGCAGCCGGCGCTCCATCTGCTCGCGGCGCTGCTGGCGGCCTCGTTCGCGAGCCTGCGCCTTGCGGGTCACCGACGGCATTCGCCCAGCATAACGGCTTGTGCGACATATTGACTAGACATAGTGTCTAGGCATAGGGTCAGGTTTGGCTTCACCCGTGGGGAGGGTTCCTATGACAGCCATGACCGGCACCGCTCGCGCCTACGACGCGATCGACCTGTCCTCGCGCGCGTTCTGGTCGACGACGGCCGCCGACCGCGAGCGCTCGTTCGCGGTCCTGCGCGCCGAGCGTCCGGTGAGCTGGCATCCCCCGGTGGAGGACGCGCTGCTGCCGGATCCCGACGACCCCGGCTATTGGGCGGTCACCCGCCGCGCCGACATCGTCTCGGTCAGCCGCAACAACGAGGTGTTCCTGTCCGGCCGGGGCGTGATGTTCGAGAGCGTTCCCCAGGAGTTGCTCGAGGCGTCGCAGTCGTTTTTGGCGATGGACCCGCCGCGGCACACCATGCTGCGCAAGCTGGTCAGCGCCGCGTTCACCCCGCGGCAGGTCCGCCGCATCGAGGATTCGATCCGGGCGAATGCCCGGCGCATCGTCGAGGAGCTCGTCGCGGCCGGCAGCGGCGCGGATTTCGTCGAGCACTGCGCCAAGGAGCTGCCGATACGCACGCTGTCGGACATGGTCGGCATCCCGGAATCCGAGCGCGAGCGGGTGGCGCACGCCGCCGAGGCCGCGGTGTCGTGGGCCGACCCGGAGTCGATGCGGGGGCGCAATCCGCTGGAGGTGCTGGTGGAAAACCAGCTCTACCTGCATCAGGTCGCCGGCGCGCTGGCGGCCGAGCGCCGCGAGCACCCTGGCGACGACCTGTTCAGCGGCCTGGTCAACGCCGAGGTCGACGGCGACCGGCTCACCGACGCCGACGTGGCCGCGTTCTTCGTGCTGCTCTCGGTGGCCGCCAACGACACCACCCGGCAGACCACCAGCCACGCGCTGAAGGCGCTCACCGACTTTCCCGAGCAGCGGGCCTGGCTGATGGACGATTTCGACAACCGTATCGGCACGGCGGTCGAGGAGTTCATTCGCTGGGCAACCCCGGTGATGACCTTCCGCCGCACGGCCGCAACGGATCTCGAGCTGGGCGGCCAGCCGATCCGGGCCGGCGAGAAGGTGGTGATGTTCTACTCGTCGGGCAACTGGGACACCGACGCGTTCGAGCGCCCGGACCGTTTCGATCTGAGCCGCAGCCCCAACCCGCATCTCGGCTTCGGCGGTGGCGGGGTGCACTTCTGCCTCGGGGCGCACGTGGCCCGCGCGCAACTGCGCGCGATCATCGGCGAGGTGCTCCGGCAGCTACCGGACATCCAGGCGGGCGAACCGTCTTATGTGGCGGGCAATTTCATTCACGCAATCCGCAGCATGCCCTGCACCTTCTAGACGGACGCGCCGGCCAACTCGCACGCGATCAGCGTCAGCAACTCCGAACAGCCGCCGTCGACCTTGACGGTGGCCAGGTCGTCACCGCGGGTGCGGCCGCGGTTGACGACGGCGATCGGCAGGCCGCGCGCGGCGGCGTGCCGCACGAACCGGTAACCGGAGAACACGGTCAGCGACGAACCCGCCACCAACAGCGCGTCGGCTCTCTCGACTACTGAATACGCCGATGCCACAACATCTTTGGGCACGCTTTCGCCGAAGTAGACGATGTCCGGCTTGAGCATGCCGCCGCAGCGCGGGCAGTCCAGGTACCGGAACGACGTGGTGTCGGCGATGACGGCGTCGGCGTCGGGGGCCACCGCCAGCCCGCCCACCGCCTCCGCCCGCTCGATAAAGCCCGGGTTGAGCGCCTCCAACCGTTCGGCGAGGGCGGCGCGGCTCATGCCGCGGCCGCAGCCCAGGCAGACCACGTGGGCGTAGGTGCCGTGCAGGTTGACCACGTTGCGGCTGCCGGCCTTCGTGTGCAGCAGGTCGACGTTCTGCGTGATCACCCCGGTGACCACCGACGCGCGCTCGAGCGTGGCCAGCGCCCGGTGCCCGGCGTTGGGCAGGGTGTCGTCCATGTGCCGCCACCCGACGTGGTTGCGGGCCCAATACCGCTGCCGGAACACCGGATCCGAGGTGAACTGGCGGATGGTCATGGGATTGCTCGGCGGCGAATCGGGTCCCCGGTAGTCGGGGATGCCCGAGTCGGTGGAGATCCCCGCACCGGTCAGCACCGCAACCCGTCGCCCGGTCAGCAGCGCGACGAGCTCGGGCGATTCTGCGCGACGAGTCACCCGTCCGAGGGTAGCCGCCACCACCAGGGCGCGTAGCCCACCACCGCGAGCGGCCGTGTTTGCACGGCGACACGCCGGCAAAGCTGGCAGTTTGCGGGCGCTCGCGGTGCATCGTCAGCCCAGGCAGTCGGCCGCGGTGGTGAGCTCGGCGGACATGTTCTGTTCCATCATCTTCAGCGCCGCGGCGCCCAACTCCGCGTCGATGTGCGCGACGGCATCGGTCGGGATCACCACGTTGAAATGGCGGACGTAGGCGTCGAGCGCGGTGTACAGGATGCACTGCTCGGTGACCTGGCCGGTCAGGATCAGCCGCTTGGTCTCCAGCCGGCTGAGCAGATACGCCAGCGCGGTGGCATAGAACGCGCTGTGGCGGACCTTGGTCAGCACCCGGCAAGCCTCCGTGGGCAGGATCGGCTTGATCAGATCCGGGCGGGCCCCGTGCTGCGCCGAGCGGACGATGTCGGAGAACTGCGCGGTGAAATCGCCATAGTTGTCGTTGGCGTAGATGAGGTCGACACCGTTGGCGTCGCGGGCGCGGCGGACCAGTTCGGCCAGCGGCTCGATGATTTTCTCGACATTGGGTATCAGTTCTTCAGCGTCGGGATGCTGATAGGTGTTCATCATGTCGACCACGACGACGGCGGTATCGCTCATGCTGGTGGGGATACCCGGCGGCGACAACTTGACAACCGTCAGGCGACAATGGAAGGGCCATGAATTCTTCTCAGGACTTCTACAACAGCTACGGCCAGGGTTTTGTCCGGGTCGCCGCGTGCACGCACCACACCACGATCGGTGACCCGGCGGCCAACGCGGAGTCGGTGCTGCGGTTGGCCCGCGAATGCCACGACGACGGCGTCGCCGTGGCCGTCTTCCCCGAGCTGACGCTGTGCGGGTACTCCATCGAGGACATCGTGCTGCAGGACCTGTTGCTCGACGACGTCGAACGCGCCCTCGCCGACGTCATCGCGTCATCGTCGAAATTGCTGCCGGTGTTGGTCGTCGGCGCGCCGCTGCGCCACCGGCATCGCATCTACAACGCGGCCGCGGTCATCCACCGCGGCGCGCTGCTCGGCGTCGCGCCCAAGTCGTACCTGCCCACCTACCGGGAGTTCTACGAGCGCCGCCAGATCGCGCCCGGCGACGACGAGCGCGGCTTCATCCGCATCGGCGATGTCGAGGCGCCGTTCGGTCCGGACCTGTTGTTCGCCGCCTCCGATCTCCCGGACTTCGTGCTGCACGTGGAGATCTGCGAGGACATGTTCGTGCCGATCCCGCCCAGCGCGGAGGCGGCGCTGGCGGGGGCGACGGTGCTGGCGAACCTGTCCGGCAGCCCGATCACGATCGGCCGCGCCGAGGACCGGTGCCTGCTGGCCCGCTCGGCGTCGTCACGGTGCCTGGCCGCCTACGTCTACGCCGCCGCCGGCGAGGGCGAGTCGACCACCGACCTGGCCTGGGACGGCCAGACCATGGTGTGGGAGAACGGCGTGCAGCTGGCCTGCTCCGAGCGCTTCCCGAAGGGGGAGCGGCGCAGCGTCGCCGACGTCGACTTGGAGCTGCTCCGCTCGGAGCGGCTGCGGATGGGGACCTTCGACGACAACCGGCGCCACCACCGGGCGTCGGCGGAGTCGTTCCGGCGCATCGAGTTCCGGCTCGACCCGCCGGGCGGCGACATCGGGCTGCGCCGCGAGATCGAGCGCTTCCCGTTCGTGCCCGCGGATCCCCAACGCCTGGAACAGGATTGCTACGAGGCCTACAACATTCAGGTCGCGGGGCTCGAGCAGCGGTTGCGGGCGCTGGATTACCCGAAGGTGGTCATCGGCATTTCCGGCGGTCTGGACTCGACGCACGCGCTGATCGTCGCGGCGCGCGCCATGGACCGCGAGGAACGCCCGCGCAGCGACATCCTGGCGTTCACGCTGCCCGGCTTCGCGACCGGGGATCGCACCAAACGCAACGCGATCGAGCTTTGCCGCGCGCTCGGCGTCACCTTCTCCGAGATCGACATCACCGAGACCGCGCAGCTGATGCTCAAGGAGATCGACCACCCGTTCGCGCGCGGCGAGAAGGTCTACGATGTCACCTTCGAAAACGTGCAGGCCGGCCTGCGCACCGATTACCTGTTCCGGCTGGCCAACCAGCGCGGCGGCATCGTGCTGGGCACCGGCGACCTCTCCGAGCTGGGGCTGGGCTGGTCGACCTACGGGGTCGGTGACCAGATGTCGCACTACAACGTCAACGGCGGCGTGCCGAAGACGCTGATCCAGCACCTGATCCGGTGGGTGATTTCGTCCGGCCAATTCGAATCCGATGTGTGCGAGGTGCTGCAGTCGGTGCTGGACACCGAGATCACGCCGGAGCTCGTGCCCAGCGGGGAAGAGGAGGAGCTGCAGAGCAGCGAGGCCAAGGTCGGGCCCTTTGCCCTGCAGGACTTTTCGCTGTTCCATGTGCTGCGCTTCGGATTCCGACCGTCGAAGATCGCCTTCTTGGCATGGCACGCCTGGAGCGATCCCGAGCAGGGCAACTGGCCGCCGGGATTTCCCGAGGACAAGCGGCCGTCGTACTCGCTCAAGGAGATTCGGCACTGGCTGCAGGTGTTCGTGCAGCGGTTCTACTCGTTCAGCCAGTTCAAGCGCTCGGCGCTGCCCAACGGCCCCAAGGTGTCGCACGGCGGCGCGCTGTCGCCGCGCGGCGACTGGCGCGCGCCGTCCGACATGTCCGCGCGCATCTGGCTCGACGAGATCGACCGCGAGGTCCCCGAGGACTAGACAGGGTCTACGCCCTCGCGCGGCGCCAGCCCTGGTACTGCAGCTCGGCGAACAACAGCGTGTAGGCGCCGGAGGCCAGCATGATGACCACGCCGGCGGCGGTCAACGGAAAGACGTCGGCGAGCACGAGGACGACGGCGCCCACGGTGTAGAGCAGGTTGGCGACGATCACCGCCATGCCGGCGCGGCGCACCGACGGCAGCGCGGCGAGGCCGAACACCACCACCCCGTAGGTGATCAGGAACGCGGCCATGCCGTATTCGAAGGATCTGGTGGTGCCTGACAGCCGCGCCAGCCAGCCGGCAAAGGGCACGCCGGCGAGGCCGCCGACCCCGCTGATGGCGGCGTCGGCGCGCATCGCCAGTCGAAGCAGCCCGTCGCGGGTTCCGGTGCGGTCAATGGTGGTGGCGGACATGGTTTTCCTTTCTGTCCTTGATCGCTGACACCGCCGAGGCTGGTCACAAACCGCTGCCAGATCGATGCCGCGCGCTGCCAGTTACTGCCAACCGCAGGTCAGCGGCCCGCGGTGGCGAGGCGGACAAACGTCAGCGAATGAGTCCCACGCCCGGGACGAACCGCCCCACACTGGCCGTGTAGGCGCGATAGGCGTCGCCGTGGGTCCGCAACAGGTACGGTTCCTCGACGCGGCGCACCTGCAACTCGATCGTGGTGACGAGCAGGACGAGGCCGGCGAGGGCAACGACATTCGGGGTCACCAGGGCGATGCCGATGCCGAACGTGAACATGGCGGTGTAGATCGGGTTGCGGATGCGCCCGAACACCCCGGTGTGCACCAGCGTGGTCGTCTCCTTCGTGTCCACGCCGATCCGCCAGGAATCACCCATCTCCAGTTGCGCGTACACCGTCGCCGCGATGCCCACCGTCGCCACCACGATGCCAAAGGTCTGGACCCAGACCTCGTTCAGCGGGCGGACGGGCTCAACGACCTTGAGCTCCTGCAGGATTGGGGCGCTCACCGCCACCGCGAGCGCGACGACGAAGCCGACCCCGGCGACGCGCTCCAGAAAACCGCCCGCGCTGATGCCGCGAAAGCCGGTGGAGCCGGTGCGCCGATACTGCAGCCAACTGCGCCAGCCGAACCCGAGCACGCCGAATATCGCGAAAAGCACGAGGGCCATGTCGGCGGCGGCTGTTGCTGGCATGCAGGTTCCCATGGCCTTTCCCATGACCGAAGTCATCGCGTGCGAGGTTACCTCAGCGGCTTTGCTCACCGGAAGCGTCCCGCAGCGCCGCGTCGATCGCCGCGGCGCGCGGTGCGCAGTCACCGGCGCCGGGCGCCAGGGTCGCCAGCGCGCCCGCGGCGCAGGCGCGCCGCAGCGCGGCCAGCCGCCCGGTCCGTGCCCCCGGATCGCCGCCGCCCTCACGCGGCCAGTGCGCGGCCAGCACCCCGGCGAACACGTCGCCCGCGCCCGCGGTGTCCACCGCGGTGACCGCCGGTGCCGGGACGGCGAACTCGCCGTCGGCGCCCGCGTAGCGGGCCCCGCGCGCACCCAGCGTGATCACCAAGTGGGTTGGCCGCCACGGCCATTGTGCGGCCTCGGCCTCGTTGGCGATCACCACGTCCGCGACCGCGGCCAATTCGGACAGGTGGTCGCGCTCGCCGCCGGCGGGTGAGGCGTTGACGATGACGGTCACCCCGGCCGAGTGGGCAGCGCGCGCCGCCGCGACCGCCGCCTGCACCGGAATCTCCAACTGGGTCAACAGCACATCGCAGTCGGCGATCACCTCGTGCGCGGCGGCGCCCAGCGTCAACCGCGCGTTCGCCCCGGGGGCCACCACGATGGCGTTCTCGGCGTCCGCGCCGACCACGACGACCGCCGTCCCGCTCGGCCCGGGCGTCGCCACCGTCGCGTCGAGCCCAACCCCGTTGGCCCGCAGGTGAGCCCGCAACAGGTCGGCGGCCGCGTCGTCGCCGACCGCGCCGACGAATTGGACGAGCGCGCCCGCGCGCGCCGCGGCCACGGCCTGGTTGGCGCCCTTGCCGCCGGGCGCGGTGGACAACGACGACGCGAGCACCGTCTCGCCCGGACGCGGTAGGGCGCCGACACCGAATGTCAGATCCATGTTCACGCTGCCGACCACGCAAACCCGCGCCATGGCGTCGACGTTAGTCGGGCGGCTGGACCGCTTTTGGCTGATCCTTTTGCTGCAATCGCCATTTTCGTGATCTTCGCGCGTTAGTCTGCTGCGTAATCGGTGCTAAATCCCGTAACGGGAAGGGAAAGCGATTGACATCGAGCGACCTGAAAGACGCCGAACGCGCCGCCGAAATTACCGCGCAAACCGCCCCGCAAAACGTTCCGGCAAGCGCGCCCGAATCCGCCCCCGCCGAAACGACTCTCAGGAGCCCGCGGCGGCCATTGCTGTGGCACCGTTTCCGGTTCGGTATCCAGTCCAAGATCCTGGTGGCGATGCTGCTGTCGGGCGTCCTCGGTGTGGGCGTGATCGGCCTCATCGGGGCGGTGTCGGGCCGCAACGCGTTGCGGGAAGTCGAGGCCGAGCGGCTGATCGAGTTGCGCGAGTCGCAAAAGAGGCAGATCCAGGCGCTCTTCCGGGAGGTGACGAATTCCCTGGTCGTCTATAGCGGCGGGTTCAGCGCGACCGAGGAGACGGCGGCGCTCACCGCCGGCTTCGGTCAGTTGGCCAACGCGACCATCAGCCCGGCCCAACAGCAGTCTCTGGTCGACTATTACGAGAAGCAGATGCTCGAGCCGATCAAGCGGACGACCGGCAACGTCATCGACCTCAACGCGGTCCTGCCGAGCTCGCCGGCGCAGCGGTACCTGCAGGCGTACTACACCGCGCCAGCCCGGCCGGCCAACGACTCGTTGCCCGTCGCGGACGCGGGCGACGGCAGCGCGTGGTCGGCGGCCAACGCCCGCTTCGACTTTTACATGCGCGGCATCGTCACCCGCTTCGACTATCGCGACGCGCTGCTGCTGGATTTGCAGGGCAACGTCGTCTACTCCGTCATGAAGGGGCCAGACCTCGGGACCAACATCCTCACCGGCCCGTATCGCGAATCCAATCTGCGCGACGCATACCAAAAGGCGCTGCGCTCCAACGACGTCGACTTCGTCTGGATCACCGACTTCCAGCCGTACCAGCCGGCGATCGACGCGCCCACGGCGTGGGTGGTGTCGCCCGTCGGGATGAACGGAAAGATCGACGGGGTCATGGCACTGCCGGTGCCGATCGCGAAGATCAACAAGATCATGACCGCCGACAAACACTGGCAGGCCGCCGGCATGGGTGCGGCCACCGAGACGTATCTGGTCGGCCCCGATGACCTGATGCGTTCGGATTCACGGGAATTCCTGGAAGACCCGCAGGAATACAAGCGCGACGCCATCGCCGCCGGCACCCCGCCGGACGTGGTGGAGAAGGCGATCCGGCTGGGGGGCACGACGTTGGTGCAACCGGTGCCGACCGCGGGCCTCAAGGCCGCCCAGCGCGGGGAAAGCGGCACCGTCAGCGCCACCGATTACATGGGCAATAGGGAGCTGGAAGCCTATGCCCCACTGGATATTCCGGACTCCGACCTGCATTGGTCGGTGCTGGCGACGCGCGACGACTCCGATGCCTTCGCGCGGCTGGGCAGGTTCAGCAAGACCCTCGTGATCGCGATCACCGCGCTGGTTTTCGCCATCTGCGTGGCCTCGATGATGATCGCGCAGGCGGCGGTGCGGCCGGTCCGGCGCCTGGAGGAGGGCACGCGCAAGATCAGCTCCGGCGACTATGACGTCAACATCCCGGTGATGGCGCGCGACGAAATCGGCGACCTCACCGCGGCGTTCAACGAAATGAGCCGCAACCTCGCGATCAAGGAGGAGCTGCTCAACCAGCAGCGCGGCGAAAACAACCGCCTGCTGCTGTCGCTGATGCCGGAGTCCGTCCTGCAGCGCTATCGCGAGGGCGAGTCCACCATCGCGCAGAAGCACCAGGACGTGGCGGTCATCTTCGCCGACATCGTCGGGCTCGACGAGCTGTCCAACGACCTTTCCGGCGACGAATTGGTGGGCATCGTCGACGAACTGTTCCGGCAGTTCGATTCCGCGGCCGAAGCCCTTGGCGTGGAACGCATTCGCACATTCCACAACGGCTACCTCGCCACCTGCGGGGTGATCGCCCCGCGGCTGGACAGCATTCACCGCAGCGTCGACTTCGGCGTCGAGATGCGGCATATCATCGACCGGTTCAACAGCCAGACGGGCCACGAGCTCGGCCTGCGGGTCGGCATCAACACCGGCAACGTCATCAGCGGGCTGGTGGGCCGGTCCAGCCTCGTCTACGACATGTGGGGCGCCGCGGTGAGCCTGGCCTACCAAATACACCGGGGCGCACCGCAGCCCGGCATCTACGTCAGCGCCCCGGTGTACGAGGCGATGCGCGACGTGCGGCAGTTCACGCCCGCCGGCACCATCTCGGTCGGCGGCGCCGACCAGACCATGTACCGGTTGTCGGAGCGATGATGAACGCCTGGCATTCGTCCTGGTTCTACTGGGCGGTCGGGATCGCCGTCGGGCTGCCGGTCGTGCTGATCTTTCTCACCGAGCTGCACCACACGCTGGCCCGCCGCAACAGCCGCCTGGCCCGTCAGGCCGGCCTGCTGCGCAACTATCTGGTGCCGCTGGGCGCGCTGCTGCTCCTGCTGGTCAAGGCCTCCCAGATCCCGGCCGGTGACGTCCCGGTCCGCCTGCTGACCACCGTGTTCGGCTTTTTGGTGCTGGTGTTGTTGCTCTCGGGACTCAACGCGACCGTATTCGAGGGCGCGCCCGAAGACAGCTGGCGCAAGCGGCTGCCGGCGATCTTCCTCGACGTGGGACGCGTCGCGCTGATCGGCGCGGGCCTGATGCTGATCCTGTCCTACGTCTGGGGGGTCCGGGTCGCCGGCCTGTTCACCGCGCTGGGCGTGACGTCGGTGGTCATCGGCCTGATGCTGCAGAACTCCGTCGGCCAGATCGTGTCCGGGTTGTTCATGCTCTTCGAGCAGCCCTTCCGGCTCAACGACTGGGTGGACACCGGGACGGCGCGGGGGCGCGTCGTCGAGGCGAACTGGCGGGCCGTGCACATCGACACCGGCGACGGGATGCGGGTCACGCCGAACTCGGTGCTGGCCACCACGGCGTTCACCAACCTCAGCCGCCCCCCGGGCAGCCACAAACTGGCGATGACAACCACGTTTTCGCCCGCCGACCCGCCCGACCAGGTGTGCGCGGTGCTCTCGCGCGTCGCGCTCGGGCTGCCGCAGCTCCGAAGCGACAGCGTGCCCCGCACGGTGCCCATCGGCGGCGGCGAGTACCGCACCTCCGTCGGGCTGAACTCGCCCGCCGACGACGGCGCCGCACGCGCGACGTTTCTGCGCTGGATCTGGTACGCCACGCGGCGCGAGGGACTGCATCTGGACAACAGCGACGACGACTATTCGACCCCCGAACGCGTGGAAAAGGCGGTGCGCACGGTGGTGGCGCCGGCGCTGCGGCTCAACGCCGACGAGCAGCGGGCGCTGTATTCCTGCGCGAAACTGGTGCGATTCGGCACCGACGAAACCGTGGAGTACCCCGGTCAGGTGCCCACGGGAATGACCTTCCTGATCGCCGGGCGCGTGCAGCTGACGGCCGCGGCCGACGATGGGTCGGTCGTGCCGATCACCACCCTGTCCGAGGGCTCGTTCCTGGGGCTGACGGCGCTGACCCGTCAGCCCAACACCGCGAGCGCCTACGCGCTCGACGAGGTCACCGCGCTGGTGATCGACCGCGAACACCTCGAACACCTGGTGATGCGAGAACCGTTGCTGCTGCAGAACTTCGGGCACATCCTCGAGGAGCGGCAGAGCAAGGTGCGCAAGGCCCGGCGCGGCGAGCTGGTACGCTGACGCGCCCCGGCGCGCGTGCGGTGCAGGGGCAGCCCAACTCGGCCGGCCGCGGACCGATACCCTGGTTCAATGAGTCTGCAAGCCCCATCGCGTCCTGACCTGCGCCGGGAGGTGCACAACGCCGCGCGCCGCGCCCGGGTCGCCGCCCGCTCGCTGGCGTTGCTGCCGACCGTCGCCAAGGACGTGGCGTTGCAGTCCGCGGCCGACGCGGTCGGCGCCCACCCCGAGCGCATCCTGGCCGCCAACGCCGAAGACCTCGAGGCCGCCCGGGCCGCCGGCACCCCGGCCGCGATGCTCGACCGGCTGGCGCTGGACGCCAAGCGCGTCGACGGCATCGCCGCCGGCCTGCGGCAGGTCGCCGGGCTGCCCGACCCGGTCGGCGAGGTGCTGCGCGGCTACACCCTGCCCAACGGGCTGCACCTGCGCCAGCAGCGGGTTCCGCTGGGCGTGGTCGGGATGATCTACGAGGGGCGGCCCAACGTCACCGTCGACGCGTTCGGCCTGGCGCTCAAGTCCGGCAATGCCGTGCTGCTGCGCGGGAGTTCGTCGGCGGCCAAGTCCAACCAGGCGCTCGTCGACGTGCTGCGGGCCTCGCTGGTCAGTGAGGACCTGCCCGCCGACGCGGTCCAACTGCTCTCGTCGGCCGACCGCGCCACGGTCACCCACCTGATCCAGGCCCGCGGCCTGGTCGACCTGGTGATCCCGCGCGGCGGGGCCAGCCTGATCGACGCGGTGGTGCGCGACGCCCAGGTGCCCACGATCGAGACGGGTGTGGGCAACTGCCACGTCTACGTGCACGAGGCCGCCGACCTGGAGGTGGCCGAGCGGATCCTGCTGAACTCCAAGACCCGCCGGCCCAGCGTCTGCAACGCCGCCGAGACGCTGCTGGTCGACGCGGCGATCGCCGGGGAGGCCATGCCGCGGCTGGTGGGCGTCCTGCAGGACGCCGGGGTGGCCGTGCACCTCAACCCCGACGAGGCCGACCTGCGCCGCGAATACCTGTCGATGGACATCGCGGTGGCGGTGGTCGACGGCGTCGACGCCGCGATCGACCACATCAACGAATACGGCACCGGGCACACCGAGGCCATCGTGACCACCAACATGGCCGCGGCGCAACGGTTTACCGACGGCGTCGACTCCGCCGCGGTGATGGTCAACGCCTCGACGGCGTTCACCGACGGCGAGCAGTTCGGGTTCGGCGCCGAGATCGGTATCTCGACGCAGAAGCTGCATGCGCGCGGCCCGATGGGGTTGCCGGAATTGACCTCGACCAAGTGGATCGCGTGGGGAGACGGGCACACCCGCCCGGCCTGACGACACCCAAAGCTTTAGGAGAACCCAGATCGTGACTGTGCCCGCCCGGCCCGCGCCGCTGTTCGCCGACATCGACGACGTCTCGCGACGGTTGGCCGAGACCGGTTACCTACCCGACACTGCCACCGCGACGGCGGTGTTCTTGGCCGACCGGCTCGGCAAGCCGTTGCTGGTGGAGGGCCCGGCCGGGGTCGGCAAGACCGAGCTGGCCCGCGCCATCGCCCAGGCCACCGGCTCGGGGCTGGTGCGCCTGCAGTGCTACGAGGGCGTCGACGAGGCGCGCGCGCTGTACGAGTGGAACCACGCCAAGCAGATCCTGCGCATTCAGGCCGGTTCGGGGGACTGGGACCAGACCAAGGACGACGTGTTCAGCGAGGAGTTCCTGCTGCAGCGCCCGCTGCTGACCGCCATCCGGCGCACCGACCCGACGGTGCTGCTCATCGACGAGACCGACAAGGCCGACATCGAGATCGAGGGCCTGCTGCTCGAGGTTTTGAGCGACTTCGCGGTGACCGTTCCCGAACTGGGCACCATCACCGCCGAGCGGACGCCGCTGGTGGTGCTGACGTCCAACGCCACCCGGGAGCTGTCCGAGGCCCTCAAGCGCCGCTGCCTGTTCTTGCACATCGACTTTCCGAGCCCCGACCTGGAACGCCGCATCCTGTTGTCCCGGGTCCCCGAGCTGCCCGCGCACCTGGCCGAGGAGCTGGTGCGCATCATCGGCGTGCTGCGCGGGATGCAGCTGAAGAAGGTGCCGTCCATCGCCGAGACGATCGACTGGGGCCGCACCCTGCTCGCCCTGGGCCTGGACACCATCGACGACGCGGTGGTCGCCCAGACGCTCGGTGTGGTCCTCAAGCACCAATCCGACCAGCAGCGCGCGGCCGGCGAGCTCAGGCTGAACTAGATGGCCGCCCGCCGCATCCGCCCCAGCCGCCCGCTCGCCCCGCACGGGCTGCCGGGCCACCTGGTCGGTTTCGTGGAAGCGCTTCGCGGAGCGGGGATCTCGGTGGGCCCGTCGGAGACGGTGGACGCCGGGCGGGTAATGGCCACCCTCGGCCTGGGCGACCGCGAGGTGCTGCGCGAGGGCATCGCCTGCGCGGTGCTGCGCCGCCCCGATCACCGCGAGACCTACGACGCCATGTTCGACCTGTGGTTCCCCGCGGCGCTGGGCGCAAGGGCGGTAGTCACAGAAGCCGAAGCCGACGAGTCCGGCGAGGCCTCCCTGCCGGCCGACGATGTCGAGGCGATGCGCCAGATGCTGCTGGACCTGCTCACCGAAAACCCCGAGCTGGCCGACATGGACGAGCGGCTGGTCGCGATGATCGCCCGGATCGTGGAGGCCTACGGCAAATACAGCTCGAGCCGCGGCCCGTCGTTCTCGTCGTATCAGGCGCTCAAGGCGATGGCGCTGGACGAGTTGGAGGGCAAGCTGCTCGCGGGGCTGCTGGCCCCCTACGGCGACGAACCCACGCCCACCCAGGAGCAGATCGCCAAAGCGCTTGCCGCGCAGCGGATCACGCAGCTGCGCAAGATGGTCGACGCTGAGACCAAGCGCCGCACCGCCGAGCAGCTCGGCCGCGACCACGTCCAGATGTACGGCATCCCACAGCTTTCCGAGAACGTCGAGTTCCTGCGCGCCTCGGGCGAGCAGCTGCGCCAGATGCAACGGGTCGTGGCGCCGCTGGCCCGCACCCTGGCCACCCGGCTGGCGGCGCGGCGGCGCCGCTCGCGGGCCGGGACGATCGACCTGCGCAAGACGCTGCGCAAGTCCATGTCCACCGGGGGCGTGCCGATCGACGTGGTGCTGGCCAAGCCCCGCCCGGCGCGCCCCGAACTGGTGGTGCTGTGCGACGTTTCGGGTTCGGTCGCCGGGTTCAGCCACTTCACCCTGCTGCTGGTGCACGCCCTGCGCCAACAGTTCTCCCGCGTCCGGGTGTTCGCGTTCATCGACACCACCGACGAGGTGACGCACATGTTCGGGCCCGAAGCCGACCTGGCCGTGGCGATCCAGCGCATCACCCGGGAGGCCGGCGTCTACAGCCGCGACGGGCACTCCGACTACGGCAACGCGTTCGTCTCGTTCCTGCAGGCCCACCCGAACGCGCTGTCGCCGCGCAGCTCGCTGCTGGTGCTGGGCGACGGGCGCACCAACTATCGCGACCCGGCCATCGACGTGCTGGCCGACATGGTGACCGCCAGCCGGCACGCGCACTGGCTCAACCCCGAGCCACGGCACCTGTGGGGCAGCGGCGACTCGGCGGTGCCGCGCTACCAGGATGTCATCGCGATGCACGAATGCCGCTCGGCCAAGCAACTGGCCGCCGTGATCGACCAGCTCCTGCCGGTGTGAATTCTGCCGCGAGAGTGCAACTGCAGACGGTGCCTCTCGGGGAATGCGTCGTCAGTGGCACTTTCGCGGTCGGCGCTCACCCAAGCAGCTCGACGTCCACTTCGAGCGTGCGATAGACCTCCATGGCGCGTCGGTCGCGGGTCGCGAGCGTGAGCCGATGCTCGTTCGCGACGGCGCCGACAAGTGCGTCATACACCGAGCCACCGGCGATGCCTGCCGTTCCGAGCGTCCCCAGGAGCGACGCGGCGGCAGCGGGGCGGAGGAACTTCGTTTCGGGGAAGGTGTTGGCAAGCAAGTGCGCCACCGTAGCCGGAGTCCGGCGAGCCGGCGGCGGCAGGCGTGTCAGCACGGAGAACGTTTCGAATGCGGCGTGGCCGGCCAGCCCCAAGGTCCGGCCGCGCAGCGCCTGGAAGGCGTCTTCGTGATGGTCGTGATCGGCCACCACCAGTGCGACGGCGACGCTCGTGTCAACGAGCACCGTTGCGGTTTTACCGCTGGTCGGCATCGCGCAGTGCCCGCACAAGGTCGTCGTTGATCTCCGCACCGCCGGCAGGTATGACGAAGCGCCCCTCGCGCTCTTCGAGCGAGTCGCCTGCGAGCGGCTCGACGCGCAGTGCCGCACCATCGGTCGTTACTTCGACCTCACCCGGCCGGAGTCCCAGATGGTCACGCAGCCGCTTAGGGATAACCAATCGTCCTGCCTTGTCAATGGTTGCCCGCATGCCTAAAACCTACCATCCATGCCACGGCTGACTACTCCAGTAAGCTGGCACATCGTGCAAAAGCGGCTGCGCAGGCTGGGAGTGATGGGCGGGACGTTCGATCCCATCCATTACGGCCACCTGGTCGCCGCCAGCGAGGTCGCCGACCTGTTCGACCTCGACGAAGTGGTGTTCGTGCCCAGCGGGCAGCCCTGGCAGAAGGACCGGAACGTCTCGGCCGCCGAGGACCGGTATCTGATGACGGTGATCGCCACCGCGTCCAATCCCCGCTTTTCGGTGAGCCGCGTCGACATCGACCGCGCCGGGCCGACCTACACCCGGGACACGCTGCGCGACCTGCACGCGCTGAACCCCGACTCCGAGCTGTACTTCATCACCGGCGCCGACGCGCTGGAGTCCATCCTGTCGTGGCAGGGCTGGGACGAGCTGTTCGCGCTGGCGCGTTTCATCGGCGTCAGCCGGCCCGGCTACGAACTGCGCCGCGAACACATCACCGCCGTGCTGGGCGAGCTGACCGAGGACGCGCTGACGCTGGTCGAGATTCCGGCGCTGGCGATCTCGTCGACCGACTGCCGCCGGCGGGCCGAGCAGCACCGCCCGCTGTGGTACCTGATGCCCGACGGCGTCGTGCAGTACGTCTCAAAGCGGCGGCTGTACACCAAGCCCGGCGGCGAGGGGTCCGCGTGAGCGCCACCCGGGAGGCGATCGACATGGCGACCGTCGCCGCCGGCGCGGCCGCCGCGAAACTCGCCAACGACGTCGTCGTCATAGACGTCTCGGGCCAACTGGTCATCACCGACTGCTTCGTCATCGCCTCGGCGTCCAACGAGCGGCAGGTCAACGCCATCGTCGACGAGGTCGAGGAGAAGATGCGCAGGGCGGGCTACAAGCCGGCGCGGCGCGAGGGCGCCCGCGAGGGGCGCTGGACCCTGCTGGACTACCGCGACATCGTCGTGCACATCCAGCATCAGGACGACCGCAACTTCTACGCGCTGGACCGGCTGTGGGGTGACTGCCCGACGGTGCCGGTGGACCTCGACGAACCGGGGGCGCCCGACGGGTCGGTGGGCGCGCCGTGAGAATCAGACGGCTGGTGATGCTGCGCCACGGCCAGACCGACTACAACCTCGGCAGCCGCATGCAGGGCCAGCTGGACACCCAGCTGAGCGAGTTGGGCCGCGCGCAGGCGGTCGCCGCCGCCGAGGTGCTGGGCAAGCTGCAGCCGCTGCTGATCGTGTCGTCGGATCTGCGGCGCGCCTACGACACGGCGGTCAAGCTGGGGGAGCGGACGGGCCTGCAGGTCCGGGTGGACGAGCGGATCCGGGAGACGCACCTCGGCGACTGGCAGGGCCTGACGCACTTGCAGATCGACGCGGAGGCACCCGGCGCCCGGCTGGCCTGGCGTGAGGACGCGACGCGGGCGCCGCATGGCGGCGAGAGCCGCGTCGACGTGGCCGCGCGGAGCCGGCCGTTGATCGCCGAACTGGTGTCCGGGGAGCCGGATTGGGGGGATTCGCAGCACCCGGATCGGCCGGTGGTGCTGGTCGCCCACGGCGGGTTGATCGCCGCGCTGTCGGCGGCGCTGCTGGGGCTGCCGGTGGCCAACTGGCCGATCCTGGGCGGCATGGGCAACGCGAGCTGGGTGCAGCTGTCCGGGCACTCCGACGATCGCGCCGACCTCGACGGCATCCGCTGGCGCCTCGACGTGTGGAACGCCTCGGCCCAGGTGGCGAACGATGTCCTCTGAATCCCGGCCGACGCTGCTGATATTCGCCGATTCGCTGTCCTATTACGGACCCACCGGCGGGCTGCCCGCCGACGATCCACGCATCTGGCCCAATATCGTTGCCGCCCAACTGGGTTGGGATGTGGAGCTGATCGGTCGGATCGGCTGGACCTGTCGCGACGTGTGGTGGGCGGCGACGCAGGACCCGCGGGCGTGGGCGGCGCTGCCCCGGGCGGGCGCGGTGATCTTTGCGACCGGCGGGATGGATTCGCTGCCGTCGGTGTTGCCGACCGCGCTGCGCGAGCTGATCCGCTACGTGCGCCCGCCGTGGCTGCGGCGCTGGGCCCGCGACGGCTACGCCTGGCTGCAGCCCAGGCTCTCGCCGGTGGCGCGGTCGGCGCTGCCGCCGCACCTGAGCGCCGAATACCTCGAACAGACCCGCGGCGCAATCGATTTCAACCGCCCCGGCATCCCGATCGTGGCGTCGCTGCCGTCGGTGCACATCGCCGAGACGTACGGCATGGCCCACCACGGCCGCGCGGGGACGGTCGCCGCGATCACCGACTGGGCGCACCAACACGACATTCCGCTGGTGGATCTCAAAGCCGCTGTGGCCGAACAGGTGATGAGCGGGCGCGGTAACCCCGACGGCATCCACTGGAATTTCGAGGCACACCAGGCGGTCGCGGAGCTGATGCTCAAGGCGCTGGCCGAAGCTGGGGTGTTCAACGAGAAGTCGCGCGGGTAGCGCTCGTGACTGTCGTGGTGGTGACCGATGCGTCGTCGCGGCTGCCCGCCGAGCTGCTCGAAAAGTGGGCGATCCGGGTCGTTCCGCTGCACATCCTGCTCGACGGCCACGACCTGCGCGACGGTGTGGACGACATTCCGGAGGACATCTACAAGCAGAACGCCACCACCGCGGCGGCCACCCCGGCCGAGTTGGCCAACGCCTACCAGCAGGCGCTGGCCGACAGCGGTGGCGACGGCGTTGTGGCGGTACACCTTTCGGCCGCACTGTCGGGAACCTGCGGCGCGGCCCAGCGGACGGCGGCCGACCTCGACGCCCACGTGCGGGTGATCGACTCGCGGTCGACCGCGATGGGCACGGGCTTCGTCGCGCTGGCCGCCGCCCGCGCGGCGGCCGCGGGTGGTGATTTAGACGCCGTCGCCGGCGCCGCGGCGTCGGCCGTGTCGCGCGGCCGCGCGTTCGTGGTGGTGCACCGGCTGGATAACCTGCGCCGCAGCGGGCGGATCGGCGGGGCCAAGGCGTGGCTGGGCACCGCGCTGTCCCTCAAGCCGCTGCTGCGCATCGACGACGGGAAACTCGTTCTGGCCCAACGGGTCCGCACCGTCACCCACGCCACCGCGGCGATGATCGACCGGGTCTGCGAGGCCGTCGGCGACGGCCCGGCCGCGCTGGCGGTGCACCACGTCGCCAACCCCGACGGCGCCAAGGAAGTGGCGGCGACGCTGGCGGAGCGGCTACCGGCGTGTGAGCGGGCGATCATCACCCCGCTAGGGCCGGTGCTCGCGCTGCACGTCGGCGCGGGGGCAGTGGCGGTCTGTCTGGAGCTTCCGGACGCCTAGGCCGGTACCGCGCGCCGCGCGTTGTCACCGCGCGGGTGCACGACCTGCGGCCACCAGAACCACCGCCCCAGCAGCGTCGCGATCGACGGCATCAGCAGCGTCCGCACGATCAGCGTGTCGAGCAGCAGGCCGATGCAGACCGTCGATCCGAACTGGCCGAGCACGCGCAGGTCGCTGCCCAGCATGGACGCCATGGTGAAGGCGAACACCAGGCCCGCCGCCGTCACCACCCCGCCGGTGCCGGCCATCGACCGGATGATCCCGGTCTTGAGGCCGGCGTGGATCTCCTCTTTGAACCGGGAGACCAGTAGCAGGTTGTAGTCGGAGCCGACGGCCAGCAGGATGATCACCGACAGCGCCATCACGATCCAGTGGATCCTGATGCCGAACAGGTCCTGCCAGATGAGCACCGACAGCCCGAACGACGCGGCGATCGAACTGGCCGCGGTCCCGACGATCACCAGCGCGGCGACCACGCTTCGGGTCAGCAGCAGCATGATCATGAAGATCAGCGTCAGCGACGCGATCACCGCGATCATCAGGTCGTATTTCTCGCCGTCGGCCATGTCCCGGAAGGTCGGGGCGGTGCCACCGAGATAGACCCGGGCGTCCGACAGCGACGACTGCTTGAGCCCTTCCTGGGCCGCCGTGCGCTCCGCGTCGACGCGCGAAATGCCTTCCGGCGTCATGGGATCGCTCTGGTGGGTGATGAAGAACCGCGCCGACTTACCGTCGGGGGACAGGAACATCCGCAGGCCGGTCTGGAAGTCCGGGTTGTCGAAGGCCTCCGGCGGCAGGTAGAAGAAGTCGTCGTTCTTGGAGGCGTCGAAGCTCTGGCCCATGACGATGGCGGTGTTGCTCATGGCGTCCATCTGGTTGAGCATCGCCGAGAACGTCTGGTACAGCGTCAGCGTGATGCCCTTGGTGGTCTTCAGCGTCGAGATCATCGTGGGGATGATCACCAGCATCTCGTGGGTCGCGGCGGCGGTGCGGTTGATGTCCGCCGACAGCTCGTGGAACTTCCCGGCGAGCTCGTCGAACCCGTCCAGCGAGTCCCACAGGGACCGGATCGACCAGCACATCGGGATGTCGAAGCAGTGCTTCTCCCAATAGAAGTACGACTTGATCGGCCGCCAGAAGTCGTCGAAATCGGCGATGTGGTTGCGCAGTTCGTCGGTGATCTGCGACGTTTCCTCCGTCGTCTTGGCGCTGTCGTCGGCGGCACTGGACAGGTCCTTGGTGATCGCGTACAGCCGCTCGGTGTAGTTGATCTGGACCTGCAACTCGTCGGCCATCTTGAGGATGTCGCCCATGCGGTCCTTGAGGAAGGACATGTTCTGCATGGTCGTCTGGCTTTGCATGCTGTTCTGGAACGGGATCGAGCTGTGCTGAATCGGAATGCCCAGCGGCCTGGTGATGTCCTGGACCATGGCGATGCCGAGCGTGCGCATCTCGTTCTTGGCGACGCGATCCAACACCAGCATGTCGGCCGGGTTGCGCATGTCGTGGTCGGACTCGACCATCAGCATGTCGGGGTTCATCCGGGCCTGCGAGAAATGCCGGTCCGCGGCCGCCTGCCCGAGATTCGACGGGGCCGAGGTCGGCAGGTAGTAACGGTCGTTGTAGCTGGTCTTGTAGCTCGGCAGCGCGACCATGCCGACCAGGACGACGGCGGCGCTGACGGCCAAAACCGGTGCGGGCCAACGCACTACCGCGGTGCCCACCCGTCGCCACAGCCCGCTTCGCTTGACCGCCCGTTTGGACTCGAAGAGATGGAAGCGGCTGCCGATGAAGACCACCGCGGGCCCCAGCGTCAGCCCGGCCAGCACCACGACCAGCATCCCGATCGCCACCGGGGCGCCCATGGTGTTGAACCACGGCAGCCGCGTGAAACTCAGGCAGTAGGTCGCGCCGGCAATGGTCAGGCCCGAGCCCAACACCACCGGGGCGACGCCCTTAAACGTGGTGTAGTACGCGGTTTCTCGGTCCTCGCCGGCGCGCAGCGCCTCCTGATAGCGGCCGATGAGGAAGATCCCGTAGTCCGTCCCGGCCGCGATCGCCAGCATGGTGAGGATGTTGGCGGCGAACGTGGTGAGCCCGAATGCGTTGTGATACGCCAGAACCGCGACGACGCCTCGTGAGCAGGCCAGGGCGACAAAGGTCATGAACAGCTGGACGAGCGTCGTGACGATGGACCGGTAGACCAGCAGCAACATGATGGCGATCGCGCCCAGGGTGAACAGCGTGATCTTGGCCAGGCTGGCGTTGCCGATGATGTGCATGTCGTCGGACAGGGCCGCGGGACCGGTGACGTACGCCTTCACGCCGGGCGGCGCCTTGTTGTCGTCGATCACCTTGCGCACCGCGTCCACCGACTCGTTGGCCAGCGTGGTGCCCTGGTTGCCGGCCAGGTTGATCATCACGTAGGCGCCCTTGGCGTCCGCGCTCTGCGCGCCGGCCGCGGTGAGCCGGTCGCCCCAGAAGTCCTGGATGTGCTGGATGTGCTTGGGATCCTGGCGGAGGTCTCGAATCAGCTTGTCGTAGTAGCGGTGTGCGTCTTGGCCCAGGGGCTGTTGGCCCTCCAAGACGATCATCACCGTGCTGTTGGAATCGAATTCGTGGAAGTTGTGGCCCAGGCGCATCATCGCCTTCATCGACGGCGCGTCCAGCGGGGTCATCGGCGCCGAGTGCGCCTCGCCGACCTTTTCCAGCGTCGGAACGATGACGTTCACCAGGACCGTCACGAACACCCAGACCAGGATGATCGGGATCGCGAAGATGCGGATCGCATGGGGCAGGTAGGGGCGGTGGCCGCGCTCGGCCTTGGACAGGCCCCGGGTGCTGATCGGGCCCGTGTCCGCGGTGCTCACGTCGCGGTCCATCTTGTTGATCTCGGTCATGCGGACTTCACCAGGCAGAAGGTCTGGGCGTTATGGCCGTCGGAATTCTGGTGGTCGCGGACCACACCGTCCACGATGATCTTGCAGTCGATCCGGCTGCCGTCGCTTTGCGCCATGATGTTGGCGCTCACCGACGGCAGCGTGGTCGAGATCGTGGTCGACCACGGCAGCGGGACGTTGTTGATCTGATGGGTGTTCGCGTTCTCGTCCCAGTAGTTGATGTTGGCGGTGGCGCCGGGCGGGCCGGAGATCTCGTAGACGACGACCTTCGGGTTGAACTGCACGATCTCGATCCCCTTGCCGGCGTTTGTGTTGAGGTCCTCCGAGCCGAAGAGCTTGTGCAGCCGCGACACGACCAATCCCGACACCGCCAGCACGACCACCAGCACCAGCGGTATCCAGGCCCGCTTGACGGCGCGGGTCATGGCGCCGGCATTCGGTTTAGCCACCTGACCGCCTTCCCCTCGCCGCTGCGCGGCCCCGCCGTCGCGTTGCCGGCAGAACCTTTGCTCAGCTAAGCATCGTAGACCTTAAGGCACGAAGCCGTTCCTCCGGGGGCGCC
Source organism: Mycobacterium sp. NGS63 (assembly GCF_059812295.1). Taxonomy (NCBI): domain Bacteria; kingdom Bacillati; phylum Actinomycetota; class Actinomycetes; order Mycobacteriales; family Mycobacteriaceae; genus Mycobacterium; species Mycobacterium sp. NGS63. The sequence goes on from NZ_JCALCJ010000002.1 coordinate 605,305, forward strand.
CGTCTAGCGCGGCACCCGGCCGGTGACCGGCGGCAAATCGGCGAGCGTCACGATCCCCGGTCTGGCCGCCACCACCGCCGGAACTGCATTGGTAACCGGCATCGCGGTGTAGATCATTCCCAGTCCCATGAATCCGGGCTCCGTCCAATCCTTCGGCGGCAGGCAGTGCAGGACGGTGCGCATGTTGGGCAACCCGAACACCTGGATGACGTGGCCGTGTTCGAGGGGCTTGGGCGGAACCACGTGGCTGCCCATGGTCCAGTTGAACCCGACGCTGACGACGTTGCGGTCCCCCTCCCAGCCGCGGTGGTAGCCGTAGACGCTGCCGACCGTTCCCGCGGGGATCTTCATGAAGCCGAGGTCGGAATCGGCGGTGGCCGCGGTGAAGGTGACGTCGAAGGTCATCCGGTCCAGCTTGGCGCCGATCGCGTCGGCCATCATCGCCGCCGACTCCGCGAACACCTCGCTTTCCCTTCGGACGCTCTCGGCCAGCCCGGGGGTGTCGGGATCCTGCGAGAACCCCATCGCCGTCTGGGTTTCCGCCGACTCGTAGGTCGAGCAGTCCACCGACTCGGTGATGCGGATCTCGTCGACGCGCTCGCAGGAGGCGGACAGCACCATGCCGACCATGTTCGTCATGCCGGGATGCGCGCCGCTGCCGAAGATCGTCGAACCGCCCCGCCGGCAGGCGTCCTCGATGCGCTTGCGGTCCTCCGGTGTCTGCTTGCCGCCGGTGATCCAGGCGGCGCTGGTGCACACATTGACGCCCGACTCGAGCAGCAGCACGAGTTCGTCAAGGTTGGGCCACAACGGGTTATAGCAACACGCGTCCGGCCGCAGGGCCACCAGCGCGTCGATGTCGTTGGTGGCCTTGACTCCCGTGGGCTCGGGCCAGCCGGCAAGCTCGGCGGCGTCCACGCCCACCTTGTCCTGGCCGTGGGCGTAGACGCCGACGAGTTCCATGTCCGGCCTGCCGATGATGGCGTGCAGCGACCGCCGCCCGATGTTGCCGGTCGTCCACTGGATCACACGAAACGGTCGGTCTGCGCTGCTCATCGGGGGCTCCTTTGCCGGTGCGGTTGACACATTATGAGCAACCGGGGTTGCCGTGCACGCGAGCCGGGCGCTCCCAGCGGCGGGATCAGGCGTCCAAGCGGGTGAACTGGTCCTGACGGTACTGCTCGACGCAGGCGGCGCGCCGGATCTTGCCGCTCGTCGTGGTGGGGATGGATCCGGGCTGCACCAGCACGAGGTCGCCGACGTTCAAGCCGTGCGCGTTGGAGATCGCGGAGGTGACGTCGCTCTTGACGCAGGTGAGCCAGCGCGTCGCGTCCTCGTCGGAATCGCCGCGCTTCTTGAGCTCGATGACGGTGACCAGCTTCTCGGTGCTGTGCACCGGAACCGAGATCGCCGCGACCCGCCCGCCGGTGATCTCCTGGACCGTGGCCTCGATGTCCTCGGGGTAGTGATTGCGCCCGCGGATGATCAGCAGATCCTTGATGCGCCCGACGATGTACAGCGCGCCCTCGCAGAGGAAACCCAGGTCGCCGGTCCTCAGCCAGGGCCCGTCCGGGGTGCCCGGCGACGGGTCCATCAGCCTTGCGCCGAAGCAGCGCTGCTCCTCCGGCGGTTTGCGCCAGTAGCCGTCGGCGACGTTGGGCCCCGCTATCCAGATCTCGCCGACGGAGCCCGGCGGCAGCTCGCGATGGGTGTCGGCGTCGACGATCCGCAGCGTGGGTGATTGCGGCACTTGGTATTTGACCAACTCCGTGCCGGTCCCGCCCGGACATCGCCGGGCGCGGCCCGCGGACAGCTCCTCGAGATCGAAACGTGCCGCGTCCGCTGACTCGCTCCACATGCCGGCCGTCACGAAGACGGTCGCCTCGGCCAACCCGTACGAGGGACGCATCATGTGGTCCCGAAAGTTGAAGTGGGCGAACCGATCAACGAAACGGTGCAGCGTGGCCGGCTCGACCCGTTCGGCGCCGCTAATGATGCCCACCACCCCACCGAGGTCGAGGCCGTCCAGGTCGTGGTCGGTGGTCTTGCGGGCCGCCAGGGCGAACGCGAAATTGGGCGCCGCCGACCACGTAGACGGGCTTCCGGCCAACGATCGCACCCATCTGGCCGGCCGTTCCAAGAACGCGACGGGGCTCATCAGTTCACCGCGGTAGCCGCCCAGGATCGGCGCGCAGACCCCCAGCACCAGACCCATGTCGTGGTAGAAGGGCAACCACGAAACGATGGTGAGGTTCGCGGGGGCCTTGACGTGGGAGTCGGCGAAGAAGCTGCGCATCAGCTGCTCGAAATTGACCTTCAGATTGCGGTGCGAGATCATCACCCCGGCCGGCAGCCGGGTCGAGCCAGAGCTGTACTGCAGGTAGGCGATGCTGGGGAAATCGGCTGTGGGACCGGCCATTCCGCCGTCGGCGTCCAGGTTCATCGAGTCGACCTCGACGATCGTGGGCGCGGTTTCCAGGCCCGCCCGGTCCACGTATTCGCGGATGTCCTCCGCGACCGCCGACGTGGTGAGCACCACCGCGGGCGACGCGTCGGCGAGCACCGCACCGACGCGCTCGTGGCTCGAGCCGCGGTGCGGCAACGGGAGCGGAACCGCGATCAGCCCGGCCTGCATGGATCCCAGGAACGCCACGATGTAATCGAGGCTCTGGGGAGCCAGGATCACCGCCCGGTCTCCGGCCGATCCGTGCAGGGCGAGCCCGCGTGCGAGGTTCAGCGTTCGGCGCGACAGCTGCGACCACGTCAGCTCCTCGCGGACCCCCTCGGGGTCCTCGGCGTAGTCGATGAACGTGAACGCGACGTCGTTGGGCCGCAGGCTGGCACGTCCGTGCAGCATCGACAGGATGGATGAATGGGGCGCAGGCGTCACGTTACGTCCGTACTCGCTTGGTCGAACAGGTCGGTTCTTCGGTCAGTGGTCCGCTTGGCCCGGGGCGTGCGACAACACGGACAACGCACCCGCGAGGATCTGCGAGAACGGGTCGGCGCCGCCACCGAAGGTCGCCTGGTTGGCCGGCGCGGTGACTTCCGCCGGATCGAAGCCGTGCACCGGGTCGACCTGGATCGGGGCGGTCGACGGGTCGTCGTTGCGCGAATAGCCGGCGTTCACGCGGGGGATCAGGATTGCGTCGAGCTTGTTCAGCGTGTCCTCGGGGATCCCGATGTATTTCAGCGGCATCACCAGCGGCAAGTGCTTCTCCGGGACCATGATCGTGGTGTCTTTCGCGCCCCTGGAGTTGATCGTGGACCTGATGTTCTGGGGCGGCACCATGCTCGGGTTGGTGAAGGCCACCGCGGTGTGGCCGGTGGCCAGGCCCATCAGCGTGTTGGCGAACGCGAACAAGTTGTCCGGCCGGTCGGGGAAGTCCGCGATCGAGTCGTATGCGGCGACGAACCTGTTGGTGTCGTACTGGCTCTCGTAGGGCGGCGGCATGGTGTAGTCCAGCGCGGGAACGGTGCTGCCGACCGGGAACATGGCGGTCAGGAAACTCTGGCCGAAGGCGTGATGCCCGATCGGGTCACCGAACGTGGCGAAGTTCAGCGTGTTCGGCGGCGGAGCGGTCGGATCGGTCGCCAGCCGGGCCTGCGCGCCGTCGACCACGAACCCGCCCTCGGACAGCCCGATGGCCGTTCCCGGGCGACCGGTCTTGATCGCGGCAACCAGGTTGTCCACTCCCACGTCGACCGACTCGCCAACGCTGGGGCCGTCCAGACCCAAACCGGGGAAGATCTCGTCGCCGACCTTGCCGATGCCGGGGAAGAGCCGCTCGAGGACGTGGCCCTGAACCTGCCCCGCCGGGTAGCCGATGATTTCGCGCTTCTGGCCGGGGAACCACTGGGCGCCCTCCTGGCGGATGTACTCGTCGTAGGGGATGCCCAGGACGTGCGCGCCGCCGAGGGCGAACGCGGTCTGGTCGCCCGGCGCCCCGGGGGTCGGCGGACCGCCGATCGGCGTGTCGTCGGCCGTCGCGGTGTTCACGCCGAAACACCCTGTGGCGCCGACAGTTACCAACGCAGTGACTCCTGCGAGGAGTTTCCTCATCCCTACCCCTGACCGATCGGCTTCTCTAGTTTCACATACGTCATGGGCGCCCGCTAATCCGGCTGCGACGGGACGGCCACCAGTTCGCGCGCCCGATCAGCGCGGCCAGCGCGGGAACCGTGATGGTGCGCACCAGGAAGGTGTCCAGCAGGATCCCCACGCCGATCACGAAGCCGCCCTGGACCACGGTGCCGATGCTGGAGAACAAGAGCCCGCACATCGAGGCGGCGAAGATCAGGCCCGCGGCGGTGATCACCCCGCCCGTCGACCCCAGGGTGCGGATGATGCCGTAGCGCAAGCTGTTCGGAGACTCGTCACGCATGCGTGACACGAGCAGCATGTTGTAGTCGGCCCCCACCGCGACCAACACCACGAAGGCCAGCGGCGGCACGCTCCAATGCAAATGCTGGCCCAGCAGGAATTGGAACACCAGCACGCCGATGCCCACCGCCGACAGATACGAAATGACCACGGAAGCAACCAGATACAACGGCGCGACGACGGCGCGCAGCAGCGCGACCAGGGTCAGCAGCACGACGAGCAGGGTCACCGCGATGATGAACCGGATGTCGTGCTGGTAGTAGTCGCGCGTGTCCTTCAGCCCGACGGTGTATCCGGACATCGACACCGTGGCGTCCGCCAACGCGGTGTTGGCCTGGGCTCCCCGGGCGGTCGCGGTGATCGCGTTGACCTGGTCCATGGCTTCGGTGCTGAACGGGTTGAGCTTGGTCTGGACCAGATACCGCACCGTGTGGCCGTCCGGCGAGATGAAAACCTTGGCGGCCTTCTGGAACTCCTCCAGATGCAGCAGCTGGGCCGGGATGTTGAACCCGGCCATCGCCGGTTGCGCGGCGTCCCGTTTCAGCGACAGCAGGAATGCCGCCGACTCGCTGAGCCCGGCGCCGAGCTGTTTGACCTGGTCGACGAGCTGGGCCACGGCGTCGGCCACCTCCCGGCTGCCCCCGGCGAACCGGTTGGCGCCGTCCTGCAGCTTGTCCAGGTTCGCCTGCAGCCCGCCGGGCTGGTCCATCCCCAGGGACCGCAGCACGTTGGTGAGCTTGGTCAGCGCGGCACGCAGGCGGTCCGTCGACGCCTTCAGCGCCCGCTTGTCCGGGTAGTCCTGCAACTGGTGGGCCAGATCGTCGATCGCGTCGAGGTCTGCCTGGTCGCGCCCGCCGGTCAGCCGCTCGAAAGTCCCGCGGGTGGCGGCGCACGACGCGTCGGCATCGCAGATCGGGTTGCCCTGCAGCGCGGCCAGCACCGGGCCGATCCAGGCGAACAGGTTCTTGCCGGCCGAGAAGTTCCAGCCCATGGCGTTGCTGAGCGAGTTGACGTGGTCGATGAGTTGCGCCGCGAGGTCGACCTCCTTGACCAGCGCGTCGCCGCTGTACTGGTTCTTCGCCGAGGAGAAGGCGTTCTCCAGTTCCTGCACCCCGGCGGCGAGCTGGTTGACCTTGCCGCGGACGTCGCCGAGGTTGTCGGCCAGCGTGCCGGCCCCGGCGGCCAGCCGGTTGAGGTCGCTGGTGTGGTCGTTGATCATGGTCGACCCGGTGGCCAACAGGGAGCCGATCGCGCCCGCCTGATAGGTGGCCCGGAACTGCTCGGGCACGTTCCCGGTGGGACGGGTGATGCCGCTGACCGCGGCGATGTTCGGCAGCTGGCTGACCCGGTCGGCCATCTGCTCCAGGTCCGCCAGGGCGTGCGGCGTGCGCAGGTCATGCGGCGACTGGACGAGGATGTATTCCGGGATGGACTGGTTGACCGGGAAGTGGCGGTCCAGCGCGGCGTATCCGATCGAGCTCGGAGCCGAGGGACGCAGGGCCTTGCGGTCGTCGTAGTTGTAGCGCACCAGGCCCGAGCAGCAGGCCAGCAGGATCAACACCAGCACGCTGGCGACCAGGTGGACCCTCGGGCGGCGCGCGATGCGGATGCCCGAACGCCGCCAGAACCCGGCGGTCAGTTCCCGCCGCGGCTTGACCCAGCCGCGCGGCCCGGCCACCACCAGGATCGCCGGCAGCAGCGTCACCGCCGCCAAAAAGGCCACCCCGATCCCGATCGCCGACGACGCCCCGACCGTCTTGAACACGCCCATCCGGGCGAAGCTGATCAAGAGGAAGGTGATTCCGACGGTGGCCGCGGACGCGGCGATCACCTTGCCGATCGAGATCATCGCCCGCCGGACCGCCTGGTCGTGGCTCGCGCCCGAGCGCAGATAGTCGTGATAGCGGCTGATCAGAAAGACCGCGTAATCCGTTCCGGCGCCGGCCATGATGGCGCTGAGAAACACGATGGACTGGTTCGAGACCCCCGAGCCGGTCAGCTGCGAGTAGCCGGCCACCAGCGCCTGCGCGATCACCAGGGACAACCCGATGGTGATCAGCGGCAACACCATGGTGACCGCGCTGCGGTACACCACCAGCAGGACGATGAGAACCAGCACGCCGATCGCCAACTCGATCGGAAGCCGATCGCGGTTGCCGGCGACGGTCAGGTCGGCGACGGTCGCCGCGGGACCGGTGAGATTCACGGTGAGGTGCGAGCCCGGCGGGGCGTGCTCCAACGTGTGTTTGACGACGTCGGCGATCTGGTTGAAGGCGGCGTACGACTGCGGCGTGCCCAATTCGCCGGCCACTCCGACCGGCAGCACCCACGCCTTGTTGTCCTTGCTGGTCACCACCGAGCGCAGGGCCGGGGTGCTGACGAAGTCCTGCACCATCACGACGTTTCGGGCGTCGCGGCGCAGCGCGTCCACCAGGTTGCGGTAGGCGGCCTCGTCGGCGGGGCCGAGCCCCCGGTCGTCGGTCAGGACCACCAGCAGGAGGTCTTCGGAGCCCGATTCGTGAAACGCCTCGGCCATCTTGCGGGCGGTGACGCTCGACGGCGCGTCGCTGGGCAGGATGGCGAGCGGATGTTTCTGGGCCATCTCGTTCAGGGAGGGCAGCGTCAGGGGGGCCGCGACCGCGATCGCGATCCAGATCCCGATCACCGCCCACGGCCACCGCACCACAAAATCGGTTAGCCGTCGCATATCGCCCTCACCCCGGGGCCGGCCCAGTCTCTCGAAGCCATCGAACTACTCCACGCTACGCAACGCGTCCCCAATGCCCGCTGTCGGCGACCCGTGCGCACACCGACCTCATCGCCTCGATATAGCGGACAACCGATTTCTGGGCGACCGGATTGTCGGGATACATGATCGCCATCGCCGTCCCCTCGCCGTACCGGAATACATAGATGGTCAGTTGGTAGGAAAACCGGCCGTCGGAGTAAATCCCGAGGTTGTTCGCGTAACCCAGGTCGGCGGCGGCCAGGACCGCATTGAGCGGAGCGGCGCCGCCATGCAAAAAGTTCGACACCGGGAAGTTCGGCTGCGGCCAGTTCAACCACGGCGCCAACTCCAATACCCGGTAATACGGCACCTTCGACAGGTCCAGGCCCGAATCGAAGGACGCCTGGGCCGCCCAAGCGGCGTCGCCGAACGAGGCCGCGGCGATCGGCACGGTGATCGGGACCAGGCCGGTGAACCAGCCCTGCGTCATGAAGTTGTCCGTGGTTCTGCGGGTGTCCCTCGGCGTCAGCCCGTAATACGTGAGGGCGCCCGTGAATTCGTGCTCGACCAGGGCGAAGCAGGCGAAGAGGCCGCCGATGAAGCGCGCGCCGACCGCCGTGCAGGCCGCTTCGAAGCGCTCCGTCTGCGCCGCGTCCATGAGCAGTTCGGAGACCATGTCACTGTCGCTGGGCTCTAGCGGGTTGCCGAGCGGAAGGGGGAATTCCGGAAAGCCGCCGTTATTGTTCTCGGCGAAATCGATCCACGCGCGCACCTGTGGCGAATCCAGGGTCAGCGTCGACACATATTGGCGCTCGCGGGAGCAGAACTCCTCGAAGCTGCCGGCGTCGGGCAGCGCGAGGGGTTCCCCGCCCCCGCTCAATGCCGCGTACATTCCGTTGGCCTCGAGCATGGTGGTGCCGATCAACGTCGCGTCACCGTGGACGTGATCCATGGCGGCAAAGAACGTGAAGTGGCCCTCGTTTTGGACGATCCCGAAGGTGAAGCACCCCCACTCCAATGGATTCGGGATGGCCACGACGTGCGCGCGTATTTCGTCGACGGTCATTTGCCCGTGGTCGATCGGCGCGAATTCGATGTCGGCGGGATCGCGCAGGGTATGCCTGACGAATTCGCCGTCGCCCGTGTGCTCGAACCAACTGCGAAACGTGTCGTGCCGGCGCAGGTAGGCGTTGACCGCGTGGTCCATGGCCGAAATGTCGCACTCGCCCGGCACTTCACAGGTGGCGATGATTTGCCGCGAAAAGTCCAGCCCGGCGCCCGTCCGCTCGTGGTAATTGCGAAGATGCTGGCCTTGCATGTAGCTCACCGGCACCGAGCTGACCGGCGCCTGACGGACCTTGTCGACCGCCGCCGCCGTCGGGTGCCAGGAGATGACCGACCCCGGCGACGGGTCCCAGTCGCCGAGCGAGCCGATCCGGATCTTCCCGATGCGCAATCTTTTCTCCTCGATCTGGACGGTTGCGGTGGGCCCCGCTGGTAGCGACACCAAGATAGCCTTCTTAACTATCAGCGGCGCCGACATGCGCGGATAGGCCCGCGGTCGCTCATCGGCACTGCAAGTGCCCCCGTGACGCAGCGGCCCGGCGTCGACGCCACGACCGACGATACTTGCGTCATGCGCCCCGCGAGCCACCCATAGTTGGCATACTTGCCGTCGGAGGTGATTCGGCTGCGGCAACCGGTCCGGCATGTGTACATTCGCCACGACGGTCGCTGCAGGGAGTACGCCGGGGGGATTCCGCCAGGTCTGGTCCTGGGTGCGCGAAATGAGCGGCCTGCGACGCGGTTCGGAGCGACCACGCCTCCGGCGCCGCAAGGCCCGCGGGCATCGAATCTTCCGATCGAAACAGGGAGGATAACCGCATGACATCCGTCGAAGACCCGAAGCGTGGGGCTTCGAGTGCCGAGGGTTTCGCGGGGTTCGCGATCGTCGGCTACGCGGCGCGGTTTCCGGGCGCCGCCGATGCCGACGAGTTCTGGCAGGTGCTGGCCGAGGGCCGGGACGCGATCTCCGAGGTGCCCTTCGACCGATGGGATGCCGACGAATTCTTCGACCCCGACCCCGACACCCCCGGGAAGGTCGTGACCCGTCGGGCGGGCTTCGTCGACGACGTGGCCGGCTTCGACGCGCCGTTCTTCGGCATGTCGACGCGCGAGGTCAGGTTGATGGACCCGCAGCACCGGCTCCTGCTGGAGACCGCGTGGCGGGCCGTCGAGCATTCGGGCACCGCGCCAACGGCTTTGGCGAACACCAACACCGGCGTGTTCGTCGGTTTGGCCACCCACGACTACCTGGGAATGGCGTCCGACGAGCTGACCTATCCCGAGATCGAGGCCTACATGGCGATCGGGACGTCCAACGCCGCGGCGGCGGGCCGGATCAGCTACCGGCTGGGGCTACAGGGCCCGTCGGTCGCCGTCGACACGGCGTGCAGCTCGTCGCTGGTGGCGATCCACCAGGCCTGCCAGGCGCTGCGCCTCGGTGAATGCGACCTCGCGTTGGCCGGCGGCGCGAACGTGCTCCTGACCCCGGCGACCATGATCACGTTCTCCCACGCGCACATGCTCGCGCCCGACGGGCGATGCAAGACGTTCGACGCGGCCGCGGACGGCTACGTGCGGGGCGAGGGCTGCGGCGTCATCGTCGTGAAGCGGCTCGAGGACGCGATCCGCGACGGCGACCGGATTCGCGCCGTCATCCGCGGCAGCGCGATCAACCAGGACGGGGCGTCGGGCGGGCTGACGGTGCCGAACGGCATTGCCCAGCAACGGGTTATCGCCGAGGCGCTCAAGCGCGCCGGGATCGCGCCCGGCGACGTCGGATACCTGGAGGCCCACGGGACCGGGACATCGCTGGGCGATCCGATCGAGGCGCAGGCCGCGGGCGCGGTGCTGGGCGCCGGCCGCGAGTCGGACCGGCCGCTGTTGATCGGTTCGGTGAAGACGAACATCGGGCATCTGGAAGCCGCCGCCGGCATCGCGGGCGTCATCAAGGTAATCCTGTCGCTCGAGCACGAGGTCTTGCCCCAGCACCTGCACTTCCGCAACCCGTCGCCGCACATTCCCTGGGACCGGCTCGCCGTGCAGGTGGTGCAGGAGCCCACCGCCTGGGAACGCAACGGCCGGCCGCGCATCGCCGGCGTCAGCTCGTTCGGGTTCGCCGGGACCAACGCCCACGTCATCATCGAAGAAGCCCCATCCCCGGTCGAAGCGGCCCCCGAGCCCGCGGTGGTGCCGAGCCCGGTCGAGGCGCCCGCGGACGGGCGGTTCAGCGTGCTGCCGCTGTCGGCGCGCACGCCCGCCGCGCTGGTGCAGATCGCCGATCACTACCGCAGCTGGCTGCGTGCGCACCCGGAGGCCACCCTGGCTGACCTGTGCTTCACCGCCGGGGTGGGGCGGGCGCACTTCGAGCACCGGGCCGCGCTGGTGGTCAATTCGATGGAATCCGCCCGGGAGTTGCTCGGCGCGCTCGCCGACGACCGCCCCGCACCCGGGCTGGTGCGCGGAACGTCCGACGACACGCCGAAGACCGCGTGGCTGTTCACCGGTCAGGGCAGCCAGTACGCCGGCATGGCCAGGGAGCTGTACGACACCGAGCCCGTGTTCGCCGAGACGCTGGACCGCTGCGCGGCGGCGGTCGCCGACGTTCTCGAAAAGCCTTTGCTGGACGTGATTTTCGACCTGGACGGCCCAGCCGCTGAAGAGACGCTACGGCAGACCACCTACGCCCAGCCGGCGCTGTTCGCGGTGGAGATGGGCCTGGCCCGCCTCTGGCAGTCGTGGGGCTTCGAACCCGACGTGGTGCTGGGTCACAGCGTCGGCCAGTACTCGGCGGCCTGTGTGGCCGGCGTGTTCAGCCTCGAGGACGGGGCGCTGCTGATGGCCGAGCGTGGCCGCCTGTTCGGCAGTCTGCCGGCGGGCGGTCGGATGGTCGCGGTGTTCGCCCCCGCCGAGCGGGTCGAGAGTCTCACCGACGAGTTCCCCAGCCTGTCGGTTGCCGCCTACAACGGCGCCAACACCGTGCTGTCGGGACCCGCGCAGGATCTGGACCAGGCGGTGGGCCGGCTGACCGCCGACGGCGTGCGCTGCGACTGGCTGGACACCAGCCACGCCTTCCACTCGGCGCTGCTGGACCCCATCCTCGACGAGTTCGAGGCCTACGCGAACCGCTTCGATTTCAGCCCGCCGCAACGGATCCTGGTGTGCAACCGCACCGGCGCCGCGCTGGGCCGCAGCGTCAAACTCGACGGCTCCTACTGGCGTCGCCACGCGCGCCAACCGGTGGAGTTCGCCAAGAGCGTGCGCACCCTGGCCGACCTCAGTTGCAAGGTGTTGCTGGAGATCGGCCCGCAGCCGGTGCTGACCGCGGCGGCCCTGCGGGCCTGGCCCGACCCGGCCACCGCGCCGCGGGCGATCGCGTCACTGCGGCGCAACACCGCCGACCACCGGCAGATCACCGAGGCGCTGGCCGACGCCTACGTCCTGGGCCACGTGCCCGACTTCGGCGCCGTCTCGGGGCCTGCGCGAAAGCTCGACCTGCCCACCTACCCGTTCCAGCACCGCCAGTACTGGTACCGGGACAACCGGGAACGCCCCAACCAGCAACAGAACATGCCCGTGAGCAGCGAGACCGTCCGCCTGCTCGAGGACGGCCGGATCGAGGAACTCGCCGCGCTGCTCGACGGCGCGAGCGGCAATCCGCAGACCGTTGCCGTGCTGACAAAGCTTGCCGCGCAACACAACCAACACCGCAGCTCCCGCTCCATCGCCGACGACCGCTACGAGATTCGCTGGGACAAGTCGACCGCCGCGGTCCCGGACGCGGAAGCCGACGAGGGATCGGCCTGGCTCCTCATCGGCGATGACGCCGAAGCGGTGGCGCCGTTGGTCGACGCGCTGGCCGCGCTCGGGCACCGGCACCAGCTGCTCGGGTTGCCGGCCTCCGACGCGGACGAGGAAGGGCTCGAGGCCGCGCTGCGCGGTGCGGTGGCCGACGATCCGGGGCTGCGCATCCTGCACGTCGCGGCCCTGGACTCCGACACCGCGTCCTCGATGCGCTCGCTGCTGCGGATGCAACACCGCGTCTTGGGCGGAACCCGGCGACTCTTCCGCGCGGCGGCCGCGGCCGAACTGCGCACACCCATCTGGGTGGTGACCCGCGGCGCGCAGCGGGTCACCGACTCCGACACCGTGTCACCGGATCAGAGCTGCCTGTGGGGATTCGGTCGCGCGGCCGCGCTGGAGCATCCGCAGGTGTGGGGCGGACTCGCGGACCTGGCCGAGGGGACCACCGACGAGTGGTCACGGCTGATCACCCGGCTGGCGGCGGCACCGCGCGCCACGGCCGTCAGGGAAGACCAGGTCGCGCTGCGCGATCAAGCGGTCTACGTCCCGCGGCTGGTGCGACGGGCCGGGCCGCCGGCCGCGACACCGCCGGCCGTGCGCGACGACGCCACCTACCTGGTGACCGGGGGACTGGGTTCGGTCGGGCTGGAGATCGCGGGATACCTGGCCGCCCACGGCGCAAAGCATCTGGTGCTGACCGGGCGGCGCGCGCCCAGCGACGCCGCGCAGGCGCGCATCGACGCGCTGCGCGATCAGCACGGCTGCGATTTCCGGGTCGTCGCGGCCGATGTCGCCGACGCGCACGACGTCGCGCGCCTGTTGGCCACGGTGCGGGCCGAGTTGCCGCCGCTGGCCGGCATCGTGCACGCCGCCGGCGAGATCGGCACCACGCCGCTGCGCACGCTGGACGACAGCGAACTGGATCGCGTGTTCGCCGGGAAGGTTTGGGGCGCCTGGCATTTGAGTGAAGCCGCGGCTGACCTGCAGCTGGACTTCTTCCTGAGCACGTCCTCGATCGCGTCGGTATGGGGCGGGTTCGGCCAGACGGCCTACGGCGCGGCCAACGCGTTCCTCGACGCTCTGGCCTGGCGGCTGCGCGAGCAGGGCATCCGCGGGATCAGCGTGAATTTCGGTCCCTGGTCGGCGGGCATGGCCGACGAGCAGGCGCGCGCGCGCCTGGCGCAGCGCGGCGTGCGGACGTTGTCGCCCGCCGACGCGCTGGCGGGCATGGCCGAGCTCCTGGCCACATCCGCGCCGGAGGCGGCGCAAGGACCCGTTCAAGGGGTCGTCGCCCGCATCGACTGGGCCCGCTTCCTGCCGCTCTACCAGCAAGCCGGGCGGCGCTCCTTCCTGGCGGAGCTGGAGCGCGAGGTGCCCGAGTCGATCGCGGCGCCGTCGTCCGGCGCGACCGGCACGACCCAACTGGTCGAACAGCTCGCCAACGCCCCGGTGCAGCGGCGCAAGAAGCTCGTCACGGACTACCTGCGGGAGGCGGTGGCGGAGGTGACGCGCGTCGACGCCGCGGAGATCCGCGAGGACGCCGGCTTCTTCGACCTCGGCATGGACTCGCTGATGGCCGTCGAATTGCGCCGCCGCATCGAGCAGGCGGTGGGCAAGGAGGTCCCCGCCACGCTGGCGATGGACTACCCGCGCCTGTCCGACGCGGCGGACTACCTGCTCGGCGACGTGCTCGGGCTGGGCGAACAGGCCGACGTCGCGGGCCGGCCGGCCACGGTGGTGACGGCGCGCACGGACGAGCCGATCGCGATCGTCGCGGTGGCGTGCCGTTTTCCCGGCGCGCCCGATCCCGAAGCGTTCTGGGAGGTGCTGTCCGGCGGGGTCGACGCGATCCGGGAGGTGCCGGAGGACCGCTTCGACATCGACGAGTTCTACGACCCGGACCCGGAGACCCCCGGCAAGATCTACAGCCGCTTCGGGGGATTCCTCGACGAGATCGACGGCTTCGACCCGGAATTCTTCGGCATTTCCCCCCGCGAGGCGGTGTGGATCGATCCGCAGCAGCGGCTGATGCTGGAGACCGCGTGGGAGGGCCTCGAACGTGCCGGGTACTCCCCGGGCGCGTTGCGCGGCAGCCGCAGCGGCATCTTCGTCGGGGTGGGTGCCAACGAGTACTCGCATCTGCTGTCGTCCGACTCGGTCGACAAGCTCGAGCCGCACTTCATCACCGGCAATGCGCTCAATGCGATTTCGGGCCGGGTCGCCTTCGCGCTCGGGTTGGAGGGACCGGCGGTCGCCGTCGACACCGCGTGCAGCTCGTCGTTGGTGGCCGTCCACCAGGCTTGCCAGGCGCTGCATTCCGGTGACTGCGACCTGGCGCTGGCCGGCGGGGTCAACGTGCTGCTGAGCCCGGTGTCCGTCATCGCCGCGTCGCGCGCGAGGATGCTCTCGCCCGTCGGGCGCTGCAAGACCTTCGACGCCTCGGCCGACGGGTATGTGCGCAGCGAAGGCTGCGGGATCCTGGTGCTCAAGCGGATGAGCGACGCGCTGCGCGACGGCGATCGCGTGTGCGCGGTCATCCCGGGCAGCGCGGTCAACCAGGACGGCGCCTCCAGCGGCCTGACGGTGCCCAACGGCGGTGCGCAGCAACGGCTTATCACCGCGGCGCTGGGCCGCGCGGGTCTGACCGGCGGGGACGTCGACTACCTCGAGGCCCACGGGACGGGCACCGCGCTGGGTGACCCGATCGAGGTGCAGGCGGCCGGGGCCGTCTACGGCGCCGCGCGCGATGCCGACCGGCCGTTGCTGATGGGCTCGGTGAAGACCAACATCGGGCACCTCGAGTCGGCATCCGGCGTCGCCGGCCTGATCAAGGTCGTGCTGTCGCTGCAGCACGAGATGCTGCCGCAAAGCCTGCACTTCGAGACGCCGTCGCCGCACATCCCGTGGGACTCGCTGCCAGTGCGGGTCGTGGACCGGGCGGTGCCGTGGCAGGCCAACGGCAGGCCGCGGCGCGCCGGCGTGAGCTCCTTCGGGTTCACCGGCACCAACGCCCACGTGCTGATCGAGGAGGCGCCGTCGCAATCGGCGACCGCCGACGAGTACTCGACGGGCGCCCCGCTCGCCGACGCCGCCGAGGCACTGCCGTCGGGCGAGCAGGGCGAGCCGGTCGACGTGCTGCCGCTGTCCGCGCGCTCACCGCAGGCGCTGGTGGCGTTGGCGCAGCGTTACGGGGACTGGTTGAACGCCCACCCCAAGGTCGACATCGCCGAGGTGTGTTACACGGCCGGGGCCGGGCGTTCGCATTTCGAGCACAGGGCCGCGCTGGTGGTCGATTCGGTCCAGAGCGCCCGCGAGGGCCTGGCCGAGCTGGCCGAGAACCGGGCGCGGCCGGGCGTCCTGCGCGGCGAGTGCGCCGACCCGCCGACGACGGCGTGGCTGTTCACCGGGCAGGGCAGCCAGTACCCGGGGATGGCACGCGAATTGTTCGACGCCGAGCCCGTATTCGCCGACGCGGTGACCCGCTGCGCCGACGCGATCGGTGCGATGTTGCCGCGCCCGTTGCTGGACGTGATGTTCGCCACCGGCGGTGAGGCCGGAGAAACGTTGCGGCACACCTCGTTTGCCCAGCCAGCGCTGTTCGCCGTCGAGATGGGCCTGGCCCGGCTGTGGCAGTCCTGGGGCATCGAGCCCGACGTGGTGCTGGGGCACAGCGTCGGCCAGTACGCGGCGGCCTGCGTGGCCGGGGTGTTCAGCCTCGAGGACGGGGCCCGGCTGATGGCCGAGCGCGGCCGGCTGTTCGGCAGCCTGCCCGAGGGCGGGCGAATGGTGGCGGTGTTCGCCGACGCGAAGTACGTCGAGGAGATCGCCACCGAGTGCCCCCGCGTCTCCGTCGCCGCCTACAACGGCCCCAACACGGTGCTGTCGGGTCCGGGTGAGGACCTCGAACAGATCGTCGGCAAGTGCGGCAACGACGGGGTCCGGTGCAGCTGGCTGGAAACCAGCCACGCATTCCATTCGGAGCTGCTGGAGCCGGTGCTCGATGAATTCCAGTCATACGCGGCCGGCCTGCAGTTCGGGGTGCCGACGTTGCCGCTGGTGTGCAACCGCACCGGCGCGGTGCTCACGGCCGAAACCCCGCTGGACGCGCAGTACTGGCGGCGGCATTCCCGCCAGCCGGTGCAGTTCGCCGAAAGCGTGCGCACCGTGGCGGCGCTGGGCTGCTCGGTGCTGATGGAGATCGGCCCGCAACCGGTGCTGACCGGGGCCGCGGTGCAGATCTGGCCGGAACACCTGGCCGCGCCGCGCGCGATCGTTCCGCTGCGCAAGGGCGTCGGCGACCGCCGCCAGATCGCCGAGGCGCTGGGCGCGGCCTACGTCAGCGGCCATCGGCCCAAGTTCGCCGCGCTGCAACGCCTGCCGCGCCGCAGGCTCGAGCTGCCCACCTACCCGTTCCAGCGCCGTCGCTTCTGGCCGAGGAGTGCGGGCGTCAGCGGCATCGCCGTGGACGGCACCGGCGTATCCGGAATCCTCGGTGGCGCAAAGGATCTCGCGTCCGGCGACTCCGTCTACACCAGCCGGCTGTCGGTCAAGTCGCAGCCGTGGCTGTCCGATCACGTCATCTACGGCACCGTCGTGGTTCCGGGCGCGACCTACGCGGCGATGGCGCTGGCCGCCGTGGGGCCGCCGGCTCGGGTCCAAGACGTCTTCTTCTACGAGCCGATCATCTTGCCCGAGAAGAGCTCCCGCGAGGTGCAGCTGACGCTGCATCCCCTCGAAGACGGCGGCTGGAGCTTCCGGGTGCACAGCCGCCCCTACGGTGTGCGTGACGCCGAATGGTCGCTGAACGCCGACGGCACGGTCATCGCCGGCGTCGCCGATGACGGGGACGGGCCGCAGGCCGAGCCGGAGGACTCCTTCGACGCGGAGATCGAGCGGATGGAGCGCCTGCGTCCGCAGCAGCTGTTCGAGACCTTCGCCGACATGGAGCTGGCCTGGGGGCCCGCCTGGTCGAATTCGCTGAAATCGCTGTGGGTCGGCGAGGGCGAGGCGATCGGCGATGTCACCGTCGGCGAGGAACTCACCGAACACCTTGGGGCCGAGCCGATCCACCCGGTTCTGCTCGACCTGTGCACCGGGGTCGCCTTCCCGGCCTTCCCGGCGCTCCTCGCCGCCGAGCAGGGGGTCAGCGACCTGTTCCTGCCGCTGCGGTACGGGCGGGTCGAGCTGACAGAGAAGATGCCCCGGCGGTTCTACTGCCGCGCGAGGTGGCACACCAGCGGCCTCGACAGCGAGACCCAGGTCTTCGATCTCGACTTCGTCGACCGAAATGGCCGCCGCCTGGGCGGGATCCGCGAGTTCACGGTGAAACGCGCGCCCCGCGAGGCGTTGCTGCGCGGACTCGGCGGCGATGCCACCCGGCTGCTGTACGCCCTGGGCTGGCACGAGGTGCCGCTGCCCGCCCCGAGCGGTGAGGACGGGGCCGCGCTCGGCACCTGGCTGGTCGCCGGATTCGACGAGCTGGCGGCCGAGCTGCCGGGCTGCATCCCCTTCGACCGGGCCTCGAAGGTGGGGCAGCTGCTGGCCGACGCGCACGAGCGCGGGATGCCGTTCTCCGGCATCGTGTGGCGCGGCGCTGGGCCGGGCGCGCACGAGTCGAGCGCCGATTCCGCCGCGCGCCTGGAAACCGAGATCGCCCAGCTGCTCGACGCCGTGCACGCGCTGCAGGCCGACGGGGCAGTCAAGCTTCCCGGTGGGCTGTGGATCGTCACCGAGCGGGCCGTGGCGACCGAATCCGGCGAGCCGGTCGACCCGGTGCAGGCGGCGCTGTGGGGGCTGGGGCGCACCATCGTCAACGAGGAACCGGCCCTGCGCTGCAAGCTGGTTGATTGCGACGGGTCGCCCGAGGCCGTGCGCCTGCTGGCCGGGCTGCTCGGCGCGCCCGTGGACGAACCCGAACTCGCGCTGCGGCAAGGGAAGTTCCTGGCATCCCGGTTGCTGCAGTGGTCGCGCAGCGGTCAGCTCGCGGTACCGCGGGGAACCGACTACGCCCTGGCGCCCACCGAACGCGGGGCGATCGACAACCTGCGGCTGACCGAGGCGGAGGTGCCGCCACCGGGCGAGGGCTATGTGCAGGTCCGGGTGGAGGCCGCCGGCCTGAACTTCCGCGACGTGCTCAACGTGCTGGGCCTCTACCCGGGCGACCCGGGGCCGATCGGCGGCGACTTCGCCGGCACCGTCACGCAGTTGGGTGACGGTGTCACGGGGCTCGAAATCGGCCAGCGCGTCTACGGTTTCATGCAGGGCGCGTTCGCCAGCCGGTTCAACGTGCCGGCGCAGCTGCTGGCGCCGATTCCCGACGGGGTGAGCGCGGTTGCCGCGGCGACCATTCCCGCCGCGGCGCTGACGGCCCGGCTCGCGTTCGACTGGGCGCAGCTGAAGCCCGGCGACCGGGTGCTCATCCACGCCGCCAGCGGCGGGGTCGGATTGGCCGCCATCCAGATGGCCCAACAGCACGGTGCGATCGTCTTCGCCACCGCCAGCACCTACAAGCGCGCGACGCTGCGCAAGCTGGGCGTGGAATACGTCTACGACTCGCGCAGCACGGATTTCGCGGACCAGATCCTCGCCGACACCGAGGGCGCCGGCGTGGACGTGGTGCTCAACAGCCTGACCAACGAGGGGTTTGTCGAGGCGACCGTGCGGGCCACCGCCCAGAATGGCCGCTTCGCCGAGATCGCCAAGCGGGACATCTGGACTCCGGAGCAGATGGCCGCGGCGCGTCCCGACATCGCCTACGAGATCGTCGCGCTGGACACGGTCACGTTCTGTGAGCCCGAGCGCATCCGCGCTCTGCTGGGCGAGGTTTCGGACGGGTTGGCCAAGGGTGAGTGGACGCCGCTGCCCGCCGAGATCTACCCGCTGACGCAGGCGAAGACGGCGTTTCGCCGGATGCAGCAGGCGCGGCACATCGGCAAGATCGTGCTGCAAATGCCGAATCCGCTTTCACCCCGCGGCGATCGGAGCTACCTCATCACCGGTGGGCTCGGCGCGATCGGCCTGCACACTGCCGCGTATCTGGCCCAACTCGGTGCCGGTGACATCGTGTTGACGAGCCGGCGCGCGCCCGACGCGGACGCGCGGCGGGCCATCGACGACATCACCGAGCGCTACCGCTGCCGCATCCACACCTTCTCGGCCGACATCGGCGACGAGTCCGAGGTCGCCACGCTGCTGGAGCGGATCCGCGCGGAGTTGCCTCCGCTCGCCGGGGTGGTGCATCTGGCCGGCGTGCTCGACGACGCGCTGCTGTCTAAGCAGAGCGTGGAGCGGTTCCGGACGACGTTGGCGCCCAAGGCGTTCGGCGCCTGCTACCTGGACCGGTTGACGCGGGACGACGACCTCGACTTCTTCATCGTGTCCTCGTCGGTGTCGAGCCTGCTGGGTTCGCCCGGCCAGGCCAACTACTCGACCGCCAACGCGCTGCTCGACGGGCTGGTGGCGCAGCGACGGGCGCAGGGCCTGCCGGCGACCGGCGTCAACTTCGGTCCCTGGGGCAAGGGCGGCATGGCGTCGTCGGAGGCCGCGCGCGCCAATATCGGTGCGCAGGGCCTGATTCCGTTGGAACCCTCGGCCGCGCTCAGCGCGCTGGCCGAGGTCGTCGCCAACGGCGCCGGGCAGGCCACCGTCATCAAGGCCAACTGGCAGCGTGCCGCCAAGGTGCTGGGCGCTTCCCGCCCGCCGATCCTCGACCTCGTCTTGCCGAGCGAGATGACGGAGGCGACCGGCGACAGCGAGTTGCTGCGGCAGCTGCAGGAGATACCGGTGGCGCAGCGCGCCAGCTTCATCACCGAATTCCTGCAGCGCGAAGTGCAGGGCTTCCTGCGGCTCGCGCAGCCGCCCGCCGCGACCAGCCGGTTCTTGGACCTGGGCACGGATTCGCTGATGGCGGTCGAACTCCGCAACCGGTTGCACAGCCAGTTCGGTGGCGCGTTCACGATCAACGCCACCGCGGTGTTCGACTACCCGACGATCGGTGGGCTCGGCGAGTATCTCGCGAGCCAGCTGCCCGAGCCGGAATCCGATGCGGGGCAGGCGGAACCCGAGTCGGAACCCGAGTCGGAGCCCCCGGCGGAGGCCGCGACGGAAGCTGCCGGCGCGCCCGAAGCGGCCGGCGAGGAAGTCAGTCGCTGATATCGAATCCGGTGATGACCTTGGTCGGGCGCACGCGCACTACCAGCTCACCGGGAACGGCGTTGCGGCGGCCGAACTCGTCGGCGCGGTCGGCGCCCATGTAGCGCGCGCCGGTGCGCGTTGCGACGTCGAGCACGTCCGCGGGATCCTCGCTCACCGCCGCCACACCCTGCACCTGCACGAACGAGTAGGGCGGGTGCGGGTCGTCGACGCACATCACCACCCGCGAATCACGGGCCAGCGCACGGCCTTTCGACGTGTCCCGGCCGGTGTTGAACGCCAGCCGGCCATCGTCGACCACGAACCACACCGGCGCCACCAGGGGCCTGCCGTCGGCGGCGACATAGCCGAGCATGCCGGTGCGGGTGCCGGCCGACAGAAACTCGACGACCCGGTCCGACAGCTCGGCCATCGTCAGAGCCGGGCCAGGTCGTAGTCGCCGAGGTGGTCGATCAGGTTGTGCAGGTGGTCGCCCGAGGTGCCCAACGTGTGCTCGATCGCGGTGAGCCGCGCCGCGTAGTGGCTGACCGGATATTCCGCGGTCACACCGATGCCGCCGTGCATCTGGATCGACTCCTGCGCGATGTGCCGGCCGGACCGGCCGATCTGCACCTTGGCGCGCGAGGCGATCAGCGGGTCCAGGGTGCCGTCGGCGATGGACATGGCGGCGTACAGGCTCATGCTGCGCGCCAATTCCAGCGACACGTACATGTCGGCGGCCCGCTGGGTGAGCGCCTGGAACTTGTTGAGCGTCACGCCGAACTGCTTGCGGGTCTTGAGGTAGTCGGTGGTCAGGCGCAGCGCCTCCTCCATCGCCCCGACCGCCTCGGCGCACAACGCCGACTGGATGCGGATGACCGCGTCGCGGATGGCCGCTGATGCATCCGAGCCGTTTCCGAGGGGCTCCGCGGGCGCGGAGTCCAATTCGACCTGTGCGCCGCGTTGTCCGTCGAAGGTCCGGTACGGATGCCGGGTCACTCCGCCGGTCTCCGGGCCGGCGTCGACCAGGAACAGGCCGGTCCCGCCGTCCGGCAACGCGGCGCTGACCACCAGCGCGTCGGCGCAGTCACCGGCCAGCACCGGGTTCTTTTGCCCGCTCAACGTCCACGAATCGCCTTGCCGCACAGCCTGAGTCGTGACCGCGGCCGCCGGCGTGCGCTGGCCGGGTTCCAGGTGGGCGAAGGCCAGCAGGCGTTGGCCGGCGGCGACCTCGTCGAGCTGCTGCTTCTGTTCGTCGGTACCCAGCCCGGCGATCAGCGCACCCGGCGCCAGCGCGGCGTGCAGGATCGGCTCGGGGGCCAACCGGCGCCCGACCTCGGTGAGCACCACCGCGATCTCGATCTGGCCCGCCTCGTCCGGTTCGAACCCGAGGCCGAGAATCCCGGTGTCGGCGAGCTGGCTCCACACCTCGCGGCTCCAGCCGAGATCGGTGGCGATGACCTTGTTGCGGCTCTCCGGGTCGTAGGTGCGCGACAGCAGGTCGCGGGTGGTGTCGCGGAGCAGTGCCTGCTCGTCGCTCAGCTGAAAGTCCATGGCTGCCTCACAATCCGAGAATGGTGGACGCGATGATGTTGCGCTGCACTTCGCTGCTGCCGCCGTAGATCGACGTCTTGCGATAGTTGAGATAGTGCGGGGCACTGGTTTGCGCCCAGCCCGGCGACGCAATGTCCTCCCCGTTGGCGGGCAGCGCGTCCGGGCCGGCCACCTCGACCAGCAGCTCGGTGGCGATCTGCTGCAGCTGGCTGCCGCGCAGCTTGAGCACCGACGACGCGGGGTTAGGCTGCCCGTCGGCGGAGTCCGAGACCACCCGCGACTGCGTGAGTTCCAGGGCCAGCAGCTCGTTTTCGGCTTCGGCCAACCGGGCCGCGAACAGCGGATCGCCGAGCACCCCGGTCGCCGCGGCATACTTTTTCACCTCGGCCAGGCGCACCTTGGTGCGGCCCACCCCGGCGATCCCGGTGCGCTCGTTGCCCAGCAGGAACTTCGCGTACGTCCAGCCCTGATTCTCTTCCCCCACAAGCTGGTTGGCCGGCACCCGCACGTCTTCGAAGAAGACCTCGTTGATTTCCTGGCCCCCGTCGATCGTCTTGATCGGCCGCAGCGTGATGCCCGGCGTGCTCATGTCGAAGAGCAGAAACGAGATCCCGGCCTGCCGCTTGGGCGCCTGCGGGTCGGTGCGCACCAGGCAGAAGATCCAGTCCGCGTACTGCCCGAGCGTCGTCCACGTCTTCTGGCCGTTGACCACGTAGTGCTCGCCGTCGCGGACCGCGGTGGTGCGCAGCGAGGCCAGATCCGAGCCGGCCTCGGGCTCGGAGAAGCCCTGGCACCACCAGATGTCGAGGCTGGCCGTGGGCGGCAGGAAGCGCTGTTTGATTTCCTCGGAACCGAATTCGGCGATCACCGGGCCGACCATCTTGGTGTTGAAGTTCAACGGCTCGGGCACGCAAGCCAGTTGCATCTCGTCGGCCCAGATCTGATGCTGGGTGGGCGTCCAGTCCTTGCCGCCCCACTCCACCGGCCAGTTCGGCACGGCCAGGCCGTGCTCGTGCAGGATCTTGTGGCTGGTGACGATGTCCTCGCGGCGCACCGACGCCGCGCCCCTGCGCATCCGCTCGCGCAGCTCCTCGGGGATCTTGGTGGTGTAGAAGGTGCGCAGCTCGTCGCGGAACGCGGCTTCCTCGGGTGTGAGCGCCAATTGCATGGCAGCCTCCTTCGTCTGGGGGTGAGCGCGGCGACCCGCCGCGGATGAGGGTGCCCGGTCCCGGTCGAACGCTTCGTCTTCCATCTTGACCCATCGCGTTCGGCGGTTGTGCACAGCCTCGGATTAGTCCACACACCGGAGCCCCGAACCCGTCGCGGGGGCCGTCCTGGCGGTCGGCGCGCCTACGGTCGGCGCATGCGAACAGAACTGCCCGCCGAGCGGCTGCACCGCCGGCTCGGCGCCGACCCCGACACCGATGCGCACGCCGACGACGATTCCGACGGTGCCGCGGACGAGGACCAGAACTCGCTGCTACCGCGGTGGCTGCCCGACGCCGCCGAGGGACGCGGCTGGGTGGCGAGGCTGCGCGCGGACCCCGGTCGCGCAGGCACCATCGCGCTGGCGGTCGTCGCCGCCCTCGCCGTCCTGGTCACGGTGTTCACCCTGCTGCGTGACCGGCCAGCGCCGGTGATGTCGGCCAAGCTGCCGCCGGTGGAGAAGGCGCACACGGCGGACCCGAGATCGTCCGCGAGCCCGGGAGCCGGGCCGCCGGCCGGACGCGACGGGCCGGTCGTGGTCAGCGTGGTCGGCCTGGTGCGCACCCCGGGGCTGGTCACCCTGGCGCCGGGCGCGCGCGTCGCCGACGCGCTGCAGGCCGCCGGGGGCCCGGTCAACGGCGCCGACACCATCGGCCTGAATATGGCGCGACCGGTCGGCGACGGCGAGCAGATCGTGGTCGGGCTCGCCCCCGCGCCGGGGCAGCCGACGGCGCTGGGCAGCTCGGTGGGCGCCGGCACGCCGGCGACGTCCCGGGCGCCCGGACCGGCGGGCCCGGTGTCGGGAACCGGGAAGCCCAAGGCCGGAGAGGTGGTCGACCTCAACACCGCGTCCGTGGAGCAGCTGGACGCCCTGCCCGGGGTCGGACCGGTCACCGCCGCCGCGATCGTGGCCTGGCGGCAGGCCAACGGCAAGTTCACCAGCGTCGATCAGCTCGCCGACGTCGACGGCATCGGCCCGGCGCGGCTGGAAAAACTGCGCCCGCTGGTCCGTGTCTGACACCGGTGCGCCAGGCGGCCCATGGCGAATCGGTTTCGCACGTCGACGTGCGGTTGGTGCCGGCCGCGCTCACCGGCTGGGTCGTCACCGCCGCCGGGATCTGGTGGCCGGTGGGACGGGCGGTGGCGGCCTGCTGCGTGCTGCTGGCCGCCGCCGGCGCCGCGCTGGCCTGCTCCGCGCGGAGCCGGCGCGGCCGCACCCGGCGGCTGCCGGCCGTCGCCGCCGGCCTGGTGGCGGTCGGCGTGGTGGGGGCGGGGTTTGGGCTGGCGATCGCGCTGCGCTCCGACGCGGTAGGTCGCCACCCGATCACCGCGGCGTTCGGCATGGCCGTCCCGGTGACGGTGACGCCCACCGAGAGCCCGCTGCCCTTGGGGAGCAGCCGGCTGATGTTCCGGGCCACCCTGCGGCGCCTTCGCGACGAGGAGGTGTCGGGCCGGGTGGTCGTGTTCGCCCGGGCCGCGGATTTCGGCGACCTGATGGTGGGCCGGCCGGTGCGGTTCACCGCGCGCGTCGGCCGCCCGACCCGCCGTGACCTGACGGTCGCGGTGCTCAACGCGTCGGGCCGCCCGACCATGGGCACCGCCGGCGCGGTGCAGCGGGCCGCTCATGCCGTGCGGGGCAGCTTCGCCCGTACCGTCCGCGACACCTTGCCCGCCGACGAGGCGGCCATGCTGCCCGCGCTGGTGCTGGGCGACACCTCGGCGGTCACCGGCGAGACCAGCCGCGACTTCCGGGCCGCGGGCATGACGCACCTGACGGCGGTGTCGGGGGCCAACGTCACGATCGTGTGCGCGGCAGTGCTGTTCTCGGCCCGGTTGATCGGCCCGCGCGCGGCCGTCGCGCTCGCCGCGGTTGCACTCGTCGGGTTCGTCATCGTCGTGCAGCCGACGCCCAGCGTGTTGCGGGCGGCGGTGATGGGCGCCATCGCGTTGACGGGCGTGCTGTCTTCCCGTCGGCGGCAAGCGATTCCGGCGCTGTCGGCCACCGTGCTGCTGTTGCTGGCGGTGGCCCCGCACCTGGCCGTCGACGTGGGGTTCGCGCTGTCGGTGCTGGCGACCGCGGCGCTGATCGTCATCGCGCCGGTCTGGTCGCGCCGCCTGGTCGGCCGGGGCTGGCCCAAGCCGCTGGCGGACGCGGTGGCCGTCGCGTGCGCGGCGCACGCGGTGACCGCCCCACTGGTCGCCGGCATCTCGGGACGGCTCAGCCTGGTGGCCGCGGCGGCCAATCTCGCGGTGGCACCAGCGATCGCGCCGATCACCGTGCTCGGCAGCGCGTCGGCCGCGTTGTGCATGCTCTGGCCGGCCGGGGCGCAGCTGTTGATCCGGTTCACCGGGCCCGAACTGTGGTGGGTCTTGCGGGTGGCGACATGGTCGGCGCGCGTGCCCGCGGCGACGGTGCCCGTCCCGGCCGGGGCGGCCGGCGTGGTGGTGGTCGGCGCGGGCACGCTGGCGGTGTTTGCCGGGGGTGCGCTGCTGTGGCGGTGGCGCTGGTTTCGCCGGGCGGCCGGGCTGGCCGGAGCCGGCGTCGTCATGTGCGCGGTGGCCTGGTCTGTTTCGCTTCTCGTCGCACCCGCGTGACACCATCGTGGGGTGAGCGACATTGCGCAGCTGCACCTGGTCCTGGGAGACGAGGAGCTGCTGGTCGAGCGGGCCGTGGCCGACGTGCTGCGGGCGGCGCGCACGCGGGCCGGTGGCTCGGAGAACCCGGACGTCCCGGTCAACCGGATGCGCGCCGGCGACGTCGACGCCTACGAGCTCGCCGAGCTGCTGAGCCCGTCGCTGTTCGCCGACGAGCGCATCGTCGTGCTCGAGGCCGCCGCCGAAGCGGGCAAGGACGCCGCCGCGGTGATCGCCGCGGCCGCCGCCGACCTCCCGACGGGCACGGTGCTGGTGGTGGTGCACTCCGGCGGCGGCCGGGCCAAGGCGCTGGCCACCGAGCTGCAGTCGCTGGGTGCGGAGGTGCATCCGTGCGCGCGCATCGGCAAGCTGAGCGAGCGCATCGACTTCATCCGCAAGGAGTTCCGCGCGCTGCGGATCAAGGTGGACGAGGAGACGGTGACCGCCCTGCTGGATGCCGTCGGCTCCGACGTGCGCGAGCTGGCCGCCGCGTGTTCGCAGCTGGTCGCCGACACCGCCGGCGACGTCGACGCCGCCGCGGTGCGGCGCTATCACAGCGGCAAGGCCGAGGTGAAGGGCTTCGACATCGCCGACAAGGCGGTGGCCGGCGACATCGCGGGGGCCACCGAGGCGCTGCGCTGGGCGATGATCCGCGGCGAGCCGCTGGTGGTGCTGGCCGACGCGCTGGCCGAGGCCGTGCACACCATCGGCCGCGTGGGCCCGCTGTCCGGCGACCCCTATCGCCTGGCCTCGCAGCTGGGGATGCCGCCCTGGCGCGTGCAGAAGGCCCAAAAACAGGCCCGGCGCTGGTCGCGCGAGACGGTGGCGACCGCGATGAAGGTGGTGGCCACGCTCAATGCCAACGTCAAGGGGGCCGTCGCCGACGCGGACTACGCGCTGGAATCCGCGGTCAGGCGGGTCGCCGAGTTGGCCGCCGACCGCGGCCGCTGAAGCAGCCGCTCAGAGCTTGTTGAGGGCCCGCGCCAGGGCCGACTTCTTGTTCGCCGCCTGGTTCTTGTGGATGACGCCCTTGCTGGCCGCCTTGTCCAGCTTGCGGTTGGTCGACAGCAGCAGCTCGGTGGCCTTTTCCTTGTCGCCGGCGTGGGTGGCCTCGCGGAACGCGCGCACGGCCGTGCGCAGCGACGACTTCACCGCCTTGTTGCGCAGTCGGGCGCGCTCGTTCGTCCGGTTGCGCTTCTGCTGCGACTTGATGTTGGCCACGCGTCAGTTCCTTCTTCGAATCCGTGCTTGCGGTGTTTTCGGGGGCGTCCCACACCCGATGGCGACTGCCCAGGTTATCAGCCGCCCGCGCGTTCTCCCAAAAAAGGGGCGCGTGGCCTGCCGATACGCGGGCATAGTTCACCCATGAAGCACGCGCGGCCCCTGGCGTTGCTCGCCGGGCTGTGCGTGGGCCTGCTCTTCGGCGGGATCGCCGTCGGGGTCGCGGTGGGCGGCGTGCCGGCGTTGCCCTACGGGCCGGCCGCCGCGGTCACGGCGTACGTCCGTGGGCACCCGGTCGCGGTGCAAGTCATCGCCACCGCCACGTTCGCGTCGTCGGTGCCGCTGGCGATCTACGCCGCGGCCGCCGCCACCAGGCTGCGACGGCTCGAGGTCACCGGGTGCGGGCCCGCGATCGCGCTGACGGGCGGCACCCTGGCCGCCGGTTCGCTGGGCCTGGCCGGGCTGCTGGCCTGGACGTTGTCGCGAGCCGACGTCAGCGCCGACGCGACGGCGGTGCGCGCCCTGTACTTTCTGGTCTTCCTGGTCGGTGGCCCCGGCCACATCGTCGCCCTGGGCCTGCTGGTCGCCGGCATCGCGGTTCCCGGTCTGGCCGCGGGGGTGCTGCCGCGGTCCCTGGCCCGGGTCGGGTTGGCGACCGCCGCGCTGGCCGGGTTGGCGACGCTGGTCTTGGTGTGGCCGCCGTTCGGGGTGATCCTGCCGATGGCGCGGGTGTTGGCGCTGGGCTGGCTGGTGGCCGCCGGGGCGTTACTGCCTCGGGTGCACCTCGACCCGGTGTAGGTCGTCGCCGAGTTCGATGCGCCCGCCGAACTCCGCGGCGGCCAGCGCGCGCCACTGTTCTTCCTGCCCGGGCACCAGCGCCGGCACATAGTGCGTCATCACCAGGGTGCCCACCCCCGCGCGGGCCGCGGTCGCGGCCGCCTGCTCCACCGAGGAGTGGTAGTCGCAGATGTCCTGCAGCCGCTGCTGCGGGATGTTGGCGACGATATCCTTGCGAATCACGGTGTGCACCAACGCATCCGCGCCGCTCGCCAATTCGTCCAGGCCGGCGCAGGGCACCGTGTCCCCGGCCAGCACCACCGACGCCGCCTCGGACTCGATGCGGAACCCGATGGTCGGCGTCACCGGTCGGTGATCGGTGGGCGCCACCCGGATCGACACGCCGTCGCGGTCCCACACCGGGCCGTCGGTCTGTTCGTGCACCTCGACCGCCGGCGGCGCGTTCAGGTCGGCGTGATGGGCGATGCGGTAACCGATGTCGTGGCGGAAGGCGTTCAGCGTGGCCTCCACCACCTCGGCGGTCCCGGGCGGTCCGATGATCGGCAGCGGCGCGGGCTCGGGCGCGAAGGTGGTGATCCACCGCGTGATCAGCAGGTCGCCGAGGTCGCCGATGTGGTCGCTGTGCAGGTGGGTGAGCAGCAGCGCCGACAGCCCGGCGGCGCCCACTCCCACCGCCGCCGCGCGCTGCAGCACGCCGCGCCCGCAGTCCACCAGGAAGACCTGGCCGCCGGCGCGCACCAGGGTCGCCGGCCCGGCGCGGTTGGGGTCGGGGATGGGACTTCCGGTTCCCAGCAACGTGATCTCGATCATGGCCCCATCCTCGCAAGCCGCGCCGGGGTGCCGCGCCTATTCGGCACCGCGTGTTTGGGGCGCGGCGCCGGGGGTATGGGAGCGCTCGGTTGCCGGTTTTCGCGTTGGCTTTCCCGCCGCGCGAGTTAGCCGTAGCCTGGTGTGAAGCGGATCACAACCGGCTGGAGGCCTTTGATGCGGATCGCGGACGTCTTGCGGAACAAGGGTGCGGCGGTGGTGACGATCAACCCCGATGCAACCGTCAAGGAGCTGCTTGCCGGGCTCGCCGAGCAAAACATCGGCGCGATGGTGGTGGTGGGCGACGAGGGCGTCGTCGGCATCGTCTCCGAGCGCGACGTCGTGCGCCAGCTGCACACCCACGGCGCCAGTGTGCTGTCCCGTCCGGTCGCCAAGATCATGACCGCCAGCCTGGCCACCTGCACGAAATCCGACACCGTCGACTCGCTGAGCGTGCTGATGACCAAGAACCGGGTGCGTCACGTGCCGGTGCTGGACGGCAGGAAGCTGATCGGCATCGTCAGCATCGGTGACGTGGTGAAGACCCGGATGGAAGAGCTCGAGGCCGAGCAGCAGCAGCTGCAGTCCTACATCACGCAGGGCTAGCCTCCGGCTTCGCCGAACGTGTAACTACGGCGAAAAAACTGTCGAAAAATCGCCGTGGCTGCACGCTCGGCGAGCGGTTAGCTCCAGGCGTAGTCCGCGCGCAGCCGGGCCGCCACCGCGTCGAACAGTGCGCGGTCCAGGATCGCGCCCTCGCGGCGGATGCTCTCCTCGGGCACGTCGAGCACCCGGTCGAGCCGCACCCAGCTTTCGCGGCCCTCGTAATCCCAAGCGCCGGCGCCGATTCCGATCCAATCCCGGTCGCCGGCGTGGCGCTCCTGGCTGGACACCATCAGCCCCAGCAGCACGCGGCGGTCGCGCCCCACCACCAGGACCGGGCGATCCTTGCCGCGGGTCGGGTCGTCCTCGTAGACCACCCACGTCCACACGATCTCGCCGGGATCGGCGCGGCCGTCGAGGTTGGGGGCGTAGACCAGCTTGCGCGCCCGCTGGGCGGTGGGGAAGCTGGCGCTGGTCACCGGGCGGCCCGTGGTGATCGCGCTGGGTGGTTGCGGTGCGGCGGCGGCGATCACGTTGGCGGTCAGCTTCACGGCGTGCTGGAGCTCACGCAGGACGGTCTGCGAGTTCTGTACCTGTCGCACCAACCGCGGAGCCCGATCGAAAACCAGGTTCTCCGCGAACCGCTGAAACGTCTTCCACTGAGATCTCCGGGCAGACGCCATATTCGCAGCATAGACGCGCCAATTGTGTCCGGCCCGCAACGCGTGGATACGCTTGACGCAGCACCGAACCGCCACTCGACCAGGAGATTCCCATCAGCAGTTTCGCCGACAAGACCTTCACCGCGCCGGCGCAGATTCGGAATTTCTGCATCATCGCTCACATCGACCACGGCAAGTCGACGCTGGCGGACCGGATGCTTCAGCTCACCGGCGTCGTCGACGAGCGCTCGATGCGGGCCCAGTACCTCGACCGGATGGACATCGAGCGGGAGCGCGGGATCACCATCAAGGCGCAAAACGTGCGGCTGCCGTGGGAGGTATCCGGGGGCCAGGCCCCCGAAAACAAGTATGTGCTGCACCTCATCGACACCCCGGGCCACGTCGACTTCACCTACGAGGTGTCCCGCGCGCTGGAGGCATGCGAGGGCGCGATCCTGCTGGTGGACGCCGCCCAGGGCATCGAGGCCCAGACCCTGGCCAACCTGTATTTGGCGCTGGACCGCGACCTGACCATCATCCCGGTGCTCAACAAGATCGACCTGCCGGCCGCCGACCCGGACCGTTACGCCGGAGAAATCGCCCACATCATCGGCTGCGAACCCGGCGACGTCTTGAGGGTGTCGGGCAAGACCGGCGAGGGGGTGGCCGAGCTGCTCGACGAGGTGGTCCGCCAGGTGCCGCCCCCGCAGGGCCGGGCCGACGCGCCCACCCGCGCCATGATCTTCGACTCGGTCTACGACATCTACCGCGGCGTGGTGACCTACGTCCGCGTGGTGGACGGCAAGATCACCCCGCGCGAACGCATCGCGATGATGTCCACCGGCGCCACCCACGAACTGCTCGAGGTCGGCATCGTCTCGCCCGAACCCAAGCCCAGCGAGGGCCTGGGCGTGGGGGAGGTGGGCTATTTGATCACCGGGGTCAAGGACGTGCGCCAGTCCAAGGTCGGCGACACCGTGACGACCGCGCGTCACGGCGCCACCGAAGCGCTGACGGGCTACCGCGAGCCCAAGCCGATGGTGTACTCCGGGCTCTATCCCGTCGACGGCAGCGACTACCCGGACCTGCGCGACGCCCTGGACAAGCTGCAGCTCAACGACGCCGCCCTGACCTACGAGCCGGAGACCTCGGTGGCGCTGGGCTTCGGGTTCCGCTGCGGATTTCTGGGTCTGCTGCACATGGAGATCACCCGGGAGCGCCTCGAGCGCGAGTTCGACCTGGATCTCATCTCGACGTCGCCGAACGTCGTCTACCGGGTGGTGAAAGAGGACGACACCGAGGTGGTGGTGACCAACCCGTCGGACTGGCCCGAGGGCAAGGTCCGCACCGTCTACGAGCCCGTGGTGAAGACGACCATCATCGCCCCCAGCGAATTCATCGGCACCATCATGGAACTGTGCCAGTCCCGCCGCGGCGACCTCGGCGGCATGGACTACCTGTCGCCCGAGCGGGTGGAACTGCGCTACACGATGCCGCTCGGCGAGATCATCTTCGACTTCTTCGACTCCCTGAAGTCGCGCACCCGCGGCTACGCCAGCCTCGACTACGAGGAGGCCGGCGAGCAGGAGGCCCAACTGGTCAAGGTCGACATACTGCTGCAGGGCGAGGCGGTCGACGCGTTCAGCGCGATCGTGCACAAGGACTCGGCGTACGCCTACGGCAACAAGATGACCACCAAGCTCAAGGAGCTGATCCCGCGCCAGCAGTTCGAGGTGCCGGTGCAGGCCGCGATCGGCTCCAAAATCATTGCGCGCGAGAACATCCGGGCGATCCGCAAGGACGTGCTGTCCAAGTGCTACGGCGGTGACATCACCCGCAAACGCAAACTTCTGGAAAAGCAGAAGGAAGGCAAGAAGCGGATGAAGACCATCGGCCGGGTCGAGGTGCCCAACGAGGCGTTCGTCGCCGCGTTGTCCACCGACGCCGGCGGGGACAAGGGTAAGAAGTAGCCGTGCGGATCCTTCGGCCGGTGGCGGCGTTGGCGGTGGTCGCCGCGTTGGCGGCGGGATGCGGCACCGTTGTCGAGGGCACCGCGAAGCCGGCGCCCAACCTGAAACCGCGACCGCTCTTTGGGGCGACGGTCAAGCAGGTGCTGCTCGACGGCGCCGCGCTGTCGGGGATGCTCGGCCAGCCCTTTGTATCCCGCAAGCCGGCCGATTTCGGCGGCCCCGACAAGCTCTACACCTCGTTGCCGCCCGACAACTGCCTGGGTGTGACCGCGATGCTGCAGCAGAGTGTCTACCAGTCCGCCCAGGTCAAGGACGTCGCGTCGGCGGCGTGGTGGAACAACGGCGAGCCGGCGCAGGTGATCAGCGTCATCGAGGGCGTGGTCAGCCTGCCGTCGGCCGCGCAGGCCGAGGCGCTGTTCGCGAACTTTTCCGAGCAGTGGCAGCGGTGCACGGGCACGACGACGACGGAACGCAACGGCCCGATCACGACGACGAACGCGATCAGCGACGTTCGCGTCGCCAATTTCGTTGTCGCGGCGACCAATACGGCGACGTCGGTGTTGCCGAACATGCCGGCGTTGCGGCCCACGCCGCAGGCGCGGGCCATCGGCGTCCGGCTGAACTGCCTGGTCGAGGTCGAGGTGGTCTTCTTCGGGGAGCGGCGCTCCTCCGACCCGGGGACGGCCACCGTGGACGCCGGCGCCATCGACGTCGCGCACGCGATGATGGACAAGGTCAGCGCGCTGGGCTGACTCCGAGGTCGAACGGTTACCTACCGGGGATCGACGCGCGCGCTGCGGAAACTTAAACTCAGGGTGAACAAAAAGTGAACCCGAGGGATGGAAGCATGGGATTTGGCGCGCCGGGCCGGGGAAGCCGCTGGCTTCCCGCGGTCGCGCTTGCGGCGATGCTGACGGCCGGCTGCGCCGCGGCCGTCGGCGGCACCGCGCAACCGGCGCCGAGCCCGGCGCACCGGTCGCTCACCCGGCAGACCGTTCACCACGTGCTGCTGGGCGACGCGGCGTTGGCGCGAATCCTCAAGCAGCCGTTGGACATTGATACGCGTTTCCCGCCGCGATTCGGCGGCCCCGAGGAGCTACAGGACGCCGGAACGGCGCTGCCGGACGGCTGCCTGGGCGTTGCGGCGATGCTGCAGCAAAACGTCTACCCGGTCAGCGACGTCCAAGAGGTCGCGATGGAGACCTGGCGGCACACCACGGTGCCCGCGGCGGTGACCAGCGTGCGGCAGGCGGCGGTCAGCCTGCCCACGGCCGCGGACGCCAACGCACTGTTCGCGACGTTTTCCCAGCAATGGCAGAAATGCGAGGGCGCGACGACGTCCCTGCCGGCCGGCGTATTCCGGCTCAAGGGCACGATCAGCCACGTTCAGGTCTCCACTTCCGTTCTCGCGGCGACGGTTTCGGTGGGGTGGACGACCTCCAAGCCGGACCCCAAGCCCGACCCGGACGCGATCCGGACCCTGCGTGCCGTCGGCGTGCGGAACAACTGCCTCGTCGAGGTCGAGGTCGACGTCTTCAGTCCCGCGAAAACCCCGGGTCAGTCGCATGAGTTCGACAACAGCGCCACCGACATCGCGAGCGCCATGATGGAGAAGGTCGACGCGCTGATCTGACCGCCGCTCTGACCGCGAGCAGACGCAAAAGTACCCGACACGCCGGGGATTTCGGGGCTTTTACGCCTGCTCGGCCTTGAACCCCGCCCTTACATCGGCGCGTTGGCGGGCTGGAAGCCCCCGGTGCTGTCGGCCTCCTCCTCGGCCCGGATGACGTGGACCACCGCGTTGATCAGCGCCAGGTGGGTGAACGCCTGCGGGAAGTTGCCCAGGTGCCGGCCGGTGCGCGGCTCGATCTCCTCGGCGTAGAGGTGCAGCGGGCTGGCGTACGACAGCAGCCGCTCGCACAGCCGCTTGGCGCGAGCCACCTCGCCGATCTCCACCAGCGCGGACACCAGCCAGAACGAGCAGATCGTGAACGTGCCCTCCTCGCCGGACAGCCCGTCGTCGGTCTCCTCGACCCGATAGCGCAGCACCAGGCCTTCCTCGGTGAGCTCGTTGGCGATCGCCAGCACGGTGTTGCGCACCCGCGGGTCGTCGGGCGGCAGGAAGCGGGTCAGCACCACCAGCAGCAGCGAGGCGTCCAGCGCGTCGTTGCCGTAGCGCTGGGTGAACACGCCGCGCGAGTCCACCCCGTGCTTGAGGATGTCGGCCTTGATCTCCTCGGCGATGGCGCGCCACTGCTGGGCGTAGCTGCGCTCGCCCTGCCGCTCGGCCAGCTTGGACCCGCGGTCCAGCGCCACCCAGCACATCACCTTCGACGACGTGAAGTGCTGCGGCTCCCCGCGCACCTCCCAGATCCCGCGGTCGGGCTCGCGCCAATGCTTGATCGCCTCCTCCACCTGCTTCTTGAGCACCGGCCACAGATTCTCCGGGACCTGTTCGCGCGACTTGGCGTGCAGGTAGAACGAGTCGAGGATCGAGCCCCAGATGTCGTGCTGGACCTGGTCGTAGGCGCCGTTGCCGATGCGCACCGGGCGCGCGTGGTCGTAGCCGGACAGGTGGTGCAGGTCCTCCTCGACCAGGCTGCGCTCGCCGCCCACGCCGTACATCACCTGCAGCGGATGGCGCTCGTTGCTGTTGGCTCCCGACACGTCGGCGATGAACGCGAAGAAGTCGTCGGCCTCGCGGTCCAGCCCCAGCGTGTACAGCCCCCACAGGGCGAACGTCGAGTCGCGAATCCACGCGTACCGGTAGTCCCAGTTGCGTTGGCCCTGCGGGGTTTCCGGGAGCGACGTGGTGCTGGCCGCGAGCAGCGCCCCGGTGGGCGAATAGGTCAGCCCCTTCAGCGTCAGCGCGCTGCGCTGCAGGTACGCCCGCCACGGGTGGTCGGGGAAGTTGCCGATGTTGATCCACTGCCGCCAGCACTCGGTGGTCTCCCACATCTTGTCGGCGGCCTCGGCGTAGGTCTGCGGCGCCGGGTGCTTGGTCCAGCTCAGCGCGACGAACACGTCGTCGCCCTCCTTCATCCGGGTGCGCGCGCGTGCTTCGCGGCCCTCCAGTCCGATCCGCAGGTTGGTGGTCAGCCGCAGCGTCGGGTGGGCGTCGGGGTCGCGGCTGGCGCGGGCGATGGCCTCGCCGTAGGCGTTGGCCGAGTATTCCCAGGTGGACCCGACGCGGTGGTAGTCGAACGCCGGCTCGCAACTCATCATCAGCTCGACGGTGCCGCTGACGCAGCGCACGGTGCGCAGCAGGATGTGCTCGGCGTCCCAGTCCATCGGGGTGCGACGGTGCGTCCGCGACCGGCGTTCGATGTCGTGCCATTTGCCCATGACCAGCGCGTCGCGCACGATCAGCCACCCCGTGTGGGTCTGCCAGGTGGTCTCCATGATCAGGCTGCCGGGCAGGTAGCGGCGCGCCGAGGGCACCGACACCCCGTAGGGGCCGAGCCGGAAGTGACCCGCGCTGCGGTCCAGGATCGCGCCGAACACACTGGGCGAATCCGGCCGCGGCACGCATAGCCATTCCACCGAGCCCGCGGGGGAGATCAGGCACGTCGTCTCCCAGTCGGACAAGAACGCGTAGTCGGCGATCGGGGGGAACGGGTTGCGCATCACCCCGGTGGGCCCGAGCGGGGCCGGCGCGTTGAAATCGATCGGCGACGGCAGCGCCGTCTCGGGAGCCGGACGGAACGCCTCCTCGGGAACCCCGTCGGTGGGCTCGGCGTGCAGGACCATGCCGACATCATCGACCGTCGACGTGCCCCGCGTCCATTTTTTGCGCAGGTGTCGCGTCCTCCGGGGGGCGCCGCGAAACTCCCGCGGGAAAGCCGGCCCGGGTTTCCCTCACCGTGACTTCTATCCCCGCGCCTGCCCGAATAGTGTGAACCGGGTGAGTGGGTTCCTGAATTGGTGGGACGGCAACGAGCTGTGGCTTTCCGGCTTGCCGTTCGTGCTGCAGGCCCTGATCGTGATGCCCGTCGTCTTGGTGGTCGCCTATATCACCGCGGTGGTGCTCGACGGCCTGCTCGGCAAGAGCATCACCCTGATGCGCCGCATCCGGCACGCCGATGGGGCGTCCGGGTAGCGCGCATGCCTCGCTCACACGTGACGCTGATTCTGATTGCGCTCGTCGTGCTCGTCATCGCCGCGTGGCTGCTGACCCGCTGAGGCCACGCCGTCCGGTGGCGGCCCAGCGAATTCCTGTTAGGCTTCGCCACATGCGCGCGGCATCCGGTGTTTTCGAATGCGTTGTCTTCGTGCACTGTTGTCGCTGACTCCCCAACCCCTGCGCGGTCCGGTGTGGAGTAGTGAATTCTCCTGACGTTGTAGGCGCCTTTCCAGCCTGGTTCGCGGCCACGGGTTACCAGTCCCACAAGTCCCGCAAGCACTGAACCGCACCGAAAGGCCACCAATGCCCAACGACATCGGCAGCGCACCGCGCTGGCGGCCGGCGCGGTGCGCCGGGGCGCTCGCCCTGACCGTCGGTGTGGTCGCGGCGTGCCAGGGCGGCGCCAGCGACGTCGTCGGCGGCGGCGGTCTGGCCAACGCGCACACCAGCATCACCCTGGTCGCCTACTCGGTCCCAGAACCGGGGTGGAGCAAGGTGATTCCCGCGTTCAACGCCTCCGAGGAGGGCAAGGGCGTGCAGGTGATCACCTCCTACGGCGCCTCCGGTGACCAGTCCCGCGGCGTCGTCGACGGTAAGCCGGCCGACGTCGTGAACTTCTCCGTCGAACCGGACATCGCGCGATTGGTCAAGGCCGGCAAGGTGTCCAAGGACTGGAACACCGACGCCACCAAGGGAATCCCGTTCGGGTCGGTGGTGACGCTGGTGGTGCGCAAGGGCAACCCGAAGAACATCAAGGACTGGGACGACCTGTTGCGGCCCGGCGTCGAGGTGGTCACGCCCAGCCCGCTGAGTTCGGGGTCGGCGAAGTGGAACCTGCTCGCCCCGTACGCCGTCAAGAGCCAGGGCGGCGCCAACAGCCAGGCCGGCGTCGACTACATCAGCAAACTGGTGACCCAGCACGTCAAACTGCGGCCCGGGTCGGGGCGGGAGGCCACCGATGTGTTCGTCCAGGGCAGCGGCGACGTGTTGATCAGCTACGAGAACGAGGCCATCGCCACCGAGCGGGCCGGCAAGCCCGTCGAGCACGTCAACCCGCCGCAGACCTTCAAGATCGAGAACCCG
Organism: Mycobacterium sp. NGS63; assembly: GCF_059812295.1. Taxonomy (NCBI): domain Bacteria; kingdom Bacillati; phylum Actinomycetota; class Actinomycetes; order Mycobacteriales; family Mycobacteriaceae; genus Mycobacterium; species Mycobacterium sp. NGS63. Next base: position 642,074 of record NZ_JCALCJ010000002.1, read on the forward strand.
GTGGCGGTGGTGACCACCAGCGGCCACCTGGATGCCGCGGTCGTGTTCAAGAACTTTCAGTACACCGCGGCGGCGCAGAAGGTGTGGGCGCAGGCCGGGTTCCGGCCGGTCGATCCGGCCGTCGCCGCGGACTTCCGCGACCAATATCCCGCGCCGGTCAAACTGTGGACGATCGCCGACCTCGGTGGTTGGGGGACAACGGATCCGCAGTTGTTCGACAAGAGCACGGGCAGCATCACCAAGATCTACACGCAGGCCACCGGATGACCGAGACGATCACCCCCGACCCCGAGGCGATCCGCCCCGAGCTCGACAGTGACACCCTTCACGGCCTGGCCGGCGCATGGCGGCCGCGCGGCGGCGGCACGCCGCTTCGGCTCGGCGTTGCGACGCTGTGGCTTTCGGTGATCGTGTTGCTGCCGCTGGCCGCCATCGCGTGGCAGGCCGCGGCCGGCGGCTGGCAGGCCTTCTGGCTCGCGGTCACCTCGAACGCCGCGCTGGAGTCGTTCCGGGTGACGCTGACCATCTCCGCCGGGGTCACGGTCCTCAACCTGGTGTTCGGCCTGCTGATCGCGTGGGTGCTGGTGCGCGACGACTTCGTCGGCAAACGGCTCGTCGACGCGATCATCGACCTGCCGTTCGCGCTGCCGACCATCGTGGCCAGCCTGGTGATGCTGGCCCTGTACGGCAGCAACAGCCCGGTGGGCCTGCACCTGCAGCACACCGCGTGGGGCGTGGCGGTGGCGCTGGCCTTCGTCACGCTGCCCTTCGTGGTGCGTGCGGTGCAGCCGGTGCTGCTGGAAATCGATCGGGAGACCGAGGAGGCGGCGGCCTCCCTGGGCGCCAACGGCCCGAAGATCTTCACCTCGGTGGTGCTGCCGTCGCTGACGCCCGCGTTGTTATCCGGTGCGGGGCTGGCGTTCTCGCGCGCGATCGGGGAGTTCGGGTCGGTGGTGCTGATCGGCGGCGCGGTCCCGGGCAAGACCGAGGTGTCGTCGCAGTGGATCCGGACGCTGATAGAGAACGACGACCGCACCGGCGCCGCCGCGATATCCATTGTGCTGCTCGCGATTTCGTTCGTCGTGCTGCTGATCCTGCGGGTCGTGGGTGGGCGCGCCGCCAAACGGGGGGAGTTGGCCGCATGACGTCGCCCTCCCGCGTGCGCTACGTGCTGCGGTTCACCGCGCTGGCGTACATCTTTGCGTTGCTGGTCGTTCCGGTATCGCTGATCCTGTGGCGGACGTTCTCACCCGGGCTCGGCCAGTTCTTCGACTGGGTCAGCACCCCGGCGGCGATATCGGCGCTGAACCTGTCGCTGTTGGTGGTGGCCATCGTCGTGCCCCTCAACGTGGTCTTCGGCATACCCACCGCGTTGGTGTTGGCGCGCAACCGGTTTCGCGGCAAGGGCGTGCTGCAGGCGATCATCGACCTGCCGTTCGCGGTTTCGCCCATCATCGTGGGCGTGGCCTTGATCCTGCTCTGGGGATCGGCCGGCGCGCTCGGCTTCGTCGAACGCGACTTCGGGTTGAAGGTCATCTTCGGCCTGCCCGGGATCGTGCTGGCCAGCATCTTCGTCACCCTGCCGTTCGTGGTGCGCGAGGTGGAGCCGGTGCTGCACGAACTGGGCACCGACCAGGAGGAAGCGGCGGCGACGCTGGGTTCGGGCTGGTGGCAGACGTTTTGGCGGATCACCCTGCCGTCGATCCGGTGGGGTTTGACCTACGGCATCGTGCTAACCATCGCGCGTACCCTCGGTGAATACGGCGCGGTGATCATCGTCTCGTCCAACCTGCCGGGGCAGTCGCAAACACTGACGTTGCTCGTCTCGGACCGCTACAACCGCGGGGCGGAGTACGGCGCCTATGCGCTGTCGACGCTGCTGATGGGAGTGGCCGTGTTGGTTCTGATCTTCCAGGTGGTTCTCGACGCCCGCCGGGCACGAGCGACCAAATAGGCCCGGCAAGGAGACTTCTGCATGACCGACAACGCAACCCCACGCGGCGACCTCGCGATCATCGTGCGCGACGCGTACAAGCACTACGGCGACTTCGTCGCGTTGGACCATGTGGACTTCGTCGTGCCGAAAGGGTCGCTCACGGCGCTGCTGGGCCCCAGCGGTTCGGGCAAGTCGACCCTGTTGCGGGCCATCGCGGGGCTCGACCACCCCGACAGCGGCACCGTCACGATCAACGGCCGCGACGTGACCGGGGTGCCGCCGCAGCGCCGCGGCATTGGGTTCGTGTTCCAGCACTACGCGGCGTTCAAGCACCTGACCGTGCGCGACAACGTCGCCTACGGGTTGAAGATTCGCAAGCGGTCCAAGGCGGAGATCAAGGAGAAGGTCGACAACCTGCTCGAGGTGGTGGGCCTGAGCGGCTTTCACGCCCGCTACCCCAACCAGCTCTCCGGTGGTCAGCGACAGCGGATGGCGCTGGCCCGCGCGCTGGCGGTCGACCCCCAGGTGCTGCTGCTCGACGAGCCGTTCGGGGCGCTGGACGCCAAGGTCCGCGAGGACCTGCGGGCGTGGTTGCGGCGCCTGCACGACGAGGTGCACGTCACCACGGTGTTGGTCACCCACGACCAGGCGGAGGCGCTCGACGTCGCCGACCGGATAGCCGTGCTGAACAAGGGCCGCATCGAGCAGGTCGGCTCCCCGAGCGAGGTGTACGACGCCCCGGCGAGCGCGTTCGTCATGTCGTTTCTGGGCGCGGTGTCCGAGCTCAACGGTGCGTTGGTCCGCCCGCACGACATCCGGGTCGGCCGCAGGCCCGACATGGCCATCGCCGGCGGGGACGGCAGCGCGGAATCGATCGGCGTGGTGCGCGCCACCGTCGACCGGGTGGTGGCGCTGGGCTTCGAGGTGCGCGTCGAACTGACCAGCGCGGCCACCGGCGGTTCGTTCACCGCGCAGATCACCCGCGGCGACGCCGAGGCGCTGGCCCTGCGCGACGGCGACACCGTCTACGTCCGGGCCACCCGGGTGCCGCCGCTGCCCGACGGCCTGGCCGGCGCGCGCGACGGGGAAGTCGGGGGCGCCAACACCGACAGGAGCACGCTGACGTCGGCGTGAGCCAGGGGCGCACTACTGATGAAGACGCAGGCCGCTATTATCAGTTGTCTATCTAAGTGATGATACGATGGCCTCGTGTCATCAGTTAGCTCGGGCACCGCAGTGGGGTACGAAACCCTCACGTGGGATGCGCCGACCGAAGCGGGCTACCAGCTCGCCGACCTGCGGGCCGCCCAGCGCCAGTCCGGTGGCTATCAAGCCGCCATCCCCGCGGAGATTGCCGCTCTGGACGTCAGCCTCCCGTCCCATGTTCTGGCTGTCGCCGAGGAAGCGGGTCAGGAGATCGCGCGGTTCGATACAGAACTCGGGGGCGAGATCGCGCCATTCGCTGCAGTGCTACTACGGACCGAATCGGCCGCCAGCTCCAAAATCGAGAACCTGACTGCAAGTGCGCGTGCGATCGCCGAAGCCGAATCACTGGGAAACACCAAGCACCGCAACGCCGCGATGATCGTCGCGAATACACGGGCGATGCAGGCAGCCATCGACTTAGCCGACCAGATCGGCGACGAGGCCATCCTGGCCATGCACGACGCGCTGATGCGCCAGAGCGAACCGAGCATTGCCGGCAAATGGCGCGCCGTGCAGGTGTGGATCGGCGGAGGCAACCTCGGCCCTCGGGGCGCCGATTTCATTGCGCCGCACCAGGGCCGGGTCCCGGATGCCATCGCTGACCTCATCCAATTCGCGAAGCGCACCGATATCGCGGTCCTTCCGCAAATCGCAATTGCCCATGCACAATTCGAAACCATCCACCCGTTTCCCGACGGCAACGGACGCACCGGCAGGGCCCTGGTCCAGTCGATGTTGCGCAACAAGCGACTCACCCGTCAGGTCACGGTCCCCGTCTCCGCGGGACTGCTCACCGACCCCGGCGCGTACTTCCAGGCATTGACCGCTTATCGAGAGGGCGACCCCGCCCCGATCGTCGAGCGACTGTCCGAGGCGTCGCTCCTCGCCGTCGTCAACGGCCGACAACTGGTCTCCGATCTGCAAACAATGAGAAGACAGTGGGAATCGAAGATCACGGCCCGGCGCAACTCGGCCATCCACCGGGTAGCGGACTTGCTCATCAATCGCCCTGTGGTCAACGCGCAACTAGTCAGCGAGCAGCTGGGCATCGCGATCAACAACGTCTACCGATACCTGTACCCGCTTGCCGAGTCCAAGATCATCGTCGAGTTCACCGACCAGAGTCGTAACCGTGCGTGGCGCGCCCCGGAAGTTCTCGGCGCGCTGGACGCTTTCGCCGAGCGCGCGGGCCGCCGCGCGTTGCTCGCTTGACGTGCCGAACCCTCAGGCCGCGACGCGCCCGGCCAGCGCCTGATCGAAGCGATCCAGCACCGTCTCGGCCACCAGCGGGTGCGACCCCAACGGCGCCGCCATCGCGATGCCGGCGTCGTCGGCGAAACGTTGCACCCGGTCGGGTAGCCGCCCCGGCGCCAGGAACCACGGCGCGATGACGACTCGCCGGGCGCCGCGGCGGCGCAGCAGGTCGGCGGCCTCGGCCAGCGACGGTTCCGGCCGTGTCACGAATGCCGTTGTGGCAGAAGACCATCGGGTTCCCGTCAACAGTTGCGGCGCGACCGCCGCGGTGCGCGCGTTGGCCACCGGATCGGACGATCCGATCGCGGCCACCAGCACGCCGACGCCGTCGTCGAGCCGGGAAACGCCCAACTCGGCGACCCGCCGGCGCAGCAGCGCAACCAGGCGGGGATCCTCGCCGAGCGCACCGGCCTGCCGCACGCCCGCGAAACCCGCGATCTGGCGCGGGATGTCGATGCGGGCGTGGTAGGCGTCGGCCAACAACAGCGGGGTCACCACCGCACCCGGCTCGAGCACGTCGGCCAGGCTGGGCGTATTCAGCTCGCAGAACGCCAGCCGCACGTCCAGGCCGGGCCGCATACGCGCGACCCGGTGCGCGACGGCCCGGGCGTTGGCCGCCGAACGTGGATCCTTGCTGCCGTGCGCGGTCAGCACGAGGGCGGTCACGACGCGTGCAACCCGCATTCGGTCTTGGACAGGCCCTGCCAGCGCCCACTGCGCGGGTCGGCGCCCTCGGCCGGCTTGGCCGTGCAGGGGGCGCACCCGATCGACGGATAACCGTCGTAGACAAGGGGATTGACCAGCACGTCGTGCTCGTCGATGTAGTTCTGCATGTCGTCGTCGGTCCACGCCGCCAGCGGGTTGATCTTCACCAGCTTGTATCCCTCGTCGAAGGTGACCAGCGGGGCGTTGGCGCGGGTCGGCGCGTCGCTGCGGCGCAGCCCCGTCACCCACGCCGAGTAGCCACGCAGCGCCTTGCCCAGCGGCTCGACCTTGCGCAGCCGGCAGCACTCGCTCGGGTCGCGCGCGAACAGGTCCTTGCCCAGCATCCGGTCCTGCTCGGCCACGGTGTGCTCGGGCGTGACGTTGACCACCCGGATGTCGTAGACGGACTCGATCGCGTCGCGGGTGCCGATCGTCTCCACGAAGTGATATCCGGTGTCCAAGAACATGACCGGGACACCCGGTCGCACCTTGGCGGCCAGGTCGATCAACACGGCCTCCTGCATGCTGGACGCCACCACGTAGTTGCACGTCGCCCAGCTGCGCGGCCCGTTGACGCCGCCGAAGTTCTCGTCGGTCCAGCGCAGCAGGTCCGTGGCGCTGGCGCCCTGCAGCTCCGCCGCGCCGCGCGCGGCCAATTCCCGCAGCTCGTCCTCCGTCGGCCTCGTCGCTTCCCCCCTCATCGCAGGTCGCCTTCCTCGGCGCGAACGACCCACTGCGCGAATCGCTCACCCTCGTTGCGGTGCTTGACGAAATTGCGTACCACCCGATCGATGTAGTCGCCCAGCTCGTCGCTGGTGACCTTGTGCTGGCGCAGTTTTCGGCCGAACCCGCTGTCCAGGCCCAGGCTGCCGCCCAGATGCACCTGGAAGCCCTCGACCGAGCCGCCGTGGCCGTCGTCGACCATCTGGCCCTTGAACCCGATGTCGGCTACCTGTATTCGCGCACACGAGTTGGGGCAGCCGTTGATGTTCACCGTCACCGGCACGTCCAGCTGCGAATTGATGTCCTCCAGGCGTCGCTCCAGCTCGGGCACCAAATCCTGTGCCCGGCCCCGGGTTTCGGCGAACGACAACTTGCAGAACTCGATCCCGGTGCAGGCCATCAGGTTTCGCCGCCAGTGCGACGGGCGGGACCGCAGGCCCAACGCCTCGACGCCGGCGATCAGCTCGTCGAGCTTGTCGTCGGGCACGTCGAGGATGATGAGCTTCTGGTAGGGGGTGAACCGGACCCGGTTCGAGCCGGCCCGCTCGGCCAGGTCGGCCACCTTCGACAGCACGGTCCCGGACACCCGCCCGGCGATCGGGGAAACCCCGAGGGCGTTGAGCCCGTTCTTCAGCCGCTGCACCCCGACGTGATCGATCGGATGCTTGACCGGCTCAGGGGCCGGACCGTCGATCAACGGGCGCTTGAGGTACTCGGTTTCGAGAACTTCGCGGAACTTCTCGATACCCCAGTCCTTGATCAGGAACTTCAGCCGCGCCTTGGAGCGCAACCGCCGGTAGCCGTAGTCGCGGAAGATCGACGTCACTGCCGCCCACACCTCGGGCACCTCGTCCAGCGGAATCCAGGCGCCCACGCGCTGGGCCAGCATCGGGTTGGTGGACAGGCCGCCGCCCACCCAGAGGTCCAAACCGGGGCCGTGCTCGGGGTGCTCGACGCCGATGAACGCGATGTCGTTGATCTCATGCGCGACGTCCTGCAGGCCCGAGATGGCGGTCTTGTATTTGCGGGGCAGGTCGGCGAAGTCCGGCTTGCCGATATAGCGGCGCACGATCTCCTGCAGCGCCGAGGTGGGGTCGATCACCTCGTCGAGCGACTCACCGGCCAGCGGCGAGCCCAGGACCACGCGCGGGCAGTCGCCGCACGCCTCGGCGGTCTGCAGCCCGACCCCGTCCAGCCGCCGCCAGATCTCGGGAACGTTCTCCACCTCGACCCAGTGGATCTGCACGTTCTGCCGGTCGGTGATGTCGGCGGTGTCGCGGCCGAACTCGGCGGAGATCTGGCCCACGGTGCGCAGCGCCTCGGTGGTCAGCGCGCCGCCGTCGCAGCGCACCCGCATCATGAAGTACTTGGCCTCGAGTAACTCGGCGTTCTCGTCGCCGGTGAACGACCCGTCGTAGCCCTGCTCGCGCTGGGTGTAGAGGCCCCACCAGCGGAAGCGGCCGCGCAGATCGCTCTTGTCGATGCTGTCGAATCCGCCCTTGGCGTAGACGTTTTCGATGCGTTCCCGCACGTCGAGCGGGGCGCCGGCCTGCTTCATCTCTTCGTTGGGGTTCAGCGCCTCGCGATTTCCCAGCGCCCACTGGCCCTCGTTGCGGGGCTTGGCGGGAGGGGCTGTTGTCATTCCGGACTTCTCCTTCGCGGATGTCAGCGGATTTCCGTGGCGTCAAACAGCGCAACTCACCGGTTTATTTCGGCGGCGCAGATCCGACGGCCGCTGAGGTACAGGGGGCGGGTCTACGAGATCAAGGCAGACAGCAACAGCTGCAGACGCGCTTGAGATCAATGTGCCGCCGCGCCACGAGGGCAGTGCGCAGGCTGCGGTTGGCGGTCACGGCTGCCATTCTGCCATGGACTCGGAGGGGGGTTGCGAGCAGGTCATATTTTTTCTCACGCTGACCCAAACTACCGAGCGACCCTGGGCGTCCGGGCACACGGAGCCGGGAACTCCCTGGGAACGTGCTCGACCGCCGCGGCGCCGGTCTCGGCCGCTTGACCAGCCGTTATTCGCGCGCACCGGCGGCGCCGTGGGAGTATTTGGCATGCCACTTCGCGAGGCCCCGGCCGAGCTGCCCGCCCTGCGCCCGACCCCCGGGCGCCCGTTCGGGCTGTACGTTCACGTCCCGTTCTGCATCACCCGCTGCGGCTACTGCGACTTCAACACCTACACCCCGGCCGAACTGGGCGGGGTCAATCCCGACGCCTGGCTGGCGGCGCTCGGCACGGAGCTGGCGTTGGCGGCCGCCCGACTGGGCGGACCGACCGTCGACACCGTGTTCGTCGGCGGGGGAACGCCGTCGCTGCTGGGCGGCGCGCGCATGGCCACGCTGCTGGGCATGGTGCGCGACCAGTTCGCCCTGGCGCCCGGCGTCGAGGTCACCACCGAGGCCAACCCGGAGTCGGCCTGGCCGGACTTCTTCGCGGCCATCCGTGACGCCGGCTGCACGCGGGTGTCGCTGGGCATGCAGTCGGTGTCGCCGCGGGTGCTCGGGGTTCTCGAGCGGATTCACACCCCGAACCGGTCGGCGGACGCGGCCCGTGAGGCGCTGGCAGCCGGCTTCGAGCACGTCAGCCTCGATCTGATCTACGGAACCCCGGGCGAGTCCGACGACGACCTGCTGCGCTCGGTCGACACGGCCGTCGAGACCGGGGTCGACCACGTGTCCGCCTACGCCCTCGTCGTCGAGGACGGCACCGCGCTGGGCCGCCGGGTCAGGCGCGGGGAGCTGGCCGCCCCCGACGACGACGTGCTGGCCCACCGCTACGAACTGGTCGACGCCCGGCTGTCCTCGGCCGGGATGACCTGGTACGAGGTGTCCAACTGGAGCCGGCCCGGGGGAGAGTGCCGACACAACCTCGGCTACTGGGACGGCGGCCAGTGGTGGGGCGCCGGCCCCGGCGCGCACGGCCATGTCGGCGACACGCGGTGGTGGAATGTGAAGCACCCCAACGCCTATGCGACTGCGCTGGCCGACGGCGCGCTGCCGGTGTCAGGTTTCGAGCAGCTCGACGCCGACGCCCTGCACACCGAGGAGGTGCTGTTGAAAACCCGTCTGCGCCAAGGGCTTCCGCTCGACCGGCTGAACGCGGCCGAACGCCGACGCGCCGAAACCGTGGTGGCCGACGGGCTGCTCTCGCGCGAGGGTGACCGGCTGGTGCTCACCGACCGGGGCCGGCTGCTGGCCGACGCGGTGGTGCGGACCCTGCTGGACTAAGTGCCCGGGAACCAGTGCCCGACGAGGCGGACGATCTCGATATAGAGCGGGATGCCGATCGTGACGTTGTAGGAGAACGTCAAGCCCAGCGATGCGGCCAGCGGCAGCGTCGGGCTCGCCTCCGGGATCGCGAGGCGTTGCACCGCCGGCACCGCGATGTAGGACGCCGCACCGCACAGCACCGCGAACAGCACGTACGTGCCCGTCTTGAAGTCGCTGTGGGTGAGATAGGCATAGGTGTACGCGACGAAGATCCCCAGCGTCGCGAAGATGTTGGGCGCCAGCAGCCCGTAGACGATGAAGCCCGGGCCCGCCGCGCGGAGGTCCTTCAGCTTTCGGGCTGCCGTCATGCCCATCTCGAGCAGGAACAGGCACAGCACGCCCTGGAACGCCATGACGAAGAACTTGTCGTCGTCGGCGACGACCTTCTGCCCCTGCAGGCCGCTGACCAGGCCGATGACGATTCCGCCGAACAGCAGAACCAGCCCGGGGTTGAGGAAGACCTCTTGCAACAGGTCGCGGGAGAACAGCGGCATCCGCTTGCCCTTCGGGGGGCGCGGCGTTTGGTCGGGCTCCCAGTCGGGGCGGTCCAGCTCGTCCAGCGCGACCTCCAGCTCCTGCTCGAGGCTCTGCCCGTGTGGGGGCTGTGCCGCGGCGCCGGGTCCGACCCCGACCCGCGCCGGCGGCGTGTAGCCGGGCTCGTCGGGCATGTACCCCGCGCGGTCCAGCCCCCGATGCCGCAGCCGCGCCACCAGATACAGCGCGACCAGGCAGCCCGGAATCTCCATGACGGCCAGCATCACCGGCATGAAGGCATCGAACGTGATGTTGACGGCGGCCAGGACGGCCACGCAGGTGGCGAAGGTGCCCGCCGAGTCCGAGCCGTAGTAGCCGGCGACGGTCGCCCGATCGACCCTTCGCAGTGAAGTCAGCAGGTTCAGCAAGAGGTAGGCCAGGCCGCCGATGACGAAGTTCAGGACGAAGCCCAACACCATGAAGCCCACGATGGCCCCGACGCTGGAGGCGTTGACGTTGGCGAGTTCCTCGCCGCCGTGCCACCCGATGGCCAGCAGCAGATACATCGTCAGGCCCTGGTAGAGCACGTAGGGAAATTCGAACCGCACCTTCAGGGTCGGGATCAAAAACCCGAAGTAGAAAAACAGCAGCAGCGGCTTGAACAGGTTGTGGGTGAAGTTGTTCCAGAACTCGTGCAGCATGGGCGCCTCTCTGTTGAAGCGGTGATCCGGCTCCTGCCAGCCCGAGATCGTGCAGAAACGTAACTTGGGCGCCGGGCGTCCGCCACTCAGACACGCCCGGGAAAAGCCCCTGCTCAGCGTCGATGCGCCCGAGTGCGGAGTTTTGCTGTCGCCGGCGGGCGCAGCTTCGCTGGTCGAAGCGCCTCGCGGACACTAAGCGTGAATCGGCTGTGTCTTTTCTGGCGATTAACTGTGGGGATGACGGGAGTTTGACGCATGGGGAAATCAAGTATGGCCAGGGGGCGAACGTTCGGGTATTGGTGCGATCGATACCGATGACCAAGGGCACGAGGTGATTTCGCGGCGGGCCACCCGCGCGAGGGGCTCAACCGCACGCGCCGCGGTGCCCGTCCCTCCCGGCGCCGTGTGGTGAGTGGACCGCGCCACGGCTCTCGGAGCCGGGGCATTTGGCCGAAGACCAGTTGCCGTCCCCGGCGGGCGCGGGCCGGCGCGGGCAGAGTTTGCTATCGAGGGACGGAACCGGGGCCGTTAAGGTCTTGTTAAAGCTGCGCGGCGATTGTGTCGCGGGGGTGCTCGGTGGTTTGCTGCGGGCCCGGTGAATCACCTCGCGGAGCCCGGTTGCGCGAAATAACATAGGTTAGGCTACATTTACTAATCGTGACCGAGGTCAGCTTCGAGACGAGTCCCGTCGGCTCCACGTCACCATCGTTTCCCCTGCCTCCCAATCTTCACCCGGCCGACCTGGCCGCCGAGCTGGCCGCGGCGCTGCCCGAGCGACTCGGCGAGGAGTACCTGCTCTACGAGCACGACGGCCAATGGGTGCTGGCCAGCGGCGTGCAGGCGATGGTCGAGCTGGACAGCGACGAGCTGCGGGTCGTCCGCGACGGCGTCACACAGCGGCAACAATGGTCCGGCCGGCCGGGACCGGTCCTGGGCGAAGCCATCGACCGGCTGCTGCTGGAGACCGACCAGCTGTTCGGCTGGGTCGCCTTTGAATTCGGCGTCTACCGCTACGGGTTGCAAGAGCGGCTGGCGCCGCGGACACCGTTGGCGCGGATGTTCTGGCCCCGCACCCGCATCGTGGTAACCCCCGAGGCGGTTCGCCTCGACGGCGCCGACGCCGGGCATCTCGACGCGGTGCGCGAGCTGGTGGGCGACGGCCTGCGCGGCGTGCCGGATGCGCGCGCGGTCGACGTGACCGACGACCCGTCCGGCTACCGCGATCGGGTCGCGATTGCGGTGCGAGAGATCGCGTCGGGCCAATACCACAAGGTGATCCTGTCCCGTTGCGTCAAAGTCCCCTTCCCGGTGGACTTCCCGTCCACCTACCGGCTGGGCCGCCGGCACAACACCCCGGTGCGGTCGTTCCTGCTGCGGCTGGGCGGGATGCGCGCCGTGGGCTACAGCCCCGAACTCGTGGCGGCCGTGCACCGCGACGGCGCCGTGGTGACCGAGCCGCTGGCCGGCACGCGCGCCCTCGGTCGCGGTGCGGTGCGGGACCGCCAGGCCCGCGACGAACTGGAGTCGAACTCCAAAGAGATTGTCGAGCATGCGATTTCGGTGCGCAGTTCGCTGCAGGAGATGACCGAGATCGCCGAACCGGGCACCGCGGTCGTCGCCGACTTCATGACGGTGCGGGAACGGGGCAGCGTGCAGCACCTGGGCTCCACGGTCACCGGGCGGCTGGACCCGTCGAGCGACCGGATGGACGCGCTGGAAGCCCTCTTCCCGGCGGTCACGGCGTCGGGCATCCCGAAGGCCGCCGGCGTCGAGGCGATCCTGCGCCTCGACGAGAGCCCGCGCGGCCTGTATTCCGGTGCGGTCGTGATGGTTTCGGCGGACGGCGGCCTGGATGCGGCGCTGACCTTGCGCGCCGCCTACGAATGCGGCGAACAGACGTGGCTGCGCGCGGGCGCCGGCATCATCGAGGAGTCCGAATCCGAGCGCGAGTTCGAGGAGACCTGCGAGAAGCTGTCCACGCTCGCCCCGTACCTGATCGCGCGGCAGTAGCCTCCGGCCCGGCCGTCGGGGACTTTGTGCCCTAGTTGCGCCGTGCCCAGCGTGCCATCTTGGTGTTACTGGATGACACACATAGCTGGGAGGGTTCCGTGTCCGATGGCTTGACCAACCTGCAGCTACTGCGCGAGCTCGAGCCGGTGGTCGAGCGGCTGCTCAACCGCCACCTGTCGCTGTTCAAGGAATGGAACCCGCACGACTACGTGCCGTGGTCGGACGGCAAGAACTTCTACGCGCTCGACGGCCAGGACTGGGAGCCCGGGCAGAGCCGGCTCTCCGACGTGGCGCAGGTCGCGATGGTGCAAAACCTGTTGACCGAGGACAACTTGCCGTCGTATCACCGCGAGATCGCGATGAACTTCACCATGGACGGGCCCTGGGGACAGTGGGTGAACCGGTGGACCGCCGAGGAGAACAGGCACAGCACCGCGCTGCGCGATTACCTGGTGGTCACCCGCGCGGTCGACCCGGTCGAGTTGGAGAAGCTGCGCATGGAGCAAATGACCCGGGGATTCAGCCCGGGCCAGAATCATCAGGGCGACATGTTCGCTGAGAGCCTGTTCGACTCGGTCATGTACGTGTCGTTTCAGGAATTGGCCACCCGCGTCGCCCACCGCAACACCGGCAAGGCCGCCAACGACCCGATCGCCGAACAGCTGATGGCCCGGGTGTCACACGATGAGAACCTGCACATGATCTTCTATCGGGACGTCAGCGCCGCGGGCCTCGACATCGCGCCCGACCAGGCGATGCGCTCGGTGCACCGAATCCTGCGCAACTTCAAGATGCCGGGCTTCACGGTTCCCGAGTTCCGGCGCAAGGCCGTGATCATCGCGGTCGGCGGCGTGTACGACCCGCGCATCCATCTCGACGAGGTGGTCATGCCGGTGCTGCGGAAGTGGCGCATCTTCGAACGCGAGGACTTCACCGGCGAGGCCGCGCGGATGCGCGACGATCTCGCCGTGCTGATCAAGGAACTCGAGGCCGCCGGCGACAAATTCGACGAATCCAAGCAGCGTTACCTTGAGCGCGAGGCCCGCAAGGCCGAGAAGATCACCGCGGACAAGGTGCTGAAAACCCAAGGGACGCTGACGCTCAGCGGCCGGTAGCGCTCACTTGACCTGCCGCAACTGCGGCTCGCTTTCGGTGGTCTGGTGCAGGTAGTCGGCCAGGATGCGGCTGACCAGGGACTCGATGCTCGATTCGATCGACGACGCCAGGGTGGCGGTGACCGTCGCCACGGCCTGGGTGCGGAACCGCACCAACATGGTGATCAGCTCGGCGATCTCGGCGTCCGGCGGCAGCGGCTCGCCCGGCTTGATGCGGTCGATGACATGTTCGGCCCCGGCGCGCACCAGCAGGTCGCTGATCTTGTCGATCTCGGGCACGATCTGCTCGTGCAGGTCGATGAGTTTGTCCAATTCGACACCGTAGCCGCGGATTTCGTTGAACGCCTCGATGAGCTTGGGCCGGGTGACGGTGGCCCGCGCGCCGTCGACACGGATCACCTGCAGCGCGACCAGCCGCTCGAAGGCGCGCGGGTCGTCGACGAGCCGCTGGGCGTCGGCGAGCGGCATCGTCTCCGGCTTCTCGGTGGTCCAGGTGCCCACGATGGCCGTCTCCAGCCCCAGCACGTCGCCGAGGTTCTTGCCTTCCTCCCAGGCGCTGAGCATTTCCCGCACGTGGGCGATGTTGTACCCGCGGTCGAGCATCGACGTGATCAGCCGCAGCCGGGTCAGGTGGGTGTCGTTGAACAGCGCGATGCGGCCGACGCGCCGCGGCGGCGGCAGCAACCCACGGTCGCGGTAGACCCGGATGTTGCGGGTGGTGGTGCCGGCCAGCCGGGCCAGGTCGTCGATGCGGTACTCGCCCGAGGCCGCGAGACCCTGCGGGTGGCGCGCCGCCGCGTCGAAAAGCTGTGCCACCGCGGTCTCGATGAAGTCGCGCGATTGGCGCCGCACGCGCTTGGGTGCGCGCCGCACGTTGTGCAGCACGCTGGCGATGGTGCCGGGTTCAGGCGGACGAGACGGCATACGACTGGGCGTGGCGGGCCACCGCCTGGTAGTCCTCGAACCGGAAATCCCTCATCTGGCGAAGATACTGCGTCGCAAACCCGGGGTACATGGACCCGTTGTACCCGTCCTTGGTGAGATACCAACTGCGGCAACCCGACATCCAGGTGGTCTTGGTGAGCCGACGCTGGATGTGTTCGTTGTGGCGGCGTTGGACGCCCTCGCGAACATCGAGATAGCGCAGGTCGTTGCCGAGGATGGTGGTGATGGCGCGCACGGCATAGTCGAGCTGGCCCTCGATGTAGACGAGCAGCGAGTTGTGGCCGGGCCCGGAGTTGGGACCGGTCATGAAGAACAGGTTGGGGTAGCCGTGGGCGTTGATGCTCTTGTAGGCCTGCGCGCCGCCGGCCCATTCGGCGGCCAGCGAGCGGCCACCGAGCCCGGTGACTTCGAACGGCGGCCCGGTCAGGTGCACGTCGTAGCCGGTGGCGAACACGATGGCGTCGAGATGGTGCTCGATGCCGTCGCTGGTGCGGATGCCCGCCGGGCTCAGCGTCGCGATCGGCCAGTCGATGAGCTTGCAGTTGTCGCGCTGCAGCGCGGGATAGTAGTCGCTGGACACCAGCATGCGCTTGCACCCCGGCCTGAAGTCCGGCGTCAGCTGGCGCCGCAGCCACGGGTCTTTGACCTGTGCGCGCAGGTGCGCCCGCCCCAGCCGGGCGACCAACGACGTCAGCGGGGTGTCCCACACCAGTGCCGTGGCGCTGGCCTCGTGGCCCCAGAACAGCGCCTGGCGCGCAAGCTGTTGGGCGGCGGGGACTTTCGCGAACAGGGCCTGCACCGCCGGAGGCGTGGCGGTGTCCAGGCGCGGCAGCACCCAGCACGGCGTGCGCTGGAACACCTTGACGAACCCGGCCCGCTTGACCAGTTCGGGGATGATCTGGATGGCGCTGGCGCCGGTGCCGATGACGGCGACGCGCTTGCCGGTGAGGTCGTAGTCGTGGTCCCAGCGGGCGCTGTGGATCTTGTGTCCCGCATAGCTGTCCAGCCCGCGGATGTCGGGGAAGCTGACGTCGGACAGCGGGCCGGAGGCCAGCACGACGGTGCGGGCACGAAACTTCTTGCGGTTCTTGGTCGTCGCGGTCCACACGCCGGCGTCCTCGTCGAACGTCAGGTCCTTGACCTCATGCCCGAACCGGATGTCGCGGCGGAGGTCGAACCGGGTGGCCATGTCCTCGAGGTGGCGGCAGATCTCCGGGGCCGGCGAGTAGGTGCGCGACCACCTCGGGTTCTTGACGAACGAGTACGAGTACAGCAGCGAGGGCACGTCGCAGCTGGCCCCCGGATACGTGGTGTCGCGCCAGGTCCCACCGACCCGGTCGGAGCGCTCCAGCACCACGATGTCGTCAACTCCGGCGTCGCGCAACCGGATTGCCGCCCCGAGACCGGTGAAGCCCGCCCCGACGATTAGCGCCGCGTGGGTGTGCCCGCTGGCCATGGTCACGCCGCCGGCTTGTAGGTGAGCTCTTTGAACCAGCTGGGCACCGGCTTGAGCAGCGGCCTGGGGTAGCGCTCCGACAGCCACACCATCGAGTTGGCCAGCAGCTGATACGGGTGATGGGGATTGACCACCATGGCGGCGTGCCGCTTGAGAAGCTGATACGCGGGCACCCGCCGGGTGCGTTCCCCCCGTTCGCCGAGTTGCTTGAACCGCCTGACGGAGTTGTAGAGCAGCTCGGCGTCCATGCCCATGCCGGCCATCTCGTTGCGCACCCGGGTCAGCAGCGGGATGTACATCAGGGAGCCGATGATCACGCCCGGCGAGGCGATGGTGGTGACGAATTCGATGGCCAGCCGGCGCGCCCGGGCGTGGCCGATCATGTTCAGCACCTCGAAATCGACGGCGATATGGCGTGATTCGTCGTTGTTGATCTTTTCGAACACCTGGTGGCACACCGGATCCTCCACGGAGTCCAGCAGGAACTTCAGCAACGCGCCGTCGAGGGCGACCTCGAGCATCGGGATGACGGTGCCCAGCACCGACAGCGGCATGTCGTCGGAGTAGGTGTCGAGCCAGTCGATGGCCAGCCGGATGTTGACGTTCGGCTTGGGGAGCTCACCGTCGTCGAGCATGCCCCACCGCTTCATCAGCGCCATCTCGGCGTTGGCGTGGCGTTGCTCCTCGGCGTGGAAATACCGGTAGATCTCGGCCAGCGTGGGGTCGGGCGCCTTCTTGGCCAGCGCGGCGAAGCCGCGGGCTCCGACGTTTTCGATCCAGCACAAATCGGCCATGAACGCCTTGAGCTTCGGCCGGAACTCGGGCCGGATCGTGTCGGCGCCCGGGGCGTCCCAGTCGATGTCGGCGAGCGCCCATTGGCGATCCTTGATCTTGGCGAGCATGGCTTCCATGTCGATGGCCATCGCGGGCCCCCTTTCGGTGGGTTGATCAGGGCAGGTTGATCCGGGAGACCAGGCCGGCCGCACGTGTATAGGTTTGCGGGGCAAGGCGTTTGATGTTCCAGCCGATTTTGGCGTCGAGCTGCGGCATGCAGTACAGATCGCCGCGGTCGTGGGCGTCCAGGCACACCCGGGCCACCTTCTCGGGTGAGAATCCGGCAAAGCGCATCAATTTGGCGGCCAGCTCGCTGGATTCGGTTGTGATGCGGCCGGATTCGACTCCTGACTCGACGATGTTGGTCCTGACGAAGGTCGGGCACAGGACGGTGACGTTGATTCCGGTCCCGGACAATTCGGCGGCCAGCGTCTCCGACAGGGACACCACGCCGGCCTTGCTGACGTTGTAGGCGGACATGCCCGGCGCCGCGCCGAATGCCGCCGCGGACGCGACGTTGATGATGCCCCTCGGCGCGGGTCCGGCCTCGCGCAGGATCGGGGCGAACACGTGGCAGCCGTGGATGGGCCCCCACAGGTTGACGCCCAGCGTCGCGACCCAGTCCTCCAGCGGCACCTCGCCGATGGCCTCGCCGCCGGCGCCGACGCCGGCGTTGTTGATCACCAGCGTGGGCGGCCCTTGAAACCACTCTTGTGCCCGCGCGGCGAGCGCACTCACGTCGTCGAATCGGGCGACGTCGCAACGCATCGCGGTTGCCTTGGCGGCGATTTCGGTGATCGCGTCGACGGTGCGCTGGGCGGCGGTTTCGTCGATGTCGCTGCACACCACCGCGCCGCCGCGGCAGGCGAGTTCTAGCGCGAACGCGGCCCCGATGCCGCTGCCGGCGCCGGTCACCACCGCGGACGCGCCACGGCTGGGTTTGGACCTGTTGAGGAGTCTGTCCAACATGTCAGTGGGCCTCCTTGGTCAGGACGCGCACACCCTGCAGCGCGTGCGTGACGAACCGCGCGACGTAGGCCATCGCCTTGGCCGCCTCGGGCGTCATCCGCGGCAACGCCTGGAAGACGTGCACCTGGTGCGGCCAGATCTGCAATTCGCATCTGCCCCCGGCGGTTCGGACGTCGGCGGCGAGTTGGCGCGCGTCTTCCTGCAGCATCTCGGCGCCGCCGGCCTGGATGAGGGTCGGCGGAAGCCGTTGCCCGCCCGCGACGTTCAGCTTCAGGCGCTCGTGGGTCGGTTCGACGCCGGCGTGATACAGGCTGACCAGTCGGATGGCATCGGCGGCCCGGATCGCGGGGTCGCGACGTATCCGTTCGCGCGCTTGGCACAGGGCGAACGAAAGGTCGTACAGCGGGGAGAACAGCACCAGCGCGGCGGGCTGTTGCGCGGCGACCTCCGGTTGCAGCAACATGTCGACGGTCAGATGGCCACCGGCCGAATCCCCGGCAATCACAGTCTGCTTCGGCGACACACCGCAGGTGTCCACCAGCCAGTCCCAGCCCGCGCGCACGTCGTCGGCGGCGGTGGGAAAGCGATGGCGCGGTGCCAGCCGGTAGTCGATCGAGAACACCGGCAGGCCGGTCAGCGACGACAGCCAGGAGGTCAGCCGGCGATGGGTTTTCGCCGAACACACGGCGTAGCCGCTGCCGTGTACGTAGTAGATGACGCCGGCGCCGGTAGACGATTTCGGGGTCTCGCTGGTGGGGGTGCGCGGCCCGTAGACCCATTCGCCCTTGACGCGGCGCCCGTCGGACAGTTTGGTGTCGACCTGCTCGACGCGGGTGCCCGCCAGCGACGGGCCGAACGTGGCCATGATCCGCGCGATGATCTGGCGCGACAGCCAGATTCCCCACGCCCGCTCGGGCGGTATCACGCCGCTGATCGGCCGCAGCGTGAACGCACTGACCGCTGCCGCGCCGCGGGAGCGCAGTGACCCCCGGGCCGGAACGACGCCCGTCATGCCATGAAGTCAATATCAAATGGTGACATTCGTCAATGGCAGTTTTGGCCGGCTTGCGCCGCGCTGAAAGCCCGACTGCCAGTTCTCGAATGAGATGTGACTGTCTCAATCAATCTGCGTGTCATCCGATGTCGGTCATGACATGAATATCTGACTGGCCTCAGACGGCACAGCCGTCTCCTTCGCGACAACCTCGACCCGAGGTCAGGGCATCATGTGGATGCTATCATGATAGCATCGCTGCCATGGCGCAGATCCTTATTCGTCAACTTGAGGACGACACCAAGGCCAAATTGCAGCGGCTGGCCCGTCAACACGGTCGTAGCACCGAGGAGGAGGTGCGCGAGATTTTGCGAAACGCAGTGCGGAGCGTCGATGCCCCGGCTGGGCGACTAGGGTCTCGCATCGCGGCACGCTTCAAAGGAGTGGGCCTGACCCAGGACATCCCCGAACTACGCGGACATCCCGTCCAACCGGCTCAGTTCGACGAATCATGATCGTGCTCGACACCAATGTGCTCTCCGCCTTGATGCGTGACACACCCGATCCGGCCGTCGTGCAGTGGCTCGACCAACAGCCCACCGAATCGATCTGGACAACATCGGTCACAGTATTCGAGATACGCACGGGTATTGAGCTTTTGACGCCCAGCCGCCGACGTAAGCGTCTCGACGAAACCTTTTCTCAACTCCTCGCCGAAGACCTCGACGGCAGGGTGCAACCCTTCGACCTGACCGCTGCGGTCGCCGCGGGGAACATCGCCGCCAGCCGACAACGAGCCGGCCGTGCGGTGGAGATTCGTGACGTGCAGATCGCCGGCATCGCCGCGTCCCGGCACGCAACTGTGGCTACCCGCAATATTCGCCACTACGACGACGCCGGCGTTGAATTAGTCAACCCCTGGGACTGATTGCCCCAGATGCGCGACGTGAAGTGACGATACGTCGATCCGCGCAACGACGGGGTTCGCCGCGAACACCGCGGCGATCGCGGGATGACGCTTGGTCACTCGAACGCGATGACGCCGCGGATGTTCTTGCCGGCGCGCAGGTCTTTCATGGCCTCGTTGATGTCGTCGAGCTTGTACTTCTGCGTGACCAACTCGTCGAGCTTGATCAGGCCGGCCTCGTACATCGACAGCAGCTTCGGCATCGCCTCGCGCGGGTTCATCTCGCCGTAGAGCACGCCTTTGAACGTCTTGCACGAGCTGACCATGTCGGTGAGGACCATCGGCACCATCAGGTCGGTGATCTTGGGCATCCCGGTCAGCACGCACGTTCCGCCCTTGCGCACCAACATCATCGCCATCATGATCATGTCCGCGGGCACGACCCCGGGGGTGAGCACGACCCGGTCGGCCATCACGCCCCAGGTGATCTCCTTGACCAGCTCCAGCGCCGCACCCGCGTCGATGGCCGTATGGGTGGCGCCGAACGTCGGCGCGACCTCGCGCTTGAACTCGTTGGGGTCGACCGCGACGATGTGCTTGGCGCCCGCGACCTTCGCGCCCTGCACGGCGTTCATGCCGATCCCGCCGACTCCGATCACGACGACGGTATCGCCCACTTCGGTACCCGCGGCGACCGAGCCGGAGCCGAATCCCGTTGTCACACCGCAGGACACCAGCGAGGCGGCCTCCAGGGGGATCCAGTCGTGGACTTTGACGAGCGAGCGCTCGGAGGCCACCACGTACTCGGAGAAGGTTCCGACCTGCATCATCGCCATCAGGTCCTCGCCGCCGAGGTGGCGACGACGGGTGCCGTCGGTGGTCATCGCCTTGCTGTAGATGTCGGCGCCCACGTCGCACAGGTAGGTGTAGCCGGTGGCACACCACCGGCAGCTACCACAGGCGGGAAAGAACGAGATCGCCACGTGGTCACCGGGCGTCAGCGTCTTCACCTCGGGACCGACCGCTTCGACGACCCCGGAACCTTCGTGCCCGCCGAGCATCGGGAACCATTCGGGCACCGGGAGCCCGGACGCCCGCATCATCTCTTCCATCTCGGCGGTCGGCACGCTGTCACCGGTGTAGAAGTGCTCGTCGGAGTGACAGATCCCGGCGTAGGCCATTTTGACCAGCACTTCGCCCGCGTGCGGCGGGTCGAGCTCCACTTCGGTGACTTCCCAGTCCACACCGACACCGCGCAACACCGCTGCTTTGCACTTCATTCGTGTGCCTTTCCCTCACCGGCGAGCTGCATCTTGTGGCGACCCGATTCCTTGTCGAACTCGGTTTGACCTCCTTCCGGGTATGCGGCGCCGAGGCGGGCGAGTTGTTGGGGCGCCGAACCGAGGGAGAGCTCGATCTGCTTGGCCCACAGGAAATACCGATGCAACGGGTAGGTGATGTCGATGCCGATGCCGCCGTGGACCTGTTGGGCTGAGGCGGCCACCCGGGCTCCGGCTTCGGCCGCCCAGAACTTGGCGATGGCGGCCTCGCGGGCCGCGGGCCGGCCCTCGGCTATCAGCCACGCCGCGTGCCAGGTGGTCCAGCGGATCGCCTCGACGTCGATGAATGCGTCGGCCAGCCGCTGCTGCACGGCCTGGAACGAGCCGATCGGTCGGCCGAACTGTTCGCGTTCGCTGGTGTAAGACGCGGCGAGCTTCAGTGCGCGTTCGGCCACCCCGACCTGCATCGCGCACAGCCCGACGAGTGCCCTCGTGTACGACGAACCCACCGCGTCCGCGCCGCCCAGCCGCTGTCCCACGGCGCCGGAGAGCTCGATGTCGGCGTAGGGCTCGCCGTTCGTGGTGCTCGCCGGCGTGACCGCTACGCCCTCGGTTGCGGTGTCGACGACGAACAACGCAGGGCCGTCGTCAGCCTGTGCCGAAACGACGACGGCGTCGGCCAGCTGTGCCGCCGGCACGAGTTCCTTGCTGCCGGTGAGGGTCCACGTGTCGCCGTCGGCCCGCGCGGTGGTGCGCGGAGCGGCCGGATCGGAATTTCCCGGTTCGGCGAGCGCACCGGTCAGGATCGCGCTGCCGTCCACCACCTTCGGCAGGTACCGCTGCTGGATGGCCGAGTCGCCGTGCCGCGCAATGGTATCCGCGCCGAGGAGCAGCGTCGCATAGACGGGAACCGGCGCGACGCTCCGGCCGACCTCGGCGAGCAGCACGCCGAGTTCTAGGAAACCGGCGCCGGTTCCGCCGACGGACTCGGGCAGCGCGATGCCCAGCAAATCCGACGATGCCAGCTCGGCCCACAGCGCCGGATCATGGCGTGGCCCAACCGATTCCAGGGCGGTGAGGTGTTCGGCGGTGGCGCGGTGCTCGAAGAGCTGGCGGGCCACCTTGCCGACGGTCTCTTCTGCTTCGGTGAAGGAAAAGTCCATGCTCGCGTGACACCTCGTCAGTCAGCGCGTGAGCCGGAACTGGTGCGGCACCAACTCGTCGCCGCCCGGGATTGCCCCGAACTGCTGTCCGGTGCTGGTGGGTTTGCCGATGAGCGCATCGAGACGCTCGCGCACTTCGTCTTTCGTTGTCCCGGTCACGAGTTGGAGCTTCCTTTCCCGGATGCGCCGGCCCGCATGTCGCGGGGTGCGCGCGGCATCCCGAGGCCGGCCATGGCGATGATGTCGCGTTGCAGCTCGTTGGCCCCGCCGCCGAAGGTGTTGATGACCGCCAGGCGGTAGGCGCTCTCCAACTCGCCCTTGAGCGGGGCCGCCGAGTCCTTGCGCATGCCGGCCTGCCCGACGACTTCGAGCAGTTCGCGGGCGACCTGTTGGGTGAGCTCGGTCCCGAATACCTTTGCCGCCGAGGCCTCGCCCATCCCGAGCGCACCCGAGCTCATCGTCGCGTTGACGCGCAGGTTCAGCAGTCGGTAGGCGGCGACCTGTGCTTCCACCCGGGCCAGCGCCTGTTGCACCCAGGGCTGATCGATGGCCCTGCCGTCGTCGAGCGGTGTGGTGGCCGCCCAGTTGAGCGTCTTGTGAAAGAGCGGCTCCAGCGCACCGAGATTGCCCAGGGCGGCGCGTTCCAGGTTGAGCTGGTTCGTCACGAGCGTCCAGCCCTGGTTCTCGCCGAGCACGATTGCGCTCTCGGGCACCCGGACGTCGTCGTAGAAGGTGTAGTACGTGGACACCCCGGGCATGGTGGGCAGCGGCTTCCAGGAGAACCCCGGCGAGTCCGTCGGCACGATGAACACGGTGATGCCCTTGTGTTTCTTGACGGTCGGATCGGTGCGCGCCGCCAGCCAGACGTAATCGGCGAACTCGGCGCCGCTGGTGAACATCTTCGAACCGTTGATGACGAACTCGTCGCCGTCGCGCACCGCCGTGGTACGCAGCGACGCGAGGTCGCTGCCGGCGCCGGGCTCCGAGTATCCGATCGCGAAATCCACTGTGCCCTTGAGGATTGCGGGCAGGAACTTCGCCTTCTGCTCCTCGGTGCCGTACTGGATGAGCGTGGGGCCCACCGTGTTCAGGGTGACAAAGGGCAACGGCGCGCTCACCCGGCGCGCTTCCTCGGAGAAGATGTACTGCTCCAGCGCGCTCAGCCCCCCACCGCCGTATTCCACCGGCCAGGCGACGCCGAGCAGCCCGGCCTCGCCGAGCGCGCGCCGGCACTCGGTCATCGCGGCGCCACCCTCCATCAGGCCGGCGACGGCGGCGCGGCGCTCCGGGGTCATCACCGCCTCGAGGCGGGCCCGGTAGTCCTTTCGCAGCTGCTCCTGTTCGGGCGTGTAGTCGAAGTCCATCAGTCGCCCGCTCCAAGCCGGATCGGCATGCGCTTCACACCGGGCACCATGGTGGCGCGAAGCCGCGTCACGTCGCCGGTGAGCTCGATCGAGGGAAAGCTGCCCAGCAGCACCTCGAACATCACCCGGGCCTCCAGGCGGGCGAGTTGTGCGCCGAGGCAGGCGTGCTCGCCGGCCCCGAAGGCGATGTGCGGGTTGGGGTTACGGGTGATGTCGAACTCTTCACAGGTGGACCCGAAGATCTCCTCGTCGCGGTTCGCGGCACCGTAGAGCATGACCACGGTGTCGCCGGCCTTGATCCGCTGGCCGCGGATCTCGACGTCCTGGGTGGCGCAGCGGGACATGTGCGTGACCGGGCTGGTGAACCGCAGCATCTCCTCGACCGCGCTGGGCAGCAGCGACGGGTTGGAGCGCAGCAGCGCGAACTGGTCGGGATGATCGATCAGCGCCAGCGTGCCCAGGGCGATGAGGTTGCGGGTGGTTTCGTTGCCCGCGACCAACAACAGGAACGAGAAGTTGAGCAGGTCGGCGTCGGTGAGACGCTCACCGTCGACCTCCGCGGCGGCCAGGATGCTCAGCAGGTCATCCTGCCCGCTGACCTCGCCGGAACGCCGCGCCGCGATGAGCTTGGTGAAGTATTCGTAGAGCTCACCCAGCGCGACCATCGGGTCCAATTCGATGTCCGGATCGGCAGTGCCCACCGCCGCGTCCGACCAGGCGCGGAATTGTTCCCAGTCTTCCGGTGGGGCGCCGAGCATCTCGGCGATCATCCGGGTGGGAAGGGGAGCGGCGATCTCCTCCGCGAACTCGTACTCCCGCGACGGGTCGACGCCATCCACGATGCCCTTCACGATCTGGCGCACCTTGGGCTCGAGCAACTGCACCTGGCGGCGGGTGAAGCCGGAGTTGATGAGCTTGCGGAGCTGCCGGTGACGCGGCGGATCGGTGAAGATCAGGTTTCCCTCCTGGACCGGCTCGGGCTGAGCGGGATCCGGGATCGAAATGCCCTTCGTCGACGAGAAGGCCAACGGGTGGCCCGAAACATACCGGACGTCCTCGTACTTCAGCAGCGCCCAGAAATTCGTGACGTCGTTCCACACGACGGGCGTCGTGTTGCGAAGCTCCCGGTAGGCCGGATAGGGATCGCCCGAGTAGAAGTCCGGTGAGTGCAGGGGAACCGTGGTGGTGGGCACCGCATGCCTTCCTGGGCGGATTAGAGCATGGTCAGACAGATTACACAAAAATGTCCGCTTCCCAGGTGTCTACCGCAGACTTGGCGCACCTGTCAATGACGGCGTATTTGACCCGTAACCCCGGCTAATTCCCCGTTGACGACGTCACGGCCGCCGGTGTACACACAGTTGGACTATGTAGTTCTCGTGGCGGCGCTCGGTCCGGGGCATGGTCATGCAGTCGGGAAGGCAGGCAGGGTGACGGGGCTGCGGGTCTACGTGGTGCCCAAGGCAATCGGGGCGCCCGCGTGACCGGATCGTTGGCGGGTTTGCGCGTGGTCGAGTTGGCCTCCGGGATCGCCGGACCGTACTGCACGAAACTGTTCGTCGACCTCGGTGCCGACGTGTGCAAGGTCGAGCCCCCGTCGGGCGACCCGCTGCGCCGGTGGGGCTCGCGGGGTGGCCTGTTCGAGTACCTGAATGCCGGAAAGCGGGGCACCACACTCGATCTCGCACACCAAACCGACATCGCGGCCCTCCACCAAATCGTCACCGAAGCGGATGTCCTGGTCGAAGACCTGCCCGCGGCCGCGTCCGAGCGCCGCGAATGGGGGCTGGACGCGGACACGCTAAAACGGATCACCCCGAATCTCGTGGTGGTCCGAATCTCGAGCTTCGGTCAGGACGGGCCGCTGCGCGACCGGGCGACGACCCCGCTGACCCTGCAGGCGGCGGCGGGCTGGGTCAACGTGCGCGAGCCCGGGCGGGCGCCCCTGCAGGCCGGCGCCCGGATCCCGGAGTACGTCGCGGGTGGATACGCGGCGCTCGGCGCGCTGACGGCGCTGCGGATCGCCGCCGGCGAAACGAACCGGCCGGTCGAGGTCGACGTCTCGATGTTCGAGTCGATGCTGTCGACGCTGCCCTATCCCATGCTGATGGCGGCGCGCCTGAAAAGCCTTGGCCTGCCAGGCAATTCCAAAGCCGCACCGATGCTTGGCATCGTGCGCGCCGCCGACGGCTGGATCGGGATCAACTGCCTGACCGGCCAGCACTGGCTGGACGTGTGCGCGATGGTCGGGTTGCCGGAGTTCGGCGATCATCAGCTCGCGATCATGCTGGGCGGCCCCGAGCGCGACGCGTTTTTCGCCAAGGCACAGCCGTTCCTCGACTCGATGTCCGTGGCCGACCTGGTCGACTTGAGTCAGGCCATGCGGATACCGGCGGCCCCGGTCACCGAGGGCGACACCATCCTGGCCTGTCCGCAGTACGCCGAGCGAGGGTTTTTCACCGAGGCGGCCGCCGCAGCGGGGCGATTCACCAGACCGGGCGCACCATTCCGGCTGTCGAAGACGCCGGTGCCGGCGCCGCGGCCCGCGCCCGCGCCGCGAACCGGTGCGGTGCCGGCATGGGGCCAACGCGGCGCACCCGGCCGGGGGCACGACATGCCCGATGTGTCGCTGCCCTTCGCCGGGTTGAAGGTGTTCGACTTGAGCACCTTCTGGGCGGGCGCATACCTCACGTGCTACCTCGGTGCGTTCGGCGCCGACGTGATCAAGGTCGAATCCATCCAGCGCCCCGACGGGCATCGCTACTCGGGCTCGCTACTGCGTGAGGGCGACGACTGGTACGAGCGCGGGCCGCTCTGGCAGGGGACCAATCTCAACAAGCGCGACATCACGCTGGATCTGACCTCGGCCGCCGGCCGCGAGCTGGCGCTGCGATTAGCCGCGCAGGCCGACGTGGTGGTGGAGAACTTTTCGCCGCGCGTGGTCGAGCAGTTCGGGCTGGATTACGACTCCATTGTCAGCATCAACCCCGACGTGATCATGGTGCGGATGCCCGGATTCGGCTTGGAGGGGCCGTGGCGCGACTACGTCGGCTGGGCGCTGAACATCGAACAGGTGTCGGGCATGTCAGCCGCGACGGGATACCCGGACGGGCCACCGTGCAATCTGCAGGGGCCCGCCGACCCGATCGCCGGCGTACACGCAGGTATCGCGTTGCTGGCCGCGCTCGAGCACCGGCGGTCCGCCGGTGAAGGTCAGCTCATCGAGGTCGCGCAGATCGAGGTTGGCGCGGCGGTGACCGCCGAACCCGTCATCGAGTACTCGCTGACGGGAGCGGTCCGGCCGCGCGAGGGAAACCGCCACCGCGAATACGCGCAGGGCGTCTACCCGACCAACATCGCCGACGAGTGGGTTGCCCTCTCGGTGCGCGACGACGCCGACTGGCGTGCGGTACTGGACGCCATCGAGCGCGACGATCTGCGCGACGACCCGAGGTTCGCGACCGCAGCGGCCCGGCGGGAAAACCATGACGAATTCGACGAGGTACTGGCGAACTGGACGTGCAGGCTTCCCGCGGACGCGCTCGTGGCAGCGCTCGGCCGCCGTGGGGTTCCCGCCGAGCGGCTACTTGCGGCCGACCGGATGTATGACGTCGCGCAACTCGACGCGCGTGGCTTTTACCAGGATCTGAACCATTCGATCACCGGGCGAGAAAGGTTTCCCGGCTGGCCATTTCGCTTCTCGCCGGGTCCCGCGCACCATCATCGGACCGCCGCCCCGACACTGGGCCAGCACAACGCCGAGGTGCTTGGGGAGCTTGGACTCTCCGACGAGGAGATAGCCGTACTGCGCGAGCAACGCGTTATCGGGCAGCGGGTGCTGAACGCTTAGCTTCAACGGCTTTGCGAATCGACTTCTGTAGCGATGACTATCAGCGGTCGAGATCGGCGGTTCGCACTGCGTCATGGCCCGGCTCAGACGAGGCGGTAGCCGATTTCGGCGGCCGCGGCGCGTGCGAGGGACCAGACCAACGGTTGGGTGAGGGGTCGCGAAAACGATGGCGTCGCGGGCATCGCGTCGGCGCCGGAGGTCCACACAACCACGTTGATGCGACCGGTCATGGCGGAGGGCGCTTGCAGACCATCGAGTTCGGTCCAGGTTGCGTAAATTGCGCGCGCCCAGCGCCGACAGGTGGATCGCGGCGCGGCGAGCAGCGCGGCCGAGGCCCCGTTGCGGAGCAGCCAGGTCCCCGACAAGTCCAGCAACTGCAGGCGACGCGTGGGCTCCCACGCGGTGAGCCTCGGAGCGCCGGCGTGCGTATCGATAACTCGTGTCGATTGATAAACCTCGGCGAGGGCGGTGGCTACGTCGGACGCGGCATAGAGGACGCCGTCGCGATGGTCGGCGGGTCGTGGACCTGGACGGGGGTCCCAGCGGCTCGAGGGCAGCGGGCCGTAGGTGCGTAACTCGTTCCAGGGCCGCACGTGTGCACCCGTGGTGCGGTGGACTCGCCACAATGTGCCCGTGCAGCCGACAACGTCACCCGGTTCTTTGGTGAGCCGTTCGGGCGGTGTTCGCGGGGCTTTCGGCTCGGACCGACTCACCAGCGCGTGAGATCCGATACGAAGTCGGCGATCAGCGTGGCGTCGCCGCCGGCGGCGAGGTATTCGATCGGTGTGCGGTCGCCGAAATCTGGCTGCGGGGTTTTCATGAACGCTTCCACGGCCGCGGGGGTCGCGTCGCGCGGTATCGCGGGCACGATCACGTCGAGGCCAGGAAGTAGCTTTCTGCCGAGGAACTGCCAGCGAGGGATGCGGCGGCTTGCGTTGATATCGAACGCCCACAACGCTTTTCCGGTGAGGCGCCGAGACACGCGGGACCGGTCGATTTCCAGCAGCGCGGCGGCTTCCTTGATGCTCATCGAGCCGGAGAGGGCGTCACCGAGCTGCTGTACCGCCAAGTGCGCGCGGGCGTGGCGTTCCCGTTCGCCGGACCAGTTGTCGATCACCGCCGTTGCACCGGCACCCGCGTGTGCGCGAAGGAATTGCACTTCATCGGTTGAGAGAGGTGCGGCATCGGCACCGGGGATCGTCGCGAAAGCCGAGTCCAACTGGTTTAAGACGTCTTCGCTGGTCATATCCACCTGGTGCTTTTCCAGCAGCGCATCCAGCCCGCTCAAACCCGAGCTACCCATAGCGCACATTC
This sequence comes from Mycobacterium sp. NGS63, assembly GCF_059812295.1. NCBI lineage: Bacteria > Bacillati > Actinomycetota > Actinomycetes > Mycobacteriales > Mycobacteriaceae > Mycobacterium > Mycobacterium sp. NGS63. The sequence goes on from NZ_JCALCJ010000002.1 coordinate 670,549, forward strand.
TAGCATGGTAATGCGCTTGTATGCGGATGGCCCCGAGCCGTAGCTCTTGCCCTAGTTATTGCCGAGGTGTGTCCCGCCCGTGACCTCGCCGCGACGGTGACCAAGAACGCTCATCGTCATGACCGTGCTCGCCGCGATCGCGGCCGTCGCGCTGGCGGCATGCGTCGGCTATTACTTCGGGCGGCGCGCGGGCGCGGCGCCGTTGACCTGGAGGCGGCGCACGAGCAGGATCGCGCTGGGGAAGCTGGCGATCGGCCTGCTCGTGTCGTTGACCGCGCGCCGCATCCGGCGGAGCTTCCGCGTCGACCGTGTTGCTCCCCTCGAGCTGCTGCGGGCGTCGGTGCTCGCCAGGAAGGAACTGGTATGGCGGCACTAGACGGCAAGGTCGCCCTGGTGACCGGCGCGTCGTCGGGCCTGGGCGCCGAGACGGCGCGGCTGTTTTCCCGCCAGGGCGCAAGGGTTTTCGGCGTCGCGCGCGACGCCGGGCGCCTGGCCGACGTCTTCGCCGACGTGGAACGTGGCTCGTACGCATCGGTGGACATCGGGTCGGCGCAGGCCTGCAGGGACGCGGTCGAGCGGTGCGTCCGCGAGTTGGGCGGACTGGATGTCCTGGTCAACATCGCCGGGCGACACCAGATGCGCCGGACGGAGTCGATGACCGACGACGACTGGGCGCAAGACCTGGCGGTCAACCTCAACGGGCCGTTCTACCTGTGCCGGGCCGCGCTGCCCCATCTGCTGGAGCGTGGCGGCAACATCGTCAACGTCAGCTCCATCGCCGGGGTGGAGGGTCAGTCCTACTCGGCCGGCTACTGCGCGGCCAAACACGGGCTGATCGGCCTGACCCGCGCGCTGGCGGTGGAGTACACCGCGGATCGCTTGCGCGTCAACGCCGTTTGCCCCGGCGGCATGCTGACTCCGCAAATCGAACAGTTCAGCGCGCCGGAGAACCCGAACTACGACCTGATCCTGCGCACGGCCTCGCCGCGCGGCATGATGGCGCCCCTCGACGTCGCCAACGTGATCGCGTTCCTGGCCAGCGACGCGGCGGCCGCCGTGCACGGCGCCGTCTACCGCGTCGACAACGGCAAGGGCGCCGGCTAGGGACGAAACACCTGCCGACCGTGGCGGATACGTACGTCGACCACCGCGAATCCGTACACAACGCCCACGCTCGGCGCGCAGAGGAGGCCGAGGAGCCGGCTAGGTCGCGGCCGTCCGCAGCGGGCGCGACCGGACCAGAGTCGGCCACCAGAACCACGGCCCGAGGATGCGCAGAATGCACGGCACGACGAACGACCGCACGATCAGCGTGTCGAGCAACAGGCCGATGCACACGGTCGAACCCACCTGACCGATCGTCCTGAGATCGCTTGTCAGCATTGCCAGCATCGTGAACGCGAACACCAAGCCCGCGGACGTCACCACGCCACCGGTCCTGCCCAGCGCACGGATGAGGCCGGTGTGCAGCCCGGCGTGCAACTCCTCCTTGACCCGCACGATCAACAGCAGGTTGTAGTCCGATCCCACCGCCACCAGGATGATGAACGTCAGCGGCAACACCAGCCAGTGCAGGGGCAGGCCGATGAGGTGCTGCCAGACGAGGATGGACAGGCCGAACGCGCCGGCGTAGGAGAAGGCCACCGTGCCGGGAATCACCAAGGCGGCCATCAGACTTCGCGTCAGGAACAGCATGATCAAGAAGATCAGCACGAAGGCGGCGATCGCCACGATCAGCAGATCCGATGCGGCGTATTGCTTGATGTCCTTGTCGTTGGATCCCGAACCGCCGATATAGACCCGCGCGCCGGCCAGCGAGGTCTCCTTCAGCACCGTGGTGATGGCCCCGGGGAACTGCTCGACGTGCTGCACGCCCTCGGGGCCCATGGCGTCGCCCTCGTGGGTGACGATGAACCGTGCGGCCTTGCCGTCCGGTGACATCATGAGCTGCATGCCGGTCTTGACGTCGTCGTTGTCGAAACCTTCGTGGGGGATGTAAAAGAAGTCGTCGCTGCGGGCCCGGTCGAAGTCGAGCCCCACGTTGATCAGGTCGTCGAAAGTCTGGTCGGTCTGGGTGGACTGCAGCGACGACTGCCCGTACGTACTGACCAGCAGCGCGGCCAACGCCTCCGAGTCGTCGGCGGTGAGCTTCAGCTGGGTGATGACCTGCGGCAGGATCCGGTCGACGGCCTCGAGGGAGGTTTTGGCGTCCTTGATGTCGGCGGCCAGGTGGTCGATGTTGTCCAGCCCGTCGAACAGCGACCGGAACGCCCAGCAGATGGGGATGTCGAAACAGTGCTTCTCCCAATAGAAGTAGCTCTTGACCGGCCGGAAGAAGTCGTCGACATTCGAGATCTCCTGGTTCATCTCGTCGGTGATCCGTTGCAGATCCTCGACGGTGAGAACCGTCTTGTGCAGCTCGTCGGACATGTCCTGAAAAAAGCCGATCTCCTTGCGCAAGACCGCGACCGAGTGTGTCGTGATCTCCGCCTGCTTGTCGGTGTTGGCGTTTTGCCGCTTGTTGAACGGGAGTTGTTGGCCGTTGCCGCTGCCCTGCGTGGTGAACAGGTAGGGGATGGTGGCGTGTTCCAACGGGCGGCCCAGGGGCCGGGTGATGCTTTGCACCATCGCGACACCGGGCAGGCGGATGAGGCTCTTGGCCGCCCGGTCCAACGAGATGAAGTCGGCCGAGTTGCGCATGTCGTGATCGGTCTCGATCATCAGCATCTCGGAGAACAGCTTGCTCTTCGGGAAGTGCCGATCCGCCGCGGCGAAGCCCTGATTGGCGGGGGCACCGGCCGGCTGGTAGGAACGGTCGTCATAGTTCTGCCGGTACGTCGGCACGAAGATCGCCCCGATCATGACGACGGCGGCGCTGGCCGCCAGGATCGGCACCGGCCAGCGCACCACGCTCGCCCCGATCCGCCGGTACAGATGCGCCTTGGCCGCGCGCCTCGGGTCGAAGAGCCCGAACAGGCTGCCCACGGTCAAGATCGCGGGGCCCAGCGTCAGCGCTTCGACGATCGTGATCACCATGCTGATGGCGACGGCCGGCCCCATCGTGTGGAAGTAGTTGAGCCGCGCGAACGTCAGGCAGGCGCACGCCGCCGCGATGGTCAGCCCCGACCCGATGATGATCGGCGTGACGCCCTTGTACGCGATGTAAAACGCGTCCTCCCTGCTTTCGCCGGCCTGCCGCGCCTCGTGATAGCGGCCCATCAGGAAGATGCCGTAATCCGTTCCGGCGCCCAGGGTCAGCGCGACGACGATGTTCACGGCGAACGACGAGAGCTCGATGTATCCGAGGTGCCCGAGGGTCGAGATCACCCCCTTCGCGACGAGCATCTCGATGAGCACCCCGAGCAGCGGAACCAGCACGGTGGGCAGCGAGCGGTACACCAGCAGCAACATCACCACGATGAGGCAGACCGTCACGATGGTGATGTCGTTCAGGCTCGAATTGGCAATGGCGACGGTGTCGGACGCGAGCGGAGCCGCGCCGCTGACGTAGACGCGTAGCCCGGGCGGCGCCGGGTCGTTCGCGACGATGTCCCTAACGGCGGCGACCGACTGGTTCGCCTGCATCTGGCCGATGTCGCCCGCGAGACGCAACAGCACGTACGCGGCCTTGCCGTCGACGCTCTGCGCGCCCGCCGCGGTGATCGGCTTGCCCCACAGGTCCATGACGTACTGCACGTGCGTGGTGTCGCGCTTGAGTCGGCGCACCAGATCGTCGTAGTAGCGATGGTCCGCGTCGCCCAGCGGCCGGTTGGCCTCCAGCACCAGCATCGTCAGGTTGGTCGAGTTGGACTCGTGGAACTTCTCGCCGATGTGCAGCAGCGCCCGCTGCGAGGGCGCGTAGTGCGGGACCATCGGTCCGGCGAGTTCCTCGGCGACCCTTTCCACCTGAGGCATGAACGTGTTGGTCGACACGGCCAGCAGCGCCCAGAACACGATGATCGGGATGGCGAGGACCCGCACCATCCTGGGCACGAACGGTCGTTTGATTCGCGGCTCGGTCATGCGGATTTCACCCGGCACATAACGTGCGCATCCCCGTGCGTGTCGGACTGTTCGTCGCGGACAACGCCGTTCACCAGCATCCGGCAGCCGACGTGCCCGCCGTGAACCTGCGCCGAGACGCTGCCCGACACCACGGTGAGCGTCGTCGTCTCGGTGTGCGACCACGGTAGGTCGGTGACGTCGACCTGATGCGGGTGTCCGTCGATGTCGACGTAGACGAGCATGCCGCCGTCCCCGACCGAACCGAACACCTCGTAGGTGAGCTGTTTGGGCGTGGTCTGCTCGGGTGCCGCCGGGCCGTTGACGGTGGGGACGGGCGCCGGCGCGGAGGACTGGTGCACCTTCCACATGCCGACCGCGCCCACCCCCAGCGCGATGACGGTGACCAACGGCATCCAGACGCGCGCCAAGACAGTCCTGCCGACTGAACGAGGGCTCACCGGATCACCTTTCGCACCACACCCGTCATATATCAACTAGATTGACATATGGTCGCGAAAAGACTATCACCCGCCGATGCTGTCGACAAAGCGGGCCCGCCACGCCAAAACCTTTGTGCTGCTTCAAGACATTTTCCGCAGCCGGCCTTTCAGCCGGGCGCTGCGGAGAATCTGAAGTGCCTGGATGGTGGCGGCAAACATTGGAAAGCCGCCGAGAAAGGTCCGCTCGGAGGGCGTCGCCCCATGCAGGTGGTAGAGGCTGCCGAACACATAAAAGCAACCGATCATAAATAGCGTGCCGGGGATGAAGAACGCCATCGGAGAACTACGGATAGCGACGATTTGCTTTGCATAATCCAACTCGTCGGGCGACATGGCTTCGCGTTTGCGCACCTTGTACACGACGGCCTTGGCGGCGCCGATTCCTTCGCTGATCGGCGGCGTCGGCCGGCTCTCCAGCCGCTTCACATACACCGCCGCGAAGGCCGCGAACACCAGTGCCAGCGCGAGGGTGAGGACGGTCAGATAACCCCATAGACCCGATACCAACGTTCCGCTCACCGAGAATTCCTCACGGTCGGCCATCGAAGACTGGTGCAAACGCTACCGCAACCGGGTCGGTAACGGTTCGGGCACGTTTCGGTTGTCCCCGCGACACGTCGCGCGGCGCCGCGGCCCGGTTGCCCGACAATGCGGGACATGACGCAATCGCGGGAGCCCGACATTGGCGCGTGAGATCTCGCGGCAGGCGTTTCTGCGGGGCGCCGCCGGGGCGCTGGCCGCCGGCGCGGTTTTGGGATCGGGCCGGGTCGGCATGGTCCGCGCCGGCGCCGCCCCGAACGCGTCGGGCTGGGAGGGTCTTTCCACCGCGTTGGGCGGGAAGGTGCTGCTGCCGGACAGCCCCCAATTCGCCGGGGCCAAGCAGGTTTTCAACACCAACTACAACGGTCTCACGCCGGCGGCGATCGTGACGCCGACCTCGGCGGCCGACGTGCAGAAGGCCATGGCCTTCGCCGCCGCCCACAACCTCAAGGTGGCCCCGCGCAGTGGCGGGCACTCCTACATCGGTGCGTCCACGGCCAACGGAACCATGGTGCTCGACCTGCGCCAGCTGCCCGGGGATGCCCACTACGACGCCTCCACGGGGCAGATCACGGTGACGCCGGCGACGAGCCTGTACACGATGCACCGCACGCTGGCCGCCGTGGGCCGCGGTGTCCCGACCGGGACCTGCCCGTCGGTCGGGGCCGCCGGGCACGCCCTCGGTGGGGGGATGGGCGCCCAATCGCGGCACGCGGGGCTGCTCTGCGACCAGCTGACGGCGGCGTCGGTGGTGCTGCCCAACGGCCAGGCCGTTACCGCGTCGGCGGCCAGCAACCCCGACCTGTTCTGGGCGCTGCGCGGCGGCGGAGGCGGCAACTTCGGGGTCACCACGGCGCTGACCTTCGCCACGTTCCCCACCGCCAACGTCGACGCCGTGAACCTCAATTTCGCGCCGCAGTCGTTCGCTCAGGTCCTGGTGGGCTGGCAGAACTGGCTGCGCACCGCCGACCAGAACAGTTGGGCGCTGGCCGACGCCACCGTCGATGGTATGGGCACGCATTGCCGAATCCTGGCGACCTGCCCGGCGGGCTCGGGCAACAGCGTGGCGGCCGCGATCACCAAGGCGGTGGGACTGCAACCGACCGGCACCGAGAGCCACACGTTCAACTACCTGGACCTGGTGAACTATCTCGCGGTCAACAACCTCAACCCGTCGCCGCTCGGCTATGTCGGCGGGTCCGATGTCTTTACGACGATCACCCCTGCGGCGGCCCAGGGGATCGCCTCGGCGGTCGAGGCCTTTCCCCGCGGCGCGGGCCGGATGCTCGCGATCATGCACGCCCTCGACGGCGCGCTGGCCACTGTGGCGCCGGGAGCCACCGCGTATCCGTGGCGGCGCCAGTCCGCGCTGGTGCAGTGGTATGTCGAGACCGGCGACCCGGCCGCGGCGACCGGCTGGCTGCAGACGGCTCACCAAGCGGTGCAGGCCTATTCGGTCGGCGGTTACGTCAACTACATCGAGGCCAATCAGCCCGCCTCGCGCTACTTCGGGCCGAACCTGGCCCGGCTGACCGCAGTGCGGCAGAAGTATGACCCGAACCGGGTCATGTTCTCCGGGCTGAATTTCTAGCCGGCGAGCTCACGGGCGATCGCCTTCTTGTCGACCTTGCCGATCGGCGTGGTGGGCAGCGCCGCCATCGCCACCAACGTGTCGGGGCGGGCATGGGCGGCCACGCCGCGCTCGTCGAGGTGGGCGTTCAGCTCCGCCAGGGTCAACGCGGGCCCCACGAAAACCACCGCGGCACAGACTTTTTCACCAAGGTAGGGATCGGGCAGCGGGACCGCCGCCGCCGAATGGATCGCGGGGTGGCTCAGCAGGTGCTCCTCGAGCTCCGGCGCGGCGATGGTTTCACCGCCGCGGGTGATGACGTCCTTGACCCGGCCGGTGACCACCAGGTAGCCGTCGTCGGTGCGGCGGACCAGGTCGCCGCTGCGGTAGAAGCCGTCGGGATCGAAGCTGCGCTGGTTGTCGCGCTCGGCGCGAAAGTAGCCGTTGATCGTGTACGGCCCGCGCACCAGCAGCTCGCCCTCTTCGCCGGGCGCCGCCGGCTCGCCCGCGCCGTCGACGATGCGCAGTTCGTCACCGGCGCACAGCGGCCGGCCCTGGGTGTTCTCGACGACGTCCGGCGGATCGCCCGGCCGGGTGAAGCACAGCAGGCCCTCGGCCATCCCGAACACCTGCTGCAGGCCGGGTGTCAGCGCGGCGCGCACCAGGCGGGCGTCGGCCGCCTCGAGCCGGGCTCCGCCAACCTGCAGGAGCCGCAACGACTTTGGCGTTACCGGCTCCCAGTCGCAGGCCTGCGCCCACAGCTTGGCCAGCGCCGGCACCAGCGCGGTGACCGTGACACCGTGCCTGTCGATGGCGGCGAACGCGGCCTCGGGGCTGGGGTCGGCGCCGAATACCGTCGTGGCGCCCACCGCCATCGCGCCGAGCAGGCCCGGGCACGCCAGCGGGAAGTTGTGGCCGGCGGGCAGCACAGCCAGGTAGACGTCGTCGGGACGGAGCCCGCAGACCTCGGCGCTGGCGGTCGCGTTGAACACGTAGTCGTCGTGGGTGCGGGGGATCAGCTTGGGCATGCCGGTGGTGCCGCCCGAAACTAGCAGCAGCGCAGGCCCTTCCGGATCGGCCGACGGCGCGGGCGCGTCGGCGGGAGCGCTTTCCAGGTGCGTCCACGCGGTGAACGGACCGGGGTCGCCGTCGACGACGACGTGCCACAGCGCGGGGTGGTCGTCCACGAGGTCGCGCGCCATCGCCCGGTAGTCGAAACCGCCTGCGGCATCGGGGATCACGAGCGCGGTCGCCTCGCTGAGCGCGGCGAAGTGGCCGAGTTCGGCGGCCCGGTGACCGGGCAGGCACATCACCGGGATCGCCCCCGCCCGTAACAAACCGAACAGCGCCGCCGCGAATCGGCAGCCGTTCGGCAGCTGCAGCAGCACCCGGTCGCCCGGCGCGACGCCCAGGCGCCGCAGCCCGCCCGCCACCCGGTCGGCCCGCTCGTCGAGTTCGGCGTAGCTCAATCCGCGATCCGCCGCCGCGTCGATGACGGCGGTGTGGCCGGGCCGGCGCCGCGCGGCGTCGGACAGGATCGTGTCCAGCGTTCGCCCGGCCCAGTAGCCCGCCGCCCGATAGGACGCGGCCCGCTCGGCGGGGAACGGCACGAAACCCGCGTGCGTGGCGTCGGGGGTCATCTGTCTCCAAAGTCGTGGCGGGGGCCGGTGGCGGCGGCGTAGGGATCGAGGATAGGGTAACCAAGCAAGTTAGGGCAGCCTTTGCTAATTCAGGAGGATTCGTGGTGCGTGCCCCGGCGTGCTCGGAGGACATCCGCGCGGAGGTGGCCGAGCTGCTCGGCGTGCGCACCGACGCCATCCACCCAGGTAGCAACCTCATCGGCCAGGGCCTGGACTCCATCCGGATGATGACGCTGGCGGGTCGCTGGCGCCGCCACGGCATCGCCGTCGATTTCGCCACGCTGGCCGCCGCACCGACGATCGAGGCCTGGTCCGAGCTGGTGACCGCGGCCCCGGAGCCCGCGGGGACCGAAGCGCCGGCACCGGCCCCAGACGGGGCCTCCGACGCGTCAGAGCCGTTTCCGCTCGCGCCGATGCAGCACGCGATGTGGGTCGGCCGCCAGGACAACCAGCAGTTCGGCGGCGTGGCCGGGCACCTCTACGTCGAGTTCGACGGCGGCCCGATCGACCCCGACCGCCTGCGCGCGGCGGCCACCGCGCTGGCCCGCCGCCACCCGATGCTGCGAGCGCGGTTTTTGCCCGACGGCACGCAGCGCATCGCCGCGCCCGGCGAATGCGGGGACTTCCCGGTCACCGTCGAGGACCTCCGTGGGGACGATGATCTCGTCGATGCGCGCCTGGCGGCCCTGCGCGACGCCAAATCGCACCAGCAGCTCGACGGCGCGGTGTTCGAGCTGGCGTTGACGCTGTTGCCCGGCGGGCGGTCCCGGCTGCACGTCGACCTGGACATGCAGGCCGCCGACGCGATGAGCTACCGCACCCTGATGGCCGACCTCGCCGCCCTCTACCTCGGCCACGAACTCCCCGAATTGGGCTACACGTACCGCGAATACCGCCAGGCCATCGCGAGCGCGGAGGCCCGGCCGCAACCCGACCGTGACGCCGACCGGGACTGGTGGGCGCGGCGCATCCCGCAGCTGCCGGACCCGCCCGCGCCGCCGACGACCGGCGGCCGCGACTCACGCACCAGCACCCGGCGCTGGCATTGGCTGGACCCGGCCACCCGCGACGCGCTGTTCGCCCGCGCCCGCGCGCGCGGCGTCACCCCGGCGATGGCGCTGGCCGCGGTGTTCGCCAACGCGCTGGCGCGCTGGTCCAGCTCGCGGTTCCTGCTGAACGTCCCGCTGTTCGGGCGCCAGGCCCTGCACCCCGACGTCGACTCGCTGGTCGGCGACTTCACCTCCTCGCTGCTGCTCGACGTCGACCTCACCGGATCCGGCACCCCGGCCGAGCGGGCGCACGCCGTGCAGGACGCCATGCGGACCGCCGCCGCTCATTCCGCCTACCCCGGGCTGTCGGTGCTGCGCGACCTCAGCCGCCATCGCGGCACCCAGGTGCTGGCGCCGGTCGTCTTCACCAGCGCGCTGGGCCTCGGGGAACTGTTCAACGCCGACGTCACAACGCAATTCGGCACCCCCGCATGGATCATTTCGCAGGGACCCCAGGTGCTGCTCGACGCGCAGGTCACCGAGTTCGACGGCGGGGTGCTGGTGAACTGGGACGTGCGCGACGGCGTCTTCGCGCCCGGGGTCGTCGACGCCATGTTCGCCCACCACATCGACGAACTGCTGCGGTTGGCCTCCGCCGACGACGCCTGGGACGCCCCCGGGCCGCCGGCGCTGCCCGACGCGCAGCGCGCGGTGCGTGAGGCCGCCAACGGCCGCACCGCCGCGCCCAGCGGGGAAGCCTTGCACGACGGGTTCTTTCGCCGCGCCGAGCGGCACCCCGACGCGCCGGCGGTGTTCGCCGGCTCCGGCGACCTCACCTATCGGCAGCTGCGCGACCAGGCCCTGGCGGTGGCCGCGGCGCTGCGCGGCAACGGGATCGGCGCCGGCGACACCGTAGCGGTGATGGGCCCGAAGACGGCCGAACAGGTGCCGGCGCTGCTGGGGATCCTGGCCGCCGGCGCCGTCTACCTGCCGATCGGCGTCGACCAGCCACGCGATCGCGCCGAACGCATCCTCGACACCGGCGGGGTGAGCCTGGCGCTGGTGTGCGGCGGGCGCCCGCTGCCGCTACCGGTGCCGGGCCTGGGGCTCGCCGACGTGCTGCGAAACGCGGCCGGCCCCGAGATCACGCCCGCGGCAACGGATCCCGCGCGGCTCGCCTACGTGCTGTTCACCTCCGGGTCGACCGGCGAGCCCAAGGGCGTCGAGATGACACACGACGGCGCCATGAACACCGTGGAGTTCATCAGCCGCCACTTCGACCTCGGCGCCGCCGACCGGTGCCTGGCCCTATCGACGCTGGAATGCGACATGTCGGTGCTGGACGTCTTCGCCACCCTGCGCGCCGGGGGAGCGATCGTGGTCGTCGAGGAGGCGCAGCGCCGCGATCCCGACGCGTGGGCCCGGCTGATCGACACCCACCGGGTCACCGTGCTGAACTTCCTGCCGGGCTGGCTGGAGATGCTGGTCGAGGTCGGCGAGGCCTCGTTCGAGGGAAGCCTGTCGTCGCTGCGGGTGGTGCCCACCGGCGGCGACTGGGTGCGCCCCGGCCTGGCCCGCCGGCTGCGGGCGCAGGCGCCCGGCGTGCGCTTCGCCGGGCTGGGCGGTGCCACCGAAACCGCCGTCCACGCAACCATTTTCGAAGTCTCGGCGGATCTGCCGGACGACTGGACCGCGGTGCCCTACGGCAAACCGTTTCCCAACATCGCTTGCCGGGTCGTCGGCGACACCGGCGCCGACTGCCCCGACTGGGTGCCCGGCGAGCTGTGGGTGTCCGGACGCGGCATCGCCCGGGGTTACCGCGGGCGCCCCGAACTGACCGCCGAGCGCTTCGTCGTCCACGACGGCCGAACCTGGTATCGCACCGGCGATCTGGCCCGCTACTGGCCCGACGGCACCCTCGAGTTCGTCGGCCGCGCCGATCACCGGATCAAGGTCAGCGGGTACCGCGTCGAGCTCGGCGAGATCGAGGCGGCGCTGCGACGCCTGCCCGGCGTGCGAGCGGCGGTGGCCGCCGCGGTGCCGGCGCCTGGTGGCGCCGAGGTGCTGGCCGCCACCGTCCGCCTCGACGGCCCAGCGCCGAGCGCCGCACGCATTCGGGAGCTGCTCGCCGATCTCGTTCCCGCGCACATGATCCCGCGGCACGTGTCGGTGGTCGAGCGCATCCCGTTCACCGACGGCGGCAAGATCGACCGGCGCGCCGTCGCCGCGCAGCTGACGGCCGCGGTGGCCGAGCAGCCCGGCGAACAGGCGGCGCGGCACGAGGCGCCGCGGACGCGGCTGGAGCGCGCGCTCTGCCACATCGTCGCGAACCTGCTGAACCGCGACACCGACGCCGTCGGCATCCACGACGACTTCTTTTCCCTCGGCGGCGATTCCGTGCTCGCGACGCAGGCCGTCGCCGCGATCCGGCAGTGGCTCGATTCCCCGAGCCTGATGGTCGCCGACGTCTTTGCCGCCCGCACCGTCGCCGCGCTGGCCCGCTTGCTCGGCGACCGGGAGGACGACCCCGGCCGGCTGGAGCTGGTGGCCGACGTCTACCTGGAAATCGCGGAGATGTCGAGTTCGGAGGTGCTGTCCGCGCTCGACACGAGCGAGCCGGTGCGACGGGAGTTCCAGCCCTGGGTCAAGCGGTTCACCGGTGACACCGCGCGCGGCTCGGTGGTGGTTTTCCCGCACGCCGGCGGCGCCGCCGCCGCCTACCGGTCGCTGGCGAAAGCGTTGTCGTCCAACGGAGTCGACGCCTACGTGGTGCAGTACCCGCAGCGGGCCGACCGGCGCAATCACCCCGCGGCGGACACCGTCGGCGCGCTGGCGCTGGACCTCTTCGAGGCGGGCGACTGGGCTTCGGCGGCCCCGCTGAGCCTGTTCGGTCACTGCATGGGGGCGGTCGTCGCCTTCGAGTTCGCCCGCGTCGCCGAAGCCAACGGGGTGCCGGTGCGGGCGCTGTGGGCTTCGGCCGGGCAGGCCCCGTCGACGGTCGCCGGGTACGGGCCGCTGCCGACCTCCGGCAGCGGCGTGCTCGAGGACATGATCGACCTCGGCGGCACCGACCCCGAGCTGCTGGAGGACGAGGAGTTCGTCGAACTTTTGGTGCAGGCGGTCCGGGCCGACTACCGGGCGTTGAACGCCTACTCGTGCGCGACGGATGTGCGCATCGGCGCCGACATCCACGCGCTGGGCGGCAACCGCGACCACCGGATCGGCCGGGAAATCCTGGCCGGCTGGGAAACCCACACGTCCGGCCGGTTCACGGTGTCGGAGTTCGACGGCGGTCACTTCTACCTCAACGATCACCTCGACGCGGTGGCGCGGATGGTGAGCGCCGATGTCCGATAACGACCCGATCGTGATCGTCGGGATGGCGGTCGAAGCGCCGGGAGGCGTCGAAACCGCCGACGACTTCTGGGCGCTGCTGGCCGAACAGCGAGAGGCGCTGGGCCCGTTCCCCACCGACCGGGGGTGGGCGCTGCGCGAGCTGTTCGACGGGTCACGGCGCGACGGCTTCAAGCCCATCCACGACCTCGGTGGATTCCTTTCCAGCGCAACCACATTCGATCCCGAGTTCTTCGGCATCTCCCGCCGGGAGGCGGCGGCCATGGACCCCCAGCAGCGCGTCGCGCTGCGAATGGCCTGGCGCAGCGTGGAGAACAGCGGCATCAACCCCGACGACCTGGCCGGGCACGACGTCGGCTGCTATGTCGGCGCCTCCACCCTCGAATACGGCCCCGCCCTCTCCGAGTTCTCCGAACACACCGGGCATCTGATGACCGGGACGTCGCTGGGCGTCATCTCCGGCCGCATCGCCTACACGCTGGACCTGGCCGGCCCGGCGCTGACGGTCGACACCGCATGCTCGTCGGCGCTGGCGGCCTTTCACACCGCGGTCCAGGCGATCCGGACCGGCGACTGCGACCTCGCGCTGGCCGGCGGTGTCTGCGTGATGGGCACCCCGGGCTATTTCGTCGAATTCTCCAAGAAGCACGCGCTGTCCGACGACGGCCACTGCCGGCCCTACAGCGCGCACGCCAGTGGCACCGTCTGGGCGGAAGGCGCGGCCATGTTCGTGCTGCAGCGGCGGTCCCGCGCGGTGGCCGACGGGCGCCGCATCCTCGCCGAGGTGCGCGCCAGCTGCCTGAACTCCGACGGGCGCAGCAGCGGGCTGATGGCGCCCAGCGGCGACGCGCAGCTGCGCCTGTTCCGGCGCGCCATCGCACAGGCCGGGGTCGACCCCGTCGACGTCGGGATGATCGAGGGGCACGCCACCGGCACCCGGCTCGGCGACCGGACCGAATTGTCGTCCTTGGCGGCCAGTTACGGCACGGCGCCGGCCGGGCGCGGACCGCTGCTGGGATCGGTGAAGTCCAACATCGGGCACGCCCAGGCCGCGGCGGGCGCGCTGGGTCTGGCCAAGGTCATCCTGGCCGCCGCACACGCCGCGATCCCCCCGACCCTGCACGTCGACGAACCCAGTCGCGAAATCGACTGGGACACCCAGGGTTTGCGGCTGGCCAAGAAGCTGACGCCTTGGCCGGCCCGCGAGGGATGGCGAATCGCGGCGGTGTCCGCGTTCGGGATGAGCGGCACCAACACCCACCTGATCGTCGCGATGCCCGACACCGCGCCCGGAGTCGCTTGATGATTCCGAAACGATTGCCCGACGGGCGGATCCCGGTGGCGCTCAGCGCGCACGCCGGCGAACTCGTATCGGCGGATGCGCGCGCGATCGCGGACTACCTCGACCGCCGCCCGGAAACGACGGTGGCCCAGGTGGCTTGGCAGCTGCGCGGGACCCGGCGGCCCCGCAGGCACCGGGCTGTCGTCCGCGCCGCGGACCGAATCGAGCTCGCCGACGGGCTGTGGGCGCTGGCCGCCGGGCGCGAGCATCCGCTGGTCGCCACGTCGGCGCTGGATTCGGCGCCGCGCCTGGCGTTCGTGTTTCCCGGCCAGGGCCGCCACTGGCCGGGCATGGGCGCCGCCGCCTACCGGGAGCTCCCGGGCTACCGGACGGCGGCCGATCGCTGCGCCGCCGCGTGCGTGGCCGCCGGCGTCGAGTCGCCGCTGCGCTACCTGACGGCCGGGGACCCGCCGGGCTTTTCCGAGATCGAGGTCCAGTGCGCGCAATTCGTCCACGCCGTGGCCTTGGCGGCGGTGTGGCGATCATGCGGCATCGTTCCCGATCTCACCGTCGGACAGAGCCTCGGGGAAGTCGCCGCGGCCGTCGTCGCGGGCAGCGTCGCGCTACCGGACGCCGTCGCCGTGGTCGCGGCGCGGGCCCGGGTGGTCGATCGCCTGCCGGGCCGCTACGCGATGGCGACGCTGGGGATCGGCGCCGGGGAGGCCGCGTCGCTGATCGCGGCCACCGACGGCTGGGCGGAGCTGTCCGTGGTGTACTCCGCCTCGACCGTCGCGGTGTCGGGTGACCGCGACGCGGTGCTGGCCATCGTCGACGTGCTCCGCTCCCGCGGGCAGTTCGCCCGCGAGATCACGGCGGGCTTCCCGGGCCACACCAGCCTGCTCGAGCCGCTGCGCGACGAACTGCGCGCACAGCTGCCCGTTGCGGAATTCGCCGAGACGCCGGTCCAGTTCATCGGCGGCGCCACCGGCGACGTGGTGGCCCCGGGCACGCTTTTCGCCGACTACTGGTATGCGAACCTGCGCAACACGGTGCGCATGGACCGCGCGGTCGAGTCGGCGATCCGTTGTGGCGCGCGGTCATTCGTCGAGCTGTCGGCGCATCCGGCGCTGTTGTACACGATCGGGCAGGTCTTCGAGGCCGGCCTGTCGGACGACCCGGCGGTGCTGGTCGGATCGGCGCGCACGGACCAGCCGCTGGCCGACGCGCTGTCGGCCGCCATCGTGACCGCCGCGGTGACCGACCCCGGCTACGCGTGGGATGGGTACCTGGAGGGCCCGGCCGACGGCCCCGTCCACCTGCCGGGATTCCCCAACGCGCCGATGCGCGCGATTTCCCTGTGGGCACACCCCGCAGCACTCGGGACCGCGCCCGACCCCGGCCTGACCACTGCCGTCGAGCACTGGGAACCCATGGCGCCGTCAGCGCCCGGGGCGCCCGTGGCTTGCGCGGTGCTCGATCTCGGCGATGGCGGCGCGCTGGCCCAAACACTCAGCGCCGCAATCGAATCCCGCCCCGGGGCCAGAATCGGCCAACCGGGGGACGCGGAGATCGTCGTGGCGATCGCGCCGGCGCTGGAAGCCGCGCGGGTCGTCGACGCCCTCGGCGAGCACATCGGCGCCGGCCTGCTCGAGTACGCGCACCGGCTCGGTCCGCGCTGCCACACACTCTGCTTGGTCACCGTGGGCGCCGAGCGGGTCACCGCCGGGGACCCGCCGCCGTCGCCCGGCCACGCGGCGCTGGCCGCGATGCACCGCAGCATCGGATTCGATCATCCCCAACTGGCTTTCACCCACCTGGACCTGCCGTCGCGGGACTTGGCGCCGACCGCGGCCGACACAGCCGTCGCGGGTCTGCTGTCCGGCTCCGCTGAGCTGGCGCTGCGCGAAACCGCGGGCGGTTTCGTGGTGTTCGAGCGCTCGTTCCGCGACGCGCCCGCCCCGCCGCCATGGTCTCCGGACTCCGGGGCGCTCGACGACGTCGTGATCACCGGCGGTGCCGGCGTCATCGGTCTGCACTATGCCCGCGTTCTCGCCGAACGGGGCGCGCGGCGCATCGTCCTGCTGAGCCGCCATCCGGCCGACCCCGGCGTGCTGACGGGCCTGACTGCCACCTACGGCACCGAGCTGGTGTCGCCGCCGTGCGACATCACCGATCCGGCCCAATTGGCGCTCGTGGCGGCGGAATACGGCGGTGCCGGCGCCTCCCTGATCGTGCACGCGGCGGGCAGCGCCACCTTCGGCACGGCGGCGCTCACGGCGGCGGCCGCCATCGACACTTTGGCCGCCAAGGTGACCGGGCTCGCGCGGATGGCCGACCTGTGGCCGGTCCGCCCCGGCGCTCGAATGCTGTTGTGCTCGTCCGTATCCGGCGTCTGGGGCGGGCGCGGGCATGCCGTGTACTCGGCCGCCAACCGGCTGCTGGACGTGACCGCGGCGCGCCTGCGCGCCCGGGGTAGGCACTGCGTCGCGGTGAAGTGGGGCCTGTGGCGGGGTCCGGCCGATGGTGAATCGGGCCGCGGCATCGCGGATTCGGCCGGGATCGCGGACATCGAGCGGGCCGGGCTTCGCCAGATGGCGCCGCGGGACGCGATCGAGGCGAGCCTGCGCGAATGGCGCGACGACCCGCTGGTGTTCGCCGCGGACGCGGCCCGGTTGCGCGTCTTCCTGGACCGCGGGCATCGGCGAGCGCAGGAAGTGGCCGCGCGCCATCCCACCGGCGCCCAGGTGCCCGTGATCGATGCGGTGCGCGGCGAATTGGCGGCCGTGCTCGGAATCGCACCCGCCGAGTTGAACCTGCAGGACTCACTCTTCGACCTGGGCATCGACTCAATGCTGGCGCTGGACCTGCGCAAGCGCCTCAAACGGACGATCGGCCGGACGGTGTCCCTGGCCACGCTGATGGACGAGATCAGCGGCGACGAACTTGTCGAACAACTCGAGGGCTCCGAAACCGCACAGAAGGTGGACATTTCGCGTGACTGATATCGCCGACACGGGCGCCCGGCTGGAGCTGCTTCGCCGCAGGCTCGCCGAACGAGGTCTCTCGGGTGACACCGAGGAGCCGCGCGCCCTCGCCGACGACCGGCTCTCCGACGGTCAGGCCCGGATGTGGTTCGTCCAGATGGCCGACCCCAGCGGTGCCCTGCTCAACGTCTGTGTGTCCTACCGGATCACCGGCGACGTCGACCTCGACCGGCTGCACGGCGCCGTCGACGCCGTCGCGCGTCGCCATCGGGTGCTGCGCACCACGTACGCCCTCAGTGAGGAGGGCGACCCGCGCCCCACCGTGCACGACGACCTGCGCCCGGGGTGGGCGCAGCACGACCTGGCCGACCTGTCGGAGCGCGCGCGCCGGCTTCGGCTCGAGGTGCTGGCCCAACGCGAATTCTCCGCCCCCTTCGACCTTTCCACCGACGCGCCGCTGCGAATCACCGCCGTGCGCACCGCACCCGGTGAACACGTGCTGCTGCTGGTCGCCCACCACATCGCCTGGGACGACGGCTCCTGGCGGGTATTCTTCGCCGACCTCACCCGCGCCTATGGGGGCGCCGAACTCGGACCCGAACGTCACCCGTCCGACCCGCCCGGACCGGACACCACCGAGGCCGACCTCGACTACTGGCGCGCCGTCATGGCCGATCCGCCGGAACCGCTGGAGCTGCCGGGACCGGCCGGCACGGCGATGCCGACCAACTGGCGCGCCGCCCGCAGCACGCGGCGGCTGCCCGGCGACACCACCCAATGGGTGACGGCGCTGGCGCGCGACGCCGGCTGCACCCCCTACATGGTGCTGCTCGCGGCGTTCGGGGCCCTGCTGCACCGCTATACGCACAGCGACGACTTCCTCGTGGCCACGCCGGTGCTCAACCGCGGCGCCGGAACCGACGACGCGATCGGCTATTTCGGCAACACCGTGGCGATCCGGCTGCGGCCGCGACCGGAGATGAGCTTCCGGGAGTTGCTGAAATCCACCCGCGACATGGCGACCGGCGCGTTCGCCCACCAACGGGTCAGCCTCGATCGCGCGGTGCGCGAGTTGAACCCCGATCGCCGGCACGGCGCCGAACGAATGACCCGCGTCAGCTTCGGATTCCGCGAGCCCGACGGCGGCGGCTTCCGCCCGCCAGGCGTCGCCTGTGAACGCTACGACCTGCGCGGCAACCTCACCCAGCTGCCGCTGGGATTCATGGTCGAATTCGAGGGCACCGGTGCGCTGGTCGAGGCCGAGCACCTGCTGGAGATCCTCGAACCCGCTCTGGCGCAACAGATGCTCGAACACTTCGTGGTCCTGCTCGGCGACGCCCTGGCCCGACCGGACACGCCGCTGTCCGGGCTGGCGCTGCTGGGCGGGGCCGACGCCGAGTGGCTGCGTGAGATGTCGCGCGGCGATGCGTTCGACACCCCTCCCAGGACGCTCGCCGACCTGGTGTCCGAGCAGGCCGCGCGGACCCCCGACGCGGTTGCCGTCGTCTACGAGGGCAGCCGGCTCACCTATCGCGACATCAACGAGGCCGCAAACCGTGTGGCGCACTGGCTGATCGGGCAGGGGATCGGCGGCGAGGACCGGGTCGCCGTGTTGCTCGACAAGTCACCGGAGCTGGTCGTCACCGCCCTGGGCATCGCCAAGGCCGGCGCGGTCTATGTGCCCGTGGACCCCACCTACCCGCAGGACCGTCTCGAGTTCATCCTCGACGACTGCGACGCGAAACTCGTGCTGCGCGAACCGGTGACCGACCTGACCGCGCACCGCGCCGACGACCCGACCGACGCCGACCGGGTCCGCCCGCTGTGGCCGGACAACACCGCGTACCTGATCTACACGTCGGGAACCACCGGGTTGCCCAAGGGCGTCGCGGTGCCGAACCGCCCGGTCGCCGAGTACTTCGTCTGGTTCAAGGGCGAATACAGGGTCGACCACACCGACCGGCTGCTGCAGGTCGCCTCACCGAGCTTCGACGTGTCGATCGCCGAGATCTTCGGCACCCTGGCCTGCGGGGCACGGATGGTGATCCCGCGGCCGGGCGGGCTCAACGACATCGGCTATCTCACCGCCCTGTTGCGCGACGAGGGCATCACGGCAATGCATTTCGTGCCGTCCCTGCTCGGGCTGTTCCTGTCGCTGCCCGGGGTGAACCAGTGGCGCACGCTGCGGCGGGTCCCCATCGGCGGTGAGCCGCTGCCCGGCGAGGTGGCCGACAAGTTCCACGCCACCTTCGACGCGCTGCTGCACAACTTCTACGGCCCGACCGAAACCGTGATCAACGCCAGCCGCTACATGGTGGAGGGCCCGCAAGGCACCCGCATCGTGCCGATCGGCCGGCCCAAGATCAACACCGCGATGTACCTGCTCGACGATGCGCTGCAACCCGTACCGGTCGGCGTCATCGGCGAGATCTACCTCGGCGGAACGCATCTGGCGCACGGATACCACCGCCGCGCCCGGCTCACCGCCGAGCGATTCGTCGCCGACCCGTTCCGCCCCGGCGCACGGATGTATCGC
Source organism: Mycobacterium sp. NGS63 (assembly GCF_059812295.1). NCBI lineage: Bacteria > Bacillati > Actinomycetota > Actinomycetes > Mycobacteriales > Mycobacteriaceae > Mycobacterium > Mycobacterium sp. NGS63. The sequence goes on from NZ_JCALCJ010000002.1 coordinate 689,949, forward strand.
ACCGGGGACCTCGCGCGCCGCAACGCCGACGGCGACATCGAGTTCGTGGGCCGCGCCGACGAACAGGTCAAGATCCGCGGTTTCCGCATCGAGCTGGGCGACGTGGCCGCGGCCATCTCGGTCGATCCCACGGTCGGCCAGGCCGTGGTGGTGGTCAGCGACCTGCCCCGGCTGGGCAAGAGCCTGGTCGGTTACGTGACGCCCGCGGCCGGCGACGCCGAGACGGCCGATGTTGATCTCGGCCGCATCCGCGCCCGGGTGGCGGCGGCGCTGCCCGAATACATGGTGCCCGCGGCATACGTTGTGCTCGAAGAGATTCCGATCACCGCACACGGCAAGATCGACCGCGCCGCGCTGCCGGAGCCGGAGGTCGGTTCCGGCGCGGAGTTCCGCGAACCCGAGACGGCGACCGAGCAAGGCGTCGCCGAACTGTTCGGCGAGCTGCTCGGTCGCGACCGGATCGGCGCCGATGACTCGTTCTTCGACCTCGGCGGTCACTCCCTGCTGGCGACCAAATTCGTTGCGGCATTGCGCAACACGTTCGGTGTCGAGGTCGGCGTGCGAGAGATCTTCGAGCTTGCGACGGTCGCGCGGATCGCCGAACACATCGATACGGTGGCCACGCTGAATCCGGGTCCGGCGCGGCCCCGCCTGGTCCCGGCACGCCACGACGGGCCGGTGCCGCTGTCGTCGTCGCAGCTGCGCAGCTGGTTCACCTACCGCTTCGACGGGCCCAACGCCGTCAACAACATCCCGTTCGCGGCCGCGCTGCGCGGCCCGTGCGACGCCGGGGCACTGGTGGGGGCCATCACCGATGTGGTGGCGCGGCACGAGATCCTGCGCACCACCTACCGCGAAATCGACGGTGTGCCATACCAGGTCGTCCACCCGTCCGCCGAAGTGCCGGTGCGCCGCGCCGACGGACCCGACGAGGCGTGGCTGCAGACCGAACTGGATGACGAGCGGCGCCACGTCTTCGACCTGGAGGCCGACTGGCCGATCCGGGTGGCCCTGCTGCGGGTGCCGGGACAGCACGTGCTGTCGTTGGTGGTCCACCACATCGCGGGCGACCACTGGTCGGCCGGCGTGCTGTTCACCGATCTGCTGACCGCCTACCGGGCCCGCAGCGGTGGTCAGGCCCCGTCCTGGGAGCCGCTGCCGGTGCAGTACGCCGATTACGCCGCGTGGCAGGCGCGGCTGCTGGACGCCGAGGCCGGGATCGCGGGCCCGCAACGCGAGTACTGGGTGGGCCAGCTCGAGGGCCTAGCAGGCGAAAACGGTCTGCGCCCGGACTTCCCGCGCCCGGCCTCGCTCACCGGCGCCGGCGACGTCGTCGAGTTCGGCTTCGGGTCGGCCACCCGCGGCAAGCTGTCCGCGCTGTGCCGCGAGCTCGGCAGCACCGAGTTCATGCTGCTGCAAGCCGCCGTCGCGGTGGTGCTGCACAAGGCCGGCGGCAACGCGGACATCCCCGTGGGCACCCCGGTGGCCGGCCGCAACGAAGCCGAGCTGGACCGGCTGATCGGGTTCTTCATCAACATCCTGGTGTTGCGCAACGACCTGCGCGGGAACCCGACCCTGCGCGAGGTGCTGCGGCGGACCAGGGAGATGGCGCTGGCCGCCTACGCGCACCAGGACCTGCCGTTCGATCAGGTGGTGGACGCGGTCAGCCCGGCGCGCTCGTTGTCGCGCAATCCGCTCTTCGACGTCGTGGTGCACGTTCGCGAACACTTGCCGCAGGACAATGTCATCGACAGCGGACCTGCCGGCGACACCACCTTCACCGCGCTGGAGCCGACGTTCGACGTCGCGCACGCCGACATGTCGGTCAACTTCTTCGCCTCCGACGACGGATACCGGGGCCACGTCATCTACCGTCCCGAACTGTATCGGCGCAGCACCGCCCAACGGTTCGCCGAATGGCTGGTGCGCGTCATCGAGGCGTTTGCCCACGACCCCGACCGGCCGCTCCGGGAGGTCGAGCTCGCGAGCACCCAAGAGCGACAACGCATTCTGGACCGCTCCAACGCGGCGCGGGTATACGTGCTCGATGCCGCGCTGGACCCCGTCCCGGTGGGCGTGGTCGGCGACGTCTACTACGGCGGCGGCCCGGCCGGAGCCGCCCGGCTGGCGACACCGTCGGCGACCGCCACCCGCTTTGTCGCCGATCCGTTTGCCGCGCAACCGGGTTCGAGGCTGTACCGCAACGGCGAGCGCGGCATGTGGACGCACGACGGCCAACTGGAGCTGCTGGCCGGCACGCAACCGCCCTCGACGCCACCACCACCGGCGGCGGCAGACGCCGGCCTCGCCGCCGCGCCGGACACCGCCACCGAGCGGGCCCTGGCGACCATCCTCGCCGGCGTGCTCGACGGCGCGGACGTCGGGCGCAACGACGAATTCTTCGCCCTCGGCGGCGACAGCATCCTCGCGGTGCGGGTGGCCGCCCAGGCGCGCGACGCCGGGCTGCCGCTGACCCCCCGGATGGTTTTCGAACATCCCGTGCTTCACGAGCTCGCCGCCGCCGTCGACGCCAAGGCGCAAGAAGCCGAGGCCGAACCCGCGCACGACACGCATCACGCGCCGATGAGCACCTCGGGGCTTTCCGCCGACGAGCTGGCGGATCTGACCGCATCCTGGGGCCGGCAGCCGTGACCCGGGCCGACGCGCGACCGGCCATCGAGGACGTGATGGCGCTCAGCCCCTTGCAGCTGGGGTTGTTTTCGATGGCGGCGCTGTCGGACGAATCCGGCGACGTGGACCCCTATGTCATCGCGATGGCCGCCGACGTGGCGGGCCCGCTCGACGTCGGCCTGCTGCGGGAGTGCGCCGCGGCAATGCTGACGAGGCACCCGAACCTGCGGGCCAGCTTCGTGCACGGCAACCTGAGCCGGCCCGTGCAGGTGATCCCGAGCGGCGTCGAGCTGCCGTGGCGGTGCGTGCGCGCCACACCCGACGAGGTCGAGGCGCTGGAAGCCGAGGAGCGTCGGCGCCGCTTCGACCTGGGCCGCGGCCCGCTGATCCGGTTCCTGCTCGTCGAATTGCCGGACCAGCGTTGGCGTTTGGCCGTGGTCGCGCACCACATCGTCATCGACGGCTGGTCGTTGCCGCTGTTCGTCTCCGAACTGCTCGCCCTGTACCGCGCCGGCGGCGACACCGCCGCGCTGCCCCCACCGCCGCGGCCCTATCGCGACTACATCGGCTGGCTGGCCGGGCGCGACCAGACGGGCAGCCGGGCGCTGTGGGCCCAGCACCTGCGAGGCCTGGAGGGCGCGACCCTGCTGTCACCGGCGCTGACCTCCACCCCGCCGCGCCCGGGCATCCCGCGCCGCACCACGCTGCGCCTCGACGCCGAGGCCACCACCGCGCTCGCCGAGGCCGCCCGTGGTCGCGGGGTCACGCTCAACACCGTCGTCCAGTTGGCCTGGGCGACAATCCTTTCGGCGTTCACCGGCCGCGCCGACGTGTCTTTCGGGGTGACGGTGTCCGGTCGGCCCGGCGAACTGTCGGGCGTGGAGGCCATGGTCGGCATGTTCATCAACACCGTGCCCTTGCGGGTGCGGCTCGATCCCCGCGAGACGGTCGGCGCGCAATGCCTTGCCCTGCAACGCGAATCCGCCGCCCTGCGCGACCACAGCTATCTGGGGCTGGCCGAATTGCGCTCGATCGCCGGCGTCGGCGAGATGTTCGACACCTTGCTGGTGTACGAGAACTTTCCGCCCGGCGAGGTGGTGGGGGCCAACGAGTTCGCCGCCAACGGCGCGACCTTCCGCCCGGTGGCGCTGGAGAGCGTGTCGCATTTCCCGGTGACCGTCGCCGCGCACCTGAGCGCCGGGGAGCTCACGGTGCTCGTCGAGGCGCTCGACGGAGCGCTGGGCGCGACGGCGCCCGAATCGCTCGGCGGGCGGCTGCTGGCGGTGGCGCAGCGCCTGGTGGCTGCGTGGGAGCGGCCGCTGCGCGAGCTCGACGTCCTGCTCGACGGCGAGCGCGACCCGAGCGCCGCCGCGGCGCCAAGCAGCGGCAGGCCGGGCGACGCCGTGCACGCCCGGTTCGCGGAAGTCGCAGCGAAACAACCGGATTCGGTCGCGCTGAGCTGGGCCGACGGCCGGCTGACGTACCGCGAGCTCGACGCGCTCGCCGACCGGATCGCCGCGGCCCTGGGCAACCTGGGCGTGCGACACGAGACGCCCGTGGCGGTCCTGCTGTCCCGCGGTCCGAGCTACGTGGCCGCGATGCTGGCCATCCTCAAGGCCGGCGGCATGATCGTGCCGCTGGACCCGGCGATGCCCGACGAGCGCGTCGCGGAGGTGCTGCGGCAGACGTCGGCCCCGATCGTCGTCGACGAGGAATGGTTGGCCGCAACCGAATCCACCGACGCCGCGCCGGACTGCCGCGCGGCCGCGGTGCCGCCCGAGCACGCGGCCTACGCGGTGTTCACCTCCGGCACCACCGGAACCCCGAAGGGCGTCATCGGCACCCACCGGGCGCTCTCGGCGTACGCCGACGACCACATCGAGCGCGTCCTGCGCCCGGCGGCCGCACGCGCCGGGCGACCCCTGCGGGTCGCGCACGCGTGGTCGTTCACCTTCGACGCGGCGTGGCAGCCGCTGGCGGCGCTGCTCGACGGCCACTCGGTGCACATCGTCGACGACGAACGCCAGCGCGACGCCGAGGCGCTGGTCGAGACCATCGACCGGTTCGGCCTGGACATGATCGACACGACGCCGTCGATGTTCGCCCAGCTACACCACGCGGGCCTGCTGCACCGGGTGCCGCTGGCGGTGCTCGCGCTCGGCGGCGAAGCCCTGGGCAGCGCCGCATGGCAAGCGATCCAACAGGAATGCGCCCGCACGGGCATGACCGCCTTCAACTGCTACGGCCCCACCGAAACCACGGTCGAGGCCGTCGTCGCCGCCATCGACGAGCACGCGCGACCGACCATCGGGCGCCCGACCCGAACCACCCGCGCCTACGTCCTGGACGCCTGGCTGCGGCCGGTGCCCGACGGAGTCGCCGGCGAGCTGTACCTGGCGGGCGACCAGCTGACCCGCGGCTACCTGGGCCGGGCCGCCGAGACCGCCGCGCGGTTCGTCGCCGACCCGCACGGCCGCGGCGGCCGGATGTACCGCACCGGAGACGTGGTGCGCCGCATGCCCGACGGCGGCATGGAGTTCCTCGGCCGCAGCGACGACCAGCTCAAGATCCGCGGTTTTCGCGTCGAGCCGGGCGAGATCGCCGCGGTGCTCAACAGCCACGACCGGGTGCGCGGCGCCCACGTCACCGCCCGCGCCCACGCGCACGGCCCCCGGCTGACGGCCTACGTGGCCGGCGGGGCGCACCCGCCGGCGGCCGGCGAGCTGCGCTCGATGCTCATCGATCGGCTGCCCCGCTACCTGGTGCCCCATCACATCGTCGTGCTCGACGAGCTGCCGCTGACCCCGCACGGCAAGATCGACGAAAACGCCTTGGCCGCAGTCGGTCTCGGCGAGGGCGCGTCGACCCCACCCGAGACGCCGACCGAGCGCGAGCTGGCCGAGGCCTTCACCGACGTCCTAGAAACCACGGACGTGGACGTCACGGCCGGCTTCCTGGAAATGGGGCTCGACAGCATCGTGGCCCTGTCGGTGGTGCAGGCCGCCCGCCGTCGCGGCATCGCGCTGCGGGCCCGGTCGATGGTGGAGTGCGAAACCATCCGCGAACTCGCCGCGGCCATCGACGCCGACAACCACCGGCACGCCTCGCCGAACATGACCGAGCCCGGCGGCCCAATCCCGTTGCTGGCAGGCGCCCATTGGCTCTACGAACACGGCGACCCCCGCCGGCTCGCCCAGACCGAGGCCATCCGGCTGCCCGCCACCGTCACCCGCGAGCAACTGCGCGCCGCGCTGGCGAGCATCGTCGACGGCCACGAGGTACTCCGCACCCGGCTGGACCGCCCCGCCATGACGCTGGTCGGCCGGCCCGCCGCCGACGTCCTCACCGAAGTCGAGGTCGACGATCCGGACGCCGCGGTCACCGCCCACGCCGCCGCGGCCGTCGAGCGCCTCGACCCCGAGCGCGGAACGCTGCTGGCGGCGGTGTGGCTGCGCCCGCCGACCGGGCAGAGCGTGCTGCTGCTGAGCGCCCACGTGCTGGCGATGGACCCCGCGTCGTGGCGGGTGGTGCTCGGCGAACTCGACGCCGCCCTGCGGGCCCTGGCGGCCGGCCACCCGCCCGCGCCGGTGCGCGAGCACACCAGCCACCGGCGCTGGGCCGCCGCGCTCACCGACCGCGCCCAAAGCCTGGACACGGTCGGCTTCTGGCGCGCCCAACTCGAGGGCGACGATCCCGACCTCGGGGCCCGGCGGCTGCGGCCCGGCCATGACCTGGCCGGCGACCTGGTCGTCCGCACGGCCTTCGTCGACGCCGACGTCAGCGGTCGGCTGCTGAATTCCGGTGTGCCCCTGCCGGAGCTGCTCGTCGCCGCGACCGCGGTGATGGTGACGCGCTGGCGGCAGGCACGCGGGCAGGCCACCCCGCCGCCCCTGCTTGCGCTCGAAACCCACGGCCGCGCGGACGGATTGGTGGACGGCCCCGGCGGGCGCGACATCGACACCGGCGACACGCTGGGGCTGCTCAGCTCCATCTACCCGGTGCGGGTGGACCCGGCCCGAGACGCGGGCGAGCAGCTCGCCGCGATCCCGGGCGACGGGATCGACTACGGGCTGCTGCGCTACCTGCGCGCCGACACCGCCGAGCAGCTCGCCGGCTACCCGGGCCCGCAGCTGCTGCTGAACTATCTCGGCGCCGCCCATACCGGCGGCGGCACCGGCCTCCAGCTCGACCGCGACCTGCTGGCCGGCCTGTCGCCCGTGCCCGAGCCCAATTTGGCGGTGCGCCACGAGCTGACCATCCTGGCCGTCGTGCTCACCGTAGGGGAGCAGCGGGTCCTCGCGGCGCAGTGGCGCGCGCTGCCCGACATCCTCGACGACGCGGATATTGCCGCGCTGCAACGGCTTTGGGCCGACAACCTGCGGGAGATGACGACATGAGCACACTGGCGGTCCTGGGCGCCGGGGCCAAGGCGGTCGCCGTGGCGGCCAAGGCATCCGTGCTGCGGGGCATGGGCGTGGAGGTACCCGACGTCATCGCCGTCGAGCGCATCGGGGTCGGCGCCAACTGGCAGGCCAGCGGCGGCTGGACCGACGGGGCCCACCGGCTGGGCACCAGCCCGGAAAAGGACCTCGGGTTCCCCTACCGCTCCGCGCTGGTTCCGCGCCGCAACGCCGAACTCGACGAGCGGATGACCCGCTACAGCTGGCAGTCCTACCTCATCGCCACCGCATCCTTCGCCGAATGGATCGACCGCGGGCGGCCCGCGCCGACCCACCGCCGGTGGAGCCAGTACCTGGGCTGGGTGGCCGACCAGGTCGGCCTCGAGGTCGTGCACGGCGAGGTGGAACGGCTCACCGTCAGCGATGACCGCTGGAGTTTGCACACCCACGAAACCGCCGTGTCCGCAGACGCTTTGATGATCACCGGCCCCGGGCAGGCCGAAAAGTCGTTGCTGCCGGGCAATCCGCGCATGCTCTCGATCGCGCAGTTCTGGGACCGCGCCGCCGGCGACGACCGGATCAGCGCCGAACGCGTGGCGGTGATCGGCGGCGGCGAGACCGCCGCGTCGATGCTCAACGAGCTCTTCCGGCACCGGGTTTCGACGATCACCGTCATCTCCCCACAGGTGACGCTGTTCACCCGGGGCGAGGGCTTCTTCGAGAACTCGCTGTTCTCCGATCCCACCGACTGGGCCGCCCTGACGCTGGACGAACGCCGCGACGCGCTGGCCCGCACCGACCGCGGGGTGTTCTCGGCCAACGTGCAGGAGGCGCTGCTGGCCGACGACCGCATCCGCCACCTGCGCGGCCGGGTCGCCCACGCCGTAGGCCGCGACGGCCAGATCCGGCTGACGCTGTCGAGCAACCGGGGCAGCGAAAACCTGGAGACGGTGCACGGTTTCGACCTCGTCATCGACGGCTCCGGCGCCGACCCGCTGTGGTTCACCTCCCTGTTCAGCCAGGACGTGCTCGACCGGCTCGAGCTCGGGCTGGGCGGCCCGCTGACCGCCGACAGCCTGCAGGAGGCGATCGGCTACGACCTGGCCGTCACCGACGTCGCCCCGAAGCTGTTCCTGCCCAACCTGTCCGGGCTCACCCAGGGTCCGGGCTTCCCCAACCTGAGCTGCCTCGGGTTGCTGTCCGACCGGGTGCTGGGGTCCGCCGTTGCCGCCAAGCACCGAACGATGAGGAGAAGCGATGAGCACCAACCCCTTCGATGACGACGACGGCGCGTTCTACGTGCTGGTCAACGACGAGGAGCAGCACAGCCTGTGGCCGGCGTTCGCCGACATCCCGGCCGGCTGGACCGTCGCGCACGGCGACGCGAGCCGCGCGGAGTGCCTGGACTACGTCGAACAGAACTGGGCCGACACCCGGCCCAGGAGCCTGCGCGAGGCGATGGCGCTCACACAGCGGACGCACAGATAACTCAACGCTCGCGCACATAGCGTGTTCGTAATGTGATGCGCCTGAGACACAAACGCCCGTCGCAGGGCGCACACTTACAATTCGTCGCAATCGCGACTCGAAGGGGGAGGGCTATTCCGTGCGAGCCAAATCGATCGCCTATTTCGTCGCCGGTGTGGCGGCGCTGGGCGCCCTGGGCGCGGCCGTCGGCGCCGCCCCCGTTGCGTCCGGCCCGGCCCAGCTGCGGCTGGCCGCCGTCGGCGCGCCCGTGCCGCAGAGCCCGCCGGCCCCGGCCCCGGGCGACAGCCTCCCGTCGGCGGCGCAGCTGACCGGCCTGCTGAACAGCCTCGCCGACCCGAATGTTCCGTTCGCCAACAAGAGCAACCTCGTCGAGGGCGGCATCAGCGGGACCCAGGCGCACCTCGCCGACCACGAGCTGAAGAAGGCGGCCAAAAACGGGGACCTGCCGTTGGCGTTCAACGTCACCAATATCCAACAGGGCGCGCCGAATTCGGCCACGGCCGACGTCGCGGTCTCCGGCCCCAAGATCCCGACCCCGGTCACGCAGAGCGTCACGTTCGTCAACCAGGGCAGCTGGATGCTGTCGCGCGCCTCGGCTATGGAGCTGTTGCAAGCCGCCGGACACTGACTCACCCAGGTCACATCACCAGTAAGGGGAAACCGTGAAATCCGTTGCTAGCAGCGTGGCAGCGTTCGCCCTCATCGGCGGCGTCGCCGGCTTTGGTTCCGTCGCGGGCGCCGTCACACCGCCGAGCCCTCAGGTGCAACTGGCCGCGATCGGCGCGCCGATGCCGCAAGACCCGCCGCCGGCGCCCGGGCAAAACCTGCCCACGCCGGAGCAGTTGTCCACCCTGTGCAACCAGGTGACCGACCCCGGCGTGTCGTACACGACCAAGACCAACCTGGTCCAGAACGGGATCGCTCCCGACGAGGGCCACGTCGCCGACCACGACCTGCGAAAGGCCTACCGCAACGGGAACTTTCCGGAGCAGTTCGCCGTGACGAACATCCAGCCGGCCGGACCGAACGCGGCCACCGCCGAGGTGGCGATCTCCGGCCCGAAGTTCGCCGGGCCCGTCAGCAAGAACCTGGCGTTCGTCAACCAGGGTGGCACCTGGGTGCTGCAGCACGACGCCGCGATCGCGCTGATCCAGGCGGCGTCGGCGACGAACTAGCCCTGCGCACTGGGCGCGGGCCGCGCATCGATTGTGAATCCACGGCTTTGGGTGTGAGCGCAGGGCGGCCGGACCGGCCCGGATCGCGCCCACGTTTCACAATCGACGCCCACGATTCACAACCGATGACAGGGTCGGCGCGCCGGCTCGCCAACTAGGCCAGCCGCGCGACCCGCTCGGGATCGGCCAACACGTCGATCGCGGCGATCCGCCCGCCGCGGACGACGAATCCCATGACGGCAGTTGGCCGTCCGGCGACGACGATCACCGCGCCGGCGGCCCCGTTGACGGTGGCGGTGCGCACCTCGCGCTCGGGCCCCGCGTAGCTGCGGGCCAGCTTCGCGACCGCGGCCGCGCCCTCGGCGCGGAACAGCGGGGCGGCGGGGCCGAAATCGCCGCGCAACACGACGTCGGGATCCAGCACCGAGACCAGCCGGTCGAAGTCGCCGGCGCGCCCGGCCGCGAAGAAGGCGTCGACGGCCTCGCGCTGCGCGGCGACGCCGCCGTCGGAAGAAGGATCGGCCCGCTGGATGCGCCGGCGCGCCCGGCTGGCCAGCTTGCGCGTCGCCTCCGGCGTGCGGTCGACGATCGGGGCGATCTCGTCGAACGGGACGGCGAACACGTCGTGCAGCACGAAGGCCAGCCGCTCGGCCGGCGGCAGCGTGTCCAGCACCACGAACAGCGCCAGCCCCACCGCGTCGGCCAGCATCGCCCGGTGTTCGGGATCGAATTCGCCGTCGGCCTCCACGATCGGGTCGGGCAGCCGCCCGGCCAACTCCTCCCGGCCGCGACCGTGCCGGTTGCGCAACGTGTTCAGGCAGATCCGGGCCACCACCGTGGTCAGCCACGCGTCCAAATTCGCGATTTTCTCGGTGCTCCCGGCCAGCCGCAGCCACGCCTCCTGCACGGCGTCCTGCGCGTCGTCGACCGAGCCCAGCATGCGGTAGGCGATGGCGCCGAGCCTCGGCCGCGCCGCCTCGAAACCCTCGGACAGTGCCGCAGTCACGTGCCGCCCTTCTCGGGCAGGGCGCACACCCGGTCGCCGGAGAAGCCGGAGGACCCGATGTCGAGGGCGATGTTGAACCGCGCGCGCAGGTTGCCCAGCGTGATGACGTGGGTGAGCCCGACGAGCTGTGGCGTGTCGAAGTGGGCGCGCAGCGCGTCGAAGAGCCGATCGCTGACCTCGACGGGGGTGCGGCTGATCGCGGTGGCGTACTCGAGGATCAGCCTGTCCACGTCGGAGAAGCAGGGCGCGTTGCGGTAGTCGGACAACGCCAACAGCTCCTCGTCGGTGATCCCCCACTGGCGCGCGATCTGGGAACCCAGGTCGATGCAGTACTCGCAGCGCACCGTGGTCGCCGCCTTCAGCTCGGCCAGCGCGCGGTGACGGGGGCTGAGGATGTCCAGTTTCGACTCCGCCTGCTCGAGCCTGCCGTAGGCGTTGAGCAGCCGGGGGATCTGCGCGTACATGCGCAGCGGTTCGAGCATCCCCGCGGTCTGTAGGCCGGCCATCTGCGCGAGCTTGCGGCGGGTGAAGAAGAAGGCGATCTTGGCCCCCAGGCCGGCGTCGCGGTCGGAGACTCCTTGCAGCCGAGGCATGGCGGGTACCTCCTTGAAACACGGTCTTTCTACGTCGACACCTGGCGACGCGGAAACGTGACCGCGTTACGTCGGCTGGCCCAGCGGCATGTCCATGTCGAACACCCGCGCGTGCAGCACGGTGCGATTCCGCAGCGCCGCGCGCACCGCGCGGTGCAGGCCGTCCTCGAGGTAGGTGATGCCCCGCCACCGCACGGCATGCGGGAAGAGGTCGCCGTAAAAGGTGGAGTCCTCCGACAGCAGGCGGTCCAGCGCGAGCACCGTCGTCGTCGTGACCAACTCGTCGAGCCGGATCTGCTGCGGCGGGATCTGGGACCAGTCCTTGTAGGACAGCCCGTGTTCGGGATACGGCTTGCCGTCGCGCACGCCCTTGAAAATCATCGGCCGGCCATCCGTGACGCGTCGCCCAGGCCCGACCGGTACATGGTGGACAGGCTAGTCCGGAGCCCCGCCGTCGTCGCCGCCAGACGGCCGCTAATGGCGATTGGCGTCGGCGCGACCCCGTAAAATGGACGCGATCTAGGAGGTGGACGCCGATGGGAAGCGCCGACGACCGTCGCTTTGAGGTGCTGCGCGCCATCGTCGCCGACTTCGTCGCCACCAAGGAACCGATCGGTTCGAAGTCGTTGGTGGAGCGGCACAACCTGGGCGTGTCGTCGGCCACGGTGCGCAACGACATGGCGGTGCTGGAGGCCGAGGGCTACATCACCCAGCCGCACACCAGCTCCGGGCGGGTGCCCACCGAAAAGGGCTACCGCGAGTTCGTCGACCGGCTCGACGACGTCAAACCGCTGTCGTCGGCCGAGCGCAGCGCGATCCAGACCTTCCTCGAGTCCGGCGTCGACCTCGACGACGTGCTGCGCCGCGCGGTGCGGCTGCTGGCGCAGCTGACCCGCCAGGTGGCGGTGGTGCAGTACCCGACGCTGTCGACGTCGACGGTTCGCCACCTGGAAGTGATCGGGCTGACGCCGGCGCGGCTGCTGATGGTGGTCATCACCGACTCCGGGCGGGTGGACCAGCGCATCGTCGAGCTCGGCGACGTCATCGACGACCACCAGCTGGCCCAGCTGCGCGAGATGCTGGGCCAGGCGCTGGTGGGCAAGAGGCTCGCCGCGGCGTCCACCGCCGTCGCCGACCTGGCCGGGGAGCTGCACGGGCGCAGCGGGCTGGCCAACAACCTCAGCGACGCCGTCGGCCGTTCGGCGACGGTGCTGCTGGAGTCGTTGGTGGAGCACTCCGAGGAGCGGCTGCTGATGGGCGGCACCGCCAACCTGACCCGCAACGCCGCGGATTTCGGCGGCTCGCTGCGGTCCATCCTCGAGGCCCTCGAGGAGCAGGTGGTGGTGCTGCGGCTGCTGGCGGCCCAGCAGCAGGCGGGCAAGGTGACGGTGCGCATCGGCCACGAGACGGCCGCCGAGCAGATGGCCGGCACCTCGATGGTGACCACCGCCTACGGCAGCTCCGATACCGTGTACGGCGGCATGGGTGTGCTGGGGCCCACCCGGATGGACTATCCGGGAACTATCGCCAGCGTGGCCGCGGTTGCTCTTTACATCGGCGAAGTTCTGGGTGCCCGATGACCGTGCACCCGCCAGCACCCTTTGCATGGACGGCCGCGTAACCGCGGCTCGAGACCTTTCAGGAGAAAACGGCGTGGCACGCGACTACTACGGGCTGCTCGGCGTGAGCAGAAACGCCAGCGATGCGGAGATCAAGCGCGCCTACCGCAAGCTGGCGCGCGAGCTGCATCCCGACGTCAACCCCGACGAGGCCGCGCAGGCAAAGTTCAAGGAGATCAGCGCCGCCTACGAGGTGCTGAGCGACCCGGAGAAACGCCGGATCGTCGACCTGGGCGGGGACCCGCTGGAAAGCGCGGCGTCGGCCGGGGGCGGGTTCGGCGGCTTTGGGAACCTGGGCGACGTCTTCGAGGCCTTCTTCGGCGGCGGCTTCAGCGGCGCGTCGGGCTCGCGCGGTCCCGTCGGGCGGGTCCGGCCCGGCTCGGACTCGCTGCTGCGCATGCGGCTGGACCTCGAGGAGTGCGCGACCGGCGTGACCAAGCAGGTCACCGTCGACACCGCGGTCCTGTGCGACCGGTGCCAGGGCAAGGGCACCAACGGCGATTCGGTGCCCGTCCCGTGCGACACCTGCGGGGGCCGGGGGGAGGTGCAGACGGTGCAGCGGTCGCTGCTGGGTCAGATGGTGACGTCGCGGCCGTGTCCCACCTGCCGCGGCGTGGGAACCGTCATCCCCGACCCGTGCCACCAGTGCATGGGCGACGGCCGGGTGCGCGCGCGGCGCGAGATCAGCGTCAAGATCCCGGCCGGCGTCGGCGACGGCATGCGGGTCCGCCTCGCCGCCCAGGGCGAGGTCGGCCCCGGGGGCGGGCCGGCCGGCGACCTGTACGTCGAGGTCCACGAGCAGGCCCACGACATCTTCGTCCGCGAGGGCGACGACCTGCACTGCACGGTGTCGGTGCCGATGATCGACGCCGCGCTCGGCACCACCGTCACCCTCGACGCCATCCTGGACGGCAAGAGCGAGATCACCATCCCGCCCGGCACGCAGCCCGCGTCGATCATCACGCTGCGCGGCCACGGGATGCCCCACCTGCGCTCCGGCGCCCGCGGCAACCTGCACGTCCACGTCGAGGTGGTGGTCCCCACCCGGCTCGATCACCAGGACGCCGAACTGCTGCGCGAGCTGAAGAACCGCCGCAGCCGCGACGTGGCCGAGGTCCGGTCGACGCACGGCGGCGGCGGGCTGTTCAGCCGGTTGCGCGAAACCTTCACCGGGCGCTAGTTCCAGGGGCCCCGCGCATGGTGGCGACGCTGTTCTACGTCGACGCATTGCCCGACACCGGCGCGCTGGCCGTCGTCGACGGCGACGAGGGCTTCCACGCCGCCACGGTGCGCCGCATCCGCCCCGGCGAGCAGCTGGTGCTCGGCGACGGCGCCGGCGGGCTGGCCCGCTGCGAGGTCGAGCACGCGGGGCGCGACAGCCTGCGCGCGCGGGTGCTCGACCGCTGGAGCGTCGCGCCCGGCCGCCCCGCGGTGACGGTGGTGCAGGCGCTGCCCAAGTCGGATCGCTCGGAGCTGGCCGTCGAGCTGGCCACCGAGGCCGGCGCCGACGCGTTCGTGGCCTGGCAGGCGGCGCGCTGCGTGGCGAGCTGGGAAGGCGCGCGGGTCGACAAGGGCCTGCGCCGGTGGCGCGCCGTGGCCCGCTCGGCGGCCCGGCAATCCCGACGGGCGCACATCCCGCCCGTCGAGGGCGTGCTGTCCACGACGGCTTTGACTCAGCGCGTTCGCGACGAGGTGGCGGCCGGATCGGCGGTGCTGGCCCTGCACGAATCGGCGGCCGATCGCCTCGCGGATACCCATGTGGCGCAAGCCGATTCGGTGCTGCTCGTGATTGGGCCCGAGGGCGGCATCGCGCCGGACGAGCTGGCCGCGCTGACCGGGGCGGGCGCGGTGGCCGTCCGGCTGGGCCCGCAAGTGCTGCGCACGTCGACCGCGGCCGCGGTGGCGCTGGGCGCGCTGGGCGTGCTGACCCCGCGCTGGGACGGCTCGTCGAGCCTGTGATTTTCCCTGTACGGCCGCGGCCGCGCGGAGTTATCTTGCCCAGATGGCAGAGACTGCCCACGATTTGAGCGCGATCTTCGACGAGCACGTCGCCGACGAGTTCGTGGCCAAGGACGTCGCCGCCACCATGGCGACGATGACGGCGCACGCTTTCGTCAACCACGTGCCCACCATGATGGGCGGGGTCGGCGCCGACGAGGTCGCCGAGTTCTACGCCAAGTACTTCATCGGCCACTGGCCGGCCGACACAGCGATCATCCCGGTCTGCCGCACCGTCGGCGCCGAGCGCGTCGTCGACGAGATGATCATGTCGTTCACCCACGACATCCCGATGCCGACCTTCCTTCCGGGGGTGGCGCCGACGGGACGCGCGGTGTTGCTGCCCGTGGTGGTCGTGATGGGGTTCGACACGGCGTCGGGGCCGCCCAAAGTGGCCTACGAGCGCATCTACTGGGACCAGGCCTCGCTGCTCGCACAGGTGGGGCTGCTCGACCCGGCGCTGCTGCCGGTCACCGGCGTCGAGCAGGCGCACAAGGTGCTCGACAAGACTTCGGCCGGCGGCGAATAGCCCGACCGCTTTTGGGCACCCCGCGGGAATGGGCCTTGCAACTCGAATGGTCTCCACCCCGGCGTGGAAGCTTTTCGCGAAGTACTACTACCCCTTCATCACCCGCCACGGGGCCGACGACGTGGCGTTTCTGAACCTGGGCTATGAAGAGGACCCGCCGATGGCCGTGCCGCTCTCGGAGTCGGACGAGCCCGACCGGTACTGCATCCAGCTCTACCACCGCACGGCGACCCAGGCCGACCTGGCCGGCAAACGCGTGCTCGAGGTCAGCTGCGGCCACGGCGGCGGGGCGTCCTATCTGACCCGCACGCTGCGACCCGCTTCCTACACCGGCCTGGACCTCAACCCGGCCGGCATCGAGGTCTGCCAGCGCATGCACAACCAGCCCGGGCTGGACTTCGTCCAGGGCAACGCCGAGAACCTCCCGGTCGACGACGACTCCTTCGACGCGGTGATCAACATCGAGGCGTCGCACTGCTACCCGTCGCTGCCGCGGTTCCTCGTCGAGGTCGCCCGGGTCCTGCGCCCGGGCGGGCATCTGCTGTACGCCGATGTCCGTCGCTGCGACCACATCGCCGACTGGGAGGCCGAGCTCGCCGACGGCCCGCTGCAGATGCGCTCGAAAGACATCATCAACGAGCAGGTCGTGCGCGGGCTGCGCATGAGTTTGCCACGCTCGCAGCACATGTTCACCCGCCGCACCCCGGCCATGCTGCGCGGCGCGGTCCGGGGTGCGGTGGCGGCGTCGGTCTCCAAGCTGTGCGACGGGCTGGAAAGCGGCGAGAGCTCCTACCGGATCTATTGCTTCGAGAATGCCTGAGACACCGGACACCTTCTGGATCACCCGCAACCCGGTCGGGCGCGCCCGGGACGCGCTGCGGTCGCGGCGCCGCCCGCACCACGCGCCGCGCCCACCCGGTCCCCGCGGACACCCCTTCGTCGGCGTGCTGCCCGAGCTCAAAGCCGATCCGTTCGGCTACCTGCGGCACCTCGGGGACGTCTACGGCGACGTCTACCGGCTGCCGCTGCCGCTGTACGACGTGGTGGTGCTGAACCACCCCGACCACGTCCGCCACGTCGTCAGCCACCGCAACGGCGAGTACAGCCTGATCGGTCCCGCCGCCGGCGCCGCCAGAAAGCTGCTGGGTGCCTCCATGCAGATGATGGAGGGAAACGAGTTCCGGCGCCGGCGCAAGCCGCTGACACCGATGATGGGCCGGCAACAGCTGACGCGGGTGGCCGCCGTCGTCGCCGACGAGTTCGCCGAGCGGTTGGCGAAATGGGATCGGTTTGCCCAGACGGGTGAACCGGTCGACCTGCAGCGCGAGATCAACGACGTGGTGATCCCGGGTTTCATGCGGGCGATGTTCAGCCTGAAGCTGTCCGACGCCGAGCTGCACCGGCTCGACATCGACGTCCGGACCCTGATGCAGAGCGCGTCGTCGCCCCTGCTGCTCGGCGCCCCACCGCGCCTGCTGCCGGGGGACGGCAACCCCGTGCAGGCGTGGCTGCGGATGCGGCGCTGGGTGAAAAGGCGGGTCGAGGAACGACTGGCCGACCCCGGGCCCTACGACGACCTGCTGCAGATGCTCCTCGACGCCCGGTACGAGGACGGCACCCCCATCAGCAGGCGCGACGCCATCACCGAGGCCATCATGCTGATCGGCGGCGGCTACGAAACCGTCGTCGCCGCGCTGGCGTGGACGCTGGCGTTCCTGCCGCAGAATCCGCAGGCCCAGCGGCGACTCTACGACGAGGTCGGGGGGCTCGACGGGGCACCGCCCACCTACGCCGACCTGGACAGGCTGGAGTGGGCAAAGGCGTGTTTCGACGAGGGCCAGCGCCTGCAGGGGCTGCTGCTCCAGCCGCGGTTCGCCATGATCGACGACGTCGTCGGCGGCTATCGGATCCGGCGCGGGACGCTGGTCGGGCTGCCGATCTACGCGCTGCAGCGCGACCCGCGCTGGTGGGGTCCCGACGCCGACAGCTATGAGCCGATCCGGTTCTACGACAAGGGCCTCGCCGCCGGGCGGCCAAACCTGGCGTTCATGCCCTTCGGCGCCGGCCCGCACCGATGTTTCGGCGCGGCTATGGGTTATCTCGAGGCGCAGTTCCTGCTCGCACAGATTCACCAGCGGTTCCGCATCCACACGCCGGCCGGCTGGGCACCCGAGCACGACCCGAGCCTCCCGTGGCCGGTCAAGGGCGGCGTGCCCGCCGTCCTGACCAGTGCCTCCGCCGCCTGACGGGGTTGGGCCGACTCGGGCGGCATTGCGTCCTGCTGGCGGTAGACTTGGCTACCGGCTGTCGTCGCTCGAGAACACAGAAAGCAGGAATCAGAAACCACGTGACGCCCCGCGAAACCAAGGCTGCTGCCCCGTCATCAACCTCTGCTCAGGTTCGCAGCAGCATTGACGTTCCGCCCGACCTCGTCGTGGGTTTGTTGGGTTCCGCCGACGAGAATTTGCGTGCCCTCGAGCGCGTGTTGACCGCCGACCTGCACGTGCGCGGCAATACCGTCACCCTCTCGGGCGAACCGGCCGACGTCGCGCTCGGCGAGCGGGTGGTCTCCGAACTGGTGGCGATCGTCGGCCGCGGCCAGCCACTGACGCCGGAGGTGGTGCGCCACAGTGTGGCCATGCTGGTCGGCACCGGCAACGAGTCGCCCGCCGAGGTGCTGACGCTGGACATCCTGTCGCGCCGCGGCAAGACGATTCGGCCCAAGACGCTCAACCAGAAGCGTTACGTCGACGCCATCGACGCCAACACCATCGTCTTCGGGATCGGCCCGGCCGGCACCGGCAAGACCTACCTGGCGATGGCCAAGGCCGTCAACGCGCTGCAGACCAAGCAAGTCAGCCGCATCATCCTGACCCGCCCCGCAGTGGAAGCCGGTGAGCGCCTGGGCTTTCTGCCCGGCACGCTGAGCGAAAAGATCGACCCGTATCTGCGCCCGCTGTATGACGCGCTGTACGACATGATGGACGCCGAGCTGATCCCAAAGCTGATGTCCGCCGGGGTCATTGAGGTCGCGCCGCTCGCATATATGCGGGGCCGGGCGCAACCGGTCTTTACAAAAGTATTGACTCCCAACGGGTTCCGGGCGATCGGGGAACTCCGGGTAGGGGATTTTGTGATCGGCTCCGACGGTATGCCGACCGAGGTCCTGGGCGTCTACCCGCAGGGCTTCAAGGAGATCTACCGCGTCTACTCCCAGGACGGCTCGTCCACGCTCGCATCGGGTGACCATTTGTGGTCGGTGTACACCAGAAGGGATCGCAGTACTGGAAAGCCGCCGCGCGTGCTGCAGACCAAAGAGATGATCGGTAATCTCCGTGCGGCGCACTACCATCGGTACGAATTGCCGCTGTTGAGCGCGCCGGTGAGCTTCGCAGCACGGCCGGTCCCGCTCGACCCGTACGCTCTAGGTTTGCTTCTGGGAGATGGCTGCTGTTCCTGCCAGGCGACGCCCAGTTTCGCGACCGCTGATCCCGAGCTGGCGGAATCCCTGGAAAATCTCATCCCCGGAATCCGGCTACGTCGTAGATCCGAAGTCGACTACATACTGAACAGGGTCACCCGTCCCGGTGAAGTCATCACCATCGAAAACCCGGTCACTGGCGCCATGCGCCGATTGGGGCTCGCGGGCACGCGATCAAGCACCAAATTCATACCTGAGGATTACCTGTTCAATTCGCCCGATGTGCGGCTGGGTGTCCTTCAGGGCCTCCTGGACTTTGACGGCGGTCCGGTGATCCAACAAAGCCGGACCTGTCGGATTCAGTTCGCGACGGTTTCCGCACGGCTACGCGATGACGTGGTGTTCCTGGTTCGGTCCCTGGGCGGCGTCGCCTATTGGCGCACGAGGCCGGCCGAAGGACGAAAGCCCGGACTCGCCCGCGGCCACGACGTGCACCACCGATCCGACGCGCACATCCTTGACATCCGCTTGCCCGAGGGCGTGGTGCCGTTCCGGCTGACTCGCAAAGCCGCCAAATACGAAGCGACCGGCGGCGGACGTCCGATGCGTTTCGTCGACCGTATCGAGCCGGCCGGCACCGCGGAGGCGGTGTGCATCAAGGTCGCGGCAGCAGACTCCCTGTATGTCACCGAGGACTTTTTGCTGACGCACAATACGCTCAATGACGCCTTCATCATTCTCGACGAGGCGCAGAACACCACCGCCGAGCAGATGAAGATGTTCCTCACCCGGCTCGGCTTCGGCTCCAAAGTCGTTGTCACCGGCGACGTTACACAGATCGACCTGCCCGGCGGTGCCCGGTCCGGGCTGCGCGCGGCGGTCGACATCCTCGACGGCATCGACGACATCTACTTCGCGGAGCTGACCAGTGTGGACGTGGTGCGCCACCGGCTGGTGTCCGAAATCGTGGACGCCTACGCCAGATTCGAGGAACCCGGCCTGACGATGAACCGGGCGGCCCGGCGGGCCTCCGGTGCCCGCAACCGGCGGTGATCTCGTGAGCATCGAAGTTTCCAACGAGTCGGGCGTCGACGTCTCGGAGGCCGAACTGGTCAGCGTCGCGCGGTTCGTGATCGCCCGGATGGACGTCAACCCGAGCGCCGAGCTGTCGATGGTGCTGCTGGACACCGCCGCGATGGCCGACCTGCACATGCGCTGGATGGACCTGCCCGGGCCCACCGACGTGATGAGCTTTCCGATGGACGAGCTCGAGCCCGGCGGCCGCCCCGACGCGCCCGAGCCCGGGCCCGCGATGCTCGGCGACATCGTGCTGTGCCCGGAGTTCGCCGCCGAGCAGGCCGCCGCGGCCGGCCACAGCCTCGGACATGAGTTGGCGCTGTTGACGATTCACGGTGTGCTGCACCTGCTCGGCTATGACCACGGCGAGCCCGACGAGGAACGGGAGATGTTTGCCCTGCAGGACCGGCTGCTCGAGGAGTGGGTCGCCGAACAGGTCGAGGCCTACCAGCTGGATCGCCAGGAGGAACGCGACCGCCGGTTGCTGGACAAGTCAAGGTATTTCGACAATTGACCGGGCTTTCCCAGCTGCTCGGCGCGATCGCGCTGATCGCGCTGGGCGGACTTTTCGCGGCGATCGACGCGGCCATCAGCACGGTGTCGCTGGCCCGGGTTCAGGAACTGCTGCGCGGCGAGCGTCCCGGCGCCGGGTCGCTGTTCAAGGTGATGAACGAGCGGCCCCGCTACATCAACCTGGTGGTGCTGCTGCGCATCATCTGCGAGATCACCGCGACCGTGCTGCTGGTGGTGTTCCTCTACGACAACTTCGGCATGCGGTGGGCGTTGTTCGGCGCGGCGACCATCATGGTGGTGACCAGCTTCGTCGTCATCGGGGTGGGGCCGCGCACCCTCGGCCGTCAGCACGCGTATTCCATCTCGTTGGGGACGGCCCTTCCGCTGCGGGTGATTTCGTGGCTGCTGATGCCGCTCAGCCGGCTGCTGGTGGTCCTGGGTAACGCGCTCACCCCGGGCCGCGGGCTGCGCAACGGGCCGTTCGCCTCCGAGATCGAGCTGCGCGAGGTCGTCGACCTGGCCCAGCAGCGCGGCGTGGTCGCCGCCGACGAACGCCGGATGATCGAGTCGGTGTTCGAGCTCGGCGACACCCCGGCCCGCGAGGTCATGGTGCCGCGCACCGAGATGATCTGGATCGAAAGCGACAAGTACGCCAGCCAGGCCACCAACCTGGCCGTGCGCAGCGGGCATTCCCGCGTTCCGGTGATCGGGGAGAACGTCGACGATGTCGTCGGCGTGGTGTACCTGAAAGACCTTGTCCAGCAGACGTTCCTGTCGCCCGACGGCGGCCGGGACACCAAGGTGTCGCAGGTGATGCGCCCGGCGGTCTTCGTGCCCGACTCCAAGCCGCTGGACGCGCTGCTGCGCGAGATGCAGCGCGACCGCATCCACATGGCCCTGCTGGTCGACGAGTACGGCGCGATCGCCGGCCTGGTCAGCATCGAAGACGTGCTGGAAGAGATCGTCGGCGAGATCGCGGACGAGTACGACGAGGCGGAGACCGCGCCCGTCGAAGACCTGGGCGACAAACGCTTTCGGGTCTCCGCGCGGCTGCCGATCGAAGACGTCGGCGAACTGTACGACGTGGAATTCGACGACGACCTCGACGTCGACACGGTGGGCGGGCTGGTGGCCCTCGAATTGGGCCGCGTGCCGCTGCCGGGCGCCGAGGTGGTCTCGCACGGGTTGCGGCTGCGCGCCGAGGGCGGCCCCGACCACCGCGGCCGGGTGCGGATCAACACCATCCTGCTGAGCCCCGCCGAAACCGACGGGCACCCGCTATGACGCCGAACGTGCACTCATGGCGGAAAAAACGCCCGAAAGTCGCCCTGAGCGCACGCTCGGCGATCGGCCGGGCGCCATGACCGAATTCCGTTCCGGCTTCGTGTGTTTGGTGGGCCGGCCCAACACCGGAAAGTCGACGCTGACCAACGCGCTGGTCGGCACCAAGGTGGCGATCACCTCGACGCGGCCGCAGACCACCCGGCACACCATCCGCGGGATCGTGCACCGCGACGACTTCCAGATGATCCTGGTCGACACCCCGGGCCTGCACCGGCCGCGGACCCTGCTGGGCAAGCGGCTCAACGACCTGGTCCGCGACACCTACGCCGAGGTCGACGTGATCGGGTTGTGCATCCCCGCCGACGAGGCGATCGGCCCGGGCGACCGGTGGATCATCGACCAGGTTCGCGCGGTCGCCCCCAAGACCACCCTGCTGGCCATCGTCACCAAAATCGACAAGGTCCCCAAGGACCGGGTGGCCGCGCAGTTGGTCGCCGTCAGCGAGCTGGTCGGCGACGGAACCGACATCGTCCCGGTGTCGGCCGCCACCGGCTCGCAGGTCGACGTGCTCGTCGATGTCCTGGCCGCGGCTCTGCCCCCCGGCCCGGCCTACTACCCCGACGGCGAGCTCACCGACGAGCCCGAGGAGGTCCTGATGGCCGAGCTCATCCGCGAGGCCGCGCTGGAAGGGGTGCGCGACGAGCTGCCGCATTCGCTGGCGGTGGTGATCGACGAGGTCGAGGCCCGCGAAGGCAGGGACGATCTCGTCGACGTGCACGCCATCCTCTACGTCGAGCGCGACAGCCAGAAGGGCATCGTCATCGGCAAACGCGGCGCGCGGCTGCGGGAGGTGGGCACCGCCGCGCGGGTCCAGATCGAGAAGCTGCTGGGCACCAAGATCTACCTCGACCTGCGCGTCAAGGTCGCCAAGAACTGGCAGAGCGACCCCAAACAGCTTGGTCGGCTGGGGTTTTAGCGGGCCTTTCGCCGGCACGTTTCGGGGCATCGGCGGCGGGTAGCCGTCCCGGATGACCGAACCACAGTTAGCGTTGGTGACCGGCGCGTCCAGCGGCATCGGGTTCGAACTGGCCAAGCAGTTCGCCCAACACGGCTACGACCTCGTCGTGGCCGCCGAAGACGACGCCATCAACGACGTGCCGGACAAGCTTTCCGCCTCCGGCGCCGCCGTGCAGGCCGTGCAGGTGGACCTGCGCACCCCGGACGGGGTGGAGCACCTGTACCGAAGCGCGATCGAATGCGATCGCGTGCTGGCCGCCGCGGCACTCAACGCGGGCATCGGCCGCGGCGAGATGTTCCTCAAGAGCGAGCTGGCCGACGACCTCAGCATCGTCGACCTCAACGTGCGCTCGACCGTGCACCTGGCCAAGCTGGTGCTGCGCGACATGGCCAACCGCGACACCGGCAAGGTGCTGTTCACGTCGTCCATCGCGGCACAGATGCCGGGCTCCTATCAGCCGGTGTACAACGCGTCGAAGTCCTTCGTCCAGTCGTTCGCCGAGGCGCTGCGCGACGAATTGCGCGACACCTCAATCACTGTCACCGCGCTGATGCCCGGCCCGACGGACACCAACTTCTTCGGCCGCGCCAAGATGGTCGACTCGCTGATGGGCAAGATGCCCAAGGACGACCCCGCCCAGGTCGCCCGCGAGGGTTTCGAGGCGCTGATGCGCGGCGATCAGAAAATCGTCGCCGGCTCGGTCTTGTCGAAGGCGATGGGCGCGGCCAACCGCGTGCTGCCCGACGCGGTCAAAGCCGTTGGCAACCGGATCATGTCGATGCCCCGCGGGAGCTAAGCCACCACGCGAATCGTCTGCAGCGACGGGTCCGCCGCGTCGGGCACGTTCATGCCGGCGCGCACACCCGAACACAAGTAGTCCAGCACGGCCTCGTTGAGCCGCTCGCCGGGCACGACGGCGGCAATGCCCGGGGGATACGGCGTGCACTGCTCGGCGGAGACCCGCCCCGCGGCCTGGTCGGTGGGGATCTCCTCGACCTTCCCGAAGAACGCGTCGCGCGGCAGGCACACGGTCTCCAGCTGCAGCTCCTCCGGCGACGGCAGGTCGATCTGCGGCGGCGGATCGAAATCGCTTGCCGCCCTGCGCCATTCCGCCAGTGCCTCGGTCAGACGACCCGCGGTCGTTTCGTCGTCGGCGAAGGACAGCGTCGCCAGGATGCGGCGGTGATCACTCATTCCGATGTCGATGTGAGCGTGCGCGCGCAGCCAGTCGGCGGCCTGATAACCGGAGGTGCCCGTGGCCGAGACGTCCATCATCACCTGCATCCGGTCCAGGTCGTGGGACGCCTCCACGCCGAGCAGCTCCTCCTCGAGGACCCGCACCTCCGGCACCAGTTCGATGTCCTTTCGCAGCCGAGACGCCAAATCCAGAGCCGCGCCAAGCAAGTCGTGGCCGTGTTCGACCATCTGCCGGCGCCACCCGTCCATCGCGGCATACAGCAGCACGCTGGGGCTGGTGGTCATGAGCAGATCCGCGCAGGCCGACAGGCGATCGCGGTCGATCCGGTCGCCCCGCACGTGGAACACCGAGCCCTGCTCGAAACCGGCCCCCATCTTGTGCACGCTGACCACGCAGACGTCCGCGCCGGCGTCCATCGCCCACGTCGGCAGGTCCTCGTGGAACGGCAGATGCGCCCCCCAGGCCTCGTCGATGATCAGCGGCTTGCCCCGCGCATGGCACACCTCGGCGATGCCGGCGATGTCGGCGCAGGTGCCGTACGGGCTCGGGCTGACGATGAGCGCGCCGGCGGCATCCGGATGCCGCGCCCAGGCTTCTTCCACCTGCCGCGGCGAGGGCGGGTGCGAGAAGTGATGCTCGGCGTCCCAGCGCGGCGTGATCCAGCGCGGCTGGACGCCGGAGAAAATGAGGCCGGCCACGATCGACTTGTGGCTGTCGCGGCTCACCAGCAGGCTGCCACTGGAATCTCCGCCGCCGGCCACGGCCATCATCGCCGCCCGCACCGACAGCGAGCTGCCGCAGGTGGAAAACCAGGCCACGTCGGCACCCACGGCGTCGGCCATCAGGTCCTCGGCGCGCTTCAGGTAGTTGTTGCCGGCCTTGCGGTCGTCCAGCCCGCCGTTGGCCAGCACGTCGTCGAGGAAAGGTTCGCGGCCCAGCACCGCCAGGACCCGGTCGTCGACGCCGCGACCCTGCCGGTGTCCGGGCGGCGTGAACCCGTACCGGTTCTTGTCGCGGTAGTCGGCCAGCGCGTCCAGAAGGGGAGCCTCGGATTGATCCATGGCAAGGATGTACCCGGGTTCGGGCGGCGCGTCACCTCATCCGCGCGGTGGCGGCGCGCCGGCCGACGGGGCGTCGGTGCCGGCGTGCCACCAGACCGTCGGCTGCCTGGCGGCCCAGCCGCAGACGGCCTCCAGCTCGGCGGCCAGCGAGATCAGCAGGCCCTCGCTGTTTGCCGGGCCCATCAACTGCACGCCGATCGGCAAACCCTCCGAGGTGAAGCCCGCCGGCACGTTGATCGACGGCCAGCCCAGCACGTTCCACGGCCACGTCAACGGGCACGCGGCGATCATGGTGCGGTCGGTGGCCAGGCCGCTCAGCCGGTCGAAGGCGCGCGCCAGCGGCGGCGGCTGGGCGGTGGTCGGCGCCAGCACGACGTCGACGATGTCGAAGATCGAGCCCACCCGCCGCTGGTCGGCCCCCTCGTGGCGGCGCGCGCTGCGCAGGATCGCCTGCCCCAGCACCTGGCCCATGCGCAGGTTGGCCAGGGTGCGCGGGTCCAGGACCACGCCCTCGCCGAGCCGCTCCTCCCAATCCAGCAGCCCCGCGGTGGACCGGGCCAGAAAGTCCCACGACAGCCGCAGGCCGTAGTCGGGATTGCCGGGCACCACGGTGTGGCCGAGCAGCTCGAGTTGCTTGGCCACCGCGCGCGTCGCGGCCAGGATCTCGGGGTGCAACTTGGCCCGAAAACCGGTGTACGGGAACCGGGTTGACAGCGCGATGTTCAGCGGCCCGGGTGCCTTGCCGACGTAGTCCGACGCCGTGATCGGGGGCGGTTTGTGCCGGTCGCCCTCGACGTTGCCGGACGCGGCGTCGAGCACCAGCGCCGCGTCGGCCACGGTGCGGGCCAGCACGCCGTTGACGGTGATGCCGTTGAACGCCTCCGGCAGCGGCCAGGTGGAGATGCGGCCGCGCTGCGGCTTGATGCCGACCAGGTGCGTCCACGCCGCGGGGATCCGCACGCTGCCGGCGCCGTCGGAGCCGATGGCCGCGGTGACCAGGCCCGCGGCCACCGCGGCCGCGCTGCCCCCCGACGATCCGCCCGGGGTGTGCCGGCGCGACCAGGGGTTGCGGGTGTGCCCGAAGCCTGGCCCGCTGGTGAACGGCCACTGGCCCAGCTCGCAGGTGTTGGTCTTGCCGACGATCACCGCGCCGGCAGCCTTCAGGCGGCGCACCACCTCGGCGTCGTGGGTCGCCGGCGCGACGTACCCCTCGGTGCCGAAGGCCGTCGGCACCCCGGCGACGTCGACGTCGTCTTTGACCGCGATCGGGACGCCCAGCAGCGGGGCGGTGTCCCCGGCCGCCCGGCGCCGGTCGGCCTCGGCGGCGTCGGCCAGCGCCGACTCGGTGAGCACCACCCGGAACGCGTTGAGCGTGGACTGGCTGGTGTGGATGGCGTGCAGGGAGCGGCTGACCAGTGTGGTGGATGTCACTGCGCGGCTGGCCAATTGATAGAGCAGGTCAGTCAGTGTGGGCAGGCGCTGGCTGCCGGATCCGGAAATGGACCCGACTCCCGACCCAGAAGCGCCAATCACGGGGTACGAGACTAGACGGCGCGGATACCCGGATTGTCGCGGCGGGGTGCAAAACTATGGTGATGCGGCTATATCGAGACCGGGCTGTTGTGCTGCGCCAGCACAAGCTCGGCGAAGCCGACCGGATCGTCACCCTGCTGACCCGCGATCACGGGCTGGTCCGTGCGGTGGCCAAGGGCGTCCGTCGCACCCGTAGCAAATTCGGTGCCCGGCTGGAGCCGTTTGCTCACATCGACGCGCAGCTGCACCCCGGCCGCAACCTCGACATCGTCACCCAGGTGGTGTCCATCGACGCGTTCGCGACCGACATCGTCAGCGACTACGGCCGGTACACGTGTGGGTGCGCGATGCTCGAGACCGCCGAACGCCTCGCCGGCGAGGAGCGCGCCCCGGCGCCGGCCCTGCACCGGCTCACGGTGGGCGCGCTGCGCGCGGTGGCCGACGGGCGCCGGCCCCGCGACCTGTTGCTGGACGCCTACCTGCTGCGCGCCATGGGCATCGCCGGTTGGGCGCCGGCCCTCACCGAGTGCGCGCGGTGCGCCACGCCGGGCCCGCATCGGGCGTTTCACGTGGGGGCCGGGGGCAGCGTCTGCCCGCACTGCCGCCCGGCGGGTTCGACCACCCCACCGCCGGGCGTGCTGGACCTGATGGCGGCGCTTCACGACGGCGACTGGGAGGCCGCCGAGGCGTCGCCGCAGTCGCACCGCAACCACGTCAGCGGATTGGTGGCCGCGCACCTGCAATGGCACCTGGAGCGGCAACTCAAAACGCTGCCGCTGGTGGAACGGACGTATCACGTCGACCGCACCATCGCCGAACGGCGCGCCGCGCTGATCGGGCAGGATACGGCCTGTGGCTAAAGCTGAGCGCAGGCTGAAGTCCACCGACTTCCCGCAGTTGCCCCCCGCGCCCGACGATTACCCGGTCTTTCCCGACAGGTCGACGTGGCCGGTGGCCTTCCCGGAGCTGCCGCCGTCGGCGGGCGGCGGCCCGAGCCGGCCCCCGCAGCACACCTCGAAGGCGGCCGCGCCGCGGATTCCGGCCGACCGGTTGCCTTTTCACGTCGCCATCGTGATGGACGGCAACGGCCGCTGGGCCACCCAACGCGGGCTGAGCCGCACCGACGGACACAAGGCCGGCGAGGCGGTGGTGATCGACATCGTCTGCGGCGCAATCGAACTCGGGATCAAGTGGCTCAGCCTCTACGCCTTCTCCACCGAGAACTGGAAGCGTTCCCCCGAGGAGGTCCGTTTCCTGATGGGGTTCAACCGCGACGTGGTGCGCATGCGCCGCGTGAACCTCAACGCGATCGGGGTCAAGATCCGCTGGGTGGGCTCGCGGCCCCGGCTGTGGCGCAGCGTCATCAACGAGTTGGCCATCGCCGAGGCGATGACGGCCGGCAACGACGTCATCACCGTCAACTACTGCGTGAACTACGGCGGGCGCGCCGAGATCGCCGAAGCCGCAAAGGATATCGCCCGGCTGACCGAGGCCGGCCGGCTCAATCCGGAGCGCATCACCGAGGCGACGATCTCGCGTCACCTGCAGCGGCCCGACATCCCCGACGTCGACCTGTTCCTGCGGACGTCGGGCGAACATCGGTCCAGCAACTTCATGCTGTGGCAGGCGGCCTACGCCGAGTACGTCTTCCAGGACAAGCTGTGGCCCGACTACGACCGGCGCGACCTGTGGGCGGCCTGCGAGGAATACGCCTCGCGCAATCGGCGGTTCGGGAGCGCCTGATGCCCTCGCTGGCTGAGCGTCTGGCGTCGATACTGCGCGACGTCCTGGCCGTCGACGAGGAGCCCGACGGCGCGCTGACCGTGCGCCACAACGGAACCCTGGCCTCGCTGCGGGTGGTGAACATCGCCGAGGACCTGGACCTGGTATCGCTGACGCAGATACTGGCCTGGGATCTGCCGCTGACCAAGAAGATCCGCGACCAGATCGCCAAGCAGGCCCACGACAGCAACTTCGGCAGCGTGACCGTGGTCGAGAAGGTCAATCAACAAGCCGTGCAACGTAATTCGGGCAAGGCCGCGTCCAAGACCGCCGACGTGATGCTGCGCTACAACTTTCCCGGCGGCGGCCTGACCGACGACGCGTTGCGCACCCTGGTCCTGCTGGTGCTGGACACCGGCGCCGAGATCCGCCGTGCACTGACGGGTTAGGAGCCGGTGCGCGGCAACTCCTGGTCGTGGCCGGCCGGCCGGGTCGAGTCGATGAACCGCTCGACGACCTCGACGAAGCGATCGGGGTGGTCGCGAAACGGCATGTGGCCGGACTTTTCGAAGATCTCCAGGCGCGAGCCGGGGATCGCCGCCTGGGCCGTCCGGGCGTGGTCGACCGGGATGATCAGGTCGTCGTCGCCCCAGATGATTTGCACCGGCACGGATTGCATGAGGTGGACCCGGTCGAGCATCGTGACGTACTGGCCGCGAGCGTCCACCACCGACCGCAACGTGCGCGCGAACGCCGACAGCGCCCGTCGGTCGCGGAAGCCTTGCAGCAGGTCCACGACGTCGGCTACGTCGCGCCCGAAGCTGGTCGAACCCAGCCCGGTCTTGACGGCGCGGCCCAACAGCCGGATCGCGGGCATCACGCCCGGGACGCGCAGGACGCCCAGCGCCTCGCTGCCCATCGGCATGGCCGCCATCCGCAGCGCGAGGCTCACGTCCTTGGCGACGCCGCCGGCGCTGACCAGCACGATCCGCTCGACCAGTTGCGGGTACTGATAGGCGAATTGCATCGCGACGCCGCCACCGAACGAGTGCCCCACCACGGTGACGCGGTCGATGCCCAGCGCGGCGAGCAGGTCGCGCATGCCGTTGGCGAAGGCCGGCAGCGAGTAATCGGCGCGGGGCTTGTCCGACTCGCCGTGGCCCAGCAGATCCGGCGCGATGACGGTGAACCGTTGCGCGAGCTGGACGTGCACGGGCCCCCAGGCGGTGGAGTTGTCACCCACGCCGTGGATCAGCAGCAGGGCCGGACCCGACCCGGCGACCCGGTAGGCGCGGCGGTAGCCGTGGATGGTCCGGAATTGCAGTGACGGGGCCGCGACGTCGCGTACCGGCCGCAGGTGGTTGCGCATGGCGTTCTCACTTCCTGGGTGCTCCTTCGGCCCGTGGCCGCTCATGGGTAGGAGCACGCAGGGGGTCCCTGCCGGACAACTTTGTGAAAACTTTTTCGGGGCGCAGCTCAGGAGCCGCACTGCGCGCACGTGCCGAAGATCTCGATGGTGTGGCTGACATCGGAGAAGCCGTGCTTGGCGGCCACCTGCGCGGCCCACTGTTCGACCTCGTGGTCGCCGACCTCGACGGTGCAACCGCACCCGCGGCACACCAGGTGGTGGTGGTGATGCTCCGAGCACCTGCGGTAGACCGACTCGCCGGTGTCGGTGCGCAACGTGTCGAGCATCCCGGCCGCGGCCATCGACTGCAGGGTCCGGTACACCGTCGTCAGGCCGATGTTCTCGCCGCGGCGGCGCAGCTCGTCGTGCAGCTCCTGGGCCGAGCGGAACTCGTCGAGCGTCTCCAACAGCGTGAAGATCGCCGCCCGCTGACGGGTCGACCGCACACTGGTGCCGGTCATACGGTGTCCTCGCTCGCGTGCGCCACCGCGTCCACCACGATGTGCGCCAGGTGGTGGTCGGCCAGCCGGTAGAGCACCTCGCGCCCGGATCGCTCCCCGGCCACCACACCGGCGGCCTTGAGGATCTTCAGGTGCTGGCTGACCAGCGGCTGCGGCACCCCGAGCGCGTCGACCAGCTCGTGCACGCAGCGCTGCGATTCGCGCAGCTGCAACACGATGGCGATCCGCACGGGCGCGGCCAGCGCGCGCAGCAGCTCGCCGGCGGCGTCGAGGATCTCCCGCGGCGGCGGGTCGGGGTAGTCGGGGAAATCCGGGTGGTCGCCGGGCCCAGCCGCGCCGTGCTCGTGGGCCTCGACGCCCAGGTCGGACCCCATGTCGTCACCGGCGGTCGTCGATGTTGAGGGGGACATCGCCATGGGAGTGTCATCACCTCGAAAAGTGCCGGATAGGGGAGCGCCCGCCGTCGAAGCGGGCCACCTCCCACTGTCACATGCGTGATGACGCATGTCAAAGTTCGCGGCGCTGGTCGATACCATGGCTGGGGTTTTGCGGGCGGTTCGCCGCCCGCCCTGCGTCCGATCTTCGAAAAGGAGTGCACCGCCCCGTGGCGTCCGTCATCGACACCGTAGTCAACCTGGCCAAACGGCGCGGCTTCGTCTTTCCCTCGGGCGAGATCTACGGCGGCACCAAATCGGCCTGGGACTACGGCCCGCTGGGCGTGGAGCTCAAGGAGAACATCAAGCGTCAGTGGTGGCGCGCGGTGGTCACCGGCCGCGACGACGTGGTGGGACTCGATACGTCGATCATCCTGCCGCGCCAGGTGTGGGTGGCCTCCGGCCACGTCGAGGTCTTCCACGACCCGCTCGTCGAGTGCCTGAACTGCCACCACCGGCACCGCCAGGACCACATGCAGGAGGCCTACGCGGCGAAGAAGGGGATCGCCGACCCGGATTCGGTGGCGATGACCGAGATCGTCTGCCCCGACTGCGGCACCAAGGGCCAGTGGACCGAGCCCCGCGAATTCAACATGATGCTCAAGACGTACCTCGGGCCCATCGAAACCGAGGAGGGGCTGCACTACCTGCGCCCCGAGACCGCGCAGGGCATCTTCGTCAACTTCGCCAACGTGGTGACGACGGCGCGCCGCAAGCCGCCGTTCGGGATCGGCCAGATCGGCAAGAGCTTTCGCAACGAGATCACCCCGGGCAACTTCATCTTCCGCACCCGCGAGTTCGAGCAGATGGAAATGGAGTTCTTCGTCGAGCCGTCGACGGCCAAGGAATGGCACCAGTATTGGATCGACACCCGCCTGCAGTGGTACCTCGACCTGGGCATCGAGCGGGACAACCTGCGGCTGTACGAACACCCCGCGGACAAGCTGTCGCACTACTCCGACCGCACCGTAGACATCGAGTACAAGTTCGGCTTCGTCGGCAACCCATGGGGCGAGCTGGAAGGTGTCGCCAACCGCACCGACTTCGACTTGTCCACGCACGCAAAGCATTCCGGTGCCGACCTGTCGTTCTACGACCAGATATCCGACACCCGGTACACGCCGTACGTCATCGAGCCGGCGGCGGGCCTGACGCGGTCGTTCATGGCGTTTCTGATCGACGCCTACCACGAGGACGAAGCCCCAAACGCCAAGGGCGGCATGGAAAAACGCACGGTGCTCCGGCTCGACCCGCGCCTGGCGCCGACCAAGGCGGCGGTGCTGCCGCTGTCGCGCCACGCCGACCTGAGCCCCAAGGCGCGCGACCTGGCGGCCGAATTGCGTAAATGCTGGAACATCGAGTTCGACGACGCCGGCGCCATCGGTCGCCGCTACCGGCGCCAGGACGAGGTCGGTACGCCGTTTTGCGTGACGGTGGATTTCGACTCGCTCGAGGACAACGCGGTGACCGTGCGCGAGCGCGACGCCATGACCCAGGAGCGCGTCGCGATCGGCGCCGTCGCCGACTACCTGGCGGTTCGGCTGAAGGGCTGCTAGCCGCACGGGCGTCATGAGATTCGCCTCGGCGACGCGCGGCTCCGGGGTGTTCGTCTCCGGCGGCGGAGCCTCCGGTTTCTTCACCAAAATTTTTAGCGGTTTCTGGGCGTTCGCGGCCCCGTGTGCGGGGCGCTCCGAGGCCCGTGGAAATGCCACAAAATTTGTGCGGGTTTTTGGCGTCCGGGCGATGCATCCGCAGGCATCGCTACCTGGACAGTTGTCCGGTTCAGGGGGGTGCGTGAGCGCGTCTCGCCGGCTCCTGCCCGAGACGCGGAATGATTTCGCGAAATCGCCTATTTTCGGTGGCCGGTTGACTTACGATCCAGCGGTGGCGGCAGGCGTGTGTAAAACCGCCGCAAGTGAACGTTAGCTACATGGTTGTCGGAGCCGCCGCGGCGGCTGGATGTGTCGAGGTTGGAATGATTCCTGGCTTTACGTTCTTCCCCCCGGAGATCAACTCGGCGTTGATGTACGCCGGTGCGGGCTCGGGACCGTTGCACATGGCGGCGACGGCCTGGGAGTCGCTGGCGTCGGACCTGTCGGGGGCGGCGTCATCGTTTCAATCGGTGATCACCGGGCTGACCGACGGACCGTGGGCGGGCCCGGCGTCGATGTCGATGGCCGCGGCGGCGACGCCCTACGTGGGGTGGTTGACCGCGGCCGCGGGGCAGGCCGAGGCCGCCAGCGTGCAAGCCCGGACCGCGGCGACGGCGTTTGAGACCGCCCTGTCGGCGATCGTGCCCACGCCGGCGGTCACCCAGAACCGGGTCACGCAGCTGGCGTTGATCGCGACGAACATCCTGGGCCAGAACACCCCGGCGATCTTCATGAAAGAGTTCGAGTACATGGAGATGTGGGCCCAGGACGTGGGCGCCATGGTCGGCTATCACGGCGGCGCCACGGCGGTGGCCGCGGCGCTGCCGGCTTTCAGCGTTCCGCCGTTCCTGAGCGGCCTGGCCGGGTTGCTGACCAACCCGTTGGCCGGGGTGGCCTCGCAGGTCGGCAGCGTGGGAGCGGCGCTCGGCGGCTTGGCCGCCGTCGGCCCACTGGGGGTGGTCGAGGACGTGGCCACGAGCGGGTTGTCGACGGCGATGGGGTTGGCGTCGGCAGCGCCGGTGTCGTCGATCATGCAGGTCGCCCAGATCGCGATGTACCCCGCGAGCATGATGATGTCGCCGATCATGATGGCGGCCCAGGCCGGCATGAGCGCCGCACACCCGGCCGCCCTGGCCAGCGACGTGACCGGCGCCGCCGACTCGGCGAAGTTCGTCAGCAGCGCCGTTCCGAAGGGCCTGGGCGGCGGTGCGGGCATGGGCGGCCTGGGCGCCGCCTCGGCCGGTTTGGGCAAGGCACGCCTGGTCGGTGCGATGTCGGTGCCCCCGACGTGGCAGGGATCGGCGCCGTCGCGCATGGTCAGCGCGGCGATGTCGGGGATGGGCGAGATGCCCGCCGCCGCCGCGGCAGCCGGTGCACCCATGGGCGGCGGCATGCCGATGATGCCGATGCCGATGGGCATGGGCGGTGCCGGCGCCGGCATGGGTGGCGGCATGCTGGGCCGTGGCGGGGCCAGCCCGAACCACGTGGTGCAGTCGCGGCCCAGCGTCGTTCCGCGCACCGGAGTCGGATAGACCGAGTAAAGCCACCAAAGGCGCGGGTGACACCCCGGGGGGATTATGGTGTTGCCCGCGCCTTCGGCGTGTCATCCCCGTCTACCGAAAACCTTGGCGGCCGACGCTTTGCGCGTCGCACATCAATTTTCGAATAGCCGGAATGGCTCCAGCAAATCGCCGGGTGAAATAGATAAAACGAACGGGACACCCCGACGCGGGTTGGGGCTGATCGGCGCCGCGATTATTACCGTGATGTGGAAAACGTGGGCGACGGGCCCGCGCGAAGGGCGCGCGATGGGCCCGCAATCTGGTCGACGGCATGTCGCGTCGCGAGTTTTCCGCCACGCTTGCAATCACGACCTGCACCGGGGCATTGACTGGCGTTGGCCGGCCCGGGATCGAATATTCATGCGGGACCGAACGACGTCGAACATTTCGTGTTGTTAATGCAGGAGAACCGTTCATTCGATCACTATTTCGGGACGCTCGCGGGCGCCGACGGCTTCAATAGCCCGTCGCCGGCTTTCCAGCAAAAAGGCCGAAACCCGGTTACGCAGGCGCTCGACCCCGATGGCGTCACGATCCCTAACCGTCTCGACACCACCCGGGGACCCATGGTGGATGCCGAATGCGCCAGCGATCCCGGCCGCGACTGGATCACCATGCACCGGGCGCGGAATAACGGGCACAACGACGCGATATTGGGCTCGACCAGCAAGACGTCAATCCCTTATCGTTTGCCGTATCAGCAGACGAAGCCGACCCAGGAAACCGGGCCACCCGGCGGGGTCTGCTGACTGCCCGTTCGGGCCGGATCCGCGCCCGGCCGCCCGGCGGTTTCCCACCCTTCGGCGCGCGCGCGTTCTAAAAGGAGCGAAATCGCTCAAACCCGGATATTGTCCTCAGAATTGACTTACGATGCTGTGTACCTGGTGGCGATTAGTTCGCGACCAGGTGCGAAATGTACGAAGACGGCTAGTGGAAGGGGGCAAGGTGCTTTTGCCTCTTGGTTCGCCGCTGCCGGATGACGCAGTGGCGGCGAAGCGTGGCGAGTCGGGGATGCTTGGCGGCTTATCGGTTCCACTGAAGTGGGGTGTGGCCGTGCCGCCGGATGACTATGACCACTGGGCGCCGGAGCCGGAAGACGGCGCCGAGCCCGGTGACACGGTGAGCGACGGGCTGAGCCCGGAGGTCGCCGACGAGAGCATGGACGAGTGGAACGAATGGAGCGAATGGAGCGAGTGGCAAGGCGAAGCCGAGCCCCGCTTCGACATGCCGCGGACTAGCAGCGTGGTACCGCATTCTCCGGCGGCCGGGTGAGAGACGGCAGCCGCATGCGTGTCACACGTGATCGGCGGCGCAGGTAACCGCGTAGCAGCCAGCTACGAAGGCCCACCTGCAGAAAGTCCAACAAACAATCCAGAAGGAGAAAGGCAACATGGCAACACGTTTTATGACTGACCCGCATGAGATGCGGGCAATGGCGGGCCGTTTTGAGGTCCACGCGCAGACGGTGGAGGACGAGGCGCGCAAGATGTGGGCGTCGTCGATGAACATCGCCGGTGCGGGCTGGAGCGGCCAGGCGCAGGCGACCTCCTACGACACCATGGGTCAGATGAATCAGGCGTTCCGCAACATCGTGAACATGCTGCACGGGGTGCGGGATGGTTTGATCCGCGACGCCAACAACTACGAGCAGCAAGAGCAGACCTCGCAGCAAATCCTCGGCAGCTAGCGCCGGGCCTAGAGACTTTCTATTTCAGGAGGACGCAAACATGACCATCAATTACCAGTTTGGCGATGTGGATGCCCACGGTGCGTTGATTCGCGCCCAGGCCGCGTCGCTGGAAGCCGAGCACCAGGCCATCGTGCGCGATGTGCTGGCCGCTGGTGACTTCTGGGGTGGCGCCGGTTCGGTGGCCTGCCAGGAGTTCATCACCCAGTTGGGTCGCAACTTCCAGGTGATCTACGAGCAGGCCAACGCCCACGGCCAGAAGGTGCAAAGCGCCGGCAGCAACATGGCCAGCACCGACAGCGCCGTCGGGTCCAGCTGGGCCTGACGCAGTAACGCAAGGCCGATCCCCGGGCACCCGGTGCCCGGGGATCGGTTTGTCTATACCGGTTTCAGAATCGCCCGCCGCCGCCCATCATGCCGCCGCCGGACGGGCCGAAGGACGTCGGGCTCCAGCCGCCGAACCCGCCGCGCATGCCCCCACCGAGCAGGTCGCCGATGATGATGCCGCCGATCATCGCGCCGGTGTCCCCGCCGCCGCGGCGGGCGTAGGCGCGCTGGGCCGCCACCACGTCGGCGTTCGCCAGGGCCTGGGCCTGGGCGGCCAGCGTCGACGCCGCGTTAGCGTGCGCGATCGCCTCGGTCACGTTGGTCGATCGCTTGTCGCGCGCCGCCTGGAGGTGCCGGCCGGCTTCGGCGAGCCGGGTCCGGGCCTCGGGGCCGATGCTGCCCCGGCGGGTGTCGATGTATTCCGAGACCCCGCGCACCCGCGAGTCCGCGGTGAACAGCGTCTGATCCAGCGAGCGGTTGAGCCGCTCGGCGTTGGCCTGCTCCTGGGCCACGGCGGCCAGGGTCCGGTCGAGGTCGGCGTCGGCCTTGGTGAGCCGGGCGAACGCGCCGAGCGGATCGGGGGAACCGCTGCCGCGGGCGCTCGCGAGGGCGGCGGCCGCGGCGTCGCGCGCCGCGGCCAGTTGGGCGGTATGGGCCGACGCCGGCTTGCGCGCCTGCTCGTCGGCGCGCCGCAGGCCCGCCTGGACGTCGTCGATGACCGCCGGCAGCGTGGCGATGGCGTGCCGGATGTCGTCGGCCGCGGTGTCCACGGCGTCGAGCAGCGAGCCCGCCTGCCCGAGCGCGGACTCGGCGGCATGGTAGGCATCCACCAAACCGGACTGCTTGCCGCTCTCGGCGCGGCCGGCCAGGCCACGGGCCGTGCCGATGTTGCGGTCGGCGAACGCCAACCGCTCCTTGGCGGCGGTGACGTTGCCGGCGACCGAACCCAGTGCCGCGCCGTCGAATTCCGTGTGCAATTCGGCCATCCGCTGTTCGGCCGCGGGGATGCGACCGGTCAGTTCGACGTACCGCTGGGTCAGCCCGTCCAGCCGGGACGCGGCATTGATGACCAGATCCCGCAGCTTCTCGAACGCCTCGGTTTGTGACTCCAGCTCGCGGTCGGCGTTCGCCGCCGACACGATCACCCGGGTGAGCAGCTCGCGCTGTTCCGCTGGGGTTTCGGGCACGCTGTCGTCGAGCTGGTGACGGACGGTAAAGGCTTGGGACAGCGCCGCTTTGGCCTTGCTCACCGCCTGGGTGAAGGGCTGGGTCCGCTCCGCGCCGAACTCATCGATGGCCAGCGCCAGCTCGTTGGCGCTGGTGCGCACGGCGTTGTCGACGTCCACCACCATCGAGCGGGACAGGTCGTCGAGGGCCTCCAGCGGCACGCCGGCCAGCGCGTCGGCATCGGTGGGGTCGACGCGACGGGCGGCGGCCAGCGCGGCCGCGCGCCGTCGCCCGCGGCGATAGCGCATCACCAGCAGCAGGACCGCGACGGCGATCGCGATGACACCCAGCGCGACCAGCAGGAACACCCGGCCCGACGCCGGCGGCGGCGCGTCGAGCCCGTTGGCCGCGGCCACCGCGGCGCCGCTCCAGTCGCCGTTGTGCAGCGCGGGTTCGATCTTGGTGCGGCGCAGCTGGTCGACTTGGCTCCTGTTGATGCTCTTGACCGCATCCGGCACCAGGAAGGCGTAGGCCCGCCCGGTGGTCGCCACCGCCAATATTGCGTCGTAGTCACCCAGGTCGCTGACGCTTCGGGTGCTCGTCGCCCAATCCACCGGCGCCGCCCCGGAGAAGTCGTCGACGTAGACCACCCACAGCCGGATGTGGCGGTCGCCGTAGAGCTTGTCGATGGCCGACGTCACCGTGGCGCGACCGGAATCCGACAGGACATTCGTCCGGTCGGTGACCTGATCCGGCAGCCGGAACGGGGGTTGCGCGGCGGCCGTTGGCGCCGACAGTAGCCCCCCGCACAGGCCCCCGAGGATCGCCAGCGTCGCGCCGAGGAGGCGGACAGTGCGCATACGTCAATGTAGCCCGCGTTCCCTGGCAGACTGTGCTGCGGTGACTAAGGAGGCGACCACGAATCAGCACGACCCCTACGACGACTTCGACCGTCAGCGACGGGTACCCGAAGCGCCGAAGACCGCGGGTCTGCCGGGCACGGAAGGCCAGCACCGCACCGACTTCGCACGCGACCGGGCCCGGGTTCTGCACAGCGCCGCGCTGCGCCGCCTGGCCGACAAGACCCAGGTGGTCGGGCCGAGGGAAGGCGACACCCCGCGCACCCGGCTGACGCACTCGCTGGAGGTGGCCCAGATCGGGCGGGGCATGGCCGTCGGGCTGGGCTGCGACCTCGACCTCGTGGAGCTGGCCGGGCTGGCCCACGACATCGGGCACCCGCCCTACGGACACAACGGCGAGCGAGCGCTCGACGAGTTCGCGGCCGCGCACGGCGGCTTCGAGGGCAACGCCCAGAACTTCCGGATCCTCACCGGCCTCGAGCCCAAAGTCCTTGACGCGCAAGGCAATAGCGCCGGGCTCAACCTGACCCGCGCATCCCTGGACGCGGTCACCAAGTACCCGTGGACCCGCCGCCAGGGTAGGCGGAAGTTCGGCTTCTACGACGAGGACCGCGATCAGGCGGCCTGGGTGCGCCAGAGCGCGCCGGCGGATCGGACATGCCTGGAGGCACAGGTGATGGACTGGGCCGACGACATCGCCTACTCGGTGCACGACGTCGAGGACGGCGTCGTCTCGCAACGCATCGACCTGCGGGTGCTCGCCGACGACGACGAGGCGGCGGCGCTGGCCAAGCTGGGGGAGAGCGAATTCTCCCGGGTCAGCGCCGACGACTTCATGGCAGCCGCGCGACGGCTGTCGGGGCTGCCCGTGGTCGCCGCGGTCGGCAAGTACGACGCCACCCTGGCGGCCTCGGTCGCGCTCAAGCGGTTGACCAGTGAACTGGTGGGCCGGTTCGCTTCGGCCGCCATCGCCACCACCCGCGCGTCCGCCGGCCCCGGGCCGCTGGTGCGCTACCGCGCCGACCTGCAGGTGCCCGACCTGGTGCGCGCCGAGGTCGCCCTGCTGAAAATCCTGGCGCTGCAGTTCATCATGTCCGACCCGCGGCACCTGGAAACCCAGGCCCGGCAACGCGAACGCATCCACCGGGTGGCGCAATGGCTGTACTCCGGGGCGCCCGGCACGCTCGATCCCGTGTTCGCGGCCGCGTTCAACACCGCGGCCGACGACCGAGCGCGGCTGCGGGTCGTCGTCGACCAGGTCGCGTCCTACACCGAGGGCCGGCTGGAGCGCATCGATACCAGCCCCGCGATCGGTAGTGGCGATCACAAGCGCGGCGGCGCCGGGCGCCGTGGGTCGCCACCATCGAGTTAGCGCTACGCTCCCGGCATGATGAAATTCAGCGGCGTCGCCACCCTCCTGCTGTCGATTCCCGTCGTGGCCGTGAGCGCCTGCAGTTCACCGCAGCATCCGAGCAGCCAGCCCGGCACCACGCCGCCGGTGCACAACGAGCCGCTGCAATCGACCGGGACCACCAGCGCGCAGCCCGCCCCGGGATCGCTGTCGGCGCAGCTGAAGGCGCCCGACGGCCGGGAAGTGGCCACGGCCACCTTCGATTTCGGCAGCGGTTACGCGACCGTCACCATCAAGACGGTCGCCGGCGGGATCCTGGCCCCCGGTTTCCACGGCGTGCACATCCACGCGGTCGGCAAATGTGAGCCCAACTCGGTCGCCCCCACCGGGGGCCCGCCCGGAAACTTCCTGTCCGCCGGCGGGCACTTCCAGGCGCCCGGCCACACCGGGATGCCCGAGAGCGGCGACCTGTCCACGCTCGAGGTGCGCCAGGACGGTTCGGCCTACCTGGTGACCACCAGCGACGCGTTCACCAGGGACCAGCTGCTCGCCGGGGAGAAGACCGCCCTGATGATCCACGGCGCCGACGGCAGCGACAACGCGATGGAGCGCGTCGCGTGCGGGGTCATCGGACCGACTGGCTGAACGAGGCGAGCGTTTTAGACTGTGCCGATGGCCGGCCGGATCTCTGATCGCGACATCGCCGCCATCCGCGAGAAGGTCCGCATCGAGGATGTCGTCGAGGACTACGTCCAGCTGAAACGCGCCGGCGCCGACTCGCTCAAGGGCCTTTGCCCGTTCCACAACGAGAAGTCGCCGTCGTTTCATGTCCGCCCCAACCACCGCCAGTTCCACTGCTTCGGCTGCGGCGAGGGCGGCGACGTGTACGCGTTCGTGCAGAAGATCGAACACGTCAGCTTCGTGGAGGCGGTGGAGGCGCTCGCCGACCGGATCGGCTACACCCTCACCTATACCGGTGCCGCGGCCACCAACGTGCAGCGCGACCGCGGCAGCCGCAGCAGGCTCGTCGCGGCCAACGCGGCCGCGGCCGAGTTCTACGCGGCGGCACTGGAGTCCGACGAGGCGGCGCCGGCCCGCCAATACCTGGCCGAACGCAACTTCGACGGGCAGGCCGCCAGACATTTCGGCTGTGGGTTCGCCCCGTCCGGCTGGGACTCGCTGACAAAACACCTGCAGCGCAAGGGTTTT
The DNA here is from genome assembly GCF_059812295.1 of Mycobacterium sp. NGS63. NCBI lineage: Bacteria > Bacillati > Actinomycetota > Actinomycetes > Mycobacteriales > Mycobacteriaceae > Mycobacterium > Mycobacterium sp. NGS63. Next base: position 730,333 of record NZ_JCALCJ010000002.1, read on the forward strand.
GAGTTCAAGGAGCTGGAGGCGGCCGGGCTGTCCCGGGAGGGGCGCCGCGGCCCGATGGATCGCTTCCACCGGCGGCTGTTGTGGCCCATCCGCAGCTCGGCCGGCGAGGTGATCGGGTTCGGGGCCCGGCGGATCTTCGACGACGACCCCATGGAAGCCAAGTACATCAACACCCCCGAGACGCTGCTGTACAAGAAGTCGTCGGTGATGTTCGGCATCGACCTGGCCAAGCGCGACATCGCCAAGGGCCACCAGGCCGTCGTCGTCGAGGGCTACACCGACGTGATGGCGATGCACCTGGCCGGGGTCACCACCGCCGTCGCCTCCTGCGGCACCGCGTTCGGTGACGAGCACCTGGCCATGCTGCGCCGGCTGATGATGGACGACAGCTTCTTTCGCGGCGAACTGATCTACGTGTTCGACGGCGACGCCGCCGGGCGCGCCGCCGCCCTGAAGGCGTTCGGCGGCGAGCAGAACCTGGCCGGGCAGTCGTTCGTCGCCGTCGCCCCGGACGGCATGGACCCCTGCGACCTGAGGCTGAAGTCCGGCGAGGCGGCGCTGCGCGACCTGGTCGCGCGGCGAACCCCGTTGTTCGAGTTCGCCATCCGCAGCGCCATCGCCGAGATGGACCTGGACAGCGCCGAGGGCCGGGTCGCGGCGCTGCGCCGCTGCGTGCCGATGGTGAGCCAGATCAAGGACCCGACCCTGCGCGACGAGTACGCCCGCCAGCTCGCCGGCTGGGTGGGCTGGGACGACGTCGCACAGGTCATCGAGAGGGTGCGTGGCGAGGCGAAGAAGTCGAGGTCCCCGGCCCGGGTCGGCGACGCGCCGGGCCGGTCGGCGCAGGAGGTCAGAGCCAAGCCCGCGGAGTCGCGCGTCGCGCGCCCGGACCCGCGCGACCCGATCCTGTGGCCCCAGCGCGAGGCGCTCAAGTCGGCGTTGCAGTACCCGGCGTTCGCGGGCCCGGTGTTCGACACGCTGACCGTCGAGAGCTTCACCCACCCCGGGTACGCGGCCGTCCGCGCGGCGATCGACGCCGCAGGCGGCACCTCCACCGGCGTCACCGGGGCGGAGTGGATCGAGGCGGTGCGCCAGCAGACCACCTCGGCGCTGACGGCCGGGCTGATCAGCGAGCTGGGGGTGGAGGCGATCCAGGTCGACGACGAGAAGCTGCCGCGCTACATCGGCGGGGTCCTCGCGCGCCTGCAGGAGGTCTGGATGGGCCGGCAGATCGCCGAGGTCAAGTCCAAGCTGCAGCGCATGTCACCCATCGACCAGGGCGACGAGTATCACGCCCTGTTCGGCGACCTGGTCGCCATGGAGGCGTACCGGCGCAGCCTGCTGGAGCAGGCTAGCGGCGACGATCTGACGGTGTGAGGACCACGTCGGCTCCGTTTTCTACGCGCTCCTGGATGGCCGTCTGGGCATCGATCTCCGCGACGGTCACGAATCCGGCGTCCGGGGAGATCCGGTTCGCGATCTTGCGTCGCCCCCCTTCGATCACCGATTTGGCCATCGGACTGCTGGTCAGCGCGCGATAGGTGCCGACGATCTGCTCGTAGCGGCGGCGACCCGCCTTCGAGCCCAGCACGTAACCCAGCCCCAGCACCACGACATACCGGATCAAAGCGTTCCTCCCGACGATCGATGGCTCCATCCTGCCTCACCCGGCCGCGTGTGTGCGCGGTTGATGCCGGTACGCTAGAGTCGTCCCGCGATCGGGTTAGTCCCCTGTAGCTCAATTGGCAGAGCATTCGGCTGTTAACCGAAGGGTTGGTGGTTCGAGTCCACCCGGGGGAGCCAGGCCGTTCAGTGTGAATCGTGGGCTTTCATTGTGAAGCCTTGGCGGGAAAATCGCCCCGGATCGCGCCACCGGCTCACACCCGAAGCCCTCAGCTCACACCCGATGCCCCGTCAGTCGTAGACCGGTCGCCACATCGCATCGAGCACGGCTTGCCGCGCATCGTCATGCGTCCGGGTGGCCACCCCGTCCTCGACCGCGGCGCGGTATACGGCCTCGGCCACCGCGGCCGAGATGTCGCGCAGGTTCCGCACGTCGGGCAGCAGCGAATCGCCGGGCTCGGCCGGATTGGCTTGACGCACAACGGCTCTCGCCGCCGCTTGCAGCATGCCCCGGGTGACCAGCCGGGCCCGCGCGACCACGATGCCCAGCCCGATGCCGGGGAACACCAGCACGTTGTTGGCCTGGCCGATGGTGTAGGTGGTGCCGTCATGGTCGAGCGGGGCAACCGGGGTGCCGGTGGTGATCAACGCCCTGCCCGCCGACCATCGCAGCAGGTCAGCGGGCATCCCCTCCATGCGCGAGGTGGGGTTGGACAGCGGAAAGATCATCGGTCGTTCGCACGAGGCGGTCATCGCCTCGACGACGTCCTGGCCGAACGCGCCGAACACGGTGGACGAACCCAGCAGCACGGTGGCCGAGGCCAGCTTGATCGCGTCGACCAGCCCGACCCGCTGCCCGGCGCCCACACCCAGTCGCCGGCGGTTCTTGGCGTAGGGCACCTGGAAACCGCGCAGGTCGTCCATGTCGTCGAAGAGGAGGCCCTGCTTGTCGATCGGCCAGATCTGCGACCTGGCCTGCTCGACGCTGGCGCCGTCGGCGACCATCGCGTCGCGGATCTGGTCGGCGATGCCGATCCCGGCGGTCCCCGCGCCGAAGACGACGACGTTCTGGTCGCGCAGCGGCGTGCCCGTGACGTGGCACCCGCCGTATATCGCGGCCACGACCACCGCGCCGGTGCCCTGGATGTCGTCGTTGAACACGCAGTAGTCGTCGCCGTAGCGGTGCAGGATCTGCCGGGCGTTGAGCGGCCCGAAGTCCTCGAAGTGCAGGATCGCGTGCGGGAACATCCGGTGGGCGGTCTCGACGTAGCGGCCGATGAACTCGTCGTAGTCCTGCCCGCGGTGGCGGGGGTGGCGATTGCCGAGATAGAACGGGTCGGCCAGCAGCTGTTCGTTGTCGGTGCCGACGTCCAGCGACACCGCGATGCAACGGCGGGGATCGATCCCGCCGCCCGCGGTGTACAGGGCCAGTTTCCCGACGGCGATCTGGATTCCGCCCACGCCCCAGTCGCCGATGCCCAAGATCGCTTCGGCGTCGGTCGCCACGATCAGGTCGACATCCTCGGGCCCCAAACCGAAGGTGTCGAAGGCCTCGGCGATCTCGTCGGGCTCGTCGATGCTCAGGAAAAGCCCGCGCTGCCCGCGGTATTCGTCGGAAAAGCGTTGAATGGCCTCACCGACGGTGGGCGTGTAGACCACCGGCATCAGCTCGGTCAGGTGGTCCTCGAGCACCTTGTAGTACAGCAGCTCGTGGCGGTAGTGCAGCTGCTCGAGCAGCAGGTTGCGGCCCAGATCGGTTGCCAGGCTTTGCAATTGATGCCATACCCGGTCCGCCTGCTGGTCGAGGGTGAGCACCGCCGAGGGGAGCCGGCCGGTGAGCCCCAACCGCCGGCGCTCCTCGTGGGTGAAGCCGACGCCGCGATTGAGGCTCGGCGCGGCCAGCGCCGCCGGGATGCGCGGCGCGCAGGGGTCGCTCATCACCACCTCCAGGGTTCGTCAGCTCACGGTAGCGCCAGCGCGTCGCAGGGCTTCGGCGGCCAGCCGCCGGCCCAGCTTGAGGGGGGCGACCGAGCGCTCCATCTTCGAGCCCACCAGCGCGCCGTCGTAGAGCAACTGGATTTCGCGCGCGACGCTCGCGGCCCCGGAAACGCCCGCGGCGGCCAGCAGCGCCGCCAGCGTCGAACGCACCCACCGCCGGTGCGCGCGGACCGGCTCGAGCTCGACGCCCGGAAACTCACCGGCCGCGTTGGCGTACAGACAACCGCGGTAGCCGCGCTTGGGCGCGCCGGCGATGGCGACGTCGAAGAACGCGAGGATCTTGTCGGACGGGTCGCTCAGGGCGGAAGCCGCTTCGTTCCACCGCTTGCGATCGGCCTGATCCAAATCGTCGAGGTAGGCCAGCACGAGCGCGTCCTTGGAGCCGTACCAGCTGTACAGGCTGGCCTTCGCCACCCCGGCGTCGCGCAGGATCTGATCGATCCCCACAGCCTTGATGCCTTGTGTGGCAAAGAGATTCGAGGCGACCCGCAGCAGTCGGTCCGCCGGCCCGGGCGCGTGTGGGCCGTCGACCGCCGGGCGCCTGGCCGACGTCGGCGATGAGCTCATGGCGGTAGCCTAACCCACCCCGCCGCATAGACAGATCGGTCTGTCTATGCGAGCGTCGCTGCGTAGCCGCCCATCCACGAGGGGATTTGCCCGTGAGCCTGTACCTGTACGAGATCGCCGCCGCCCGAGCCGACCGCACCGAGGCGGTGCACCTGATCAAGGAACTCGACGCGCACCTCTACGCCGCCGGCGGCGAACTGATCGAGGCCCAGGTGACCCGCCACCCGCACCGCATCTTCGCGGTGGCCGAATTCCCCGCCGCCCCACCGCCGCAACTCGACGCCGCGGCGCTCGGCGCGGACGACGTCCACGGTCCCGACGAGGTGCAGCTGGTGGGCGCCGAGCTGGCCGAGCTGAAGGCGGCCCGGCCTGCGGCGGGCTACCTGGTGGAGTGGGACCTGCCGCCCGGGCTGGACATGGCGACCTACCTCGACCGCAAGAAGGCCAAGGCCCCGCGCTACGCCGACGTGCCGGAGGTCAGCTTCCTGCGCACCTACGTGCGCGTCGACATGCACAAGTGCCTGTGCTTCTACGACGCGCCCGACGAGTCGGCGGTGCGCCGCGCCCGCGACGCCGTCGACACCCCGGTCGACCGGCTGCACGGGCTGGAAGGCCCGCAGCGATGACCCTGGCGCTCGGCCGCGACACCGACGCCGCGCTGGAACACGTCGCCGCCTCGGTCGCGGCGCGGGCCGGGGCGCTGGACGAGGCAACCACCGACGTCCGCGCCGATCTCGCCGCGCTCGGAGCGGCCGGGCTGTTCGAGCCCGGCCTCGACCGCGTGGTGCGGGTCATCGAGGAGGTGTCGGCGCACAGCCTGGCCGCCGGGTTCTCCGCGTGGGCCCACCGGATGACACTCGAGTACCTGCACCACGCCCCGCCCGCCCTGCGCGACCGGCACACCGCAGCCCTGCGCCGCGGCGCGCGCCCCGGGGTGACCGCGATGGCGCCTGCCTTCAAACAGATCGCCGGGCTCGGCCGGATCCCGCTGAGCGCCGCGGAAACCGATCGCGGCCTGCGGGTCAGCGGCCCAATCCACTGGGCCTCCAACGTCTTCGACGACGCGCTGATCGTCACGGCCGCACGGACCGCCGGCGGCGCCACCCACATCGTCGTCGTCGACGCCAACGCGCCCGGCGTCGAAATCCACCCCGCCCCCCGGCTGATGGCCCTGGGCGCCACCGCGTCGACGTCGCTGCACCTGCACGACGTCGAGGTCCCCGACACCAACGTGGTCAGCACCGACCTGCGTGCGTTCGTGACGCGGGTGCGCCCGGCGTTTCTGTTGCTGCAGAGCGCATTCTGCACGGGGCTCGCGCGGGCCGCGCTGTCGGGCGCCGATGCCTCGGGGGACAGAACCGCGGCGCAGTTCGCCAACGAGTCCGCGGCGCTGGCACGACAAAGCGAACAGCTGCGGGAGCGGTTGTATCGCTTTGCCGCCGATCCGTCGGCCCCGCCGGTGCCGGAGCTGATCCGGCTGCGGCTGTCCGCCGCCACGCTGGCCGTCGCGGCGACCCGGCTGGAATCCACGCTGAGCGGCGGCGCCGGCTACGCGGTGGGCAACGCCGCCAACCGACGCTTTCGCGAGGCGGCGTTCCTGCCGATCCAGTCACCCTCGGAAGGACACCTGCGGTGGGAACTCTCGCAGTACGAATAGCCAATGGACACAAGCGGTTCGGCGCGACACCGGTGCTCGCCGACATCGACCTGAGTGTGAGCATCGGCGAGGTCGTCGCGGTCCTGGGCCGCAGCGGCTCCGGCAAGTCGACGCTGCTGCGGGTGCTGGCCGGGCTGGAGACGCTGAGCTCCGGCGCGATCACCTGGCCCGCCGACGGCGCACGGCCGCAAACGGGAGTGGTATTTCAGCGGCCGCTGCTGATGCCCTGGCTCACCGTCGCCGACAACGTCGTCTTCGCCAAACGCTTCGCCGCACACCGGAAAACGTTCGACGCGCGCTACGCCACCGAGCTGATCGGACGGTTCGGGCTGGACAACCTCGCCGACCGGTATCCCGAGCAGCTCTCGGGGGGACAGGCGCAACGCGTCGCCATCCTGCGCGCGGTGGCCACCAAACCCCGCCTGCTGCTGCTCGACGAGCCGTTCAGCGCCCTCGACCCGGCCACCCGCGCCGAGCTGCAACGGTGGCTGGCCGACCTGGCGGCCGAGCTGGCGGTGACGGTGGTGCTGGTCACCCACGACGTCGACGAAGCCCTGGCCCTGGCGCGGCGCGTCGTGCTGCTGGGCGAGGACGGGCGCATCCGCCGCGAATGGCTGGTGAACGAGGTGCTCGACCGCGCCGATCTGCGACGCGACGTCCTCGACAACTACCGGCTCGCCGCGACGGTGTCGCCGTGAGCGGCCCGCTGCTGTCACGGCGGCGGCTGGTCGCCGGCGCGGTCGGATTGGCCGGCGCCGGCGGGCTATTCGGCATTGCCGACCTGGCCCGCGCCGCGGCCGTCGACCCCGCGAACGTCACCGGCCGGCTGCGGGTGGGCTACCTGCCGATCACCGATGCGGCGCCGCTGCTGATCGCCCACGCCCAGGGCCTGTACCCGCCCGGCGCGGTCAGCTCCGCCAAGCCGGTGCTGTTCCGCAGCTGGGCATCGCTGGCCGAGGCGTTCATCAGCCGCCAGATCGACGTCGCCCACCTGTTGATGCCGATGGCGGTGCAACTGCGCTACGGCCTCGGCAGCGGCGTGCGCGTGCTGGGCTGGAACCACACCAACGGCTCGGCGCTCACGGTGGCGCCGCACATCGCCGACCTGGCGGACCTGGCCGGTACCCAGGTCGCCATCCCGTTCTGGTGGTCGATCCACAACGTCGTGTTGCAGCAGCTGTTGCGCGCGCACGGACTGCGTCCGGTGTTGCGCCGCAACGCGTCCCGCGCGGGCCGCACGGTCGAGCTGATCGTGATGAGCCCGTCGGACATGGTGCCGGCCCTGGCCAACAAGTCGATCGGCGGCTACGTGGTCGCCGACCCGTTCAACGCCGCCGCGCAGCTGAAGAAGATCGGCCGCATCCACACCTTCCTCGGGGACGTGTGGCGTGACCACGCCTGCTGCGTGCTGATCACCCGCGACGACGTCATCGAGGGCCGGCCCGAGGCGGTGCAGGCGCTCACCGACGCCGTCGTCGCCGCGCAACTGCGCATCGACGCCAACCGCCGCGGCGCCGCGGCGGCGCTGACGGGCGGCAAGTACCTGCCGCAACCCGAACCGGCCGTGCGGCTGGCCCTGACGTACCCGACCCCGCCATACCGCTACGTCCACCCGGAGTGGTCGCCACAACGGGTCGGCTATCAGCCGTTTCCCTTTCCCAGCTTCACGCAGCGGCTCATCGAGGCGATGAACGAGACCGTCGTCGACGGCGACCGGCGCTTCCTGAACCGCCTCGACCCGGCCCGGGTGCACGACGAACTCGTCGACGACGCGTTCGTGCGCAAATCCCTTGACCGCCATGGCGGCCCGCAGGCCTTCGGCCTCGCCGCCGACCCCGCCCGAACCGAACAGGTGCAACCACTATGACGACCACCCGCGATGTCACGACGGCGCCGCACGGGCTTGCCGACAAGCCTGGCCGGCCAAGGGGTTTCGGCCGCACCGCCCCGGCGCGGGTGCTGCCGCCGCTCGCCGCGGCGGCGGGCGCGATCGCGCTGTGGTGGCTGACCACCACCGTGCTGTCCGAATCGCACTCGCTGCTGCGCCAGACCGCCCCGCAAAAGGTGGTGCCCGCGCTGGCCGACCTGTTCGGCCGCAGAGTGCTGACCGATGACATCGGGATCAGCCTGTGGCGCTTGCTGATTGGCTTGCTCGCCGCCGCGGTGCTCGGGATCCCCGCGGGCCTGCTGCTGGGGTTGAGCGCACGGCTGGATCGGGCGGTGCTGCCGTTGGTGCAATTCGTCCGGATGATCTCGCCGCTGTCCTGGGCGCCGATCGCGGTCGCGGTGTTCGGCATCGGCAACCAGCCGGTGATCTTCCTCATCGCCGTGGCCGCCGTCTTTCCGATCCTGCTCAACACCGCCGCGGGCGTGCACGCCATCGAGCCGGGCTATCTGCACGTGGCGCGGTCGTTTCACGCCACCCGCCTCGAGCTGCTGACCGCCGTGGTGTTGCCGGCCGCGCGCGGGCACGTGCTCACCGGCCTGCGCGTCGCGCTGGGCATCGCCTGGGTGGTGCTGGTTCCGGCCGAGATGCTGGGCGTGCGTTCGGGACTCGGCTACCAGGTCCTCAACGCCCGCGACCAACTCGCCTACGACCAGGTCGTGGCCGTGATCGTGGTCATCGGGGTCCTCGGCTTCGGGATGGACCTCGTCGCGCGGCGGCTCTTGGCTCCGCGCTCGTGACGGCTCAGATCGAGAAGTCCTCGCCGTGCCACACGCCGGCCTCCGGCGGGCGGATCACGCGGCCGTTCTGCGGGCCGTTCGGCGGGACCTCGTTCAGCGCCTCCAGCTTGGCCACGCGGGTGAGCAGCGACTGCAGGCTGACACCCACCAGATCGGGCATCATCGAATCGTCCGGCGTGCCGCGGCCCGCGCGGCTGATCACCTGACCGGGCACCCCGATCACCACCGAGCTCGACGGCACCGGCTTGACCACCACGGCGTTGGCCCCGATCCGGCTGTCGTCGCCGATCTTGATCGCGCCGAGCACCTTGGCGCCCGCGCCGATGGTGACGCGGTCGCCGACGGTCGGGTGGCGCTTGCCGGTGTCCGCGCCGCTGCCGCCGAGGGTGACGCCGTGGTACAGCGTGACGTCCTCGCCCACCTCGGCCGTTTCCCCGATCACCACGCCCGTCGCGTGGTCGATGAACAGCCCGGGGCCGAGCTCCGCGCCCGGGTGAATGTCGACCCCGGTGAAGATGCGGGTGATCTCCGCGAAGGTCCGCGCGGCCAGCCGGGCGCCGCGCCGCCACAGCCAGTGGCTGATCCGGTGGCCCCAGATCGCGTGCACGCCGGGATAGGCGAGGACGACCTCCAGCGTCGTCGGGGCGGCCGGATCGCGCTCCCTGGCCGCCCGGATGTCGCGCCGGATGGTCGCCAACACGGTCAATCCGCCACGTCGGCGAACAGCGGGGTGCTCAGGTACCGCTCGCCGAAGTCGGGCAGGACCACGACGACGAGCTTGCCGGCGTTCTCCGGCCGGCGGGCCACCTGCAGGGCGGCCACCGCGGCCGCGCCGGAGGAGATGCCCACCAGCAGGCCCTCCTCGGCGGCCAGCCGCCGCGCCAGGTTCAGCGAGTCGTCGTTGCCGACGGTGATGACCTCGTCGACCAGGTCCATGTCGAGGACCGGCGGGACGAAGCCCGCGCCCAGGCCCTGGATGGGGTGGGGCCCCTTCTGCCCGCCGGACAGCACCGGCGACGCGGCCGGCTCCACGGCGACGAATTGCGCCGACGGCTTGCGCTCCTTGATGACCTGGGCGACGCCGGTTATCGTTCCGCCGGTGCCGACCCCGGACACGAAGATGTCGACCTTCCCGTCGGTGTCGCGCCACACCTCCTCGGCCGTCGTGGCGCGGTGGATCGCCGGGTTGGCCGGGTTCTCGAACTGCTGCGGGATGAAATACCTCTGGTCGGTCTTGGCCAGCTCCTCGGCCTTGGCGATGGCGCCCGGCATGCCGTCCGGACCGGGGGTCAGGACGAGCTCGGCGCCGTAGGCGCGCAGCAGCATCCGCCGCTCGACGCTCATGGTCTCGGGCATGGTCAACACGCATCGATAGCCGCGCGCCGCGCACACCATCGCCAGCGCGATGCCGGTGTTGCCGCTCGTCGGTTCGAGGATGATCGTGTCGGGCTTGATCAGCCCCGCCTGCTCGGCCGCGTCCAGCATGGCCACCCCGATGCGGTCCTTGACGCTGTTTCCGGGGTTGAAGAACTCCAGCTTGGCGACGACGTCGGCGACGGCGCCTTCGGTGACCCGGCGCAGCCGGACCAGCGGCGTGTTCCCGATTACTTGGGTGACGTCCTCGGCGATGCTCATGGAAACTTCCTTACGCGGTGTCGGTACAGGGCTCGTGAGTCGGCCACGTGATGTCGAATTCGACGGCTCTAGGCCGAACTTGAACGTCGGATGGCGTCAGGAATCAACAACAACAACGACGACAACAGGCATCCACGGCGGGGCGGCGCTTAAGGACGAGGCGCGGCGATGTGGCCTGTTGCATAGCCCCACTATAGGACATGCGCACGTCGGGGCTGTCCGGCTCGTTTGCGCTCAGCTCCGGATTTCGCAGACGCAGGGCTGCGCGCCGCCGCCCGGCCACAGCCGGCTGCCCTGCCGGCGGATCAGGTGCTGCGCGTACACCTTGTCGCGTTGCTCGCGGGAGAACACCAGATCCAGGTTGGCGCGCAACCCCGCCCAATCGACGTCGCCGTTCGCCGCGTCGTGCCGCCGCCGGCACTGCAATGGGCAACCGGGCCTCATGCGCCGATCCTGCGCCGGGGATGTTTCGGCGGCGGATGCGCGACGTTTCCGTCGCATTACGGGCTTTCGTGTGCGCGTCAGTACACGTCGCGGTGGTAGCGCTTGTCGGCGCTCAACTGCTGCACGTAGGCCGTCGCCGCGTCCGGGTCGAGGCTGCCGTGCTCGGCGGCGATCTCGCAGAGGGCGCGGTCGACGTCCTTGGCCATCGGGTCGGCGGTGCCGCACACGTACAGTTGCGCGCCGTCCTGCAGCCAGCTCCACAGCTGCGCGCCGCGCTTGCGCATCAGGTGCTGCACGTACACCTTGTCGCGCTGGTCGCGCGAGAACGCCAGATCCAACTCGGTCAGCAGCCCGTCGTCGCGCATCTGCTCGATCTCGTCGCGGTAGTAGTAGTCGGTTTCGGCGTGCTGCTCGCCGAAGAACAGCCAGTTGGGCCCGGTGTGGCCGAGCGCGCGGCGTTCCTGCAGAAAGCCCCGGAAGGGCGCGATCCCGGTGCCGGGGCCGATCATGATCATCGGTGTGTCCGGGTCGGCGGGGGGCCGGAAGTTGCTCGACGGCTGCAGGTAGACGGCGACCCGGTCGCCGGGGGAGCGGTCGGCGAGGTAGGTCGAGCACACCCCGCGGCGCGGGACGCCCCGGAAGTTGTAGCGCACCGGCGAGACGGTCAGGTGAACCTCTTCCGGGTGCACCTTGGGGCTGGACGAAATCGAATACAGCCGCGGCCGAAGGCGTTTGAGGACCCGCACCCACTCGTGGGCCGATGCCGAGACCGGATGCTGCGCCAGCAGGTCGATCGACTGGCGCCCCCACGCCCAATCGGCCAGGGCGGCTTTGTTTTCCGGCTTGAGCAGCTCCGCGAGCGTCGCGTCGCCGGTGCGCTCCTGCACGAACCGCACCAAATCCCGGCTGATGTGGGCGATCTCGATGCGCTCGGTCAGTGCCGAGCGCAGCGACATCAGGCCGTGCTCGCCGACCTCGACGGGGGTCTGCGCGTCCAGTCCGGTGACCGACAGCCATTCGTCGACGAGCTGGTCGCTGTTGCGCGGCCACACGCCGAGCGCGTCGCCGGCCTCGTAGCTCACCGTTTCCTCCGGCAGGCTGAAAACCAGCTGCCGCACGTCCTTTGCCGATTTCGGCTGGCTCAGCACCGTGTTGCGGACCACGCCGGTGATCAGCGGATGCTTCTTGGTGTAGGCGCCCGCGGCCGGCCGGTTCGGGGCGGACGGCGCCCTAGCCACCGTGGGTTCCGCCGCCCGCCCGTCCTGCCCGACGGAGCTGGGCGTGCGGGCCAGGGCCGCGACGACGCCGCCCAGCCACTTCGCCGCCGCGTCGTCGTAGTCGGGTTCGCAGTCGAGCCGGTCGGCGAGGCGCTTCGCCCCGAGCTCGGCGAGGCGCTCGTCGAGCCGGCGCCCGTGGCCGCAGAAGTCGTCGTAGTTCGAATCGCCCAGCGCGAGAACGGCATAGCGGGTTCCGGCCAGACGCGGGGCGCCCTCGGCGCTCAGTGCCCGCCACAGCCCGGCCCCGTTGTCCGGTGGGTCGCCGTCGCCGGTGGTGCTGGTGATCAGCAGCAGTTCCCGCGTCGCCGTCAGCGCGGACACCGGGAAGTCGTCCATGCCGTGCAGCGCGACCGCCAGTCCGGCCTCGCCCAATTGCGCGGCGACGGCGGCGGCCAGCTCCTCCGCGTTTCCGGTCTGCGAGGCCCACAACACCACGACCGGCGCCGGTTTCGGTCCGCGGGATTCGATCGTCGGTTCGGCGACGGCGGGCGCCGGAGCGGGAGCCTCGATGCGGGAGAACAGCCCGGCGAGCAGGCCGTCCACCCAGAGCCGGGTGCGGGTGTCGAACGGCGCGGTGCGGGGCAGGGTAGGCACCCCGGCCGCGCGGCGACCGGCTTCCGAGCGCAGCCCGGTCAGCATCCCGGCGAGGTAGGAGCGGCCGGGCTCGTCGAACTCCGGCACGGGTTGGGCTGTCAGACCGAGTATTTCGGCGAACGCCTCGAGCGGCGACACGCCGATTTCCGCGGCCTGCGCCGGCGCGGGATCCGGTTGGGCGACGGCGATTTTCGTCAGGGTGACGGCGCACGCCTTGAATTCCGGCTGGCTCGACAGCGGGTCCACCGCATCGTTGGTGACCGCGTTGATCGACAGGTATTCGCCGAACGCGTCATTCCAGTGAAAGGGCGCAAAGCAATTGCCGGGACGCACCCGGTCGGTGACCACCGCGGGCAGCACGGCGCGCCCGCGCCGCGAGGCGATCTCGACCGGGTCGTCGTCGCGAACCTGCAGCCGCTGGGCGTCGTCGGGGTGGATTTCGACGAATGGGCCGGGGTTGAGCTTGTTGAGTTTGGCGACCTTGCCGGTCTTGGTCATCGTGTGCCACTGGTGGGGCAGGCGCCCGGTGTTCAACAGGAACGGGTAGTCCTCGTCGGGCATTTCGTCGGGCGGCAGGTGCGGGCGGGCGAAGAACACCGCCCGGCCGGTCGGGGTGGGGAAGGCCAGTCGCGGCACGCTGCCGTCCTCGCGCACCAGCCGGGTCTGGCTGACGCCGTCGTTGAGGTAGCGGATCGGGTTGCGGTCGGCGCCGTCGGGCGGGCACGGCCACTGCAGCGGGCCCGCCTGCAGCCGCGCGTAGCTGACCCCGCGCAGGTCGTAGCCGGTCTTCGGGTTCGAAAATCCCTTGATCTCTTCGAAGACCTCTTCCGCCGAGTCGTAGCTGAACGCCTCCGAAAAGCCCATCTCGCAGGCGATCCGGGCGATGATCTGCCAGTCCGGCAGCGCCTGACCGGGCGCGGTGAGCGCCGGCCGGAACAGCGTCATGTTGCGCTCGGAGTTGACCATCACCCCTTCGGATTCGGCCCACAGGGCTGCCGGCAACAGCACGTCGGCGTACTCGTTGGTCTCGGTCTCCAGGTACGCGTCCTGGCCGATCACCAGCTCGGCGCGTTCCAGCCCGGCCAGCACGGTGCTTCGATTCGCCACGGAGGCAACGGGGTTGGTGCAGACGATCCAGCAGGCCTTGATCTTGCCGTCGGCCATGCGGGAGAACATGTCGACGGTGCCGGCGCCGACGTCGGCGCGCAGCGTCCCGCGCGGGACGCCCCACCGGTACTCGACGAACCCGCGGTCGTCGGCCGATGCCACCGACCGCTGCCCGGGCAGACCAGGTCCCAGGTAACCCATTTCGCGCCCGCCCATCGCGTTCGGTTGCCCGGTCAGCGAGAAGGGCCCGCTGCCGGGCTTGCAGATCGCGCCGGTGGCCAGGTGCAGGTTGCAGATGGCGTTGGTGTTCCAGGTGCCGCGGGTGCTCTGGTTGAGGCCCATCGTCCAGCAACTCACGAAGGTGTCGGCCTCGCCGATCATGCGGGCCGCCGCGCGGATGTCTTCGGCTGGGATGCCGGTGATTTCGCTGACCCGGTCGGGGCTGTACTGCGCCAGGAAGCTGGGCATCACCTCCCAGCCCTCGGTGAACTCGGCGACGAAATCGGGGTCGGTGTGCCCGTTCTCGACGATCAGGTGCAGCAGCCCGTTGAGCAGCGCGAGGTCGGAGCCGGGGGCGATCTGCAGGAACAGGTCGGCCTTCTCGGCCGTGGCGGTGCGGCGCGGGTCCACCACGATCAGCTTGGCGCCCGCCTTGACGCGATCCATCATGCGCAGGAACAGGATCGGGTGGCAGTCGGCCATGTTGGCGCCGACGACGAAGAAGACGTCGGCCCGGTCGAAGTCCTGGTACGAGCCGGGCGGCCCGTCGGCGCCCAGGGACAGCTTGTAGCCGGAGGCCGCGCTGGCCATGCACAGCCGCGAGTTCGACTCGATCTGGTTGGTGCCGATGAAGCCCTTGGTGAGCTTGTTCGCCAGGTACTGGGCCTCGATGGACATCTGGCCGGACACGTACATCGCGAAGGAGTCCGGGCCGTGGGTGTCGATGATCGCCCGTAACCGCTTGGCGCACCGGGCGATCGCGGCGCCGGTGTCGATCGCCTCGAGCGGTTCGCCGCGGTCGTCGCGCACGTATGCCGAGTCCATCCGACCGTGGGCGGCGAGCATGTCGGCGGTGGTCGTGCCCTTGGTGCACAACCGCCCGAAGTTGGCCGGGTGTTGTTTGTCGCCAACCGACTTCGCCACGAGACGGCGCCCGCTTTCGGGGTCGGTTGTGAGCTGCAGCACCATGCCGCAGCCGACGCCGCAGTAAGCGCACAGGGTGTGCACCCCAGAGGGCATCGGCTGCGTCGTCACGCCTGCGTCCCTCCTTCGCGCACAGCGGGCTTGCGGTGAATGGTGCGATGGGGATGTTTCGGCACCGGATATGCGGCGTTTCCCTCGTTTTACGGCTTTCTCTCACCGGCGTCGCAGTGGCGGTGAGCTAGCGGAAACGCCGCAATCCCCCAGGTCAGGGCGGGTCGTCGTCGACCGGCCAACGAGTGCGAGGCTACCCGCGGCCCCCCGCGTCCGGCCGCTCAGAATGCGGGTTTTGACCAAACACGGGGCACTTTCCCAGGCTTCGCTAAGCTCACCGCGTGCGCCGGCTGATGGTGATCCTGCTGATCCTGCTGGCGGCCGGCTGCGGCTCGAAGCCGCCGGCCCCGCCCGCCGCGGCGCCCGACAAGTGCAAGGACTCCGACGCACCGACGCCCGACACGGTGCGGCGGGCCGTCGCCGCGGTGCCCGTCGCGACCCCGGGCACCGTGTGGGTCGAAATCGCGCGCGGGCACACCAGGAAATGCCGTTTGTACTGGGTGCAGATCATCCCGACGATCGCCACCGAGTCGACCCCGCAGCAGCTGGTGTTCTTCGACCACAACACCCCGCTGGGCACGCCCACCCCCAACCCGAAGCCCTACATCACCGTGCTGCCGCCGGCCGACGACACCGTCACCGTGCAGTACCAATGGCAGGTGGGCAAGGACCAGCCGTGCTGTCCCACCGGGATCGGCACGGTGAAGTTCCAGATCGGCCCGGACGGCAAGCTACAGGCGCTCGGCAAGATCCCGCACCAATAGCGCCAATAGCCTTAGCGCGCAACCCTTTCGGGGTCTCAGGCCGGCAGGTTCTCCGGGTGCAGCATCTCGGCGTAGCGCAGCGGCTCCGGGATGCCGAACCCGTCGACGAGCGTCTGCGCGTGTGGGCGCAGCGCGCGGCACCGATCGTTGATGCCCCGGGTGACCGCCTTGGCCCGGCCGGTCGACAGGTAGCCGTGCTCGATGTACCAGGCCTTGTCTTCCTCGATCACCGACAACGCGTACAAGTCGCAGACGAGCTCGAGCAACTCGCGGGCCTTTTCGTCCTCACACGAGTCGATCCCGGCGACGAAGGCCTCCAACACGATTCGGTCGATGTGCGCGTTCGCCGCGTGCAGCACGTGGTCCTGCACGGAATTGAACGCGTCGAACTCCGACATCTCCTTGGATTTGCTCTGCAGCCGGCGCGCGACCGAGGACAGCAGGTAGTTCTCGCGGTCCTCGAACATCGTCACCTGGGTGCCGCGGTTGAACAGGCTGCCCTCCTCCTCGCTGTCCTGGCGGGCATCGACGATCCTTTGCATAATCGCCTCGGCCGCAGTGCGTTTCATCACCCGCTCGCCGACGGTGTTGGCGGCAAACCGTACCCATTCGACCGGGCTCATGCTGCGGATGTCATCGGCGTAGGCGGTCAGCAGCTCCTTGGCCACCAGCTGGGTCAGCACGTGGTTGTCGCCCTCGAACGTGGTGAACACGTCGGTGTCGCCGCGCAAAGCGATCAGCCGGTTCTCGGCCATGTAACCCGCGCCGCCGCAGGCCTCGCGGGCCTCCTGGATGGCCCGCGACGCGTGCCAGGTGTTGGCGGCCTTCAGTCCCGCGGCGCGGGCCTCCAATTCGCGTTGCTCCTCGGCGTCGGGCGCGTCGGCCGTCTGCACGTCGTGGCACTTGCTGACCAGCTCGTTCTGGGCGAACTGCAGCGCATACGACCGGGCGATCAACGGGAACAGCCGGCGCTGGTGCACCAGGTAGTCCATGATCAGCACTTCGGTGTCGTCGTCGGGCGCGTTGAATTGCCTGCGCTCCAACGCGTATCGGGTGGCGATGTCCAGCGCGACCCGGGCGGCGGCGCCCGCGCTGCCGCCGACGGTGATCCGGCCCCGCACCAGGGTGCCCAGCATCGTGAAGAACCGGCGATTCGGGTTGTCGATCGGGGAACTGTAGGTGCCGTCGGGCGCGACGTCGCCGTACTTGTTGAGCAGGTTCACCCGCGGGACGCGGACGTGGTCGAACATGATGCGGCCGTTGTCGACTCCGGGCAGGCCACCCTTGTACTCGCAGTCCGAGGTGGTCACGCCGGGCAGGTCGTTGCCGTCGGCGTCGCGGATGGGCACCAGCACGCAGTGCACGCCGTGGTTGACGGGCTTGCCGTCCTCGGTGGTGATCAGCTGCGCGAAAACCGATGCCATGGTGGCGGTTTGGGCGGCGCCGCCGATGTAGTCCTTGCGGGACGTCGGGGTGGGGGAGTCGATGACGAACTCTTCGGTCTCGGCGTCGTAGGTCGCGGTGGTCTCCAGCGACTGGACGTCGCTGCCGTGCCCGGTCTCGGTCATCGCGAAACAGCCGCGCAGCTCGAGGCTGATGATCTTGGGCACGTAGGTCTCGTGGTGGCGCTCGGTGCCCAGGTTCTCGACGGCGCCGCCGAACAGCCCCCACTGCACCCCGGCCTTCACCATCAGCGACAGGTCCGACATCGCCAGCATCTCGATCATCGTGATCGCCGCGCCCACGTCGCCCGTCCCGCCGTGCTCCTTGCGGAACGAGTCGGCGGCGGCGCCGAACGCGGCCATGATCCGCAGCTGCTCGGCCACCTTGGTGCGGGCAATGACCGTGTTCGGCGTGTAGTGCGGGCGGAACAGGTCCTCGGTCAGGGTGTCCCGCATCCGGTTCTTCACGTCGCGCCAACGCCCGTCGAGGGTGTTGCGCAGGTGCAGGGCAGTGCTGGAAATGTCTGGCGCCATAAAGGGACGGTAACCCCCCGCGCGGGCGTCGCAAACAGGCCGGGGAGTGTCATGATCACCAGATGCCGCACTACTTCGCCGCCGCCACGGTGGTGCTCCTGATCGGCACGGTTGTGGCCAGGGTCATGCTGCTGCGCAGAACCGGCACGCAAGCAATGCATTTCGGCAAGCTCGACAAGACCGACTTCCTGATACCGCCGGTGGCGCTGTTCTACTTCTATACGGTGTTCGCCGCCGCCTTCGGTTGGCCCCTGGTCAGCCGCGAGCGCTTCGTCCACTCGACGGCCCTCGCCTGGCTGGGTGTGGCGCTGTGCCTGGCCGGGGTGCTGATCCTGGTGCTCAGCCTGGTGTCCTTCGGCGACAGCTTCCGGGTCGGCATCGACGTCGACCAACCCGGCGGGCTGGTAAGGACGGGCATCTTCGCGGTCAGCCGCAATCCGATCTACGTCGGCTTCTTCCTGTTCCTGGTCGGCCAGTTGCTGGTGTTCCCCAATTGGGTACCGCTGGTCTACCTGATCGCCGGCGCCGCGCTGTTCCACCGCCAGGTGCTGCGCGAGGAGGAATTCATGCGCGGACGCTACGGCCGCCAGTACGACGACTACTGCCGACGCGTCAGGCGGTATTTGTAGGGGCGGTTAGCCGACTTCAGTCAGTGTGCGCTCACGGCTTTCAGTGTGAAGCGGTGGCGGGAAAATCGCGCCGGGAGCGCCCTGCGCTCACACTCGAGTCCCTGAGTTCACACTCGATTCCCCGGGGCTCACTCTCAAGAGCCTCGGCACACGCGACCGCAGCCGGTACAGCGCGACGCCGGCCGCGACCGCGCCGAGCAGCAGCAGCATGACCACGTCGAACACCCACCAGCCCGAATAGTGCGTCCACACCAGGGCGTTGGCGGCCAGCGGGTCGACCCGGCGCAGGTCGGCGGTGGACGCCGACGCGGCGAAGCCCCACTGGGCCGGCACGAACCACGAAATCTGCTGCAAGCCCCACGTGCTCACCAGCTGCACCAGGCTCCCGTTGAACAGCAGCGAGGCCAGCAGCACCGGCACGAGCAACAGCAGCACCTCGCGTAGCCGGGTGCCCACCGTCGACAGCGCCAGCCCGACCACCGCCGAGACGGCCGCGGTGAGGGCCACGCTCACATAAAGCTCGATGGTCCCGTTGCCCAGCAGGACGGCGTCGTGCACCGGGCCGCCCTTCGCGACGACGACGATCGCGACGAAGACGGCCGTCAGCACCGCCGCGGCCAGACCGAAGACGACGAGCTTGGCGGCCACGTAGGCCGGCGCCGACAGCCCCACGTCCTGCTCGCGCCGGAAGATGCGGCGCTCCTCGACCACCGTCCGGATGGTCAGGGCGCTGCCCAGCAGCACCGCGCCGATGTTGAGCGCGGCCAGGATCTCGATCGCCTCGTGGGCGTTGGCGCCCGGGTCGGGTCGCCCCAGCCCGGAGCCGCCGGGGATCAGCACGGTCAGCGCCGCCAGCAGGGAGGGCAGGACCGCCAGGAACAGCAGGTAGACGCGATCGGCGAAGAGCAGCCGCAGCTGCCGGCGGGCGAGCAGCCCGATCTGCCGCGTGGTGGGAAGCGGCGCGGGCCGCGGCCACGGCGCGGCGACCTCCGGCGGCGCCACCGCCTGTTGCCGGTCGCGGAACGCGCGGTGCGCGCCGTCGGGATCGGCGCCGACCCGTTCGAGGACCTGCGCCCAGTCGCCGGTGCCCATGGCGGACTCGAGCTGCAGCGGGGCGCCGACGAACGCCAACGCGCCCTTGGCCGTGAGCACCACCACCCGCTCGCACATGCTGAGGTCGGCCAGCGACGCCCGCGGCGGCACCGCCACCACCACGACGCAGCCGATGTCGGCCTGGCGGCGCAGGACGGTCATCACGTGGTGTTGCTGCGCCGGATCCAGGCCGGCGCCGGGGTCGTCGACCACCAGCAGCGTCGGGCGGGTGACCAGCTCGACCGCCATCGACACGCACCGGCGCACTTCGGGCGGGAGCCCGCCGATCCGGGTCGCGCGGTGCGGCGCCAGCCCCACCTCCTCGAGCACCTGCTCCACCACCCGGTGGCGGTGCTCGGGCGGGGTGTCCGGCGGCAGGCGCAGTTCGGCGGCGTACCCCAGGGCCTGTTCGACGGTGAGCCGCGCGTGCACGCGCTCGTCGCGCCGCACGATCCCGATGCGGGTGCGCATGGCCTCGGGCTCGGCGTGCACGTCGTGACCGTCCACGGTGATCTGTCCGGAGCCGAGTTCCCTGGTGCCGGCGAGCAGTTCGAGCAGGGCCGTGTTGCGCGCCGCCGACGGCCCCGTGACGGCGGTCAGCGTCCCCAGGCCCGCCCTGAAGGAGACGTCCGTGAGCACCTCGCGCCCGTCGACCGCGAGCCCCAGCCGGTAGGCGACGACGCCGCTGGTGCGCGCCCCGGACGCGAGCGGCAGCCGGAAGGTGGAGCTGCCGTCCTGGGTGCGGAAGGAGGGGCGCGGGGCGCGCAGCTTTCGCGTGATCATCCGCTCGATCAGTCCCGGGCTTTCCGACTGTTCGTCCCGCGCGACGGGCGGCGGCGCGGGCGGGGGCGGCCCAACGGGCGGCGCAGGCGGAGGCGGGGCCGGCGCAACCGGCGCAACGGGCGGCTCGGGCGCGGGCGGCTGGTTCGTCGGGATCCGCATGCGCTGGGTGGGCCGCTCGGTCGGGGCCTGCAGGTTGGGGTCGTCGCGGTGCGGCGGACCGGGAGCCGGCGCGGGCGCGGCGGTGACGGGACCGATCTGGAAGACAAGCCGCGGGCCCCGGCGGGGATCACCGATCGTGATCGCCTGCCCGGAGCGGATATCGACCGTCGACACCCGCGAGCCGTCGACGTACATGCCGCTCGGACTGCTCTCGATCGCCACCCAGTGGCTGCCGGTGAACCGCAGCACCACCTCCGGGTGCGGCGCCGGCGGGGCGGGACCGCCCGGCGGGTCCAGCGGGACGTCGGCCTCGCGCCCGTAGCCGACCAGCACGTCGCGGCCGGGAGGGAAAACGTATCGGGTCGGTCCGGCCCACACGGTCAGCGGCGGGGCGGAGGCCTGGGCCGGCATCATCCCCGCCTTTCGTCATCGGTCAGACACATCAGTTCCAGTGTCTACCCGCCGGCGGGGTCTATCCACCGTGCAGGTCGTCACAAGGTGTGGCGGCGCGGTGTCGTCGCGGCGTTCTCGAGCAGCCGTCGCAGCACGTCGACCGCCTCTTTGAGCACCTCGCGGTCGGTCGGCTGGAGCAGGGCCAATTGCGGTTCGATCGCGGCGGCGCGGTCGGCCCGAACGGCGTCGAGCGTGCGCACACCTTGCGGGGTGATGCGGATCCGCACCGCGCGGGCGTCGCCGGGGTCGACGGTGCGGGTGACCAGGCCGGCGTCCTCGAGCCGACGCACCTGCGTGGTCATCGTCGGCTGCGAGCAGTGGTCGACGGCCGCGAGGTCGCCGATGCGGGCTTCCCCGTGCGCCTCGATGGTGGCCAGCAGCCTGGCCTGCGCCGCGGGCAGCGGCATCTGGATGCGCTGGGTGGCCAGCCGGTTGAGGCGGGCGACCACCGCGAGCAGGTCGGCCCCCAGGCCGGATTGCGGCCCCTTGTTTGCGGCGTCAACGACATCGGTGTGGTTGGCGGCGGATGCATTCATGCGTCCATGCTTGCATAGCTTTGCTAAGCGAGACGAGTGCCACACGGCCCCGTCGCAAAACCCGTCCGGCGTGGTGTGGCGCGGGTAGTTACCGCCGCGGCCTGGCAGAATCGTTAAAGTGACCGGCCCGAGATCCCTCCGCTCACCCCGCCGGGGTGGCGCGTTGCGGCCGGTCGAGTTGGCTCAGGCGGCGGTGATGGGGGCGCTGTGCGCGGTGATCGCCATCATCTCGGTCGTCGTTCCGTTCGCGGCCGGACTGGCCTTGCTGGGCACCGTGCCCACCGGACTGCTGGCCTACCGCTACCGGCTTCGGGTGCTGACGGCCGCGACCGTCGCCGCCGCGGTGATCGCCTTCTTGATCGCCGGCCTCGGCGGTTTCATGTCCGTCGTCCACTGCGTCTACATCGGCGGCCTGACCGGGTTCATCAAACGCAAGGGGCGGGGCACGCCCACCGTCATCGTCTCGTCGCTGATCGCCGGCTTAGCCTTCGGCGCCGCCAATGTGGGCGCGCTGACCGTGATGACCCGGCTGCGGCACCTGATCTTCGAGGTGACCACCGCCAACGTCGACGGCGTCGCGACCTTCCTGACCCGGGTGCACATGCAGGGCGCCGCCGCCGACCTGAAGCGCTATTTCGCTGTGGGACTGCACTACTGGCAATGGATCGTGCTGGCCTACTACGGCCTCGGGATCCTGGTCGTGTCGCTGATCGGCTGGTGGGCGTTGTCGCGCCTGCTGGAGCGGATGCGGGGCCTGCCCGACGTGCACAAGTTGGACGCCTGGGAGGGCAGCGCGGTCGAGCAGGGCGCCGTCGGGCCGGTGCCGGTGCGGCTGGACAAGGTGCGGTTCCGCTACCCCGGCGCCCGCCAGGACGCGCTGCGCGAGGTCAGCCTGGAATTGCGGGTGGGCGAACACGTCGCGATCACCGGGCCCAACGGCTCCGGGAAGACGACGCTGATGCTGATTTTGGCCGGCCGGGAACCGACATCGGGCACCGTCGACCGGCCCGGCGCAGTGGGACTGGGCAAGCTCGGCGGCACCGCGCTGGTGCTGCAGCACCCCGAAAGCCAGGTGCTGGGCACCCGGGTCGCCGACGACGTGGTGTGGGGACTGCCGCCCGGAACCACGATCGACGTGGACCGGCTGCTGGGCGAGGTCGGCCTCGACGGGCTCGCCCAGCGCGACACGGGCAGCCTGTCCGGCGGCGAGCTGCAGCGGCTCGCGCTCGCCGCGGCGCTGGCCCGGGAGCCGGCGCTGCTGATCGCCGACGAGGTGACCACCATGGTTGACCAACAGGGGCGCGACGCCTTGCTCGGCGTGCTTTCCGGCCTCACCAAGCGACACCGGACCGCGCTGGTGCACATCACGCACTACAACAACGAGGCCGATTCCGCCGACCGCACAATCGATCTCAGCGATTCGCCCGACAACACCGGCATGGTCGAGACCGCCGCCGCGCCGGTGCGGACCGTCCCGGTCAACGACAACCCGCACGCGCCGGTGCTCGAACTCCTCGGCGTCGGCCACGAATACGGCAGCGGCACACCGTGGGCCAAGACCGCGCTGCGCGATGTCAGCTTCACGGTGGAGCAGGGCGACGGGGTGCTGATCCACGGCGGCAACGGCTCGGGCAAGTCGACGCTGGCGTGGATCATGGCCGGGCTGACGGTCCCGACGACCGGCACCTGCCTCATGGACGGCCGGCCCACCAGCGAGCAGGTCGGCGCGGTGGCGCTGTCGTTTCAGGCGGCCCGGCTGCAGTTGATGCGCAGCCGCGTCGACCTGGAAGTGGCTTCGGCGGCGGGCTTTTCGCACCGCGAGACCGACCGCGTCGCCGCGGCGCTCGCCGTCGTCGGGCTCGATGCCACGCTGGCCCGGCGGCGTATCGACCAGCTCAGCGGCGGCCAGATGCGCCGCGTGGTGCTGGCCGGGCTGCTGGCCCGTTCGCCGCGGGCGCTGATCCTCGACGAGCCGCTGGCCGGGTTGGACGCCGCCAGCCAGCGCGGCCTGCTGCGACTGCTGGAAGACCTGCGCCGCGAGCAGGACCTGACGGTGGTCGTCATCTCGCACGACTTCGTGGGGCTCGAGGACCTGTGCCCGCGCACCCTGCACCTGCGCAACGGCACGCTGGAACCCGTGCCCGCCGCGGCGGGGGGCATGGCATGACGGCAACCTCCGCCCCCAGCCGCGGCTCGATGCGACGCCCCACCCGCCCGGTCGTGCTGCTCGTCCCGGTGCCCGGAACCTCGCCCATCCACGACCTGTGGGCGGGCACCAAACTCCTGGTGGTGTTCGGCGTTTCGGTGCTGCTGACGTTCTATCCGGGCTGGGTGACCATCGGGTTGGTCGCGGCCCTGGTGCTGGCGGCGGCCAGGCTCGCGCGCATCCCGCGGGGTGTGTTGCCCTCGATTCCGCGGTGGCTGTGGGTCGTCATCGCGCTGGGCGGCATCACGGCCGCGCTGGCCGGCGGCAAACCGAAGGTCTGGATCTTGGGCCACGAGATCGGGCTCGGGGGAGGCCTGAACTTCCTCAGGATCACCGCGCTGTCGATCGTGCTGCTCGCGCTGGGGGCGATGGTGTCGTGGACCACCAACGTCGCCGAAATAGGTCCTGCGATGGCGACTTTGGGCCGGCCTTTCAAGCTGTTGCGGATCCCCGTCGACGAGTGGGCGGCCGCCTTGGCGCTCGCGCTGCGCGCCTTCCCGATGCTGATGGACGAATTTCAGGTGCTCTACGCCGCCCGCCGGTTGCGCCCCAAGCGGATACCGCGCAGCCGCAAGGCCCGTCGCCGCCGGCACGCGCTGGAGCTGATCGACCTGATGGCCGCCGCCATCACCGTGACGCTGCGGCGCGCCGACGAGATGGGCGACGCCATCACCGCCCGCGGGGGCACCGGTCAGCTCTCGGCCAACCCCGCCCGGCCCAAGCTGGCGGACTGGGTGACGATCGCGATCACCATCGGGATCGGCGTCCTGGCGGTGGTGATCGAGACGATCTTCCACACGATGCCGTAGGCGTTCGCGTAGCTTTGAGCGGGTGGCCGACATCCACCGCCGCCGCCGCATTGCGGCCCGCCCGCAACAGATCTGGGACGTCCTCGCGGACTTCGGCGCGATCGCGTCGTGGGCCGACAACGTCGACCACTCGTGCGTCCTGTCTTCCGGCCCGGACGGGGGACCGGTCGGCACCGCGCGGCGCGTCCAGGTCAAACGCGACGCCCTCGTCGAACGCATCACCGAGTTCGACCCGCCGCGCGCCCTCGCCTACGCCATCGAGGGCCTGCCGCGGGGCGTGCGCCGGGTGACCAACCGCTGGACGCTGGCCGCGGACGGATCCGACTCGGCCGTCGTGACTTTGACCAGCACGGTCGACATCGGGTCCGGCCCGGCCCACCGGCTGGCCGAAAGCATCCTGTGCCGTTTCCTCGCGCGTCAGTCCGACGCGCTGCTCGCCGGGCTCGCGAACCGATTGGAGAACGCCCGTGTCTGATCGCCCCGACGTCATCATCGTGATGACCGACGAGGAACGCGCGGTCCCGCCGTACGAGGCCTCCGGCGTGCTGGCATGGCGCGATCGAACGCTGAGCGGCCGCAAGTGGTTTGACGATCACGGCATCAGTTTCGTACGGCACTACACCGGCTCGCTGGCCTGCGTGCCCAGCCGTCCCACCATTTTCACCGGCCACTACCCGGACCTGCACGGGGTCACCCAGACCGACGGCATCGGCAAGACCGCCGACGATTCCCGCATGCGGTGGCTGCGCCCGGGCGAGGTGCCCACCCTGGGCAACTGGTTTCGGGCCGCGGGCTACGACACGCACTACGACGGCAAGTGGCACATCTCCCACGCCGACCTCGTCGACCCGGTCACCGGCCGCGCGCTGGCGACCAACGACGACGAGGGTGTCGTCGACGCCGCCGCGGTGCGGCGCTACCGGGACGCCGATCCGCTTGGGCCGTATGGCTTTTCGGGATGGGTGGGCCCCGAGCCGCACGGGGCGCTGCTGGCCAACGCGGGCATCCGGCGTGATCCGCTGATCGCCGACCGCGTCGTCGCCTGGCTCACCGACCGCTACGACCGCCGCCGCGCCGGCGACCCCGAAGCGCTGCGCCCGTTCCTGTTGGTGGCCAGCTTCGTCAACCCGCACGACATCGTGCTGTTCCCCGCGTGGTCGCGCCGCGGTCCGGTCAGGCCATCCCCGTTGGACCCGCCGCCGGTGCCGCCCGCGCCCACCGCCGACGAGGACCTGTCGTCGAAGCCCGCCGCGCAGATCGCCTTTCGCGAGGCCTACTACTCCGGATACGGCCCGGCGCCCGTGATCGACCGCACCTACGGCCGCAACGCCCAGCGCTACCGCGACCTCTACTACCGCCTGCACGCCGAGGTGGACGCGCCGATCGACCGCGTCCGCCGCGCGGTCACCGAGGGCGGCTCGGCGAACGCCGTGCTGGTGCGCACGGCCGATCACGGGGACCTGCTCGGCGCCCACGGTGGGCTGCACCAGAAATGGTTCAACCTCTACGACGAGGCCACCCGCGTCCCCTTCGTGATCGCCCGCGTCGGCGAGCGCCCGACGACGGCCCGCGTCGTCACCGCGCCCACCTCGCACGTCGACCTGGTCCCGACGCTGCTTTCGGCCGCGGGCGTCGACGTCGGGGCGGTGGCGGCCACCCTGGCCGCGTCGTTCTCGGAGGTGCACGCGCTGCCGGGCCGGGACCTGATGCCGGTGATCGACGGCGCGCCCGCCGACGAGACGCGGGCCGTGTACCTGATGACCCGCGACAACATGCTCGAGGGCGACAGCGGCGCCTCGGGCCTGGCGCGCCGCCTGAGGCGCGCCGCGAATCCGCCCGCGCCGCTGCGGATTCGGGTGCCCGCCCACACCGCGTCCAACTTCGAGGGACTGGTGGTCCGCGTCGACGACGCGGCGGCGCCCGGCGGGGCCGGGCACCTGTGGAAGCTGGTGCGCACCTTCGACGACCCGGCCACCTGGACCGAACCCGGGGTGCGCCACCTGGCCGCGAACGGGCTCGGCGGCGAGGCCTACCGGACGTCGCCGCTGGACGACCAGTGGGAGCTCTACGACCTGACCGCCGACCCGACCGAGGCCGACAACCGGTGGACCGACCCGGGCCTGGACGACCTGCGCGCACACCTGCGGGCGCAACTCAAGCAGGTCCGCACCAGTGCCGTCCCGGAGCGAAACCGGCCGTGGCCCTACGCATCTCGCCGGCCGCCGGCGAATGGCTATTCGCGGTGGTCCCGCTTGATCCGGGTGTTGCGCCGGATCAGCGACCGCTCCTGACGCAGGTGCTTAGCCGCCCACCTGCGACACGTTCGTTGCGCCCACGACATCCGCTCGTGCGGGCGCTCCGTACTGCGCACCAGCTCGAGTTCGACGTGATCGGGCTCCTCCGTGCCGATTTCGACTCTTTCGCGACCGCGGATGAATTCCAGTACCAGCGCGTCGGGGTCCAACAACTCGCGCTCCCACGCCTCGTGGTCGTCGAAGTCCGCGATGCCCATCGCGTCGGCGGCGTTGCGCAGCACCTCGCCTAGTTCGCCGTCCAGCAGTTGGCGAAAGGCGTCGGCGCCCTGCCGCGGATTGGCGATCATCCAGGAGTGGTAGGCGCTGGGCACCTTGTACAGCGTGGCGTCGGACTCGTTGGCGATTTCGCGCGCGTACGGGAAGGGCACGATCATGTCCTTTTCGGCGTGCACCACCATCGTGGGCATCCCCTCGTCGCGCATCGTGTGCAGCATCGGCGTGTAGTCACCGGATTCGATGATGGCCCTGATCGTGCGGACGGCCCCGATCGGATACCGCAGGTTGGGCACCGCCACGGCCGCTAGCACGCGGAAGTATCCGAGTTGCTCGCCGGCCGAGAGCTGCGTCGGGTCGCCCAGCGTGTCGCGGACCGCGGTGTAGGCCGCGCCCAGCGCCTTGGTCGGGGACTTCACCAAATCGGGGATGGTGGTGTCGAACCGCGACCCCGCCGCCGGGTCGAACAGTACGGCCGCAAGTACCCGCTCGGGCGCGCGGGCAGCCAGCTGGATGGTCATGCGCCCACCCATCGAGTGGCCGACGAACAACGCCTGCCCGATGCCAAGCGCGTCCAGCGTGCGCAACACCGAATCGGCTCGTTCGGTGAAACCGCAGGCATCGCTCGGCAGCCGCCAGGTGTCGCCGTGGCCGGCGGCGTCGACGGCGACGACCAGAAACCCCATACCGGCGATCCGGCTGAGCATGCGCAAATATGCCCGGCGGCTCAGCAGGAGCCCGTGCATGAACAACAGCGGCACACCGCGGCCGCCGACGGATAGGCCGATCCGCCGCCCGTCATCGAGTTCCACGATGTGATGGCTCAGGCGGACCCGGCTTGGTGTTGTCTCGGGCATTGGCACACCGGGGATTCCCGGGTGGCGAAACGTCGAAACGCGGAATGCGGGCCAAGGCGCCGGGGAGGCGTGATAATCGGCTGACCCCACCGACAGGAGCGCAGTTGCCAGCCACCCCGATCAGCCTGAGCGAGCAGATGCTGCGGCGCCGCCCCGTGGCGGGGGCGCACGCCGCGCGGGGGGCCGCCGACCATCTCAAGCGCAGCATCGGCACGTTCCAGCTGACCATGTTCGGCGTCGGCTCGACGATCGGCACCGGAATATTTTTCGTCATGTCCCAGGCCGTGCCCGAAGCCGGCCCCGGTGTGATCGTCTCGTTCCTCATCGCGGGCATCGCGGCCGGGCTGGCGGCGATCTGCTACGCCGAATTGGCTGCCGCGGTGCCGGTTTCGGGCTCGTCGTACTCCTATGCGTACACCACGCTGGGCGAGGTGGTCGCGATGGGCGTGGCGGCGTGCCTGCTGCTGGAGTACGGGGTGGCCACCGCGGCGGTGTCGGTCACCTGGAGCGGCTACCTGGACAAGCTGCTGGGCAACCTGTTCGGGTTCCGCCTGCCGCACGCGTTGTCGGCGGCGCCCTGGGACGCGCAGCCGGGCTACGTGAACGTCCCGGCGGTCATTCTGATCCTGATGTGCGCGCTGCTGCTGATCCGCGGCGCCAGCGAATCGGCCAGGGTCAATGCGATCGTGGTGCTGACCAAGCTGGGCGTGCTGGCCATGTTCGTGCTGCTGGCGTTCACGGCCTTCGACGCCGGGCGGCTCAAGGACTTCGCCCCGTTCGGCGTGGCCGGCATCGGGTCGGCGGCCGGCACCATCTTCTTCTCCTACATCGGCCTGGACGCGGTGTCGACGGCGGGCGACGAGGTGAAGGATCCGCAGAAGACCATGCCGCGCGCCATCATCGCCGCGCTGGCCACCGTCACCACCGTGTACCTGCTCGTCGCGCTGGCCGCGCTGGGCGCCCAGCCGTGGCGGGACTTCGCCGGCCAGCAGGAGGCGGGCCTGGCCACGATCCTCGATCACGTCACCCACGGCCGCTGGGCCAGCACGATCCTGGCCGCCGGCGCGGTGATCTCCATCTTCTCCGTCACGCTCGTCACGATGTACGGCCAGACCCGCATCCTGTTCGCCATGGGCCGCGACGGCCTGCTTCCGTCGCGCTTCGCCACGGTCAATCCGCGCACCATGACCCCGGTGAGCAACACCGCGATCGTCGCGGCGGCGACGGGCGGCCTGGCCGCCTTCGTGCCGCTGGACAAGCTGGCGGACATGGTGTCCATCGGGACGCTGACGGCGTTCATCGTCGTGTCCGTCGGCGTGATCATCCTGCGGGTGCGCCAGCCCGACCTGCCGCGGGCGTTCAAGGTGCCGGGTTACCCTGTCACACCGGTCCTTTCGGTGCTGGCGTGCGGGTACATCCTGCTCAGCCTGCACTGGTACACGTGGATCGCGTTCGCCGGATGGATTTCGCTGGCGCTGGTCTTCTACTTCGTGTGGGGACGCCACCACAGCGCGCTCAACGACAGCGACGACTCCGAAGTTCGACGAGTGCCGTGACCGCGGGCCGCGCGACGAGCTCAGCGTCACGCCAGCGTGGCCTGAGCGCCGACCGTCGCGCCAGCGCGCCCTATCGGCTCGCGGCGGCGTTGGCCGCCGCCTCGGCCTTCTTCAGCGTCCCGGCGACATCGCCTCGGCCCAGAAACATTTCGTCGAAGTAGCTGTGCAGGGCCGTGTACCCCGCCGCGAACCCGGCGCCGCCGGGGGCGGGGATGCGGGGGCCATTGAGCACGGAGAAGAACGGTGTGACGTCGACGCCCTCGGCGGCCCAGTGCTCGAAGTAGGCCCGCTGCGCCGAGCGCACCGCGGGAATGGCCGCGCCGTGGCTGCCCAGGTACGTGTTGCCCTCCCGGCTGCCCATCCAGGCCAGGACCTGACGCACCGCATCGGGATGCTTGGTCGCCGAATTGCCGGCCGCGGCAATGCCGTTGGTGACGCTCACCCGCCCCACCGGGCCGGCGGGCATCATCGCCACACCCCAGCGGAACCGGGCGTCGCGCGCCACCGGCTCCAGGTTGTAGGTGCCGGACTGAAACAGCGCCATCCGCCCGGCCAGGAACTGGTTGCGGGAAAAGTCGCCGTTGTCGTTGGTGTCCGCGGCGGGTGGGGCGACGTGGTCGTCGTTGATCAGGCCGACCAAATAGCGGAAGGCCGACACCGCCGCGGGGTTGTCGAACGCGAACTCGTCGCCGCGCTGGAATACCCCGCCTGCCGAGCCGATGTAGTTCAGGTAGATCCCCTGGGGGTCGTTGGCGGCGTTGTAGCCCCACTGGCGGACGCGTCCGGGGTCGAAACGCGGTGTGCTCGCTGTGTTTCCGTCGGCGTCGACGGTCAGCCGCGTCAGCAGCGGCCGCAGGGTGTCGCCGGTGCCGGGGCTCCACCGCAGGGTGTTCAGTTGCGCGGGGTCGACGCCGGCCGCCGCGAGCAGGTCCGCGTTGTAGTACAACGCGATGCCGGCGTCGGTCAGCTGCGGCACCCCCCACAGCACGCCGCCGCGGGTGAACTGGTCCACCACGGCCGGCTCCCAGTCGGCGGCCGCGGCCGGGCCCAGGGTCTTGCCGATGTCCAGCAGGCGGCCGCCGTCGGCGTAGGCGGCCAGGTAGGCGTTGGACAGCCAGAAGATGTCGTCGGCGCTGTCCCCGGCGACGTCGGTGCGCAGCGTGTCGAAGTACGTCGAATACGCCACGATGTCGGTGTGCACCTCGATGCCGGGATGCGCGCGGTGAAACGCCTCGAACGAATGCCGATAGGCCGCGGCGATCTGCTCGCCCCACAGCCGCACCTTGACCACGATCGTGTTGCCGTGGGGCTCCGCCGAGTAGTCCAGCACCACCGCCATCGCCGCCAGCAGCACCGCGACGAGCACCAGCGACCCGGCGACCAGCGTGGAAAACCGGGGCCGGCTCACGGTGCGCCGCGCCGAGATTGCCGTGGTGGTCGTGAATCCGCGCCATAGGCAGCCGTGGCGGCAATCTCGGCGCGGCGATTGCTCACTTGAGCCCCGACACGACGATCGACGCGACGATGTGGCGCTGGAAGCCCACGAACAGGGTGATCAGCGGGACGATCGCGAGCGTCGTGGCCGCCATCACCAGCGTCCATTGCGAGTTGAACCGCGACTGCAGATCGGCCGTGGCGACGGTGAGCACCCGCCACTTGTGCCCGCTGGTGATCACCAAGGGCCACATGAAGTTGTTCCACTGCGAGACCACCGTGATCAGCGTCAGGGCGGCCAGGACCGGGCGGCTCGACGGGATCACCACGTGCACGATCATATCCAGCGTGTTGGCGCCGTCGAGGCGCGCGGCGTTGATCAAGTCGTTGGGGATGATGCGAAAGTGCTCGCGCAGCAAAAAGATCGCGTAGGGCGAGCCGAACAGGAACGGCAACACCAACGCCCAGAACGTGTTGCGCAGACCCAGCTGCGCCATCATCAGATACATCGGGACCACGGTGACGGTTGCGGGCACCATCAGGGTGGCGAGATAGACCCAGAACAACGCGTCGCGCCCGGGAAAATCCAAGCGCGCGAACGCGTATCCGGCCAGCACCGAAAACGTCAGCTGCCCCACCAGGATTACGGCCGTCATCAGCGCGGTCACCGCCGCGGCGCGGCCGAATCCGGCGCCGCCCAGGTCGGCGTAGTTGGCCAGCGTCGGTGGGCGCGGCAATTGCAGCGGCGTGCCGGTCACGAACTGGTGCGCCGACGTGAACGAGGTCAGCAGCCCAAGCACGAAGGGCACCAACGTGATCAGCGCGCCCAGTACCAGCCCGGCGTAGACGACGACGTTGAACAGGCGGCTAGACGAGGTCATAGCTGATCCGCCGCCGGAAGTACAGGTGCTGGACGATGGTGATTCCGATCAGGATCACGAACAGCACCACCGCCATCACCGACGCCCGCCCGATCGCCGCCGACCCGAACGCCTCGGCGTAAATGCGGTGGGCCACCAGGTCCGTGCTGCCCGCTGGCCCGCCGCCGGTCAGGGCGTACACCGTGTCGAAAACCTGTGCGGTGCTGACGATCCCGGTCACCAGGACGAAGAACATCGTCGGGCGCAGCATGGGCAGGGTGATGCGCCAGAACCGTTGCCACGCGTTGGCGCCGTCGGTGCGCGCGGCCGCGTGCACGTCGCCGGGGATGGCCAGCAGGCCCGCCAGGAACGACAGCGAGACGTACCCGACATTGGTCCACACGACGACGGCCGACACCAGCGGCAGCGCGAAGCTGGGATCGGACAGCCAGTCGATGTTGTGCCCGAGGACGGCGCTGACCGCGCCGTCGGTGGGGGCCAGGATCCAGCGCCACAGCACCGCGATCGCCAGCGGGGCGCAGATCCACGGCAACACGTAGACGGTGCGAAACAGGCCGGTGCCGGGCAGGCTGCGGGCTAGCATCGTCGCGGCCGCCAACCCCAGAATCGTCTGCACGGGAACCACGATCGCCACGAACGCGGCGGTGACGATCAGCGAGTTGCCGAACCCGGGGTCGGTCAGCACCGAGCGCCAGTTGGCCAGGCCCACGTAGCGCAGCGGACCCAGCAGGTCCCATCGGTACAGGCTGAGCCAGATCACGACGAAGATCGGCAGCAGCAGGAAGGCGATGACCCCGAACAGGCTGGGCGCCAGCAGGGCGTAGCCCAGCGCGGCGGATCGGCGGGGCGCGTCGGCCATGGGTGTATTAAAGCCGGTCGATACGGTGTAGCCGTGACACCGAACCGGGGGATCGATGCCGACTTCCTTGAGCTGCCCCGCCACGAGCTCGCCGAAGCCGCGCTCTCGGCGGCCAAGGCGGCCGGCGCCAGCCACGCCGACCTGCGGATTCACCGGCTCAGCACCGAGATCATCCAGCTGCGCGACGGCGAGCTGGAGAACGCCGTCGTCAGCCGCGAGGTCGGCCTGGCGGTGCGGGTGATCGTCAACGGCACCTGGGGATTCGCCTCCCACGCGGAGTTGGCGCCCGCCGTCGCGGCCGAGACCGCGCGCCGCGCCGTGCACGTGGCCACCACGCTGGCGGTGCTCAACAGCGAGCGCGTCGAGCTGGCCGACGAGCCGGTGTACGCGGACGCGACCTGGGTGTCGAACTACCGGATCGACCCGTTCGAAATCCCCGGCCCCGACAAGATCGCCGTGCTGGAGGACTACTCGACGCGCCTGCTGGACTCCGACGGCATCGACCACGTGTCGGCGGTGCTTACCGCGGTCAAGGAGCAGACGTTTTACGCCGACAGCTTCGGGTCGTCGATCACCCAGCAGCGGGTGCGGGTGCAGCCGACGCTGCAGGCGGTGACCGTCGACGCCGAGGCGGGCAGTTTCGAGTCGATGCGCACCCTGGCCCCGCCGATGGGGCGGGGCTGGGAGGCGCTGGCCGGCGACGACGTGTGGAACTGGACCGACGAGCTCGCGCAGCTGCCGGTGCTGCTGGCCGAGAAGGTCAAGGCGCCCAGCGTGACCGCCGGGCCCACCGACCTGGTGATCGACCCCACCAACCTGTGGCTGACCATCCACGAATCCATCGGGCATGCAACCGAATACGACCGCGCGATCGGCTACGAGGCCGCCTACGCGGGAACGTCGTTCGCCACCCCGGACAAGCTGGGCACCATGCGCTACGGGTCGCCGGTGATGAACGTGACGGCCGATCGCACCGTCGAGCACGGCCTGGCCAGCATCGGCTACGACGACGAGGGCGTGGCCGCCCAAAGCTGGGACCTGGTGCGCGACGGCGTCTTCGTCGGCTACCAGCTCGACCGGGTGTTCGCGCCGCGGCTGGGTCAGCCGCGCTCCAACGGGTGCTCGTACGCCGACTCGGCGCATCACGTGCCGATTCAGCGGATGGCCAATGTCTCGCTGCAGCCCGCCGCCGAGGAGATCAGCACCGCCGACCTGATCGGCCACGTCGAGGACGGCATCTACATCGTCGGCGACAAGTCCTGGTCAATCGACATGCAGCGCTACAACTTTCAGTTCACCGGGCAGCGGTTCTTCCGCATCCGCGACGGCCGGCTGGACGGCCAGCTGCGCGACGTCGCGTATCAGGCGACCACCACCGATTTCTGGAACTCGATGGAGGCCGTGGGCGGCCCGTCGACGTGGCGGCTGGGCGGCGCGTTCAACTGCGGCAAGGCCCAGCCCGGCCAGATCGCCCCGGTCAGCCACGGCTGTCCGTCGGCGCTGTTCCGGGGCGTCAACGTGCTCAACACCCGGACCGAGGGCGGCAAATGATTACCGCGCAGCACGTCGTCAACCTGGTGCTGGAGGAGGCGGCCAAGCTCGGCGGCGCCAACGAGACGATGGTGCTGGTCACCGACAAGGTCGAGGGGACGTTGCGGTGGGCGGGCAACTCGATGACCACCAACGGGGTGTCGGTGAACCGCAGCATCACCGTGATTTCCATTGTCAGCCAAGGCGATAGCGCCCGCATCGGCACGGTGGTGTCCGCCGAGGTGGATCCCCGGGTGATTCCCGGTTTGGTGGCGGCGTCCCAGGAGGCGGCCCGCTCGGCGCCCGAGGCCGGCGACGCCGCACCGCTGCTGGCCGATTCGGGGCAGCCCGCCGACTGGGACGCGCCGGTGCCCGGCACCGGGCCCCTGATCTTCGCCGACGTCGCCGACTCGTTGAGCCGGGGGTTCCGCGGCGCCGATCGGCTGTATGGCTTTGCCCACCACAGCGTTTCGACGACGTTCCTGGCGTCGTCGACGGGGTTGCGGCGCCGGTACAGCCAGCCCACCGGTGCGGTGGAGATCAACGCCAAGCGCGGCGACGCCAGCGCGTGGGCGGGCACCGGCACCGCCGATTTTGTTGACGTGCCGATCGATTCGCTGCTCGAGCAGTTGTCGATGCGGCTCGGCTGGGCCGAGCGCAGCGTGGAGCTGCCCGCGGGGCGGTACGAGACGATCATGCCGCCGTCGACGGTGGCCGACATGATGATCTATATGGCCTGGTCGATGGCCGGGCGCGGCGCGCAGGAGGGCCGCACCGCGTTCTCGGCGCCCGGCGGCGGGACGAGGGTGGGGGAGCGGCTCACCGAGCTGCCGCTGACGCTGTTCTCCGACCCGATGGCGCCGGGCCTGGCGTGCACGCCGTTCGTCGCGGTGAGCAACTCCTCGGAGACGGTGTCGGCGTTCGACAACGGCATGGAGATCGCGCAGGTGGACTGGATCCGCAACGGCGTGATCAACGCGCTGGCCTACCCGCGGGCCACCGCCGCCAAGTTCGGCGCCGAGGTGGCCGTCGCCGCCGACAACCTGGTGATGACCGGCGGGTCGGCCGAACTCGCCGACATGATCGCGGCCACCGAGCGCGGCCTGCTGCTGAGCACGCTGTGGTACATCCGCGAGGTCGACCCGACCACGTTGCTGCTGACTGGGCTGACCCGCGACGGGGTCTACCTGATCGAGGACGGCGAGGTGACCGCGGCGGTCAACAACTTCCGGTTCAACGAGAGCCCGCTGGACCTGCTGCGCCGGGCCACCGAGGCCGGAATCAGCGAGAAGACGCTGCCGCGGGAATGGGGGGACTGGGCCACCCGCGCGGCGATGCCGTCGCTGCGGATCCCGGACTTTCACATGTCCTCGGTGAGCCAGGCGCAATAATGTTCTGATGCTTGATCAGCTTGTCGTGTTGTCTCCCGGCGACGGGCGTCTCACCGGCCTGGTGCGGCGGGTGTGTGCGCAGACCTTGTCGTTGCCGCCGCTGCCCGCGTGCGTCGAGGTCGGTGAGCCCGGCTCGGAGGCCGAGGCCGTCGTCGCCGAGTTCGCCGAGCAGTTCAGCGCCGACGTCTCGGCGATCACCGCCGAGCAGCGCTCGCGGCTGTGGAAGCAGCTGGGGGACAGCACCTTTGGTGTCGTGGTGCAGATGTACATCGCCGACTTCGTGCCGCGGGTGCGCGCCGGGCTGGAAGCCGTCGGTGTCGGCTCGGAGCATCTGCAGTGGGTGAGCGGGCCGATCGCCTGGGACCACGCCACCGATCCGTCGGATCTGGTGTTCAACGCCTTCCTGCCCGCCGTCGCGCGGATGCGCGCGCTGGATCCGGTGACCGCCGAGCTGGTCCGGCTGCGCGGCGCCGCGCAGCACAATTGCCGGCTGTGCAAGTCGCTGCGCGAGACCACCGCGCTGGACGCCGGCGGGTCGGAGGACCTGTACGGCGACATCGAGGGCTACGAGGACTCGACGTCGCTGACCGAGCGCGCTAAGGCAGCGCTGCGTTACACCGATGGGTTAATTTGGACCCCTGCGCACCTCGACGCCGACGTTGCCGCCGAGGTGCGCTCCCGGTTCTCGGAGGCCGAGGCCGTGGAGCTCACCTTTGACGTCATGCGCAATGCCAGCAACAAGGTCGCCGTGTCGCTGGGCGCCGACGCCCCGCGGGTCGAGCAGGGCACCGAGCGCTACCTGCTCGACGTTGACGGGCAGACGGTGTTCAGCTGACTAGGCTTTAGTCCGTGTCGCTACGACGATTCAGCCCCTACCGCGGCCGGCGGCTGCGATGGAGTGAGGTCCTCTTCGAACGCATGGCCATGACCCGCGCCGGCTTGGTGCTGGGCAAACACCTGGCCCCGCGCGTCGACAAGGTGCTCATTCCCCGCACGAACGGCCATCTGAGCACCATGGGCGTCGACAAGGTGGGGCTGGTGACCACCACCGGTGCCAAGTCGGGCAAGCCCCGTCCGCAGCCACTGGCCCTGCTCGACGACGGTGACGGGTTGCTCGCGATCGGGTCGAACTACGGTCAGGAAAAGCATCCGGGGTGGAGCGCCAACCTGCTCGCGCACCCCGACTGCACCGTCGAGCTCAACGGTCCGCCGCGGCCGTACCGGGCCGAACTGTTGGACGGCGACGAGCGGGCCGCGGCGTGGGCGAAGGCGGTCGACGTCTACGCCGGGTATGAGAACTACCGCGTGAACTGCGCGCCGCGGCAGATCCGGATTTTCCGGCTGCGCCCGTCGGATCGCGACCACGGCAACGCCGAGCCCGGGAGCTGACGCTAAGGTCGAAGCCGTCAATACCGGGGCGGTAGCTCAGTTGGTTAGAGCCGCGGACTCATAATCCGTTGGTCGCGGGTTCGAGCCCCGCCCGCCCCACAACCTA
>NZ_JCALCJ010000020.1:0-1413 GCF_059812295.1 Mycobacterium sp. NGS63
GGCACACCTGGACCGAGCTGTACGTGGCCACGAAAAGGTACCCGCGGCGGGCACACACCAACGCCGACCCGACGCACCCAACGTGGCTGACCGGGCGCGGGCGCGCCGGGCGCCGGGCTGAGAACCGCCACCCTTCGCCGAAGTGCTGTGCATCTCAGACCTGTACCTAAGTGACAACTGCCTCGACCAACTCGGGCAGACCCGGGCACCAAGCTCGCTTGCGGCTCTCACGTGCAAGGACCATCGGCGTTAGCGGGCGACGCGAGCCCATGTCCTGATTGCTACCGGCAGGTGAAGGTCAGGCCTGTGCAGCCGGCAAGGCGCATCAGCTCGCGCCCAAGCGGCGCCACCCGGCTGCCCGAAGTTGAAGGCCGCCGTGTAGACAATGCACCGCGACGACGCTGAGCGCGGATCGTTGCGCCGTGCGATGGCTATGCGATTCCTGTTCGCGGCTTGATTGCAATCACGACGTCCTGCCCGCTCATACCGTCCGTTCGGCCGCACCACGTGCCGTAGCGCAAGGGATCCCGAAGCTCGAGGCCGCATTTCCCATACAGATACCTGACGAAGCCTTCCGGGTAGGCGATCGCCGCTTCAGGATTTTCGAAGTTGGTCATCCGATAACCTGGCATCTCATGCTCGAACTTAAAAGATCCCTTTCCCTCCCTGATTAGGGCTAACGACTCCTCGTTGAGGAGGAAGAAGGTGATTAGGCTTCGCCCGCCCGGCTTCAGCACACGGAAGATCTCGTACAGATATTGCCTCACGTCCTGCGGCAACATGTGCGTGAACACTGAGGCAAGAAACACTACATCGAACGACCCGTCGGGATACGGAAAACTGAACTCTGACGACTTGTATCTCCCTTTCGGGTTGTACACTCCGTTCTGAATATCTATGACCTTGAATTCGAAGTTGGGATGTGATTCCGAGATATTCTCCGTGCACCACGCGATTGCTTCCGTTGAGACATCGAAGCCGGCGTAGCGGCCCTCGCGGTTCAGGTAGCCGGTGAGCGGCAGCGCCATCCGCCCTGAGCCGCAACCAACGTCGAGCACTGCATCGCCTGGCCGCAACCTACATAGGTCAACCAAATAACCCAAGAATTCATTGCCGATTGCCTTATACGCGTCAGCGCCACCGCCACCCACCCAATTCTGGAGCTTCTCGGGGGGCAACAACTCACCGGCCGACCGGCAGTTCGCAGTCGAAGTGGGATCCGAGTCGGGCGGAACACTCCCGATCACTGGCTCCATGAGGCCACCTTACTGTCGTGAGAGGTACAAACCTGAGATACAGAGCACTTCGTCGAGGCTGGCGGTGCGCAGCCCGGCATCGGCGGCCGGTCGGCTCCGATGGTCGGGCGGAACGGGGTCGCTGTTTTGCACACCGCGGGCTCTGTCCAGGCGTGCG
>NZ_JCALCJ010000021.1:0-1357 GCF_059812295.1 Mycobacterium sp. NGS63
AATGTATTAGCTCGGCTGATGCTTGACATTTTGTCTTCGGGTGATGCCTGACAGTGTTTCGGCTGATGCTTGACAGTTACTTCGACTGATCCTTGACACTCCCTTGATGAGGGAGTTGAGCGTGGCAGAGCAGAGGTATCAGGCCGTGATGGCGGTGATCAGCGACGGGTTGTCGGTGTCGCAGGCTGCCGAGAAGTCCGGGGTGTCGCGCCAGACGTTGCACGCCTGGTTGGCCCGGTATGAGGCCGAGGGCCTCGAAGGGCTCAAGGATCGGTCACATCGGCCGGTGA
The DNA here is from genome assembly GCF_059812295.1 of Mycobacterium sp. NGS63. NCBI lineage: Bacteria > Bacillati > Actinomycetota > Actinomycetes > Mycobacteriales > Mycobacteriaceae > Mycobacterium > Mycobacterium sp. NGS63. The sequence continues at coordinate 291 of NZ_JCALCJ010000021.1, forward strand.
GTTGTCCGCATCAGATGCCAGCCGAAGTGGAGGCGACGGTGTTGGAGTTGCGCCGGTCGCGTCCGTATTGGGGTCCGCGGAGGCTGGTGTTCGAGTTGGGCAAGCGGGACGTGGCGCCGCTGCCCTCGGAGTCGGCGGTGTATCGGGCGTTGGTGCGTGCGGCCATGATCGATCCGGCCGATCGTGATCGGCGTTCGCGTAAGTGGAAACGCTGGGAACGCGGTGCGCCGATGGAGCTGTGGCAGCTAGACGTCGTGGGCGGGTTTGCGCTCGCGGATGGCAGCTGCGCCAAAGCCTTAACGGGCATCGATGACCATTCCCGGATGTGTGTAGTGGCGCGGTTGATGGCCGCTGAACGTACCCGGGCGGTCTGTGACGGGTTTCGCGCCGCGTTGGCCAAATATGGGGCGCCGCATCAGGCGCTTACCGATAACGGCAAGGTCTTCACCGGCCGGTTTCATCACCCTCCGGTGGAGGTGCTCTTTGATGCGATTTGTCGGGAGCACGGGATTGATCATTTGTTGACCCAGCCGCGCAGCCCGACGACGACGGGCAAGATTGAGCGGTTCCACCGCAGCCTGCGCGCTGAATTCCTCAGCGAGCAGCGTCCGTTCAGCAATCTGAAGACCGCTCAGCAAGCCGTTGACGAGTGGGTGGACTACTACAACTATGAGCGGCCGCATCAATCACTGGACATGGTTACCCCTGCCGAACGATTCGGCTCGGTCACCGCAACACCGCGCGCTGTGGCCGCCACACCGAGGGTTGATCGTGGCGGCCAGGACTGGGTCAGCCGGCGGGTGACCACCAACGGCGTGGTCAGCGTGGCCTGGCAACAGGTCTGCGTCGGCGCTCACCATGCCGGGGCCCGCTGCGACGTGCACGTCGATGGTGACTTGCTGCGGTTCTTTATCGGAGATGAGTTGGTCAAGACCGTCGCGCGAACCAGTCGTGGCGAGGTAAGAAACAAACGGGCTTTCCGCACCCGCGAACAGGCCTAACCCATAACCCAGAGTGTCAAGGATCAACCGACATAGAAAAGTCAAGAATCAACCGACTCTGAACAG
>NZ_JCALCJ010000022.1:0-274 GCF_059812295.1 Mycobacterium sp. NGS63
CCCCCCAACTCGCGCAACTACGCGCTCAGATTGACGGACGTTTCTGGCTGCACCTGGGCGAAGGGTGGCGGTTTTTCGCCCCCGAGAACCTCATCACCCGCCTGACTGCGGTGCTCGACGCCGAACCAGAAGTGTTTCAAGTGAGCATCAACTTCGAAGACGCGGTCAAGCCGACCGGCGCCAGCGCCGCCGAGGAAACGGTGCGCCGGGCACCCGACGCCGGCCGCTACCTGCTCACCGATGTAATGGCATGCGGCCCAACGATGTTCGACAC